>NZ_JABUMS010000001.1:0-580162 GCF_013336705.1 Myxococcus sp. CA051A | reverse complement strand
AGTAGAACCGGAACTCGGCGCTCACGCTGACGGGGAAATACGCCAGCGCGTAGGTGACACCGGACGCGGCCACGCAGAACATCAACCCGCCGTCTCGCGCGCGCCGCCGCCAGCCCACGACGGCCAGCGCCACCGTCAGCACCAGCCAGGACCCGCCGCGGATGAAGATATCGGGACAGGCAGCCCGCATGGCCGCCCAGCCCCGATGAAGCAGGGTGTGCTTGCGCAGCGTCAGGCCCAGGTCGTTCTTGTCGATGCTCTGGAAGAAGCCCCCCTCCTCCCGGTAGTAGTTCCCGGCGAAGTCCTCCATACCGAGGTTCGCGACATAGGCCGCCCAGCGATGCCGCAGATAGGCACCCGGGTAGGCACGCACGACCCGCAGCCACTCCCGCGTCAGGGGCTCCTTCGCCGCGCGGAACGCCCCCACGGAGATGGCGCCCCGCTCAGGGTCTCCCCACAGAATCGGGGCCAACGAGCGCCGATGGTAGATATGGGCAATCCGCGTCGCATCCCATTTCCACAGCGCCACGAGCGGCGAGCCCTCCATCGCCGCGGGCTCATGCGCGTAGACGCCCACCACGTCGAACACCAACAGCGCGCCCCCAATCCAGTCCTTCTTCGCGTCCACGGCGCGATTGAGGATGCCTGGCGCCGAGGCCAGCACCGCGAGGAGCCCCACGCTGGCGAGCACCGGCCTCACCCTGCCCTTCATCAGCATGGGCACGCGCGCCACCACCATGGGCACTAGCAGCATGCTGGCGGTGATGGCGTTGTGGCGCGTCAACGTCGCCGCGACCATGAAGGCGAAGGCCCAGCCGGGTCGCCTCCAGGCGAGAAACACCACCGCCCACAGCAGGGCCACCCCGTTGAACGTGTCCTTCCAGAGCGTCACTCCCACCGCCCAGTTGCTGGGAATGAACCAGTAGACGACCAGCAACACGAGCGCGGCCAGCCCTCGTCGCCCGGTCAGGCCCCCGAGCAACAGGAGCGGGCCCAGCGCCAGTCCCACCAACTGGAAGGCGAGCACCGGCCACGTCGAGCCGGCTAGCAGGAAGGTCTTGCCCAGGACGAAGGCGAAGAAGGGCGAATGCCAGTCCGAATAATTCCCCGTTCGCCCCTGGTACAGCATGTCGAGTGAGTCGCTGGACAGCAGTCCGGGCTGGAAGGCCGCGAACAGCAGCGCGAACCAGAGGAACGTCAGGCCCAGCCGGACGTGCCACCCTCCCAGCACCGCGAGCAGGCGCGTCCCGACGGCCACCTTTTCGGCGGCGGCTCCGTCGACCTGGGGGGAGGGACCTCCCGAAGCGGGCGCCACCTTTTCCGCTTCCTGCACTGGCTGAACTTCCGTCCCCATGTCAGCGCGCCCTCGTCGCGAATGAATTCGCGCGGAGATTGTCAGGCTGGCACGGCAAATCCAAGCGACTCATGCGCCGTCGGGGACCACCGAGTGGTCAACCTTCCGCGCAGCCGGGTGTCTTGTCCGGGTCTGGAAAAGGGTGTGCGCGATGGGGTGCCGCGTCGTCGTCTCCCTCGGCCACGCCGGGTGTATGGCCGGGCACCTCGTCCTCATAGCCTGACTCACGGTCCCTCCAATCCCCCAAGGGCTCGCTTCCTCGCTGTCGCTCGTCGATGTCTGGCATCACGGCCTCCTGTCTCTCCTTGAAAGATAGGC
Source organism: Myxococcus sp. CA051A (assembly GCF_013336705.1). NCBI lineage: Bacteria > Pseudomonadati > Myxococcota > Myxococcia > Myxococcales > Myxococcaceae > Myxococcus > Myxococcus sp. CA051A. The sequence goes on along the minus strand of NZ_JABUMS010000001.1, from coordinate 578,490 downwards.
AGTGTCGGCCCAGGTCGGCGCGGACCTGAGCGATGATGCGAGGCCATCGGGAGGATGCATGGCCAGGTATCTCGGCAGGACCCTTCGCCAGTTCCGCGACAGCGCCAGCCGGCTCGTCCAGAACGCGGCGGCCCTGGCGGTGACCGTATTCGTCGTCCTGCGACCCGACCGCGCGGGGAGCGAGCGAGCCCAGCGCAACGCCGAACGCCTCATCACGGCCTGCCGGGCCTTCCAGGCGCGACATGGCCAGCTGCCCCAGACCCTCGCGGAGCTCGTTCCCGAGTTCCTCCCCGAGCTGCCCCCGGCGAAACACGGCGGGCCCCATTTCGGCTTCACGTACGACGTGAGCAACGGGCGACACGTGCTCGGCTGGACGGACCGGATTCCCTTCGGACGTCCCTTCTATGTCTTCGAGGAAGACCGCTGGGGTTATCTGGACTGAGGGCCTCCTCCCTGGGGGCATGCACGGAGCGCTTCGTCTTGGGCTAACGTCCCCCGGAATGCACCTCACGCGCCTCTCTACCGCCGTGCTGTTGCTGTCCCTTGCCATCGCCGGATGTGACCGGGGCTCGACGGCACCGCCCGTGGCCGCCGCGCCGAAGCCACCGGTCGCCCCCGAGAGCTTCCTCAAGGCGGGCCTCGCGGCGCCTGTCACCGTCGCCGGCGTTCCCGACCTCGGAGAGGTGGACGTCGCGGAGCTTCGCGATGCCGTTGCGGACCCGCGGACCCTCAGTGAGCAGGACCTGGAGCAGTTGCTCCAGAATGCCCAGGCGTCTGCTCAGGGTGCCCCGAGTCCCACGGGGGAGCTGGAGCCGGTGGAAGGCCTCCCGGCGGTCGAGGCGGAGCGGGTAGCGCCCCACGGGGACATACCGCCTCCACCTCCACCGCCCGCGCCCTCCGCCTCGCCCCCTCGACCGGCTGATGCCGCCATGGAAGAAGCCGCCAGGGCCGCCTCGTCGGCGGGCGAAATGGACATGCGCCGGAGGGAGGTCATCCAGATCATCAAGGGCGGTCCGGATAGAGCGGGAGGAGGAGCTCCGGGCTCGCCAGCGAAGCGGATGAAGGATGGCCCGGAGCCCGCCGCGAACCTGCCGACCCCCGTGCTGCCCAAGGTGGACACCGCGCCTCGCGCCGCCAAGGTGCTGGTGCGCGACGAGTCCGGTCGCTATCAGCCGCTGAAGACGCGTGCGATTCGAGTGGTGACGTACATCCAGGGCGCCCGCGCGCGCACGGTGGTGGACCACCTCTTCGAGAACGACACGAACCACAACCTGGAAGGCACCTTCTACTACCCGCTGCCCGGAGGCGCGTCCGTGGCGGGCTTCGCGCTCTACTCGGGCTCCGTGGCGGTGAATGCCCCGTCCCTCTTCCAGTCGTCGGACCTGCTGCCGCCCCTGGGCGACGGCACCTCGAACGTGGAGCAACTGACCGCCGCCGCGCCCCCCAGCCCCCCGGGTGCGAAGCGCTCATGGGGCGCCCCCCAGGAGGCCCGCGTCGTCGAGCAGAAGCGCGCGCGCGAGGTCTACGAGGATATCGTCCGCAACAACGTCGACCCGGCGCTGCTGGAGTGGGCCGGGGCTTCCACCTTCAGCGCGCGCGTCTTCCCGCTGCCGCCCCGCTCCCTGAAGCGCGTGGTCATCGCCTATGAGCAGACGCTGCTCCATGACGGCCAGCGCCTGCGCTACACGTGGCCCCTGCCCGTCGGCACGGGCAAGGACCTCCAGGTGTCCGCGCGCGTTCACGTGGACCCGCGTCACACGCAAGATGTGCTGGTGGCACCCGACACGAAGGAGAAGCCCCGGGAGCTGGGCGCGTGGCGTACCTACGATTTGCCCAAGCTCACGGGCGACGGTGCGCTGTCGGTGGCCCTCACGCCGAAGAACGCCGAAGCGGATGTCCTGGTGGGCCGGGACGACGCGGGCCTTCCGGGTCACGCGTTCCATGCCCGCGTGCGCCTGCCCGCGCGCCTGACGTCGGAAGCGGAGGGGCCGCCCACCGGTCGCGCCGTGCTCGTGGTGGACACCTCGCTGGCCACGGAGGACGGCAACGCCTGGGCGCTCCAGGCCGCCACCCTGCGCGCGCTCCTGGAGAAGGACTCCACGCTGAAGGAGTACGCCGTCCTCCTCTTCGACGTGCGGCCCCGGTGGCTGCACGGAACGGGCTGGCGGACCAATGACTCCGCCCGGCGCCAGGAGACGTTCTCCGAGCTGGAGCGTGTCTACCTGGAAGGCGCCTCCCACGTGGATGGCATGCTGACGGAGCTGGACCGGGCCGCCGGTGAGTGGCTCAAGCCGGCGAAGCCCGGTGAGCGCGTGACGGCCTTCCTCCTGTCGGACGGCAACGTCACCTGGGGCCAGAGCACCATCGAGTCACTCATCTCCCGCCACGGCAGCACGGAGGCCCTGCGCTGGGTGACGTACCGCTTCGGCGAGTCGGCGGTGAACACGGAGCTGTTCGACGCGCTCTCCCGGGCCAGCGGCGGCCGGAGCGTGACGGTGCTCTCCGGGGCCCAGGTGGATGCCGCGGCGAAGGCCCACCGCGCCATGTCCGTGGTGCTCACCCGCGTGGAGGTGAAGGGCGCCGCCGTGAAGGACCTGGTCGTCGCCGGACGGCCCCACCTCGTGTTCCCCGGCCAGGAGCTGCTGGTGGCCGGACGGCTGCCGGAGAAGGGCACCCCGGAGCTGGTGGTGGCGACACGCGCGGGCGACGTGGAGCAGACGCTCAGCGTGCCCCTGTCCACCGAAGACAACAGCACCTTCGCGCCGCGCGCCTGGGCCGACCTCTTCGTCACCCGGATGGTGTCCCTGGACGACGTGCGACTGGACCGGATGGTGGTGGCGCTCAGTCAGCACTACCGGCTGGCCAACGCGCGCGCGTCCATGCTCGTGCTCGAGTCCACGGCGGACTACGAGCGCTTCGCCATCCAGAACGAGAGCGTGGAGCTGGATGCGCTGGAGACGCTGCGCAAGCGCGAGCAGGACCAGCGCAAGGACAAGCTCCAGGGCCTCGGCATGGACGCTGTGCCCAAGTCCGGGCTCGCCGTGGTGCGGTCCCTGACGGAGCATCGCTCCGCCCTGGCGCCCCTGATGAAGCGTCAGCCCCTGCGGGACGAGCCCTACGCGGGTGGAGAGCCCCGGCTCACGGCGGAGCTGGCCTACCGCAAGGCACGCCGTGAGAACCGCGACGACGTGACGCTGTACGAAGGCATCGCTCGCCAGCGCGCCTTCGCCGGAGACACCGGGGGCGCGCTGCGCGCCCTGTCCTCGCCCGTGGAGCTCAGGCCCAAGGACGCGGAGGCCCTGCGTCTGGTCGGCTACGGCCTGCTGGCCATGGGACAGTTCCCCGCCGCGGCGGAGCTGTTCGAGCACGTCCGCCTCAACCGCCCCTTCGAGGGACAGGCCTTCCTGGAGGAAGCCCTCGCGCTGGATGCCTCCGGGCGCTACGCCGACGCCGCGCGCAACTACGAAATCGTCCTCGCGGGAGGCCAGTGGCGACACCCCGTGGAGCTGCGTCTGGTCGCGGCGTATCACTACGGGCGCCTGCTCTCCGCGCTGGCACGACATCCCCGCGCGGAGTCCTTCGCGTCCGTGCTGAAGACGCGCATTGGCGAAATCCAGGAGGCCAGCACGGTCTGGTACGGCGGCATGTCCCCCACGCCCATCGACTACCAGCTCACCACCCACTGGAACTCGGACATGACGGACATCGACCTGTGGGTCATCGAACCCAACGGCGAGCGCTGCTTCTACCAGCACAAGGAGACCCGGCTGGGTGGCCAGCTCTACTGGGACATCACCGATGGCCTGGGCCCGGAGCTGTACCACGCGCGCAAGGTGGCCCCCGGCCCCTACCACGTCGTGGTGCATTTCTACGGGCACCGCGCGCCCAAGCTGTCCGTCCCCACCGCGCTGCTGCTGGTGAGCGACAAGGGCGTCTTCTCCTCCGGGGACTCCTACCAGCGGCGCTTCCAGCTGCGCATCCTCCCCAAGAACGACGCGAGGCTGCTGCTGCGCCGCGAGGAGTTCATCCCGCGCAAGACGGCCCTCTCCGCCGAAGGCCAGCCCTGAGCCACACGACTCCGCTCCATCCGCGAGAGGTCCGGCATGCATCACGGACGAAAACCCCGGGGACCCATCGGACGCGTCGGTGGCCTTCGCCGTGTCGAAGGCGCTGATGGCGTCCTCCGGGTCCGCGCCCTGGAGCGCGTCTCCGGCCCCGAGCGTATCGAGGCACGAGACGTGACAAGGCGATCCTTCTCGGAGGCACTGGACCGCGCCTCGCGAGGGCTTCACAGCACGGAGCCCCTGCCCTCACCGTCGCCGCGCCGTGACTCGCCGCCACCGAGGCCGCGCAGCGACGACGAGGAGTCCCTGCTCCCGCCAGAGCCACCGCCGGAAGGCTTCCTCGGAATGCTCTGGTGGAAGGTGAAGGGACGTCGCTAGAAGGTGAGGCCCGCGCCCAGGTACGGACCATGGAGCCGGTCCTGGTGGGCCACGCCGTCGACCGTGCCCTGGTCATCCAGGTACACGCCTCGCCAGCCGCCTCGCAGCATGAGGCTCCCCAGGTGCAGGGCCAGCCCCACCGTGCCGTCGAGCTGGAGGTATGGCCACGGCGTGAGCTGCGTGCGCGCTTCCAGGTCCAGGGGGCCCAGCACGCAGGCCTCGAAGGACACCCCCACGCTGGGTCCGACGAGCATCACATCCGGCGCATACGCCGTGCTCACGCCGGCCTCCGCGCGCAGCCGCAGGTGCTCGCGCACGAGGAACGCATGCGTCACGTGCCCCTCCACCAGCGTGAGCCTGTCCCTCCCCTCCGTGCCGTCATCGGTGGGCAACGACAGCCGCAGCACATGTCCCTCCACGCCGAAGCGGCGAAACTCCAACCCCACGAACATGTCGGCGCCCTTCGCGTCGCCCCGCCAGAGCAGGTTCTGCGCGCCCATGCGGAAGGACACCGGCACCGCGTGCCGACGCTCCGTGCTCAGCTCGGTGGTGGCCACGCCCGGTGGAAGGCTCGCGTCGACCTGCTGGTTCAGGTGGGTGCCGGTGTTGGCAATCGCATGGACCATGCCCTGGAGCATCCACCCCACCACGCTCCCCACCACCTCGTTGCCCAGGTCATCCAGCGAGTCCGAGCAACAGTCGTCGCTCCCCGAGTCGGAGGACTCACCGTCGGACTCGGAGTCCTTGTCGTCGTCATCGGCATCATCTTCCTTGCCGATGGCGGTGGCCTCGTGGGTGTCCGACGTCGACTCGCTCGGCTTGGAGCGCTTGCCGAAGCGGGCCTCCGCTGGAGCGGCCAACAGCAGGCCCAGGAGCAGTCCCGCGCACCATCTGGCTTGAATTGAAGGCACGCCCCCTCCGACATCGCTGGCCGCGGATCCGTTCCACGGGGGGCCATTCAAGCGCGGGAAGGGGTCTGGACGCCAATCGTCCCGGTGAGTCAGCGACGACGGCGCGACGGCGTGGACGCCTCGGAGAACGTGTCACACGCCTCCAGGGTGCCCTGCGACAGGCCTCGCTTGAACCACGAGACGCGTTGCTCCGAGGAGCCGTGGGTGAAGGACTCGGGGACGACGTAGCCCCGGGTACGACGCTGGAGCGTGTCGTCGCCAATGGCGGTCGCCGCGCCCAGCCCCTCCTCCACGTCCCCCGCCTCCAGCACCTGGCGCTCCTTCTGCGCATGGTGGGCCCAGATGCCGGCGAAGCAGTCCGCCTGGAGCTCCTGGAGCACCGACAGCGCGTTGGCGTCCTCGGGAGAGGCCCTTCGCCGCGCGGCCTGCACCTGCTCGGAGATGCCCAGCAGGTTCTGCACGTGGTGGCCCACCTCGTGCGCCACCACGTAGGCCTGGGCGAAGTCACCCGGCGCGCCGAAGCGACGGTCCAGCTCGTCGAAGAAGTCGAGGTCCAGATACACGCGCTGGTCCGGCGGGCAGTAGAACGGCCCCACCGCGCTCTCCTGGAGCCCGCATGCGGACCGCACCGCACCGGAGAAGAGCACCAGTCGGGGGTCCACGTAGCTCACGCCTCGCGGCTCCAACAGGCCCGGCCACGTGTCCTCCGTGTCCGCGAGAATGACGGACACGAAGTCCTTGAGCTCCGCCTGACGCGGGTCCTCGGGCACACCCGAGCCTCCCGTGCCGTAGTCGCGAGAGGTCCCCTGGCCGCCCCCGGAGTTGGTGGAGAAGATGACCGACGGGTCTCCTCCCAGCAGCATCACCAGCAGCGCCACCACCAGCGAGGCGGCACCACCGCCCACCGCCAGCGGACGCCCGATTCCACTGCCCCGCCGGTCTTCCACATTGGAGCTGCGACGTCCTCCCTGCCACCGCATGCCTGCCCTCCTCCTGGACGGATGCTCTGTCGGGGCAAGGTAGTCAGCGCCGGAGCGGAAGGACGCGCCGCACGGCCCCCTCGCCTGGCCGACCGCGCGCCAGGCAAGGGAGCAGTCAGGCGATCAAGGCACCGACAGCGCCTGGAGCGCGGTGCGGGCCTGGCCCTCGTCGGCGACCACCCCGACCACCAGCCGCTTCACGCAGCCGTCAAACTCCTGCTTCAGCGCGGCGGACGTCACCGCCTGGAGATGGGCGGGACGCTGGGCCAGCGACTCTGGCGGGAAGCCGCGCACGCGCGCGTCCAGCAGCGCCTGCACCCATGCCTCCGAGGAGATGTACGACACCGCCTGCCTCGCGAGCAGCCGCGTGCGGGCCCGCGAAAGCTCCCGCTCGTCCACGTTCGTGGCGAAGTTGGAGAGCATGGCCTGCACGGACTTCGCTCCCTCCGCCATGCGCTGCGCGTCCACCACGCCCTCCACCACCAGGTGGGAGGCGCCGCCGCGGGCCAGCCACGTACTCGCGCTGAAGCCGTAGGAGGCACCCTGCTGCGAGCGCAGCTCGTTGAACGCATACGCCGACACCAGCTCCGCCATCAGCGAATAGCGCGCCTCCGCCTCGGGGGTGGCCGTGGGCAACCGGCAGGCCAGCTGCAGGTGGCCCTGGCTCGCGCCCGGGCGGGGCGTGACGAGCGTGCGGGCCTTCGCGGAGGGCTCGGGCAGCGACGGCGCCGCGGGCACGCTCACCGCCGTGGCCGGCCCGTGCTTCCAGCCGCCCAGGTACTCGCGCACCAGGGGCTCCACCGTCTTCACGTCGAACTCACCGGCGATGACCACCACCGTGTTGGCGGGGCGGTACACATCCCCAATCCAGGACTGGACCTCGTCCCAGGTCACCTGCGCCATCTCCTCACCCGTGGCGTCCCGCGAGTAGGCGTGGGCCCCATAGAGGGCCTTCATCAGCTCGCGCTCCGCCCGGACTTCCGGGTGCGCATCCACCGCGCGGCGCCACGGCACCACCTGCTCCTGCAGGTACTTCACCGCGTCCAGAGAGGTCCTCGTGGTGGACAGCTGCTCGGACAGCATCGCCAGCATGTTGCCGACGTTGCCGGCGGTGCCCGACACCTCGATGCGCTGGTGGTCCCTGCGCATGGAGTCCCACACGTGCAGGCCCCAGTGGCTGGCATGGCCCTCGAACCACGACTCGCGGAAGGAGCCGTAGTCGGCCAGCGCCGCCGCGCCCGCACGGGCACCGTACGTGGAGCCACCGCCCAGCACCGCTCCCACCCGCACCACGGGCAGCCCCGGCCTCGGCGCGAGCAGTACCTCCATGCCGTTGTCGAGCTTCAGCGTCTGCACGGGCGCGGACAGGGCCGTCAGCATGGACGGGGTGATGCGCTGCTCGGCCGTCAGGGTGGAGTACTCCACCGGCAGGGGCGGGGGCGCCGCCACCGAGACGCCAGCGCTCTCACCGGGCCGCACCAGGATGATGCGAGCCCTGTCTCGCTGGAGCCACTTGTAGGCGAAGTCCGTCACTTTGCCGCCATCGATGGTCATCAGCGCCATCTGCGAGCGGGTGTAGCCGCGCACGTCGAGCATGAAGTGCGTCAGCTCCGCGCGGCGGACGGTGCGCGCCATCAGGTCCTCGGACTCCAGCACCATGCCGGTGATGACGTTGCGGCGCATGGACTGGAAGTCGAACTCGCGGCCGAGCACCGCTCCGGCATTGATGGTCTGCGTCCACGTCTCGTGGACCTGGTCCAGCACCTTGTCCGCGGACTTGCGCGGGTGCTCTCCCGTGGTGAGCGCCACGCGAACCACCAGCAGCGACGAGCGCGTGCCAGACACCACCTGCGTGCCGATGCCGGCGATGTCGCCGTCATTGCGCATGGCCCCCTGCAGGTTCCGGTTCAGGTTCACCCGGACGAAGTCATGGATGGCGCTGGCCTCGTCAAAGGAGCGCGGCAACACCCAGGACAGGTACAGCTCGGGCGAGCCGACGGACGCCTTGAACTCCGGAATCGACGGCGAGGCGGCCTTGAGCGGAGGCTCCGTCACCTGCGGCATGCGCGTGCCCACGGCCAGCGGCGCGCCAGTGCCCACCCACGCGGGGGGCAGGTTCTGCATCAGCACCGCCTCCACGGCGGCCAGGTCCACGTCCCCGGCGATGACCAGGGTGATGTTGTCCGGACGGTAGTGGTTGCGCGCGAAGCGCTGGGCGTCCGCCAGGGCGAGCGCCGTGAGCGACTCGTGCGTGCCGATGATGGGCCGCGAGTACGGGTGCTCCGCCGGATAGGCGGCGGCGTGCATCCAGCTGAAGACCTGGCCCACGTAGCCCGTCTCGTTGCGCTGGCGCAGCTCGTTGCGCACCACCTCGCGCTCCACCGCGAAGACCTCCGGCGTGACACCGGCGAGCGGAGCGGACATCCGCTGCCCCTCCATCTTCAGCAGCGCGGCCAGCGACTCCTTGGGCGCCAGCGTCTGGTAGAGCGTGTGGTCCAGGCTGGTGAAGGCATTGAACTGGCCGGCGCCCACGTCCTCCAGGCGCGTCCACACCGACGGGCTCCCCGCGTGACGCGAGCGGAACGCCAGGTGCTCCACGACGTGCGCCAGTCCTTCCTTGCCCACCGGGTCGCTGGAGCCGCCCGTGCCCACCAGGGCCACCACCGCCACCACCGGCGCGCGCGTGTCCTGCTCCACCACCACGCGCAGCCCCGAGGGCATGCGGAAATCCCGCAGAGGGAAGGACACGTCGCGCATCACGACCTGTCCACGCTGCGGCAGCGTTGAACAGGCGCCAAGCACGGCGGAAAGGACGACGACGGCCGCCATCATCCTCCGAGCACGCGGAGAAGACCGAGACAGAATCTGGGAGCTCATATGAAATGGACTCGTGGGGGACGGCGCGCAAGGACAGGCATGCGCGCCTGGGAGACAACGAGTGCTCCATAGACCAACTGATGGCGTGAACACCATCATCGTTCCGTCATGAACTGTTACACAGCCGCGGCCACGTGCTGACTTCCCCAGTGGGCGATGCCGAGGATGGACTCCATGGGGTTGACGCCCAGCGCGGTGGGGAAGACGGAGCCATCCACGACGAAGAGGTTGTCCGCGTCCCAATAGCGCAGCGTGCTGTCCACCACGCTCGTCTCCGGGCTGCCGCCCATGGAGCAACCGCCCATCTGGTGCGCGCTGAGGACCGAGAGCTGGAGCGGGCCATAGGGCGCGTCGTCCAGCAAGCCGAGGTCCTTCTCGCTGCGCATCACCACGGGCCGCGAGTGTGGACTCGACACCTGCTCGGCACCGGCGGCGAACTGGATGCGCGCGGACACCTTGAGGGCCTCGCGAAAGGCTTCCCAGTGAAAGTCGTTGAGCGGGTAGTTCACCTTGAAGCGCGTGTATTCCCCCTCGCCGCGCAGGGCCACCGTGCCGCCCTCGTCGCCCGGGTGTACGCCATCCAGACAGATGGAGATGAGCGCATTGGCATACGGCAGCCGCGCCATCTGGTCCTGGTGCGCCGGGCCCAGGCCGGTCAACGCCAGTGAGCTCAGGATGGGGAGCAGCGGAGGCACCTCCAAGAGCCACCCCAGCCTGCCCTGCCCCCGGTCGATGAACTGCCGCGAGTACACGGTGAGCGGCGCGCCGGTATACGCCTCCACGGGCTCCCGGAAGTGGGCATTGGAGACGACCACCGGGTGCAGGAAGAGGCGCTTGCCCACGCGGCCCCGGCCGGTGAGTCCGCTGCGCAGCAACAAGCCCGGGGAGTTGATGGCGCCGCCGCACACGGCCGTCACCTTCGCCTTCACGGTGAGCCGCTTGCCGGTGGGTCGGTCCGTGCCCGGATTGAGCACCTCCGCGTGGACGGCCACCACGCGCCCGCCCTGGGTCTCCAGTCGCCGCGCGCTGACGTTGGCGAACAGCCGCATCCCCTTCTCCACCGCCTCCGGGATGAGCGTCACCAGCATGGACTGCTTGGCGTTGGTGGGGCAGCCCAGGCCACACGCGCCCAGCGACGCGCACGAGCGGACGTTGCGCTTCACCGTGCCCCGGCTGTAGCCCAGCGCGCCCAATCCCTCCCACAGAATCCGGTTGTTGCGATTGGACTGCTCAATGGGCCATTCGCGGATGTTCAGCCGCTCTTCCAGCCAGTCCCAGTGCGGCGCGAGCGTGGCGGCATCCAGGCCCTTCACCCCGTGCGTGTCGCGCCAGCGCTCGAGGATTTCCGGCGGCGTGCGGAAGCAGGCGCACCAGTTGATGGCGGTGCCCCCGCCCACGGTGCGCCCCTGGAAGATGCCGATGGACAGGTCGTCCGTCGCCCGGTTGCCGGCCTCCTGGTAGAAGGTCGAGTACGCCTTCGCCTCGTTCAGGTCGAAGTCGCGACGCGTGTGGTAGCCGCCCTCTTCCAGCATCACCACGTCCAGCCCGCGCTTCGCCAGCTCCAGCCCGAGCACCCCGCCGCCCGCGCCGCTGCCCACCACGCAGACATCACACGCGAGCGTCTGGTCCTCGGTCAGCTCGTCTCCCGTCCTGATGCGGCCGCTCATGGCGTGGACCCTCCGCTGCCCGCGAAGGAGCCGTCTCCAGGCCCCCGCCACACCGGAGCGTCCGCGACATGGAAGCCCTGTGGCACCACATAACCCGTGGCCGCGATGGCCGCCGGATGTGAGTAATAAGCGGCATGGGCCAGCGAGCGCAGCGCGTGAAAGGCGCCGCGACGAAACACCAGCCTCGACGTCCGCCAGTCCTCCAGCACGGCGTCCTGCGCCTCGGGAGCCAGCCGCGAGAAGGGCGTGACGCCGCCCGCGAAGAGCAGCCCCGCCAGCGCGTTGTCGAAGATTCCCAGCACGTCCCGGACCTCCCGCGCGATGGAGGGGTCTCCCCGCGCGAGCAGCCTGTCCGCCAGGAAGGCCACGCGCACCGTGTCCGCGTCCGGCCAGCCTTCACGCGGCTGGAACGCACGGCGGGCCAGGGCCTGGAACGTGGCGTACTCGCGCGGCCCGAGGACGAGCAGCCCTTCCTCAGGCAGGGGCAATGACAGCCCTTCCCGCAGGATGAGGACTCCGCTGCCCCCCAACGCGAGCAGCGCGCCTCCGAACACCCCTCGCTTGAGCAGGCCCCGACGCGACAGCGCGGGCGGCCCGACGTGAGACGGGGACATCGCATCCTCCGAAACGAAACGGGTACACGACACGCCGTGAGGCGGCAGGAGTCTATCCCGCGCGCCTCATCGAAGCGCAATCGACGGGCTCCCCTCCGCGCGTCAGGGGACCGGAGCCGGGGACGCCTGGCGTTTGTCCTTCAACACCTGTCCTGACAATTCCTTGCGCCCGGTGACGTCGGCGAAGCCTTCCAGCACCATCGCGCTCAAGTCGAAGGGCACGCCTCGCTCCCGCTCCAGCTTCTGGGCGCGGGACGCCAGGGCCTCGCGTGACTGCTTTTCGGCGGACGGCACACCCACGAAGATGCGGTTGGCGTGGTCCTCCACCTCGAAGGTGTAGAGCTGGCGGAAGCCCGCCTGCCACGTGCGCAGCATGGAGGAGAAAAGCGGATTGGGCGGGTCCTCCCAGACGTTGCCCACCACCACCCCACGCGCCGTCAGCCGCGCGCGCACCACGGCGAGAAACTCCACCGTGCCCAGGTGCTCGGGGATGCTGTCGGGGCCGTACGCGTCCAGGAAGACGAGGTCATACGCGGGGCGCTTCGCCTCGATGAAGGCCCGGCCGTCCGCCACATGCGCCTTCAGTCGCGCGTCCTCGGTGAAGCCGAAGTAGCGCCGCGCCACGTCCACCACATCCGGGTCGATGTCCACCACGTCGATGTGCGCCTCGGGCAGCACCGCGCGCAGGAACATGGGCATGGCGCCTCCGCCCAGCCCGACAACGAGGATGCGCTGGGGACGGGGGACGAAGGCCAGCCCCACCATGGCCATGCGCGTGTAGCCCAGCTCCAGCTTCAACGGCTGCCCCGGCCACACAACGCTCTGGAGCGCGCCCGACTCGTCGAACTGGAGGTAGCGCCGGCCCTCCGCGTCCTGCGTCACCGCGACGAGCGTATAGGGCGACTGTTTCTGGTGGAGGACGGTGCGCGGACTGGCGGACGCGCACGACAGGAAGGCCAGCACCAGCAGCGCCAGGCGAGGGTTGAAGCGCCGCATGCCCACTCCTTCCGACCGCCATTCAAAGTAGCACTTCCGCCAGGAAAACCAACGGGTTGACGTGCCCCTTCGCGCGGTTCACCTTGGCGCCCATGACGCATGCGCAGGGACACCTCTCCGAAGACGTCCGGGCCATCATCGCCGAGGAGGAGGCGCTGCTGACGCGCGTCCAGGCGACGCTGGAGGCCGCGCGTCGCAAGGCCGGACGGGCGCAGGAGGACCGGGGGCTCGTCGCGCAGCTCCAGGCGCTCCGCGACGAGGCGGCGAGCGCGGCCGAGGCCGACCTTCCCCACCTCTTCTTCCAGATGGACCAGACGCGGGCCCTGCTGGACCGGCAGGAGAGCGCGCAGCTTCCGGACGCCCAGGCCCCCTACTTCGCGCACCTGCGCCTGGCTGGCGACGCCGGTCCGCGCGACTATCTGCTCGGGCGCACCACCTTCGCGGATGTGAGCGCCGGCGTGCGCGTCATCGACTGGCGCTTCGCACCCATCGCCCGCGTCTTCTATTCGTACGAGGAGGGCGACGCGTACGAGGAACAGTTCGGCGAGCGGCTGGCCGAGGGCACCGTCGAGGTGCGCCGCCTCGTCGTCATCGAGCGAGGAGTGCTGACGCGCATCATCTCCGGCGCCCTCGTGCTGGAGCGCGCGCAGGACGGCACGTGGCATGGCGTGGGCCGAGACGTCACCGCGCTGCGAGCGGGTGGCGCGGGGTCGGCCGCCCGGCCCGGAGCCCTGGGGACGGGCAAGGGCGCACGGCGCGCGGAGGATGCCTTCGGAGTCACCGCCCTCCTGGACGCCGAGCAGTACGAGGCCGTCAGCGTGGACGCCTCACACCCGCTGCTGGTGCTGGGCAGCGCGGGCAGCGGGAAGACGACGGTGGCCCTGCACCGGCTGGCGAAGATTGCCTTCGACGACCCGGCGAAGTACCCGCAGGCGCGGATGAAGCTCATCGTCCCCGAGGAGGGCCTCGCCCGACTGTCGCGCCGACTGCTGGCGCCCCTGGGCCTGGGCCGCGTCTCGGTGGATACGCTGGACCACTGGCTCCTGGCCACGGCGCGCTCCGCGTTCAATCTGCCAGGCATCAAGCTGAGCCCGGAGACGCCGCCGCTCGTGTCGCGCTTCAAGCGCCACCCCGCGCTGCGGCGCCTGCTGCTCGGCCGCATCGGCGCGCCCAAGACACAGGCGGGCACCACGCTGGAGCGGCTGCACCGGCGCCTGGCGGACGCGTACCTGGACCGGCACTTCGTCGAAGACGTGGTGAACAAGGCGAAGGGCGAACTGCCGCGCACCGTCATCGACGAGGTGCTGGAGCACACGCGCCTGCAGCGCTCCACGCCGCTGGAGAAGGAGCTCAAGGACATCACCGACCCGGAGCGACTCATCACCGTGGACGGCAAGGCGCTCGAGGACGACACGCCCTACGCCCTGGCCGGCACGGTGGACCTGGAGGACCTGCCCATCCTCATGTTCCTCAAGGCCCAGCAGGGTCCGCTCGGCCTGGAGCGACTGGCCCACATGGTCCTGGACGAGGCGGAGGACTTCTCCCTCTTCGAGCTGTTCGTCGTGCGCAAGCTGCTGGGCAAGGGCCGCAGTTGCACGCTCGCGGGCGATGAGATGCAGCAGACCGAGGCGGGCTTCGCGGGCTGGCCCGAGGCGCTCGACGAACTGGGCATCCGCGACGCGTCCACCTGCCGGCTGCAGGTCTCCTACCGCTGTCCGGCGTCCGTCGTCGAGCTGGCGCGACAGGTGCTCGGCACCCAGGCTCCAGCGGAGTCGACCGCGCAGCCTCCCCGCGCGGGCGCGCCGGTGGGCTTCCACCACTTCCCCGTCGAGGCCCAGGCCCAGCTCTTCGTCGGCGAGGCCCTGAGGGACCTCGTCTCACGCGAGCCCCACGCCTCCGTGGGCGTCATCGCCAGCAGCCCCGAGTCGGCCGACGCCGTCTATCGCGTCGTCGCGGACCAGGCGTGGGCGCGTCGGGTGAAGGACGGTGAGTTCTCCTTCGAGCCCGGCGTGGACGTGACGGACGTGGGCAGCGTGAAGGGCCTGGAGTTCGACTACGTCATCCTCCCGGACGTCACCGCGCGCGCCTGGCCCGTGGATGACGAGTCCCGCCGCCGCCTGCACGTGGCCATCACCCGCACCTCCCATCAGCTCTGGGTGGTGTCCTCGGGCGCGCGCTCGCACCTCATTCCGGCGGCTGGCGCGGCAACTCCACTGTGAAGGTGGAACCCTGACCGGGCGCGCTGCGCACGAGGATGCGCCCGCCCATGGCGTCGACAATCTGCCGGACAATCCACAGGCCCAGCCCCAGGCCGCCGTAGTGCCGCTCGCTGGCCAGCCGCTCGAAGCGATGGAACAGACGCGGCTGCGCCTCCAGGGCGATGCCCACGCCCTCGTCCCGCACGGACAGCCAGGCCCGCTCCGCGTCCGCGCCCACGCTCACCTCGATGGGGTGGCCCCGGCCATACTTGATGGCGTTGGACAGCAGGTTCTGGAGCACCTGCTCGACACGCAGCCGGTCCCAACTGCCCGTCGCGGGCCCCGGCGCCTCCAGCCGCAACGAGCACCCCGCTCGCGACAGCTCCTCCGCGTAGCGCGGCACCAGCTCCCGCGTGAGCGCGGCCAGGTCCAGCTCCTCCCGCTCCAGCCGCAGCTTGCCCGCGGTGATGCGCGACACGTCCAGGAGCTCGCGCACCAGACTGGACAGTCGGGAGAGCTGCCGTTGCACGGCCATCACCTTGTTGGAGACGGACTCGGACGCCACGTCCCCGGGGCTCGCCCTGGGAGATTCCAGCTGGCGGCGCAGCGCCTGGACGTTGAGGGTCAGCGAGGTGAGCGGCGTGTTCAGCTCATGCGAGGCGACGGAGAGGAAGGAGTCCCGGGCGCGCACCGCCTCCTGCGCCTCCGTGTAGAGCCGCCCGTTGTCCAGCGACGTGGCCGCGCGCCGCGCCAGGTCCTCCGCGAGCCGCACGTCCGCCTGCGTGTAGCGCCGGCCGCCCTCGGTGTTGACGAGCGAGAGCGCCCCGAGCACCTGCCCCCGACTCATCAAGGGCACGATGATGTACGCCGTCAGGCCCAGCTCCTGCGTCGCGCGGCGCCGGGCCTCGTCGGCGATGCCCTGCGCGAGCGCTTCCGGCCGCAGCTCCGCCACGAACTCCGTGGCCCCCGTGCGCAGCACCTTGCCCACCCCGTGGGCATCATCCATCCGGATGGGGTAGCGCTCATGGTACGCACGCGTGCGCGCCACCAGCTCCGGCCGCACGTGCGCCATGGCGACCCGCCGCACGCTCCCGTCGGGCAGGGGGACGTCCACGCTGCACCCATCCGCCAGGGGAGGCACGGCGAGCGAGGTGAGCCGCTGGAGGATTTCGTCGTGCTCCAGGGACGAGGTCATCACCTCGCTGGCCTGCGCCAGGAAGGCCGCATGCCGCTGCGCGCGCCGCGTCTCGTCGTAGAGGCCCCGGAGGATGGCCTCCTGCTTCTTCTCCGCCGTGTTCTCTCGCGAGAAGACGTAGACGCGGCCATGGCCCCGGAACAGGCGCAACACGAACCAGCGGTCCTCGGACGCGAAGTGCCACTCGAAGGCTTCCGGCTCGCCCGCCGCCGCCACGCGCTGGAACCGCGCCTGGAGCTGCTCTCGCACGACCTGCGGATACAGCTCCCACAACGAGCGGCCGAGCAGCTCCGCCCGGGGGCCTCCGAAGGCACGCTCCATCGACGGGTTCGCGTAGAGGCACGAACCGTCCGGCGCGCAGACGGCGACACTCTCCGGGAACTGGTCCCACAGAACGGTGTCGAGTCCCTCCACGTCCACGGGGGACGCGGCGGCGTTGGCAAACCCTTGTCCGGTCAAGTGATGGTCCACGCGCTCGGTGCGGATGCGGGTCAAGGCCCCCAGCTCCCGCTTAGCACTTCCCTCGTGTCAGCCCACCGCTACCTCCCACACCTCTGCTCGTCAGACAACACTCGGCGCCCTGGGGCCAGACAGGCCCTCAAGGGCCCGGCGGCGGCAAGGGTGCCGGCAGCGGCAGTCTCACGGTGAAGCGGGCGCCCTGACCTGGGGCGCTCTCCACGGACAGGCTGCCCCCATGGAGCTCCACGAGCTGGCGGGAAATCCACAGCCCCAGCCCGAAGCCCGGCCGCGTCGGGTCCAGACGCGAGAAGCGCTGGAACAGCCGCGCCTGGTCCTCCGGGGAGATGCCCGGCCCCTCATCCCTCACCCAGAGGAGCACGAAGTGTGGCTCCGCGCGCAGCGCCACCTCGATGGCCGTCCCCGCGGCGTGCCGCAAGGCATTGGTGAGCAGGTTGGTGAAGACCTGCTCGACGCGCGTGCGGTCCCACGCGCCGACGATGCCGGGCGGGGCGCGCAGGCACAAATCACAGCCGGCCCGCCGCACGTCCTCCTCCATCCGCTCCACGGTGTGGCGCACCAACTGCCCCAGGTCCACCTCCTCCAAATCCAGCACGGGCCGCTGCGTGGACAACAGCGACACGTCCAGGAGCGTGGCGATGAGCCTGTCGAGCCGCCCGCACTGGTCCTGGACCCGCGCCAGACGCCGAGGCACATCCTCAGGCCCGAGCGCGCCGAGCTGCGCGGAGCGCACCAGCCCATCCACGTAGAGCCGCAGCGACGTCAGGGGCGTGCGCAATTCGTGGGAGGCCACGGACAGGAACTCGTCGCGCACCCGCAGCGCCGCCTCCAGGGCGGCCGTCCGCTCCAGCACCCGCTGCTCGAGCTCCCCCGTGGGCTGGCGCGACTCCTCCTCGGAAGAGCCCTCCTCGCGTTCGCCCTCTCCGGGCAAACCCGTCCGACGCGTCTCCACCACCATGCCCCGCGTCTCTAGCGGAGCATGCGGGGCGCTCCAATCCGGCGTCCGGCCGTGCGCCCCCGCAAGCTTTCACTATCCGACACGAGCGGGCGCGCTCAGGGCTGCGGCTGTCCCTGACGCCACTGCTCGCGGCGCTGCTCCTGCGAGCGGCGGTGCGCGAGCGACTCCTCTTCCTGTCGGGGGTACTCCGACAGCCGCGTGCGGTGCATGTTGATGCTCAGCTCGTACAAACCCTTGTCACGCTCGGGCAGCTTGTCGCCCTGCTCCTCCAGCACCGTGGTCGCGAACCGCAACATGTCCTCTGACACCTTGCGTCGTCGGTCGTAGTACTGGTGAATCTCAGACTCGGTGGCGTCACCCGACTGCACCCGGCCAAAGACTTCATTCCACTTGCGCGTCTCCTCCTCGCGCTTGCGCAAGAGCTCCGGGTCCTTCGTCGGCGCGCCCAGCTCCCAGTACAGGTTGTCCGGCAGCTTCGCGCGCAGCGCCTCCAAATCCAATGGATAGGCCTGGGGCTCGCCGTCCCCTTCAGGCTCGGGCTCCGGCGCCCGGAGCGTCTCCGGAATGACGCTGCTTGTCATTCCTTGCGGAGGGGTGGGCGGGGCGGGCCGCGAGGGCGCGGCGGGGGGCGGGGTTGGCGCGGTGGCCGTCTCTGGCTCGGGCACCGGGGGCGGCGCCTCTCCGCTCAGGGCGAACACGAGCGCGGCCACCAGCGCCACGCCCCCGAGCCCCGCCAGCCAGCCCAGCCGCTTCGACCCAGCATTATCGGACATGACGTCCGAATACCGCGTGCCTCGCGCACATGGCAACCAACCCTTGTCATGCCGCAATGCATCACAATCCACCGTGATGCTCGAAACATGAAACAACACATTCAGGACTGACTCTCGGGTCAACGTGGGCTATAGAACCGGTTTCCCCCCAAACCCGGAGGAGCCTGCATGAAGCGCGTACTCGTGGCGTGCCTCGCTGTCGCTGCGCTGATGGTCCCCAGCGCCGCCCGCTCGGAAGTCATCGTCTCATCCATCGTCAGCGTGCTGGTGGATGGCGGCAACAACTACAACTGGCAGAAGGTGGAGCTGCCTGGGACGAAGTGTGGCAATGGCTCCCAGTTCAAGTTCTTCATCCACAAGACGAACTCGCCCAACCTGCTGATGCTGCTCGAAGGTGGCGGCGCGTGCTGGGACTACGACACCTGTAGCGGCCGTGCGGGCCTCCTGGGCGCGGCGAACCCCAACGGCATCGCCGACGACTACATCACCCAGTTCACCGCGAAGTACGTCTCGCCGCTCGTCAACGGCGCCGACCCGGGCCTGCCGCTACGCAGCAAGACGAACCTGGTGACGAACGGCTGGAACATCGTCTACGTGCCGTACTGCACCGGCGACGTGCACATCGGCAACAACGTGAAGACGTACGTGGACCAGACGGGCGCCAACCCGCCGCTCACCTGGCACCACAGCGGCTACACCAACACGCTGGCGGTGGCGAACTACGCGAAGGCGCAGTTCCCCAACGTGCAGAAGTTCCTGATGACGGGCTACAGCGCGGGCGGCACGGCGACGTCGGCGGGCTACTACTTCGCGCGTCGCATCATCAACCCGGCGCAGGGCTACCTGCTCAACGACTCCGGCCCCATCTTCCTGGCGCCCAACGCCAACTTCAAGTCGCGCGCCCTGCACGACAAGATTCGTGAGTCGTGGAACCTGAACTCCGTGTTCGGCCTGCTGCCCGCGTCGTTCAGCCAGAGCGACTTCGGCACCATCAACCGCATGGTGGCCACGGAGTTCCCGAACGACCAGCTCGCGTACACGGGCTACACGCGTGACTACAACTACTCGCGCTTCTCCTATGAGCGCTTCCACACGCCGAACGACAAGGAGTCCGTGCACGCCTACTGGAAGACGGACGAGGCCGCGCTGGTGACGGAGCTGAACAAGTACAACAACTTCAGCTACTTCATCCCGCACGAGCGGGCCATCAACTCCAGCCACTGCAGCACCATCATCACCTTCATCGGCGCGCACGCCTGCCAGCGGATGGAGAAGAAGAAGTGGTACGAGTACATTGAAGCGCCGTGGCAGTCGTGGACGTGCCGCAGCGAGTTCGTGGGCATGGACACGTTCCTCACGCGCTTCGTGAACAACAACCAGCGCGTGCGCATCTACGAGCCCGCCAACGGCTACAACGCCGAGGACCCGGGCATGGGCATTGTCGCGCCGCTCATCAACGGCGCGCTGGGCGGGTAGTCGTAGGCCCACTGGCTGAAGCAGTCGTCTGACTGGCGACGGGGCGCAAGGCGTTGTCTTGCGTCCCGCCGCTGGCCCCCGTGGGAGGAAGGCGCTAGAGCCACGGGCGCCATGGACAACCTCACGCACGGACTATTGGGACTGGCTGTCGGCGCGCTGCGCCGGCCCGACGTACGCCCCGACTCTCCGGAGCGCTCTTCATCCACGGACCGCGCGGTGTTGCTGGCGAGCGTGCTGGCCGCCGAGCTGCCGGACCTGGACACCCTGCTGGCGAGGGGCGACGCGGTGACGGTGGCGCTCCATGCGCACCGGGGCCTGTCCCACTCGCTCTTCTTCGCGCCCGTCGTCGCCCTGGCCGCCACGCTCGTCGCCTGGGCGGTGTTCCGCCGCGACACCCGGCTGCCCCCGGTGTTCCTCACCAGCCTCATCTCCGTGCTCTTCGCGCACCTGCTGCCGGACCTGTGGACGGGCTGGGGCACGCGGGTGCTGCTGCCCTTCTCGGATGCGCGGCTGAGCCTGGACTGGACGGTGGTGGTGGACCCGTGGGTGACGCTGCCGTTGGTGGCGGGGGCGGTGGTGGCGTGGCGACGGCGCGCGGTGTGGCGGCGCGCGCTGCTCCTGGGGCTCGCCTGCTCCATGGCCTACGTGGGAGCACGCGTCGTGTCCTGGAGCGTGCTGACGCGGCGGGTGGACGGCGCCCATCCCGGGGCCGAGTCCGTGCGCGTCTTCCCGGCGCCCTTCTCCTTCAGCACGTGGCGGTACGTGGCGCGCCTTCCTGGCGACGTCCTGGCCGCCGGAGACGTGACGCTCCTGGGCGAGCCCCGAGAGGCCCGCAGGGTGACGGCTCCCTTGGACGTGCTGCCCGGAGATTTGCGCGAGGTGCCCACCGTGCGCGAGGCCCTGGCGTGGGCGCGCTTCCCCGTGGTGACGGTGACGCAGGTGGAGTCGGGGCGAGAGGTGCGCGTCGCCGACCTGCGCTACCACCTGCACGGCGAGCCCACGCTCACCTTCGTGGTGCGGGTGGATGCGGCGGGGACGGTGACGGAGGCCCGGCTGGAGCGAGGCGGCAGCGCCTCCGAGCTGCTGCGCCGGTGGCGCGGAGGGGACACGGCACCGAAGTCCCGGTCCCCCTGACGCGACGGCGGAGATACGCCTGCCCTTCGAGCCCGTCTTCCAGGCCCGAAGGGAGGCTCGCGGCGGGACGTCCGGCCCCGCCGCGAGGCACCGGACTCAGGTGAGGCCCGACAGGGGGCCCTTGAAGTCCGGATGGCCGAAGGTGTTCACGTTCACCCCGAAGGCCTGGGCGATGGACACCAGCAGCTTGTTGTGGGCCACCGCATCCGGCATCGGCGTGCCTGGGCCACTCCAGCCGCTCAGCGGGTCGGAGCCCTCCGGACGCAGCCGCAGGAAGCGGCCCATGCGGAACTTCCCGGCCGCGCCGCCCGCGAGCACCGTGGGCACGCGCACGTTCATGTGGCCGGACGCATCCCCCAGCTCGTTGCCCCAGAGGATGAGGGTGTTGTCCAGCGCGGTGCCGCTGCCCTCCTGCACGGAGGCCAGGCCGTCCATGAGGTACGCCACCTGCTCGGCGTACCAGCGCTGCACCTGCACCATCTTCCCGCGAATCTGCGAGCGCAAGGGCTCGTCCGTCACGTCCAGGCGGTGCGCCAGGTCGTTGTGCGTGTCCTCGTGGATGCCGAGCCACGGCATCGACGGGCCCGGAATCGTCATCGTCACCACGCGCGTCAAGTCACACGCGAAGGCCCGGACGATGAGGTCCATGTGGAGCTTGGTCAGCGTCGGCATGTTCTCCAGGTTGCCGAGCTGCCCCAGGTCGAACGCCGGAGGCGCCGCACCACCACTGCACGCGGCCTCCGCCGGCACGGGCTCCTGCGAGGGCGCGGGCGCCGTGCTCAGCGAGCCCAGCCGGCGCTCGATGTCGCGCAGCGACTCCAGATGCGTCTCCAGCTTCTGCCGCTCCGCGCCCGCCAGCCGGTTGCGCAGCCGGGTGGCGTCCTTGACCAGGTAGTCCAGCAGGCTCTTGCGACGCGCGAGCGTGCGCGCGTTCTCCCCCGGGTCCGAGGTCGGCGACGGCGCGGCGCCGAACAGGCGCTGGTAGACGCCCGCGGGGTCTCTCTCGAAGGGCACGCGGCCGCCGTTCGGCGTGAAGCTGATGCTGTTGTAGACGTGCTGGCCGCCGAACTGCTCCCACGCGTTGAGCTGGAGGGAGCGGAACCGCGTGGCGCCGCCAATCTGCGCCGCGAGGACCTGGTCCAACGAGGCGTTCTCCGGAAGGTCGTCACCGCTGGCGGTGTTGACCTTGCTGCCGGTGAGGAACGTGACGGGACCGCCCTCGTGGCCCGTCAGGCCGTGCTCGTAGAGCACCTGGTAGTCCAGGCCATCCAGCACCAGCAGCTTGGAGCGGTGGCGCTGGAGTGGAGCCAGCATGGAGTTGGGGAAGTCGAGGTTGAAGTCCAGCTCGCCGCCCTTCGGACTCCAGTACTCCGGCAGGCACCCGTGGGAGGTGAAGATGGCGATGAAGCGCATGGGGGGCGTGGTGCCCTGGGCATACGCGTCCGTGGTGCCGAGCAGGTTGGCCAGGGGCAGCGCCGCCGCCGAGCCCGCCAGGGTCTTGATCAGGGAGCGTCGTGAGAGTTCGCGGAGCATGGTGGCTACTCGGGGGAAGTGGTGCGCCGGTGGACGAAATACGGTGAGCGGACGAGGCCGACGAGGGCATCGCCCAGCTTCAGCTTCGGGTCCGCGCGGAAGCGCGAGCGCATGTCGGTGAGCATCGGCCCATCGACGGTGTCCTCATCCCGCCCCATGACGTAGCGGAAGAGCTGCAGCGGCACGCAGTCGGCCACGTCCTCGCTGCTGGCGAGCCAGCGCGCGAGTTCGGCGCCGCCCGTGAAGGTGAACTTGCCGTTGGCGTGCTCGACGGAGCCGCTGGCATCCACGTCCAGGCCGTTCTCCGTCGTGCGGTACTTGCCCAGGCCGTCGTAGTCCTCCATGCCGAAGCCGATGGGGTCCAGCTGGCGATGGCAGCCCGCGCAGGTGGGGTTGTCGGTATGGGCGGCGAAGCGGGCGCGGGTGGTGCTGTCCGGATTGACGGCGGGCGGGATGATGATGACGGACGGCGGGGGCGGCGGAATTTCACGGCACAGAAGGCGCGTGAGGACGAACTTGCCGCGACGGATGGGCGAGCTGGAATCGAACAGCGCGTACGTCGTCAGCACGCTCGCATGCGTGAGGATGCCCACCCGGTTTTCCGGCAGAGGAACCCGGCCGATGCGGCCATCTGACGTCTGCGACGTGCCGTAGAACAGCGACATCAGGCCGTTCGCGAAGGTGTAGTTCGCGCCCAGCAGCTCCTTCACGGAGCCACCCTCGTTGGTGAGGACGTGGTCGATGAAGGTCGTCGTCTCCGCGCTCGCGGAGAGCTTGAAGATCTGGCTGAAGTCCGGGAACACCTGGTTGTTCTTGTTGACGCTCTCCAGGCCGGTCAGCCCGAGCCACTCCATGACGAAGCGCTGGAGGTACCTCTTGGACGCTTCCGTCTGCAGCAGGCGACGTGCCTGGGCCTCGCGCGCATCGGCCGTCTTGAGCTGCCCCGAGCTGGCGGCGGTGGTCAGCTCCGCGTCAGGAGGCGCACCCGTCACGGCGAACGCCAGCGCCGTGGCGATCTCCTGCTGCGTCAGCCACACCACCCTGTTCGCCGGTCCACCGGGCTCGCCCAGCTCCGTGCGGTAGAGGAACGACGCCGACGTGAGCACCGCCTGGATGACGTACTCGGCCGCCTTCTTCGGGTCCGTGTCCTTGCGCACCGCCTTCCACAACTCGAGCAGGTCCTTCTCGTCCTCGGCCGTCACCGGCCGACGGAAGGCGCGAGCGCCCAGCGCGCGGATGAAGGAGCGTGCGCAGTCCTCTTCGTTCTGTCCCTCGGCGCAGGCGTACTCGCTGGCCAGGTTGTTGGCCGCGACAGGACCCCAGTTCCGCTCCGCCGCGAAGTCCAGTTGGTCCGCGAGCAGCGGCGTCACCTGGAGGCGATCATGCGTGGTGTAGCCGAGGATGGCGTCCTCGGGCGCGAAGAGCTGCGCCATGGGCACCAGCGTGGGGTTCTTCACGATGCCGTAGACGCTGTTGTCGTATTCGGCGCGGGTGATGCGACGCACTCGCGCGGGGGACGCCTCCGACACCTCGGGAGGGTCTCCGCCAGATGTGTCGCCTGAGCAGGAGGCGGTCACCAACAGCAGTGCCGCGGGGAGGCAGTAACGGATGATTCGCATACGAAAGGCACCCTCTGAGCCAGCAGCCCCCGGAAACCCCCTCTGAAGCGCTGGAACGCAGCCGAGTGTAACCGCGCGCGCTGTCGTGGCCTTCGCACTTTTTGACGCACCATGTGAGGGCCGCGCTCCACGCTCTTCCAAGCCCGCGAGAATCACCGCCGAGCGCGCCCGACAGTCGCCTACGTCCACGTCGCGCGACCCACGTGCGAGAGCCCCCAATGGTGGAGCGCTCGTGACCCACGCGACACTCGCCCACCCACGCGACACACGACCGCCAGCACGTCATGCGGGCGGATGGGCACCCTCGCACGGGCCCCGCATGCCAGGGGCCGACTCAGGTGGGGCGCACGCGGTGTTCGACGCCCCCGGGGCCCGCCACCATCAGGTCCGTGGCGATGCCGAGGAACAGGCCATGGCCGACGATTCCCGCACGCGCGCCCAGACGTTCGGCCAGTGTCGAAGGTGCATCGAGGGGACCGAAGGCGCAGTCGAGGACGAGGTTGCCCTGGTCCGTGACGAAAGGCGCATCGTTGGCGCCCTTGCGCGGTGTCACGCGAGCGCCAAGGGACTCGAGGAAGCGCAGCTGCGAGCGCCAACCGAACGACAGCACTTCCACCGGCACGGGCCAGTGGGTGCCGAGCTTCGGTGACAGCTTCGCCACGTCCGCGACGATGACGACGCGGCGACTGGCCTGGGCGACGATCTTCTCGCGCAGCAGCGCGCCGCCTCCCCCCTTGATGACGGACAGGTCTGGCGCCACCTCGTCGGCGCCGTCGATGGTGACATCCAGCTCGGGGTGCTCCTCCAGTGTGGTGAGGGGGATTCCCAGTTCCAACGCCAGCGCCTGCGTGGCGCGTGACGTGGGGACGCCGAGAACATCGAGCAGGTGTCCCTGTCCGCGCAGCGTCGCCAGCCGTCGCACCGCGAAGGCCGCGGTGCTCCCGGTGCCCAGGCCCACGCGCATCCCCGGTAGGAAGAACCGGTCCACCGCCGCCTCGGCGGCAGC
Source organism: Myxococcus sp. CA051A (assembly GCF_013336705.1). Lineage (NCBI taxonomy): Bacteria > Pseudomonadati > Myxococcota > Myxococcia > Myxococcales > Myxococcaceae > Myxococcus > Myxococcus sp. CA051A. The sequence goes on along the minus strand of NZ_JABUMS010000001.1, from coordinate 553,634 downwards.
CCGTTTGTAGCGTCCCGTCCGCGCGCTTGAATCGAACTCCATCACCCCGCTCCTTCGTCCGCCCTTCCGCGTGATTGAAAGGTACATCGCCTCGGCGTGAGCGGGTGTCCACGCCTGCCGCCCGACATCCGTCCCCAGCGAGCGCTCGACAGGCCACCGCCTCGACACCCGCCGGTGCCGGTGCCCGCGCCTCGCCCCGAGTGGCTGAGTGAAAGCGCATTCCCGCGAAGCGAACGGGCGCCGCGAACCTGCGTCGCGACACCCGCTCACCATGACGTCTCGAAGGTCCTCCGCATCGAAGCAAGCAGGTGCCGCGCACCTGCTTCGCGACACCCGCCCATCATGAGAGCTCGAAGGTCCTCCGCATCGAAGCACGCAGGTGCCGCGAACCTGCTTCGCGACACCCGCCCATCTTGAGGGCTCGAAGGTCCTCCGCATCGAAGCAAGCAGGTGCCGCGACACTCGCCCATCATGAGAGCTCCAAGGTCCTCCGCATCGAAGCAAGCAGGTGCCGCGAACCTGCGTCGCGACGCCCGCCCCGGCGAGAGTGCGCCAGCTCGGCCTTACTCAGAAGCGAAAGAGGATGGCGTCGTAGCCACCCGCCCTGGCGCTCCCGGGCAGAGCGCCCCAGGTGTAGCCCACCGCGTACGCGGCCCCGTCGTCGCCGACGGCCACGGCCTGCCCGCGGTCCGACGTGCTGGAGCCCACCTGACGCGTGCCAAGAGGGTTGCCCGCTTTGTCGTACGTGGACAGGAACACGTCACTGCCACCCAGTGACACGTTGCCATCCAGCGCGCCCGACGTGTGCCCCACCAGGTGCACGGTGCCATCCACACCCACCGCGACGCCTTGCCCATAGTCCGTGGTCGTCGTACCAGGCTGCCGCGTCCACTGCCGCGTGCCCGCCTCGTCATACTTCACCAGCACCGCGTCGTACGTGCCCACTCGGACGTTCCCGTCGAGCGCACCGAAGGTGTAGCCAGACACATAGGCCGCGCCGTCTTCATCCACGGCGACCCCCGTGCCGTACTCGTCACTCGCCGAGCCCAGCTGACGTACCCACTGCGCCTTCCCGAGCACGTCATACTTCGCCAGGAACAGGTCCACCGTGTTTCCCGTCGCCGTGACACCGTCGAGGCTGCCCAGCGTGTAACCCGCGACGTAGATGTCCTCGCGCGGGCTCACCGCCACGCCCAGGGCAATGTCGCTCCGCGCCGAGCCAAACTGCCGCATCCAGTACGGGTTGCCACCCGTGTCGAACTTGGCCACCACCACGTCGTAGTTGCCCGGCGTGGGAGTCCCGTCGATGCGCCCCAGCGAATAGCCCGCGACGAAGAGGCCGTCCTGTCCCGCGCAGCGCGTGACGGCGATGCCGGTGGCGAAGTCGTCCGTCTCCGTGCCGAACTGCTGCACCCACTCCAGCGCGCCCTTCGCGTCGAGCTTCAGCACGAAGAAGTCCGTGCCACCCGCGTTGACGTACGGAAGGAAGCTGCCCCACGTGTAGCCCGCGACGTAGACGTTGCCCGCCAGGTCCGCCGTCACCGAAATCGCCCGGTCATTCATCGCCGTGCCCAGCTGCCGCACCCAGCGAAGCGTGCCGTCCACGCCGTGCTTCGAAACGAAGAGGTCCTGACCGCCCGACGACACCTCGGAGCCGAGCTGTCCGCCGGTGTGGCCCGCCATGTAGACGGCGTCGCCCACGGAGGTGACGGCCAGCGCCAGCTCGTCCGCGGTACTTCCCAGCTGTCGTTGCCAGTCAGGCGGCGTCAGGGCTTGGGCACTCGCGGGCAGTGCTCCCAGGATGGCCACCGCGCTCGCGACACCACACGCGCCACTCCACCACTTCCGAATCATGGGCGACTCCTATCGAGATGAACGACTCCGCCCGTACTCTGACGCGTCTGCCGGGCCTGAATCATCTCGGAAGGACCGCCCTCTTCCTCGCGGAAGGGGCGACGCGGAGCGTTGGGCACTCCGCGTCACACCAGGGGTCAGCCCGAAGCAGACCCCCGGTTCAACAGCTCAACGGTTCAGATGTTCCAGCTGCCTCGGATGCCCAGCATGATGAGACCGTACGGACCGTCCTCGGCGGGGCCCAGCGGCGTCGTCGTGGTGGGCAGCGGCGCGGGCAGCGCCAGCGTGGTGTCACCCGAGCGCGTCGTGTAACGCGCGTAGGTGCCGGTGAGGTAGGGGCCGAAGGACAGCGAGTGCCCCAGGCGCCACTTGCCGCCGACGGTGACGTTCACGAACTCGGGACCACGCGTCTGGCTCTTCAGCTTCAGGTTCGCCGTGACGGGCGCCCCAGGTCCCACCTGAACCTGCGTGGGGCCGGAGTTCTCGTTGTTCAGGAGCACCATGCCGAAGCCAACGCCGACGAAGGGGTCGAACGAGGCCGTGGGCGAGAAGTGATACTGCACCTGAGGACCGAAGCGCAGCTGCGAGGCCGCGCACTCCCAACCCTCGAAGCAGGAGTACGGATTCTCCTTGGTGAGGATGTACGAGTAGCTGCCGTACGCGCCGACGAACCAGTTCGGCGTCACGCGGTAGCCCACCTCCACCAGGAAGGGCACTGCGCCGTTCGCGGCGTCGCTCAACTTCACATCACCCACGGTGCGGTCCAACCGTGCACCGTTCTTGTAGACGTAACCCGCTCCCGCCTGAAACCCGAGGCCGACCGTGACTTCCAGTCCCGTCGGCGCGCTGTACGTCGCGACTTCCTGAGCGCTCGCGCCCGCGGAACCCAATGCGACCGCCGCTGCCAGGGCCCAACTCAGCCTTCCCGTCATAAACCCCTCCGTCGAGTGGAGCGTTGACTCTAGAACAGCACCCATCACACAAGTAAGCCGCACTGCGTCACAGTTGCAGTTGTGACGGTGGGTCAGCGCTGACTGTCAGGGGCGTGCACAATGCGGGCGATGAACGTCACCTTGGAGCAGGCCCGTGCGCTGGACGCCCTCGCCCGACACGGCACGTTCGCCGCCGCGGCGCAGGCGCTGGGAAAGGGGCACACGGCGGTGCTCTACACCCTGCGCACGCTGGAGGGACAGACGGAGCTGGAGCTGCTCGACAGGCGCGGCTATCGGACGCGGCTGACGCCCGCGGGAGAGCGCGTGCTGGAGCACTGTCGCAAGCTGCTCGCGGCGGAGCGGGAGCTGGAGGCGACGTGCGCGGAGATTCGCGCGGGCTGGGAGCCCACGCTGCGCATCGTCTTCGACGGCGTCTTCCCAGCGGAGCCCTTGTTGCGGGTGGTGAAGGCGCTGCGGGCCGAGGGCGCCGGCACGCGCTTCCATGTGTCGTCGGAGTTCCTGGCCGGAGTGGAAGCGGCCTTCGTGCGGGACGAGGCGGACCTCATGGTGTCCGTGCTTCCGCCCTCGCTACCAGGCCTGCGCAGCTACGCGCTGCCGGAGCTGAAGGCGCTGCTGGTGGCCCACCGCTCCCATCCGCTGGCACGGCGCAGGCGCGGGACGCTCCAGGAAGAGGAGCTGTCGGAGCACCTGCTGCTCACCGTGCGCGGCTCCGACCCCCGGCTCCAGCTCAGCACCGTCTCCCTGGAGATGCGCTCCACGGTGCACCTCAACGACTTCGCGGCGAAGAAGGCGGCGATTCTGGAAGGCCTGGGCTACGGGTGGCTGCCCGAGCACCTGGCCTCGCGCGAGCTGCGCCGGGGCGAGCTCAAGCTCCTGAAGCCCTCGAGCGGCTCCACCCACGCCTTCCTGCCCAAGCTCCACCACCGCGCGGGCGTGAGGCTGGGCCGCGCCGCCCGCCGCGTGGTGAAGACACTCACCGGGACAGAGCCTCCCCAGTGACGTGAGGGGACACGCGGCTATTGCGCCGCCGTGGTGCAGTCCCCCGACACATTCGGCGCCGGACGCCCGTTGGCGGTGTTGCCGGTGAAGACGTTGTCGGCGGCCACCACCAGCTCCACCGCTCCGCTGCCCCGGTTGCACACCACCACGCCGCCCGCGCCCGCGCGGTTCTCCAGGAAGCGATTGCCGCGCAACGTGAGGGCGCGCGTGCCCATGTCCTCCAGGTAGATGGCCGCGGCCGGGCCCTGCGTCACGAAGTTGCCTTCGAAGAGGTTGTCCTCGACCAGGTCATTGTTCGGCTGGAAATAGTGCAGCACGCCGCCTCCGCCCAGGTCATAGGTGTTCTGGGAGTTGGGCCACGCGAGGATGGGGCGCGGCTCGAGCGAGCTGGTGACAGCGCCCCGGAACGCCTCCAGGCCGTTGTCGCGGAAGGTGTTGCCGCGCACCACGGAGTCGCGCCCGTGCGTCACGCACATCGCCCCGCCGCCCGCCATGGACGACGTGCCTGCTTGCGCGAAGCGGTCGATGTCCGACGTGCGGTTGCCCTCGAACAGCGTGTCCTCCACGCGCGAGCCCACGGTGAACATCAAGTCCAGCGCGCCACACTTGGCCGACGCCATGTTGTCGCGGAACACCGAGTGCCGAATCGTCACCGGCCCCGGGTAGTAGGCCCACAGCGCGCCGCGCGTCTTGTCGCGGTTGCCGTTGTAGTCATTCTTGCGGACCTTCTCGAAGACCATGTGCTCGAAGACGGGGTCTCCGTCACCCACGGAGTTCTCACCGAAGAAGTTCATCCCCCACCAGCCGTAGCGGTTGGTGGAGGTGAGCAGCACGGGCTTGTCCGCCGTGCCACGCACCTGGATGCCGCCGTACACGCGCACCTCCACGCGCCCGTCATGGTGGTTCATCACGCTGTCGGCCGCGCCCGCCTCCACGTCGGCCTCCGTCACCTCGGGGCGCCCCTTGAAGTCGAGGATGACGCCGGGCTGCACCGTGAGGACCTGCCCCTTGGGGATGGTGACGACACCCTGCGCGTCGCCGAGCACGCGATACGGAGAGCCCGCCTCCGTCAGCGTCCCGGACAAGGTGCCGGTGACAATCGTCCCACCGTCCTCGGGCACCTCGATGATGGGCCCTCCGTCCCCTCCTCCCGACGTGCCGCCATCCGGCTCGGGGACGACTCCGGGCTTCTCCGGCGTCGACGAGCAGGCGGTGGCGAGCACCCCCAGGGTCAGCACCATCATGAGGAAGCGCTTCGTACACTCGGAGGCGGACGTGTCCATACCCGGCGCGCTAGCACGGCGTCATGGCCGCTCGCAAACCGCGCCCGGGCTGCTAGAAGCGCGCGCCATGTCGAACGAGGTCCTCGTCCTCTCCTACTCGGGCTGTTCCACCTGCAAGAAGGCGCTGAAGTGGCTGGAAGCCCAGGGCGTGTCCCACCGCGTGCGTCCCATCGTCGACAGTCCGCCCACTGTCGCGGAGCTGGCGCAGTGGATACCCCGTAGCGGTGTGTCCGTCCGGAAGTGGCTCAATACCAGCGGGCTGAGCTACCGCGCGCTCGGCAAGGCCAAGGTCGATGCGGCGAGTGACGCGGAGCTGCATACGTGGCTCGCCGCCGACGGGAAGCTCGTCAAGCGGCCCGTGCTCGTCACGCCCACCGCCGTCCTCGTGGGCTTCCAGCCGGAGAGCTGGGCGCGCGTGTTCCCCTCGCGAGGCTGAAGGCCGGGCGGGCGGGCAAGCGCACCCGCGCTCGAGCCTCGCGAAGCGCGCTGCCGCGTGAAGATTGCTGTGTATGGAATCCAGTGCCAGGCGTCCGCTCGGGGAAATCCTCCTGGAGATGGGAGTGCTCAACCGCGCCCAGCTCCGGGTTGGACTGGTCCACCACCATGAGACGCATGTCCCCCTGGGACGCGCCCTGGTGCGTGAGGGCGTGTGCTCGGAAGCGGATGTGCTGCGCGGCCTCGCCGCCCAGCTCGGCGTGGAGGCCGTGGACCTGGACCTGACGCCTCCCGAGCGCGGCATGGCGGACCTCCTCCCCGCTCGCATCGCGCGGCAGCACCGCGCCGTGCCCCTGCGCGTGGAGCTGGTGCCGCTGGAGCAGGGCGAGCGCGAGGTCCTCCACATCGCCCTGCCCGCGCCCGTCTCGTTGGAAGCTGTCGACGCCGTGCGCGCCATCACCGGCAAGCCGCGCGTCGAGGCACACGTGGCCTCCGACACAGCCATCACCCGCGCCCTGTCGGAGCTGTACGGCATCGAGGGGCCCGCGGAGCCCGCCGCCACCCCCGCGCCTGCCCCCGGGGGCCCTCTGTTGCTCTATGGATGGCCCCCCGTCACCGCCGTCCTCATCTCCCGGCAGTTGGCGCGCCACGGACACCAGGCCCGCGTCGCCACGCCCCTGGACGTCCTGCATACCGGCCCCGGCGACGTGGTGCTCGCGCCCATCCAGGCCATGGAGGGACTGCTGGCCGGTGAGGTCCACATCGAAGGCGCCCTCATCGTCCACGGCAGCTCCGACGACGAGGGCTTCGAGCGGGCCCGCAAGCTCGGCGCCCGCGGCTTCCTCGCCAACCCCCGCGACGAGCAGCTCCTGCTGCGCGCCGTGCGGCGGCTGCGCCCCGGTGGCCCCTCGCCCCTGTCCGGCGGCGAGCCGGGCTCCTCCCACCACTCTCATTGAAGAGAAACAGGCGTGGGTATTCCGCGCCCCAGGCCCGGCAGTGAATTCACCTCCCGTGCGAGTCGACTCCACGTCCGGGCGGAGCCTTGGACGGATTCTCAAAAAATGAAGGATGCGAGGAAACTCGTAGTCGGGGTTTCAGAGAATGAAGGCACATGGCGCCACTTCGGGCGTCGCGGAAATCCAGACGGAGCCCTTCATGTCCCCCCCGCGCATTGCCTACCGCCCGCCTCCGCCCCCTCCGCGTCGTGAGCCGCCCCCGCCCGTGCGCGAGGAGCAGGCGCCCCGGAACGGCACCCAGCAGCGCAACTCGCGCGTGGACACGCAGACGCAGGGCAACGTGGAGCAGCCGCGCGGCAACGTGGTCAGCGGCCAGTCCAGCTTCGAGGCGGGTGGCGCGCGGACCGAGGTGACCGGCAAGGGTCCTGGTGGCATCGACACCCGCGCGTACGCGCAGGGGCCGACCTTTACGGCGGATGCCAAGGTGGACGCGGACGTGGGCCTGTCCGGCATCGATGTGAATCTCGCGGTGGACATCGACGCCACGCTGGTGGAAGCGGGCGCCGGGGCCTCCAAGACGGTGGACTTCGAGATCGCCGGTGAGAAGTACTCGGTGGAGCTGGACCTGGAGGCCATGGGCAAGATTGGCGCCGAGGGCCACATCAACCTGGACCTGCACGTGGGCACGGACGGCAACCTGTCCATCAACGCCTCCGCGTCGGGCTTCGCGGGTGCCCAGGCGAGCCTCACCGGCTCCATCGAGCTGAAGCACGAGGGCGACACCCTGGCCTCCGGCAGCATCACCGCCAGCGCCAGCGCGGGTGTCAGCGGCGACGCGCACGCCAACGTCGGGCTGAACAACGGCAACCTGGAGTTCGACGTGGGCGTCGAGGCCACCGCGGGCCTGGGCCTGGGTGTGGACATCGAGGGCTCGGTCAACGCGGGCAACGTGCTGAAGGCCGTGGGTGAGACGGCGGCCGCCGCGGGTGGCGAGGTCCTGGAGAACGTGGCCGAGGGTGCCATCAACGCGGGTGGCGCGGTGGTCGACGCGGCCGGCGACGTCTTCTCCGGCGCGGTGAACAAGGGCAAGGACATCATCGAGGGCGTTGGCGACTTCCTCGGCCTGTAATGTGAATCCGGAGCATTCCGGCGATGCCTGGCCCCCCGGGGCTGGGCTAGAGTTGGCGAACCCATGGCCGTCTCCAAGCTGGCTACCTCCGCGGCGCGACTGATGAAGCAGGGCCTCCTCAAAGAGGCGGCCCGTGAGTTCCAGCTCGCACTCGACCAGGACCCCCAGGACGCGAGCGCGCTGCTCGGCCTCGCGCGTCTGCGCCTCGCGCAGCACGACGAGGACGCGGCGCGCGGCCTCCTGGACCAACTGGTCTCACTCCACCCCACGCATCCCGAAGCGCTGAGCCACCTGGCGCGGATGAACGCCGAGAAGGGGGATGCGAGCGCGCTGGAGCTGCTCGCGGCCCTCGCCGCGCAGCCCACGGCGGGATTCTTCGAGGTGCTCAACCACGGCCGGGGGCTGCTCGCGCACCAGAAGTACGCGCAGGCCGTCAGCCCGCTGGAGCATGCGCTGGCGATGCAGCCGGGCAATGCCCAGACGCTCACGTACCTGGGCAAGGCGCACCAGGGGACGGGCAACCTGGACGCGGCGCTCAAGGCGTACCAGGAGGCGGCCGAGGCGACTCGCACCGAGCACCTCCCCTTCCTGCTGGCCTCGCGTGTCCAGGTGCTCCAGGGCCAGATTGGTCCGGCGCTGGTGACGCTGCGGCAGGCCATCCTGCGCAAGCCCACGGAGCCGTCGCTGTTCCGCGAGTTCGCGTCGCTGTGCCTCTTCGCGGGGGCGCCCGACGCGGCGATGCGCGCGGCCATCGAGCTGCGGCTGAAGCTGCCGGAGAGCGCGGACGCCATCTACCTGCATGGCCTGTCCGCCTTCGTGGCGGGCAAGAACGAGGATGCCGACCGCATCCTGCGCGAGGCGCTGGAGAAGGCCCCGGGCAATGCGCAGGTGCGCGTGGCGCTCGCCAAGGTCCGGCGCAGGCTGGGCGACGACGCGGAGGCGAAGAAGCTGCTGGAGGAGACGCTGACGTTCGCTCCTGGCGACGTGGGCGCGGCCAACGACCTCTCCGTGCTGCACCTGTCCAAGCCCGGAGGCGCCAACGCCGCCCGGAAGGTGCTCTCCGAGGCGCTGAAGGCGAACCCGGACGACCCGGGCCTGCACCTCAACCTGGCGCTCGCGCTGGCGGACAGCGACGCGGCGACGGCGGTCACCCACGCCCGGCGCGCCCAGGCCAGCGAGGACAAGAACATCCGCGAGCAGGCGGATCGGCTCGTCACCGCGCTCGCGCCCCACTGAAGCAGCTCGCCCTGGGCGCCGCGAGTATTCGCGGCCCCTCGGCTCGCACCTTCGCGAGGGGTGGACCGGCGCAGCACCGCGCTCGGTCCTCGCGGCAACACCCTTGCGGGGAGGTGGACCCGCAGCGCTCGGTCCTCGCGGGTGCGCAGCAACGCAGCGGTGTTGCCGCGCGCGGGCGTCACAGTGGTCGCGCAGCGCTCGGGCCTCGCGGGGTGTGCGACAACGCCACAACGTCCTTTCAGGAAGGTGAACCCGCGTAGGGCTCGGTCTTCGCGGGTGCGCAGCAACGCCGCAACGCCCTTGCAGGAAGGTGGACCAGCGCGGCACCGCGCTCGGTCCTCACGGGAGCGGCAACAGGCGGGTGTTAGCGCGTCGCCAGCTAGCCCCGAAGCAGCCCCAGCGCGCCGAGCACCTCGGGGTACACCTTGCTGGCGAAGTACCGTCCGCCCGCGATGGTGAAGTGCACGCCGTCGCTCATGCGCAGCTTCATCGGCTTGCGGAAGCCCTCGACGCGCGCCTGGAGCAGCGCCTTGCCGTGCGCATCGGTGAAGTACCCGCGCGTGTCGACGTAGCGCGCATCCGGGCGGGAGCTGATGACCTCGCGCTGGAGTCCCCTGATGAGGCTCAGCTTCTGCTCGAAGCGCTTCAGCCCCGTCGCGGGCAGCTCCAGCCAGACAATCTTCCGCCCCGGCGCGGCGATGACGCTCGCGAACGAGTCGATGCGCCGACGGTACGCGTCCTCCCACCCGGGCTTGCCCCAGTGGACCGGCTTGCCACCACTCCGCTCCAGCAGCGACTGCCCATCATTGCCACCGAGGATGACCACCACCACGTCGGGCTGGTGGCGCTTCACTTCCTCCTCGCCCACCTCCATCCAGTCGAAGAAGTCCGGACGCGCCAGCCCCGTGGACGACCGGGCGCGGCGCGACGCGCGAATCTCCGGATGCGCCTCCAGCCTGGCCAGCAGGTAGTCCCCGAAGCCGGTGGCGATGAGGCTGTCGCCCAACAGCAACACGGAGCGTGGCCGCTCGGCGACGGGAGGCACCGGAGCCGCCGCGTCGGGAGCCGACGGCAATACGGGGGCCGCGCGCACGGCGTCGGACACGGAGCCGGCATCCTGTGCGGATGGAGCGGCCCACGCGAACCCGGTGGAGAAGACGACGAAGACGACGAAACCACGCGTGAAACGGTTCTGCATTCGGGGACGCACGGTAGCGGCAGGCCGCCGTCCCGTACATCCCCCTTTCACTCCGTCCACCCCTGGACAGGAGCATCTCCCCGCGTCAGGCCGCCGACACACTCCGCGCGAACGACAGTCCGGCCAGCCACGGCCTGAGCAGCTCCGCGCACGCCTCCGGGTGGGTGAAGTACGGCACGTGTCCCGCCCCGCGCAGCAGGTGCCGGGGCGTCCCGGGAGGCAGCGACTCCCCCAGCTTCGTCAGCGTGGAGGGCGGCACCAGCATGTCCCGGTCGCCCTGGATGCAGACACAGGAGACGTCCAGCCGCCGCAGCTCGGGAGGAGGCGCTTCGCCGTGAATGGCGAGCGCGCGATGCCACGTGCTGCGGCGCTCCAGCGCGGTGGTGGGCACCACCTCCGGGACTCGGGCGAAGGGGACGGGCCGCCACGCCGCCAGCCCCGCGGCGACCACACCGGGCCGACCCCACAGGGCGATGGGCCCCATCATCCCGATGAGCAGGCCGCGAGGGCCGAGGTGCGCCGTGCGCGTGAAAGACCCCAGGAACGCCACGCCCCGCACCACGCCGGCCGCCGCGAGGTGCGCGGCCACCATGCCTCCGAACGAGCTGGCCACCACCGCGTCCATCGGCCCCGCGGCCCGCAGGACCTGCCGCGCCAGGGCTCCCGCGCCCAGGGCCGCATGCTCACCCTCCGGGTACTCGACGAGCACGGGACGGGCAACCGAGGACAACACTCCGGCGAGCGCACGGAAGCCCGAGCCACGGGCTCCCAATCCAGGCAGCAGGAGCACCCTCGGCCCCTCGCCCCGCCCTACCTCCGTGAGCTGTACCTCCGCGCGCATGTCACTCCCTCGCCGTCGCCGCGGGGAACACGGCGGCGGCGCCGGTTCTGCCCGGCTCGGGCTCCACGGCCGGCTCCTGACGCACGGTACGCTCCAGGCCGAGGAAGGCCCGGGTGCGCTCATGTCGGGGCCGCTCCAACACCTGCGCCGGAGGACCTTCCTCCAGGATGCGCCCGCCATGCAGCACCAGCATCCGAGAGGCCAGCTCCCGGGCGAAGCGCATCTCGTGTGTCACCGCCACCAGGGTGAGTCCGTCCTCGCGGAGTCGTGACAGCAGCTCCACCAGTTCGCCCACCCGCTCGGGGTCCAACGCGCTGGTGGGCTCGTCCAGCAACAAGGCCTCCGGCTCCATCGCCAGTGCCCGGGCGATGGCCACCCGCTGCTGCTCGCCACCGGACAGCTCCGACGGATAGGCCCCCTCTCGGTGCGACAGGCCCACCTTCTCCAGCAGCGCGCGCCCCAGCTCGGTGGCCGCCTTCGCGTCCAGGCCCCTCACGTACCGGGGGGCCTCGATGACGTTGCCCAGCGCGGTGCGGTGCGCGAACAGGTGCCACTGCTGGAAGACGAAGCCCACGCGGCGCCGGATGTTGGACACCTGGGCGCCCCGCGCACGTTGCGCTCCAGGCGTCAACACGTCGTCACCCACCCGGATGGAGCCCGCGTCGAACGGCTCGAGTCCATTCAGGCACCGCAAGAGCGTGCTCTTGCCGCTGCCCGAGGGGCCCACCAACGCCACCACCTCACCGGGGGCGAAGCAGGCGCTGATTCCGTCCAGTACCGTGCGCCCGTCATAGCGCTTGCACAGGTCCTTCACTTCAATCATCCGCGTTCCAACCTCGCTTCCAACCGCCTCGCCAGGAGCGACAGAGGGTAGCTCATCGCCAGGTAGAGCGCCGCGCACAGCGCACCGGGCAACAACCAGCTGCGAACATCCACCGCGGTAATCGTCATCCGCTTGGTGAGTTCGACAACGGAGATGACGGACACCAGGGAGCTGTCCTTGAGCAGCGCGATGAAGTCGTTGGTGGCGCTCGGCAGCGCGACGCGGAACGCCTGGGGGAAGATGACCCGGCGCAGCGCCAGCGGCGTGGACATGCCCAGCGCGAGCGCCGCCTCCAACTGCCCGCGAGGCACCGCCAGCACCCCCGCCCGGTACACCTCCGCCTCGTAGGCCGCGTAGTTCAGCCCCAGCCCCAGCACCGCGGCGCTGAGCGCATCCAGTCGCAACACGCCCGCGAGGCCGTAGTAGAGGACATAGAGTTGCAACAACACCGGCGTGCCGCGAAACAGCTCCACGTACAGCGACGCCAGCCGCCCCAGCCAGCGCGGGCCATACAGCCGCGCCAGCGCCAGCCCCATGCCCAGCGGCACCGCGAGCGCCATCGCCCCCACGGAGACCACCAGCGTCACCAGCGAAGCCTGGAGGAACATCACCCACTGCGCCCAGCCCAGCCTGGGCGCCTGCGTCTGCGCGAGCACCTCGCGCGTCTGCGCATCCGACCACTCCACCATCCGCTGCTGCGCCGCGCTGTCGATGTTCCACCGCGCGAAGATTCGCCGGAGCTCTCCCGAGCGGGAGATGTGCCCCAACGCCACGTCCAGCGCCGCGCGCAGGTCCTCATCCCCCGGCCGCACGGCGATGGCGTAGTAGCCCTCGCCCACGTCTCCCACCACGCGCAGCCCCGCCCGGGGCTGTCCGTAGCGCTGGGCGATGAGGTCATCCATCAGCACCGCGTCCACCCGCCCCTGCTCCAGGTCGATGTACGGCTCCTCCACGCCTTCGTACGGCACCGCCTGGATGCCTTCGCGCTGGAGCAGATCCCACGCCTGGGAGTTGGCCAACGTCCCCACCCGCCGACCTCGCAGGGACGCAAGGCCCGTGACGGTGTCGTCATCGCGCCGGGCCAGCAGTCGCAACTGGAAGATGAAGTACGGACGCGTGAAGAGGATGCGTCCACTGCGCGCGGGCGTGATTTCAATCCCGTTCAGCGCCACGTCGAACGAGCCTCGCTCCAGTGAGGGAATCAGGCTGGACCAGTCGTTCTGGATGAAGCGGGCGCGCACGCCCAGCTCCCTCGCCAGCGCGTCCGCCAGCTCCACCTCGAAGCCACGCATGCGCCCGGGCACCTCCGGGTCCTCCATCGCGTACGGCTCCCCACCCTGCGCATCCGCGCCCCACCGCAGCTCGCCTGCCCGTCGCACCCGCTCCAGTCCCACCTCCTGCCTCTGGACGCAGGACGTCATCAGCACCGAGAGCACGAACAAGGCACCGGCACCGCGCCGCACTGCACTCACATTCATTCCGGGGACTCCCACTCTGTAGCAGGTGCAGGTGTGACCCAGTATTCAGGTCCTGACACTTTCTCCGGGACCCCGTACTAGAGTGCCGCGCCAGAGGAGCAAGGCGTCATGGAAGCATACAAGGTGCTGGTGGTGGACGACGAGCCGCAGGTGGCACACGCCTTGAGGCGGCTGCTGCGGCGCGAGGGTTTCGACGTCCAGCTCGCGTTCAACGGAGAGGAGGCCCTGGAGCGGCTCAAGGGCTTCAGTCCGGACATCGTCCTGACGGACTTCCGGATGCCGGGGATGACGGGCAGCGAGCTGCTGCAACGAATCAAGCGCAGCCATCCGCTCGCGCTGCGGCTCATCATCTCGGGCTACGCCGACTTCAAGTCGGTGGTGGCCTCGGTGAACGAAGGCGAAATCTGTCGGTTCATCAGCAAGCCCTGGGACGACGCGGAGCTGGTGACGTACCTGTCAGGCCTTCTGCGCCATCGCGAGACGCTCGCCCAGCTCTACGCTCCGTTCCGCTCAGCGCACCAGGGGGTCAGCGCCGAGGTGAGCCCGACGGACGCGGCGCTCGTGCTGAAGGTGCAGGTGGCGGACCCTTCGTTCCCGGCGGAGCAGGCCGTGTCCATCATCGAGCGCTTCGCGGGCCTGCTGGCGGATGACAGCCTGAAGGTCGTCGGGGGCCTGCTGGAGCGCTTCGGCGGACGGCTGTCCTTCGTCGCGGAGGTGGGCGGTCCCCAGCGCCTGCGGCTGGAGCTGCCGATGCGGGCGGAGCCGACGCCCGTCGTCCGACGGGGGCTCGGAGAGGCATGACCCCGACTCCGTCCGCGGAGCCCATCGACAACGAAATCGACGCGGACTGGGTGAACAGCCGGCTCAAGCGGTTCACCCTCCTGGCGTGCCTCCTCATCCATGGCCTGCTCGTCTCCAGCCTCTGGGGACAGTGGGGCACCATCCTCATGGTGACGGCGGGCTTCGCGGCGGTGACGACGGCCAACCAGGTCCTCGCACGCAACTTCTTCTCGCGCCACACCCGCGTCGTGGAGGCCGGGCGCTTCACGATGAACATGCTGGCCACCGTCTTCTACGGCATGGCGAGCGACTGGGCCCTGCCCGTGTGGCTGTACCTGCCGCTCAACGCGCTGTGGGTGGACTACTTCGCGGACTCGGGCGCGCGACTCCGGCTGGGGTTGCTGCTGGTGCTGGTGGCGGGAGCTGCGCTCTGGGACGGGTGCCCGCCGCTGCTCCCCGCCTGCTTCGTGCTGCTGTCCGTGCTCACGTACCTCATCTCCGAGGGCCGGGTCTTCCTCACGCACCATGCCCTGCGGGGACTGGCGCACCAGCACGAGAAGCTGGCCCAGGCGCACGCGCAGTTGGAGGTGGCCCACCGCCGCGCGCGCGAGCAGGAGCGGCTGTCCAGCCTGGGCATGCTGGCGGCGGGCGTGGCGCACGAAATCAACAACCCCATGAGCTACGTGAAGAGCAACGTGAACGCGCTGATCATGGACCTGCGCGCCCTGCAGCCACTGCCCCCGGAGCTGCGGGAGTACGTGGACGACGTGCTGCCCGCCACCGCGGACGGCATCCGCCGCGTCGTCGCCATCGTCTCGGACCTGCGGCGCTTCGCGCGCGGGGACCCGGGGGCGCTGGAGGAGTACGACCTCAACGAGGAGATCGCCGTCGCGCTGCGCATCACCCGCACCCAGGTGCAGTCGCGCTGCGAGGTGGAGGTGACGCTGGCGGACCTGCCGCGCTTGCTGGGGCGCCCCGGACAGCTCGCGCAGGTGGTGGTGAACCTGCTCATGAACGCGGCGCAGGCCATGCCCGACGGTGGCCGCATCCAACTGTCCACGCGCATGGAGGCGGACGAGGCGGTGCTGTGCGTGCGCGACTCGGGCATCGGCATGACGCCCGAGGTGCAGGCCAGGCTCTTCCAGCCCTTCTTCACCACCAAGCCCGCGGGCGAGGGCACGGGCATGGGGCTCGCCGTGGTGCACGGCATCATCACCTCGCACCAGGGCCGCATCCACGTGGAGAGCGCTCCCCGGAATGGCACCTGCTTCACCGTCCGCCTGCCTCGAGTTCCTCCTCTGGGTCTGCGTCTGCCCGACCTCTCCGATGGGCCCCTGACGCCCCCCTCGACGAAGCCCCGTCCGGACGCGGCCTGAAGCGCCCCGCCGGAGAATCGAGTCCGCCGCATGTCCCCGTCCTCGCCGCCCACGTTCGTCAGCCGCTTCGAGCCCCACCACGTGGAGGACCCGTACCCGCTCTACGCCCGGCTGCGCCAGGAGGCGCCCGTCCACTTCAGCGAGGAGATGCACCTGTGGGTGGTCTCCCGGCATGAGGACGTGAAGGCGGTGGTGCTCAACCCGGAGGACTTCCTCTCCGCCAACGCCTTCAAGAACCCCGTGCCGCCCGCGCCCGAGGTGCTCGCAGCGCTCACGGAGGGCTATCCCCAGGTTCCGGCGCTGGTGGACGACGACCCGCCCAACCACACGCGCATGCGCGTCATCGTCACCAAGGCCCTGGCCCCGCATCGCCTGAGCGCGATGGAGCCCCGGATTCGCGCCATCGCCACGGAGCTCCTGGATGGCTTTGCTCGCGACGGCCGCGCGGACCTGGTGGAGAAGCTCGGCTATCCGCTCCCCGCGCGCGTCATCGGCGCCATCCTCGGCCTGCCGGATTCGGATTTGGAGCGGCTGAAGCGGTGGACGGAGGACCTGTCGCTCCTGTCCGCGGGCAACGCGCCCGTGGCCCGTCAGGTGGAGTGCGCGCGCGGGCTCGTCTCCATCCAGAAGTACCTGGAGGGCCACATCGCCGAGCGGCGGCTCGCACCGAGGGACGACCTCATCAGCGCGCTCATCGAGGCTCGCCACGAGGACACCCCGCCCCTGAGCGACGTGGAGCTCATCAGCCTGCTGGCCATGTTGCACTTCGCCGGCCACGAGACGACGGCGAACCTGCTGGGCAACCTGCTCGCGTGGGTGCTGAAGGAGCCGGAGCGGCTGCGCGAGCTGAGTGAGGAACCCTCCCGCATCCCCCGCGCGATTGAAGAGACGCTGCGGCTGGACGCCCCTGTGCAAGCAATGATGCGCACCACGCGGCGCGCGGTGAAGGTGGGCGACGTGGAGGTGCCCCAGGGCGCGCGAGTGCTCGTCCTCTACGCCTCCGCCAACCGCGACGGCGCCGCGTTCCACGCGCCCGAGCGGGGCGACCCCTTGCGCTCGGACCTGGGCAAGCACCTGGGCTTCGGCCTGGGCATCCACTACTGCATCGGCGCGCCCCTGGCCCGCATGGAGGTGCGCGTGGCCATGGAGCAATTGCTGAAGCGGTTGCCCGGCCTGCGACTGGCACCGGGCAACGCCATCACCTACGTGCCCAACTTCCTGCACCGGGGCCCCCGACAATTGCGCGTCGAGTGGGACCCAGCCTGACGACGCGGCGCGAAGTGACGCGCCAGACTCAGCGCTTCAACGCGGCGTCGATGTGGCCGGCGAAGACGTCCAGCGGCTGGGCGCCCATCACCCCGGTGCCGTTGATGAAGAAGGTGGGCGTGCCGGCGATGCCCCGGCGCTGCGCCTCCACGAAGTCCGCCTCCACGTAGTTGTTCCACGCCTTCGTGTCGAGCGCCTTGCGGAAGCGCTCCAGGTCCAGCCCCAGCGCCTTCGCGTACTTCTCCAGCGAGGCCCGGTCCAACGAGCGCTGGTTCTCGAAGAGCACGTCGTGCATCTCCCAGAACTTCCCCTGCTCGTGCGCCGCCATGGACGCGGCGGCCGCCACCTTCGCGTCCGCATGGGTCGGCAGGGGCATGTGCCGGAAGACGATGCGAATCTTGTCGCCGTACCGCTCGCGCAGGCCCGCGATGACGGACGCGCCCCGCGCACAGAAGGGGCACTCGAAGTCGGACCACACCTCCACCGTCACCGACGCGCTCCTCGGCCCCAGCGACGGAGCGTCCGCGCGCGGCGTGGCGGCGATGAGGGTGTTGTCGACAGAGCCCGGCTTCGACTTGGGGCACTTGCCGTCACACGACGGGGAAGGCTCGTGGGCGAAGGCGGGAGTGAACGAAGACAACAGGACGGCGGCCGCCATGATGGCGGAGACCCGGGACTTCATGGGAGGACCTCGCTTGGGTGTGGATGGGGACGCCGGGCCTCCTGCTCGGGGACCGGGCGTCGCGGGGCTCGTCGCCCTCGCGAACCAGAGTGACAGCAGCGCCGCGCGAGTTTCAGCGGCGTGTTATTTCCCGCGCACCATGTCCACCGAGCGCCTCTATTTCGACGACCCGTTCCTCCACCACTTCACCGCGCGCGTCGTCGCCCACGGCACGTGGAATGGCGCGACCTCCGTGGTGCTGGACCGCACGGCCTTCTATCCGGAGGCGGGTGGACAGATGGCCGACCACGGCGTGCTCGGAGGTCTGGCCGTGCGCGACGTGCAGGTGGATGACGACGGCACGGTGCATCACCTGCTGGACGTCTCGGGGACAAGCCCGCTGCCCGCACCCGGCATGGAGCTGGCGGGCGTGGTGGAGGCGGAGCGCCGGCGCGCGCACATGTCGCTGCACACCGGCCAGCACATGCTGTCGCGCGCGCTGCTGGATATCGCGGGCGCGGCCACCGTGTCCTCGCGACTGGGCGCCACGTGCACCATCGACACGGACCAGGACACCCTGGACGAGCAGCGGGTCGCCGAGGCCGAGGCGCACGTCAACGCCATCATCGACGCCGACCTCCCCATCCGCGCCTTCTTCCCCACGCCCGAGGAGCTCGCCGCGCTGCCCCTGCGCCGCGCCCCCAAGGTGACGGACAACATCCGCGTCATCCAGGTGGGCGACTTCGACGTGTCCCCCTGCGGCGGCACCCACTGCACTCGCACCGGACAGGTGGGCATGGTGCGGGTGCTGGGCGTGGAGCGCTACAAGGGCAAGGGCCGCGTCCTCTTCTCCGCGGGCCCGCGCGCGCGGCGCGAGCTGTGGGACGAGGCGGGCACGCTGCGCGCCATGGGGCGGGCCTTCACCTGCGGCCCCTCGGAAGTGCCCACCGTGGTGGAGAAGCTGCGCCGGGAGCTGACCGAGGCCCGCGAGGCCCTGGGCGCCGCCCGCGCGCGCCTGGCCGAGCACACCGCCGTGGAGCTCGCCGCCCGGTTGGACGCCTCCGCCGACAAACACGTCGTCGCCGTACTGGATGGCGCCGGCCCCGAGCAACTGCGCGCCGTGGCCACCCGCCTCACCTCCCGACCCGACGCGGTGGTGTTCCTCGCGGGCCGCGCACCCGACGGCCTCTGCGTGCTCATCTCCCGGGGGGCCACCTCCACCTTCGGCTGCGGCGCCTTCCTGAAACGGGCCGCCGAGGCCGCTGGGGGACGGGGCGGCGGACGGCCCGAACACGCCGAAGGCCGCCTCCCTCCCGGGACGGACTGGCCCGCAATCGTCGCCTCCCTGCGAGGTTGACCCAGGGGGGGGCATACCCGCACCCACCCGCAACGCGCCGCGTCACGAGTTCCCGACCGAAGGGATTTTCCCCGCCACGTTCAAACGAGCGGAGGGGGCGCTCCACCGGTGGAACGACATGAGAAGATGGGTGTAGGGGTTCGCGCCACGATGGACGACGGGCAGCACCGCCAGTTCGATGCTTTTGCACGCTCGCGACGGCCGGGACTGCTGCGTCTTGCGCGACGACTGTGCTCCGGGGGTGGAATCGACCCGGAGGACCTGGTGCAGGAAACACTCGAGCGCGCCTACCGGAACTTCGACCGGTTGGTGGCGGAGAACCCGGGCGCGGTGAGCGTGTGGCTGAGCACCACGCTGAGCAACCGCTTCCTGGACCACTGCCGGCGCAGACGCACGGAGGTGTTGGGGGCACCGTCGTTGCGCGTGGTGCAGGACCAGGAGGTGACCGGGGAGCCGGTGCCGCTGGAGCAATGGGAGCAGGTCACTCGGGATGACTTCCAGCGCGCCATCGAGCAGCTCCGGCCACCGCAATTGAGGGAGGCGTACCGGCTGCACGTGGCCGGACTTCGATATCGGGCCATCGCGCGGCAGTTGGATGCGCCCGAAGGAACAGTGGGGCGGTGGCTCAGCGAGGCGCGGCAGGCTCTGCGAGGGCTGCTGGCCCCCGGCGCCGCCTCGAGTGAGGGCAGGGCCAGACCATGAATGAGCTGTGCGACACACTGGAGACCTTCATCGACGGCGAGCTGGCGCCGGTGGACGCGGAGAACTTCCGCCACCACCTGACCCGCTGCCACGCGTGTGAGGCGCGGATGAAGGAGCTGCTCGCCCTGGAGCTCATCGCGGACGACGCACTGCACGCCTCCGGTGACACGCTCGCCTTCGTGCGTCCCCCGTCCCTGCTGAAGCGGCGAAGGACCTGGATGATGGTGGTGCCGCTGGCGCTGGCCGCGGGCCTGGCGGCGTGGGTGCTCGTGACGCGGCCGGCTTCGTCGACGGACTCTTCCGAGCTGTGGCTGGGGCAGACGCCCGGGCGCACGTTGGAGGCCCGGTTGACCCATCCGGGCGCGGACCGGCACCGCCCCTACGAGGTGATGCGCAGTGGCGGCGACAAGCCCCGCGCGCTGTCGCTGCGGGAGCTGGCGAAGCTGGAGGAGGCCGGAGACGAGCGAGGCATCGCCTCCGCGTACCTGCTGCGCGGAGACCCGGCCCAGGCCGGCGCCTTCCTGGACAAGCTGGACGCATCGCCGGACCTGGACTCGGACCGCGCCGCGCTGGCGCTTCAGCGAGGCGCCCCCGAGGAAGCCCTGGCGCTGGCGGACCGCGCGCTGAAGCAGCGGCCCGAACATGCGCAGGCCTTGTGGAACCGGGGACTGGCGCTCAAGGCCCTGGGCCTGTCGCTGCAAGCCGCGGAGGCCTTCGACCGGGTGGCGGGGCTTAAAGAACCGGGCTGGAGCGATGAGGCCACGCAACGCGCCACGGAGCTGCGGCGTCAGGAAGAAGAACAGCGCAAGGGCTGGAAGGGCGCCAAGCAGCGCTGCGATGACATGGTGCTCGGAGGTGGTGTGCTCTCGCCGGCGGAGGTGGAGCGCTACCCGGGCCTGTCCCGCCTGTGCTTCTACGATGCCCTGCGCACCGCCACCCTCGCCGAGCGCGTGGAGTCCCTCCGTCCACTCGCCGTCCAGTTGGACCGCGTCGACGGCGGCACGCATCTGGAGGACGCCCTGCGCCGCGCCGCGCGGGTGGACTTCGAGGCGCGCGCGCCCCTGGCGAAGGAATACGTCCGCCTCACTCGAGGCGAACTGGCGCCGGCGTCGAGGGACACGCTGATTGCGAAGCTGCGCGAGGCGCGACAGGACGACATCCTGCTGGGCGCATTGCTCTTCGTGTCGGACCCGCGTCAGCACGAGGAGGAGTACCGCGCGCTCGCGCTGGCCACGAAGGACCCCTGGTTCGCCCTGCTGGCCGAGGAGCGTCAGGCAAAGGCGGACCTCCAGCGAGGACAAGCGCCGCGGGCCCTGACGCGATTGACCGTGGCCCTGCGAACCTGCGACTCCGAGCAGCGCTTCAGCTATCGCTGCCTCGAGCTCCTGCGGAATCTGTCCCTGGTGGAGCGGCAGCTCCACCGCCCCGTGGAGGCGCGGACGCGCGGACTCGCGGCGCTCGCACGCGCGCGCGGTGGCCGGGAGTGGTCCAAGGAGTTCCGGCTCATCCAGGAGCTGGGACAGGTGGCCATCTTCCATGGGGACCTGTCGTTGGCCCGCGCGTACATGGAGGAAGCCATCCTGCGCACGCCGGAGCGCTGCGAGGACCATGAGCTGCCCTACGCGAACCTCGCGCTCGCGTACTACCGCACCTTCGACTTCGCGGGCGCCCGGGAGCAGTTGGACCGCGCGGCGAAGTGCGGCCGTCCTCCGTCCCTGGCGCGGGCCTTCGTCATCGCGGACCTGGCGCATACCCACGCCCGAAGCGACATGGACGCGGACCTCCTCACGCGCGGACTGGCGGCGATTCGCACGACGCCCGCGTCGCTGGAGGCCGCGGGGGATGGCCCCATGCTGCGCCACATCGAAGGGCGCTTCTTCGTCGAGCAGGACCGGCGCCGGGGACAGGCCCTGCTGCGTCAGGCCATCACCGAGGCGGCGCCGCTGCTCGCCTCGGATGTGACCGCGCGCAAGGCGCGAGTCTACAGCTACACGTCGCTCATCCTGGACGCGGCCCACCACGGAGAGCTGGAGAAGGCGCTCGCCCTCTTCGCCGAGGAGCGCTCGCTGGCGCTGCCCGAGCGCTGCGCGCTGGGTGTCACGGTGGATGACGAGCGCACGGCCCTGGTGGCCCGGGATGCATCCGGACGGCTCCTCGGTCACTACGACGCGGATCGCCGCCAGCGCCTGGAAGGCGTCGAGGGCCTGGTGCCCGCGAAGCTCGTGGACGCGCTGCGGGACTGTCCCAGCGTGGACGTGCTGGCGCGCCCGCCCGTCCTGGGCAAGCCCGGGTTGCTGCCGCCGGACCTCGCCTGGACGTACCGCGTGGCCCCGCCGCCCCCGGCGTCCTCGCCACATGCCCAGCGCCGGCTCGTCGTGGCCGACGTGAATGCGCCCGCGGAGCTGCGCCTGCCATCGCTGCGCGCCTGGAGTCCTCCGGCTGCGGAGGACAGCTCGCTGTCGACCCTGAAGGGGGCCTCGGCCACGCCGACCCAGGTGCTCCTGGCGATGCACGAGGCCACCGAGGTGCAGATTCACGCCCACGGCGTCGTCGACCCGCATGTCGCCGACGGTTCCCTGCTCGTGCTCTCTCCCGAGGAGCAGGGCGGGCGCTATGCGCTGACGGCCGCCGACGTCCAGGGGCAGCGGCTCCTGGGGCGGCCCGTGGTGCTGCTCGCGGCCTGCCATGCCGCGCACAGCACGACCTACTTCCACGAAACGTTTGGGTTGCCCGTGGCGTTCGTGGAGGCCGGCGCGCGAGCGGTGCTCGCCGCCACCCAGGAGATTCCCGACACCGAGGCGTCCGCCTTCTTCGAGCCGGTGCTGGAGCGCATTCGCGCGGGAATCCCCGCAGCCCTCGTCCTGCGTGATGCACGCCAGGACTGGCTTCGCAGTCGGGGGAGTGCCTGGGTCCGCCAGGTGCTCCTCTTCGAATAGTCGTCTCCTTTCGACCCCGAGCTCCAAGTCATCATGAAGAAAAGCCTCCTGTTGGTCCCCCTGCTGCTGAGCGTCGCGGCGTGCCGCCACGTCGAAACGGTTCCTTCGACCCAGCAGATTCAGCGCAGCGCGCCCGAAGGGGCGCTCGTCCGCGTCATCCTGCGGGACAGGACGAATCCCGACCGCGCCACCCTCTTCACCGTCGACGTGAGCCGCAACGAAATCGTCAGCCAGACGAACCGCGTGCCCGCCTCTTCCCGAAGCGCGCTGGACGCGCCCGCGTCCGAGGAAGGCGCCCCCACGTCGTCGATGCAGCAGGCCCCGCCCCCCGCGCCGAAGAATGTCGGCACCGTCGAGGTGCTCACCGACTGCAAGCCCAAGGACGAGAAGGAGGGCTGTCTGAACCTGGCGGACCTGAACGACGGTGACCCGGGTGGCGTGTCGGGCGGCGGCGGCGACCCCACGGGCCACCAGAGCCTCAAGGAGAAGGTGCTGCGACTGGCCGGCCTGGCCTTCTGGTCCACGCGGCATGTCGGCATTCCCACCGTGACGTCGGTGCCGCGCGTCGACGGGCCCGCCCAGCGCTAGTCCCGAGCACGTGGGCACCAGGAGGCTCCGGCACCGCGAGGAAGCGGCGCCGGGGCCTTCGTCGTTTCAGGGGCGCTTGCCGCCCGCGTCCACGGTGGGCGACAACCCGGCGAGCGTCTCCACGTAGGACGTGGCCACTCGCAGGAAGCGCGCGCCCCGGACACCGGTGAGGTACTGGCGCTTCATCGCGCGAGTGGCGCCCACGTAGAACATGGCGCGGCGGATGCGTTCGTTCTCCCGGGCGTTGCGCTCCCGGGCGCCAGCCATCCAGTTCTCCACGGTGTCCAGCGCGTCCAGGCCCGCGAAGAAGACGATGGGGCACTCGTGCCCCTTGCAGGAGAACACGGTGGTGGCGCGCACGTGGTCCACGCCACTCACCCGGAAGTCCGTCACGTCGCGGCCACCCTTGCCGCCGTAGGCATGCGCGGGCACTCCCGCGCGGTTGAGGGCCTCCGTGTATTGCGACGGCATCACGGGCGCGACGACGAGGATGTCTCCGGGATGGACCCCCTCGTCGCGAATGAGGCGTGCCACCTCCTTCGCCACCTGCCGGGCCTCGCTGGCGCCGGAGGCGAAGCCGCGCACCTGGGGCAGCACGCCGCCGCGCTCGGTGGACTGCACGCGGTACAGGCCCTCCAGCGTCTCCTCGGGCAGCCACAGGAGCCCCTCGCGGGCCAGCTCTCCCGCCTTCATGTACTCGCGCATGCCGGGGTCGCTGGTGGCGTGCTGGCGCAGCGGGTCCAGCACCACGTTGAAGGCGACGTCGAGGATGTCGCGGGTGGCGCGGAAGGTCTCCTTGAGGACGCGAGTGCGGCCCCGGAACGACAGCCCCTCCGGGAGCTGCTCCTTGAGGGAGTCGATGGGCACCTGTCCGTAGACGTTCTGCGAGTCATCCATGAACAACTGGAGACAGCGCACCTCTCGTCCGTCCGCCAGCGTGTGCGGGAGCACCAGCGCGTGGAGCATGGCCAGCGCACGAGCATCCATGTCCTGCGCCTCGTCCACGAAGACGCCGTCGAAGGACGCGGGCTCCACGCGGCGCAGCGCCCCCACGTGCTTCACCATCACCCGGGCTCGCAGCTCGCGTGCGCGCACCCGGCCGGCGCGCTGGATGATTGCCTCCATCAGCAGCTTGTCCACCAGGGGCGCGAGCGCGCGGTTGAAGAAGGACACGAGCACCCGCGTGTCCTCGTGCTCCAGCAGGTAGCGCGCCACCCAATGGGCCAGGACAAAGGTCTTGCCGCTGCCGGCCACGCCGCGCACCAGGTGGTGGCCGTCGTCGAAGCGCCGCTCGAAGAGGGACACCTGCTCTTGAGTGAAGAGGGGCCGCGTGGGGCGAGAGCCCTCGATTTCACCGCCCAGGGTGGCCGGTGCGCTGGGTGGAGGTGGGGGTGGAGGTTGCTGGGGCTGCTGCGGCATGGGCAGCGGCTCCAGGCGAAGCGGCGTGCCGGGGTGGACC
This sequence comes from Myxococcus sp. CA051A, assembly GCF_013336705.1. NCBI lineage: Bacteria > Pseudomonadati > Myxococcota > Myxococcia > Myxococcales > Myxococcaceae > Myxococcus > Myxococcus sp. CA051A. The sequence continues at coordinate 529,324 of NZ_JABUMS010000001.1, read as the reverse complement.
TTCAGGCGCGGCAGCAGCGACAGGAAGCGCTGGGGGATGGTGGCGCCCCGGGCCTCGTCGCGAGAGGCGAGCACCAGCAGGTAATCGCGCGCGCGACTGGCGGCCACGTTGAGCATGGGCACCAGCGTGTGCGGAGGAAAGGGACGGCCTCCGGCCACGGTGTCCACCAGCACGACGTCGTACTGGGTGCCCTGCTGGCGGTGGATGGTGGACGCGCTGAAGGCGTCACCGCGAAACCCGGCGGACGTGCCCAGCCTGCGCAGGAGCGCGGCCTGGGCGCGGTAGGGCGTGACACACAGGACGCTGAGGCCCGCGCGCACGGCCTCACGGGCAAGCGACACGGCCAGCTCTGCGGACAGCTCTCGCTGGTAGCCGGAGCCTGTCTCGCCCCGGCCATGGGTGAGGCGCTTCGGATCTCGACTGAGGCCGTCGAGCACCACCCAGCCGGCGCGCGTGGCGGCGAACGCGGGCACGGGCGGGGCCTTCTGCGCGCGGGCCTTGACGATGTCACCGTCCTCCAGCGCGCCGCCGTAGCAGAAGTGGCTCACGACGCGGGCAATGTCCGGGTGCATGCGGTGCTGGGTGCGCAGCAGCAGGACGTCCGCCCGCGCGGCGTCCTTCACCGCGTCCTCCAGGTGGGACAGGCCGCTGGCGCGCAGCCACTTCTGGGTGCCGCGTCCGGCGCCCTCGGCGGCGCGAGACACGGGGCCAATCTGCTTGGGGTCTCCGGCGAGCGTCACGCGCTCGGCCAGCGGCGCCATCAGCGCGGTGGCGGCGCGAGTCACCATGCCGGCCTCGTCGACCACGAGTCGCGCGAAGGTGCTCTTGCCTTCCAGCTCCGACACCAGACGCAGGGCGCGGTGCACGGTGAGGACCATGAGCGGGCAGTCGCCCTTCTCCGCTTCCTTGAGCGTGGGGTCCTTCATCTTCCCGCGCAGGCCGCGCAGCTCCGCCTGGAGTTTGGCGAGTTCGTGCGCGGGGCCACCTCGGACACGTTGGAGGTACAGCTCGCGCTCGCGCTCCTCGATGCTCGCGCGCAGCTTGCCGCCCTTGGTGTCCTCGAGCGTGACGGTGGGAAGCTTCGCCAGCGCGTCACTGGCGCCGGTGCCACCCCGGAAGATGCTGCGGGCCAGGGGGCGCAGGGGGATGGGCTCGCGTTCCAGGAGCGCGCTGACCCTCAGCACCAGTTCGTCGGCGGCGCGGTTGGTGGGCGCGACGGCGAGGATGCGTTCACCGGGGAAGGAGCGCAGGGCGCGGGCGATGAGGTCCGCGATGGCCGTCGTCTTGCCGGTACCGGGAGGGCCCCAGATGCAGCCCCAGGGCTGGGCCCACAGGCGGTCGGCGGGCATGAACTCCGCGTGCTGGGGGCGAACCTCCGCGGCGGGCTCTTCGCCGCTGGCGCGACGCAGGGCCTGGGTGAGCGCGGGCTGTCGCTCCTCGTAGGCCGAGGCGGCCGTGCAAAGCGCCTCCGCGAAGTCATAGGGCCGGTAGCACCAGCGCTCGGCGGAGAGGGCGCGGCGGTCCACGTCATCGCCGTGCTCGGGAGCGGCGAAGACTCGGCCGGACTCGAAGTCGAGGTGGACGACGTCGCCGCCGAAGACGCACTCCTCGCCCAGGAAGCCGAGCAGGGAGCCACCGGACCAGTCCGGGTCGGCGGCGGGCACGGGGACCAGGGAGATGACACCCGGCCCCTGGAGGCTGACCTGACGGACATCTTGCAGCAGCTTCGCGCGGTACTGGCTGCGCTCGGAGAGGAGCGCGTCGCTCAGGTCATCGGGGAGATAGGCGGGAGGGCGCCACGCCTCGCGGCGTTTTCCGGTCGCCACGGCGGCCTGCATGGCCTCGCGCTCGGACGTGGTGACGTCGGTGGGCGCGGCCACATCGCGGGCGGGCGGCTCATCGGGTGTCGAGGACTCGGCGAGAGGCGCGGCGGGCTTCGGGCTCCGGCCTTTCGAGCGGGAAAGGGCCAGCAACGGATTGGGCGACCGGGGGATGTCCTCCGTCGGGTCCAGGACGGAGGCGGGAGTCGAGGATACGTCGTCGGTCGGGTCCGCGTGTGGGAGCTGTCGCGTAGACGCACTGGAACGCGAGGACGGTGGCGGGACGGGAGCATCGTCGTACTCGACGTGAAGCTCTCGGACGGAGTCTCCCTCTTGCGGCGCGGGGCGCCCTTCGGAGACTTCGTTGTGCGTCCGGTGCGTCATGGCGGCGGGCCCGAGCCCTTCGGCCAGGCCGGGTACGGGCGCGCGAAGGTAGGGGACAGGTGGATCCCCGTCAACGCATCCACGCCCCCACATCCCTGGCGTCAGTCGAGGAAGCGCCGCCACCAGCGACGGACTTCCTCCTCGGAGTACGCCGGTTCGGAGTCATACCCGCTCCAGACCGTTGCATGCCTCGGATGGAACTCCTCCAGACAGGGCTCCAGGACCCGCGCCAGCTCACGGTAGGCAGGGAGGTTGTCACCAAGAGAGAGGTCTCCGGCTTCGGGCCACGCACCGAGCGTCACCACGGCAGAACCCGAAGTGCCCACGTCTTGAACGGTGGTCCCCGGTGAATGGAGTCGGGCTCGCAAGCTCGCCTGGCCTCCCAGGGACTCGAGCAGCGAGGGGCCCAAGAAGTTCAGCCAGTGGACGCCATCGACCCGGTCGCCCAAGTGCCAGTGAGTCAGGACTCCTGGCACATCCACTCCGGGGTAGCGGGCGAGTTCCTCCTTCAGTCGAGGAAGGGCGTGCCAGCTGGCCGTATGGAGAGCCAGCGCAAGCCCCGCATGGCCGGAGGAGAGCGGCAATCCAGCGGCCATCTCCATGGCCAGTTCTCGCACGTGCCCGGGGCCATGGGCCTCGACGTACTCGGTGGGAAGCGTGGCCCTCAGGAGACTGGCGCCTGTCCTGGAAGGCTCTCGAGAGGGAAGGCGCGCCTGATACCAGAACAGATACCCGTTGTCGTCAGACTGGTCTCCGCCAGTCAGGAGCACAGAGCGGTCTGTCTGTGTCTTGGACATCTGCCGGTAAAACGGATCGGTCTCGGGGACGTCTTCGAAAAACCACCTCGAAGGGCTCGGACGTAGCGAGGCCCGAACGATTTCCCATTCCTCGGAATTGAGGCGAATGGATTCACCATCCTCCCATGACTGGGTCAGTCCTGCGGGGCCCTCCCCCACGGCTCGCCGATAGACTCCGAGAGCATGTTCGATACCAGCAGCGAGTTCCTGATGGTCATGTGGCATGTAATACACGATGCGCAGCACATCCCGAACCACCAGTCGCTCGCCATCAGGACGGTTGGCGAAACGGCGGATGCGCGGGAAGCGCTCACTCTGGGCTGACATGGCTGACCCCAAGTTGAGGTGTGACGATCGACGGAGAGCAAGGCCGCCCTAGATCCTTGTACTTGCTCAATTGATCCAGTGTGCCGTCGTTCGCAAGGGGATTGCTCTTGCTGGCAGTCGTGCATGGAAACTTGAAGTCGTAGACGCACTGGACCCGGTTGGGGTCTTTAGAGAAGTGGACCACGATGTCTGGCTTGAGCGACTTCGCCCAAACCTGGGTGAGGACATACCGTCCCGTCTCCGGGTCTAGCCGATAGCGCGGCTCCACGGAGATATTGTCGGGGAAGAGCCGCACCAGCTCTCGCCTCACGCACGCAAAAGCCACCTCGTGCTTCAGTATTCCCAAATCCATGCGGCGCCTGACCTTATTGCCCTTTCCATCGTATCGGACCACGCGTTCACACTCCGCATCATCGGGCCGCTTCCCAAGCCCGTATTCGCGTTCATTGACCTCTCGGTCCGCCTCCTTCGCACACTGGACCAGGAGTTGTTCCACGCGCGCCAGCTCGGCGGACTCCAGCACTCGAAACGCTGCACCGACAGCCCGAGCCACCCCCACCACACGCGGGAGCGTGGGCATGATGGCCTCACTCCCACGTTGCGTGTAGCAGGCGGGGTTCTTCCCACAAGCGTTCGTGGCTGAATCCACGGTCTGCTCGTAACGAGCGGGAGTCCCCGGACTCGACCCACCCGGCGCCGTCGTCGCACATGACACCGGCAGCAGAAACCCCAGGACCCACCACCTCACCACCGCCAGGAAGCCCATCCGCTTTGACGGCATAATCATGAATTACAGGATACTGCCTCCAGGGCCCCTCAGTCCGGCCAGTCACCCACGGGCCAGGAAGGCGAGGTGGGCACGAGGCCCTGCTGGGTGTACACCCCCGCTCCGCCCTGTTTGCTTCGTGGCTCAGGGGGTGTTTAGGAGAGACGCCCCCGAAGCAGCCCGCCCCACCGCTATGGCCCTTCCGACTCGCTACGCCCATCCCTTCCTGCCCATCACCCGTGCCGACATGCAGGCACGTGGCTGGGAGCAGTGCGACATCATCATCGTGACGGGAGACGCGTACGTGGACCACCCGGCCTTCGGCCCGGTGCTCATCGCCCGCTTCCTGGAGGGCCGAGGCTTCAAGGTGGGCATCATCCCCCAGCCTGACTGGCACTCGGCCGAGCCCTTCAAGGCGCTGGGGCCTCCGCGCATGTTCTTCGGGGTCGCCGCCGGCAACCTCGACTCCATGCTCAACCGGCTCACGGCGCAGAAGAAGAACCGCTCCGAGGACCAGTACAGCCCCGGCGGCCGCACCAACTGCCGGCCTGACCGCGCCACCATCGTCTACGCCCAGCGCTGCCGCGAGGCCTACCCCGACGTCCCCATCGTCCTCGGCGGCATCGAGGCCAGCCTCCGCCGCATCGCCCACTTCGACTACTGGAGCGAGAAGGTCCGCCGCTCCATCCTCTTCGACGCCAAGGCCGACCTGCTCGTCTTCGGCATGGGCGAGCGCCCCATCATGGAAGTCGCCGACCGCATGAGGAACGGCGAGCGCATCGAGGACATCCGCGACGTGCGCGGCACCGCGTACCTCATCAGCGACGAGCAGATGCGCGTCCACGAGGCCGACCCGGCCAAACGCGCCGCGGACCGCAAGACGGTCGTCCTGCCGCCCTACGAGTCCGTCGTCACCGACAAGCAGGCCTTCGCGGTGATGAGCCGCGACTTCCAGATGGAGACCAACCCGGGCAACGCGCGCCCCCTCGCGCAGCGCCACGGCAACCGCGCCATCTTCATGAACGCGCCCGCGCTCCCGCTGGAGGACGGCGTGGGCAACCCCGCCACCGGTGAGAAGACCGTGGCGATGGACGAGCTGTACGACCTGCCCTTCAACCGCGTCCCCCACCCCCTCTACAAGAACGAGGGCATCCCCGCGTACGAGACGGTGAAGCACTCCATCGTCCTCATGCGCGGCTGCTTCGGCGGCTGCACCTTCTGCTCGATTACCGAACACGAAGGCCGCGTCATCCAGAGCCGCTCCGCGGAGAGCGTGCTGCGCGAGGTCCGCGCGCTGCGACGCATGGGCGACTTCCGAGGCACCATCACCGACCTCGGCGGCCCCACCGCCAACATGTACAAGCTTAAGTGCAAGAGCGAGGACATCGAGAAGCGCTGCCGCAAGCTGTCCTGTGTCCATCCGGGCGTGTGCGAGAACCTCCAGACGGACCACGGCCCGCTCATCAGCCTGATGAAGGACGTGCGCGAGGAGGAAGGCGTCAAGCATGTCTTCATCGCCAGCGGCGTCCGCTACGACCTGGCCGAGCGCTCGCCGGAGTACGTGAAGGAGCTGGCGGCGCACCACGTGGGCGGACAGCTCTCCGTCGCGCCCGAGCACGTCTCGCCGCGCGTCCTGGAGAAGATGAAGAAGCCCGGCATCGAGAGCTTCGAGCGCTTCCAGGCCATGTTCGCCTGCGCCAGCGAAGAGGCCGGCAAGGAGCAGTACGACATCCCCTACTTCATCAGCGGCCACCCCGGCTCCACGCTGGAAGACATGGTGGACCTGGCGCTGTGGCTGAAGAAGAACGGGAAGCGGCCGCGTCAGGTGCAGGACTTCATCCCCACCCCCATGGCCATGGCCACCGCCATGTACTTCACCGGCATCGACCCGCTGAAGATGGAGCCCGTCTACACGGCCCAGGGTCTGCGCGAGAAGCGGCTGCAGAAGGCGCTCCTGCTCTACTGGAACCCGGAGCACTGGCCGCTGGCGCGCGAGGCGCTGAGGCAGGCAGGCCGCTCGGACCTCATCGGCCGAGGCCCGCAGGCGCTCGTCCCTCCGGAGACGCCCGCCGAGGCCGCTCGACGTCAGCGCACCGAGGCACGCGACGCCGACGACGCACCGCGCGACACGCAGGCCCCCGCCGCGCAGCCTCGTTCCGGGGGGGCCCGGGGCCCGGGACGCCAGGGCTCACGACCGCGCTGAGGAAAGTGACAGGGATTGCGCGGGGCTTTGAATAAACCGCGCGGCGTTGCGTCGGGGGGCCACATGCTCCCCTTCCTCGCCCTGCTGCTGCTGGCCTCCGCGCCGCCCACGCCCCGCGTCGAGCTGCCACCGCCACCTCCACCACCTCAGCCCACCCCTGAATGCATCAGCTCCCAGGGGCGCACGGTGTGCGGCTTTCAATGCAAGACGAGCGTCTCCGACATCGACTGCGCCCAGACTCCCTACGGGACGTGCGAGGTCACCAATGGAGGCGTCTACTGTTGGGACCCGCCACGGGTGGCCATCCAGCACCCACCCCTCACTTCCGTGAGCCCCGAGTGCAAGTCCATCCGGGGCAAGGTGGCCTGCGGCTTCAACTGCCGCCTGTTCAACGGCGAGGTGGCCTGCAACGACACGCCCTACGGTGTCTGCAGCACCCACTTCGGGAAGCTCGTCTGCTGGGACCCGCCGGAGAGCGTCATCCACGAGTACGCCGCCGAGACGCCCAGGCCCCGTTGCGTCAATGCGTCGGAGGCCGTGGCCTGCGGCTTCGATTGCAAGGCCACCCGCACGGAGGTGCGCTGCGCCAGCACGCCTCGGGGCGTGTGCAGGCTGGTCGACCAGAAGTTCACCTGCTTCGACCCGCCGTCGCTCCTGCACTGCGACCACAGCCAGCCGCCACGACCCGCACGCGCCCGCGCGCGCTGAAGCCCGTCACTCCACTGTGCTGGAAACGACCCTTTGTGACGAGGGGAAGTATCCTTCTGGGTCGCCGGTTCGTCTGACGGGGATGACAATCCAGGAACCCAGCAATCGTCGCCTTTTTGTCTCCATGATCGTCTCGCTCGACGGGTTCATCGCGGACCCCGACGGGCGGCTCGATTGGTTCGAGGACGGCAATCCTCAGTTCGAGCAGTACTGCGAAGAGATGATCGACTCGGTCGGTCTGGCGCTGTACGGACGGCGCTCGTACGAGGAGATGCTGGCCTACTGGCCGAACGCGGAGCTCAACCCCCGTTCTCCCCAGGACCTCGTATTCGCCCGCAAGATGAACGCGCTGCCGAAGGTCGTTCTGTCGCGGACGCTCGAGCATGCCGCATGGAACAACACCCGCATCATCAAGGAGCGCATCGCCGAGGAAATCACCGAGCTGAAGCGTCAACCCGGCAAGCCGATTGTGGCGTGGGCCGGCGCGGGGCTCGTCTCGACCCTCACCCGGCTTCGACTCGTCGATGAGTATCGGCTCATCATCCATCCGGTGCTCCTCGGGCGAGGCACACCGCTCTTCAAGGACATCGAAGCCCGACAGAAGCTGAAGCTGGTCCGAACGACCCAGCTCGGTCAGGGCCTGGTGGTCCTCTGCTATGAACCGATGACACCGTGAGCAAGTCGCCCCCCGAAATCAACGCGCTGAGCGACGAGGTGAAGTCGTCCTGGCATCGGTTCCTCGACGTCTTCGAGCCGATGCGTCCCGAGCTCTTTCGCTACTGCCGCCACCTCACACGCAGCCCGTGGGACGCGGAGGACCTGGTTCAGGACACCCTCGCGAGAGCGTTCGTGACGCTCGGGACGGTGTTCATGGCGCTTCCAAATCCACGCGCGTGGATCTTCCGGGTGGCCTCGAACCTCTGGGTGGACCGCATGCGGCGCATGCGCCTCGAGCTCACCTTCGAGGCGCCCGTGGATTCAGCGACGGAGCCGGACCCTCGGGCACCACGCGAGGCCGCTGGCTCCTTGCTGGTGCGGCTGTCTCCCCAGGAGCGGGCCGCGGTGGTCCTCAAGGATGTGTTCGACTTCTCGCTCCAGGAAATCGCGGACGCACTCTCGACGACGGTGGGCGCGGTGAAGTCCGCGCTCCATCGGGGGCGGGGCCTGTTGGCGGTGCCCGAGGAGCCCATGACTCGAGCACCCGCGCCCGCGGTGCTGGACGCGTTCTGTGCGGCGTTCAATGCCCGGAACCTGGAGCGACTGACCGACCTCCTGCTCGACAGCGCCAGCGTGGAAATCGTCGGCGTCGTCACCGAGTACGGCCAGGACGCACCGAAGAATCCGGACACCGGGTCTTTCGCCGGAACGCTCGCGCCCATCACCTTCGACGAGCGGGGAGGCGTCCCCCCCCATCTGCTCGAAGGGTACCTGTCGACCAGCCCTCGCTGCGAAGTCCGCGCGTATCGCGGCTCGCCCATTCTGGTCTTCTGGTACGAGCACGAAGAGGGCCCCCTGGTTCGCACCGTGATGGCCGTGGAGACGGACGGCGAGCGCATCGTCCGGGTGCGCAACTACTTCTTCACCCCGGATGTCATCGCCGAGCTGTGCATGGAGCTGGGCGTGCCCTACCGGGTCAACGGCTATCGCTACTGGGTGGATGGCCGGTAGGAGCCGAGGAAGGTCCGTCCAGAGGGGGAAGGGCCCCCACGGCACGTGAACGGACCCGCCTGGCATTCAGGCGGAACGTGGGGGTGCAGCCCACGTCATGCCGTTGTGGCACCATGGTGAGGCGTGGGCTCACGCGCCTTTCGACGAGCCCCGCGAGCCCTCCAGCGCTTCCGCATGAGCACCCCACCCCTGTCCTGGCCAAGAGTCCTCGCGAGCTTCGCGAGCGTGGGGCTGTGCCTCCTGCTCTGCTGTGCCCGCGCCCCCGCGCCCCCGCTGGGACACGAGGTCTACGTGTGGCAGCGGGACTGGAGCCCGGAGCTCGGGCACGCGCTCACGCAACTGCCCTCGGAGCTGGGCGCCCTGCGAATCCTCGCGCGGGAGCGCTCCGGGGCCACGCGGGTCCCCGTGACAGTGGCGGTGGACGTGCCGGCCCTGGCGAAGACGGGGCGCGAGGTGGTCGCCGTCCTCCGCGTGGACGGGACGGCGCCGCTCGACGGCGTGTCGCTCCAGGAAGTGGCGACGCTCGCCCGCGACTGGAAGGCGCGCGGCGTGCGAGTCCGAGGCGTGGAGGTGGACCACGACTGCGCGACCTCTTCCCTGCCCGCCTACGCGGACTGGCTCGCGCGTGAGCGGAGCGGGCTCGGAGACCTCTCGCTCTCCATCACCGCGCTGCCCACCTGGGCGAACTCGCCCGCCCTGGAGCGCCTGACGTCCATCCCCGACGACATCGTCGTCCAGGTGCATGCCGTGCGCGCCCCTTCCCTCTTCGCCCCCGAGGAGGCCCGCGGCTTCATCGAGGCGTGGGCCAAGGCCTCGCCCCATCCCTTCCGGATTGCCCTGCCCACCTACCGCGCGCGGCTTCGCGACGGACGGCTCCTGACGTCCGAGCCCCACGAGGTGTCGCGCCTGCTCACCCAACTGCGGGAGCACCCGGTGAAGGGCATGAAGGGCATCGTCTGGTTCCGGCTCGGACACGCGGGCGACGCGGAGTCCTGGAGCCTGAGCACGCTATCGGCGGTGGTGCGCGGCGAGAAGCTCACGCCCCGACTGGAGCCCCGGCTGGTGGACGCGGGAGGCGGCACGCTCGACATCGTCCTCGAGAACACCGGCCGCGTGGACACCGAGGCGCCCGCGCGCCTCACCCTTTCTGGAAACCTGGAGGTCCTCGACGGCGTGGGCGGCTATGCCCCGCGAGGGACCTCACTCGTGGCGCGCACGCCTCCCCGCCTGCGCGCTGGCGAACGACGCGTCATCGGCTTCGTGCGGGGAACCGAGGTGTCACTTGTGGCTCCGTAGTCTGCTGGCCTCCCTGCTCGTCCTCATGCTGCTCGCGCCGGTGCGCTCGGCCGATGCCTGCGGACCCGACTTTCCCCATCGACTCCTCGTGGACCGCGCGGGCACCCTCGGCGAGCTGCCAGACGGCGCCTTCTCGCTCGAGGCCACACGACTGGCTCCCAAGCCCCTGGAGTCGTTCCGGGTGATGGAGGGTGGAGACGAGCCCGTCGATGCACGCACAGGCGGCGGGGCACGGGAGACGGAGCTGTACGAGGCGGGCGCCAGGGCCTTCACAAGCGGAGATGCGCAGACGGCGCGCGCCCGCTTCAACGACGTGCTCGCGCTGCCGGCCGGGGAGCGCCGCCACTACTCCACCTTCGCCGCCTTCATGCTGGGCCGCAACGCGGGCGCGGGCTTCGAGCAGGACGCGCAGCACGGCTTCGAGCGCACGCGGCAGCTCGCGCGCGAGGGCTTCGACGACCCGCTGGGCCTCGCGGTCGCCAGCCTGGGCGAGCAGGCGCGCGGCCTGCTCCGGGCGGGAGACGATGCTGGCGCCATCCGGCTGTACGCGGAGCAGGCCGCTCATGGGAGCGGAGGCGCGGTGACCTCGCTGCTCATGGTCGCACGCGCGCTCGCCCGCGATGAGGCCCGGCTCCACGCCGCGCTGAAGGACCCGCTGGCGCAGCGGCTCATGACCACCTTCGTGTGGACGCGTGGCCAGGAGTGGTACTGGTCCGAGGACCCATCGGGCGGTGGCCTCGCCGCCGTGCTGGAAGCGCTCGCGTCGGTGCAGGGGCTGGCGGGAGCGGACCGGTTGGCGGCGGGAGCCTGGCGCGCGGGTCGGTTCGACCTGGCCGAGCGTTTCGCCCAGCACGGGCAGACCCCGCTGGCGGCGTGGGTGAAGGGCAAGCTGGCGCTGCGCCGGGGAGACCCGTCGTCCGCGGAGGTCTATCTGTCGGAGGCCGCGCGCGGGCTCCCGGCGTCGGAGGACTGGGTGGGCGAGGGAATGGTGCCGCGCCGTCCCCTCTGCCGCGTGGAGGGAGAGCGCGGGGTGCTCGCGCTCGCGCGAGGTGACTTCTTCCAGGCCGCCGAGCGGATGCTGGCGAGCTGCTCCTGGCCGGACCTGGCCTACGTGGCGGAGCGGGTGCTGTCCGTGGACGAACTCCAGCGCTTCGTCGCGGCCCACCCGCCCTCCGGCGAGGAGCGCTGCAAGCCCGAGGTGGGGCAGCTCTGGTACGACGATGACGTCGGCGAAGGGGCGGACCTGTCTCAGCGGCTGCGCCTGCTGCTCGCGCGGCGCCTGCTGCGCATCGGGCGCGCCGATGAAGCGCTGGAGCACTTCCGGGGCACGCAGTGGGAAGGGCCCGCGCGCCAGTACGCCGACGCGCTGAAGCAGAGCACCCAGGCCCACGACGCCGTGACTCAGGCGGAGGCGCTGTTCACGGCGGCGAAGCTCGCTCGCGGCCTGGGCCTGGAGATGTTGGGCACGGAGGTCGCCCCGGACTGGGGCTGGGTGGATGGAAACTACGACCTGGGCACCTACGAGGAACAAGAAGAGCTCTCAGCCGGGGCGGAGCAGTCCCGGGAGGCCCTGTCCGGAACACCGCTCCTCGGAGTGCCGGAGCAGCAGCGTGTGCAATCGCATGCGCCCCCGTATCCGTGGCGCTTCCACTATCGCTCCACGGCGGCGGACCTCGCCCAGCGGGGCGCGGCCCTCCTTCCTCCGCGCAGCCAGGCGTACGCGATGATGCTCTGCCACGCTGCGCGCTACGTCTCCAGCAGCGAGCCAGAACGCGTCCAGCGGCTGTGGCAGACGTACCTGAAAGTGGGCGCCGCCATCGACGAGCCCTGGTGGTCCTTCGGGCACTCCTGTCCCGAGCCGGACTTCGAGAAGGTCCGCGCCCAGCAAGCCCAACAGGCGCTGGGCAAGCGCCAACGACTGATGATGTTGGGCGGCGCGCTGCTCTTCCCGGCGGTGCTCGGCGCCGCCTTCTACCTGCGCCGCAAGCGCCGCGCGACGAGCCCCTGAAGCCCGTGGGGCCCGAGCCTCAGCGCCGCCGGAGGATGGCGCGCGCCGGGGCGCCGTCGCCTCCCGCGATTCGCAGAGGCAGGCAGACGAGGTCGTACGTGCCCGCGCTCACCGAGGACAGGTCCAACCCCTCGATGATGCAGACCCCCGCGCCCAGCAGTGCCTGGTGGGTGGGCACGCCCTCTTCCGGACTGCCGATGGAGAGGTAGTCGATGCCCACCGTGCGAACACTCCGCTCCGCCAGGTAGCGCGCGCCTTCCAGGGACAGGTACACGAAGTCCGGCAGGAATCGCTGCGCGGCCCAGCCCCGCGAGGAGTTGGCCGTCTTGAAGAGGACCCGCTCTCCGGGCTGGACCGCATGCGCCTTCAGCTCATCCACGCGGATGGCGCGGGGGTCTCGAATCTCCAGCACCCGGGCCACGCCGAGGAGGTTGTCGAAGGCCAGCGCGTCCACGCCCTCCGCGCCCTGGACGAAGTGCGCGGGCGCATCGACGTGCGTGCCGGTGTGCGCCCCCAGGGACAGGTGGGAGACGGTGGCGTCGTCTCCACGCTCCAGGGCCTGCACCCGGGTGATGCGGACCTCCGGGTTGTCCGGCCAGTGCACCATCCCGTCCCGCAGGGGCACGGAGATGTCCACCCACGTGGCGGACTCACGGGAGGGCACGTTCGTCTCGGCAGCGGTCTCCATGAGGCTCCAGGGTGGACACGAAGCGCCCTGCTGGCGCCCAGGGCTGGCAGGCACACGGGCCGTCTCGCCCGCCGAGGGACCAGGAGAGTCACCGCCCCCGCGTCCACCCGACCACCTTTCCTCCCGGGACAGCGTCGGCTAGGTTGCGCCGCCTTTCATTTCCAAGGGTTGAAGGAGTTTTGATTATGCCGAGGACTTCCCAGGAGCAGACCCAGGAGCGCCACGCGTTCCTGCTCACCCTCTTCCGCCAGCAACCGGACATCAGCAGCAAGGATGCGCTGGAGTCCTTCAAGACGAAGTTCGGGGCGACCATCAACCTGAAGACCTTCAACCAGCTGCGCGCGGAGGCCGAGGAGGAGGTCGCTTCCACTCCCGTCGCGGAGGAGCCTGAGGTCGAGGTCGAGAGCGCGCCGGAGACCGTGGTGGAGGACGCCGCCGCCCAGCTCAAGGCCGCCGCGACGCCGGAGGCGCTCAACGGCGCCGCCCCCGCGAAGAAGCCCAAGGCCAAGGGCACCGGCTCGAAGAACGTCTTCGTGGACGCGCCCAAGGAGCACCTGACCTTCCTGGAGAGCATCGTGCAGCAGCTCCAGGAGGCCGGTGCCGCCAACGTGCGCATCGACCACTCCACGGACCGCTGGATGGTCCTCGTGGTGGACCCGAAGTAGTTCGCCGTCCGCCGGACTCCACGCCTTCGAGTGGAGTCCGGCCCCGCGCCCGCGCTCAGCGGCGCAGCAGGGCCAGCGCGCGCTGGAAGTCCTCGGGCAACTCCGCCTGGACTCGCACGGGCTGACCCGTCAAGAGACTCGGCAGCTCCAGGCTGAACGCATGGAGCGCCTGACGCCCCAGCGCCTTCGCCGCGGGATGCTCGCGCGCGGCCTCCGTCCCATAGAGCGTATCGCCGAGCACCGGGAAGCCCGCCTCGGAGAGCTGCACGCGAATCTGGTGCGTGCGCCCCGTGTCCAGGTCCACCTCCAGCAGCGCCGCTCCGTCCAGTCGCTCGCGCACCTCGAACGACAGCGCCGCCCGCCGCGCGGAGGGCACCTTCGTGGTGAAGCGGCGCGGGTCCTGGGGATTGCGCGCATAGGGCCCCTCCAGGCGTCCGTGCTCCGGAGGGTGGCCCAGCACGAGCGTCCAGTAGCGCTTGTCCACCTGCTTCTCCTGGAAGGCTCGCAGGAGCGCCGCCGCCGCCGGGTCCGTGCGGGCGAAGGCCAGACAGCCGCTCGTCTCACGGTCCAGGCGGTGCACCACCCCCGGCAGCGCCTGGCCCTCCACGTCGAAGGGAGGGCGCTGCGCGGCGAGCAGGTCGATGACGGAGGCCGCTCGCCCCTCCGGCTCCACGACGAGGCCCGGCGGCTTGTCCACGATGACCAGCGCCGCGTCGTCGTGGAGCACCGTCAGCGTGGGCCCTTCCACGGAGGAACGCGGCGAGGCGCGCGGCTCCGGCCGCTCGATTTCGAGCTCCTCTCCGCCCCACAGCTTCCGCGTGGGCTGACACTTCTTGCCCCGGATGCGCACCCCACCCGCCTCGATGAGGGCCCGGGCGCGCTCCAGCGAGAAGCCGGGGACGTGCTTGGAGATGAACCGATCCAGCCGCTCTCCGGCGACCTCGTGGGGGACAGGGACCTTCTGCAGCGCCATGGCCTCACCCCGTCCCTCATGCGGCGCACGGAGTCAATGTGCGCGTGAGCCTGTCCCTGAAGCACCCCTGAAAACACGGGGCGCCCGGCCCTCTACGCTCGACGAGACAATCCTTCACATTGGAAGCGAACATCACGATGCGACGGGATGGGTCGTCCCTGACCGATACACAATGCCATATGTCAGACGTTGACTTTTCAACACGGAGCGTATGACAGTACTTATCCGGGCTCACCGAGGGCCTGCTCAGAGGGGGAGTCATGAATTTTACTCACGGTCGTCGTGCGACCCGTCTCGCCATTCTCGCTACATGCCTGTCTTTGCTACCCGGGTGTCCCTGGGTTATCAAACCTCAACCCAAGCCCAAGACTGTCGAAGAGCAACGCGAGGCCGTCGTCGCGCACTTCGAGAAGCGCACGCCGCACGAGGACTTCGTCGAGCTGGACCTGGCGAACGACGACCATTACGAGTACGCGAAGCACCGGCTCCAGGAGGCTGTCGCCGCGCAAGGTGCCGCGGGAGCCAAGGGGCTCGTGGCACAGCAGACGCCTCCCAAGGACTTCTCGCGCGCCCTGAAGACGCTGGACGTCGCCCGGGCGAAGGCCGTGCGCGGAGGTCCGCAGCCGAAGCCCACCGAATGGAACTGCGACCACTTCCTCCACGTGGAGGACTCGCGCACCGCCGGAGGCAAGGGCGCCCAGCAGGCCGACAACGCCCAGGCCCAGGCCCCTCGGCCCACGCTCCAGATTCGCCCCTACGCCACCTGCGCGGGTGGTTCGACCCACGTCTTCACGGACGTCACCGCGTATGAAAGTGACCTGGCGGGCAAGAAGCGGACGGTGCTGTCGACGAGCGCGAACGAGGAGCACAACGACGGCAGGACGTTCGACGACACCACCGTGTCCGTGACTCCGTCGATGGAGGCCAACCGCAAGGTCATCATCGAGTCGATGATGGTGGCGCACAACGACAAGACGGGTGAGGAGCACGTCTCGTTCGCCAGCCTGGAGACGTCGCTGGTGGCCACGCCCCAGACCTTCACGCTGGTCCATCCACACTTCGCGGGCCCGGGGCCTCGGCCGGACATCAACCTCACCACCTGCCAGCTTCGCGGCGGGGCGGACTGCGACTACGCGATGGTGGCCAACGCCGGCGGCACCCTGGCGCCCTTCCCGGCCCAGTCCACGGGGCTCGCGCTGCGCAAGACGGGGGCCCCCTGGACGGGCGACCCCACCGCCTACTTCCCCTTCAAGCCGGGCACCGCCTTCGACTTCACCAACATCTACATTCCCCTGCAGGGCACCTTCGACGCGGGGGCCTCGGCGACGGCGGACTGCACCATCCAGGCGATGAAGAACGGCGCGACGACGACGCGGCTTCGCCTCATCAAGACGGAGTCGGGCGGCACGTGTACGACGTTGGCGGACCTCTCGGACGCCTTCCCGGTGGGCGCGAGGACCAGCACGATTCAGCAGCTGGTCAACGTCTCGCAGAACACCACGGCGTCCGGCGGCGCGGGCTGCACCATGGAGCGCATCGTGAACGAGCCGGTGGTGCTGTCCATGACGCTCTACGGGTTGTCGACGTGTGGCGGCCCGGCGATTCCGCGCATCGTGACCTTCACGAGCACGGCGCTGCCCGCCAACCCCTTCAACCTCAACGTCCTCAACAGCTGCCTGGCGGAGGGCACGCGCATCACGATGGCGGACGGGAAGCTGGCGCCCATCGAGACGCTGCGCGTGGGTGACAAGGTGCGCGCGAACGCGGCCGGCCGGGTGCTCACCGTGCAGGACTTCATCTTCGGGCGTGAGCCCAAGCCGCTGGTCCGGCTGCGCGATGACCAGGGCCACGACGTGCGGCTGACGGAGAAGCACCCGGTGCTGCTGTCCTCGGGCCTGGTGGTCGCGGCGGAGAAGGTCCAGGTGAAGGACACCGTGCGCACGCAGACGGGCACGGCGACCATCACCGCCACCGAGCGCGTGCCGTACGACGGCAAGGTCTACAACCTCAAGCTGGGCACGGCCGAGGAGCTGGAGTCGCTGAGCCCCAACGAGCGGACCATGTTCGCCGACGGGCTGCTCGTGGGCGACGACACCATGCAGCGCGAGCTGGAAGCGCCGCGTCGCGCCTCGGCCACGAAGTGAGGTGAAGCACCGGCACCCGCTGGCCGTCGTGGCTGGCGGGTGTCTTCGTCTCGGCGGCGGGCCGTCCGGAGAGCCCTCCTGCCCGCGCATCATGTCGGGTCGGTCGTGTAGGGTGCGGCCCCATGAGTTCCATCCCACTCGCCGGCGCCTATCGCTACACGCGCAAGGGGATGGGAGTGTTCCACCTGCCCTTGAGCCGGCCGTGGACGTGGGCGCTCACGCACCACGGCATGTGGAGCGTCTTCGTCCACGACGTGGAGCCCGCGCGTCCCGGTGTCCCCGAGCGACGCCACCCGCTCCACCCTCCCGAGGCCGTGCTCGGCTGCTGGCTCGCCCTCTACGCCACCCGTGAGTACGACGAGGAGGCCGTGGAGTGGCTGCGCGGGGCACACGGCCTGGAATGCCCCACCCGCGACGTGCTGCCCGCTGGCGCGTATGTCGCCATGGCCCGGCTCGCGGAGGTGTCCACCGTGGGCAACGACTCCCGCGCCTTTGGACGTGACGCCTGGTGGTGGCCCCCGGGTGCGTCCTGTCGCGGCACCGTGGCGTGGTGGCTGGAGGAAGTGCAGGTCTTCGAGCCGCTCGTGGCGGCCCCTGCCCAGCGCCTCGCTCCCATGGACCCGGAGCTGTTGCCGGAGCTGCGTGAGCGCGTGCGCCTGGCCCGCGACGGCATCTGGCGTCCCGAGGTCTACGCGACACCCGCCCCACCCCCTCCCGCGCCACGAGAGCCAGAGCCCCGCGTGCTTGCGCCCCCTGTCCCGACCGTACCCGTGCGCCGCGAACTGCCCGCCGACGACAGCCCCGTCGCCCCCATGGGCAGCGTCGAGCAGCTCGGCCTGTTCGGTGGCGGCGGTACCTGAGCCCCAAGGGAGGATGGCTGTCTTTCAATGCACGGAACCTCGCCGCGGGCTCGCGTCTCGCGCGGTCGTTTTGGCTGGTGCCCCGCCTTCCTTCCTCTACACTCCTTGTGAACCTACCCTCCCCATGGAGTTGACCTGATGTTCAGCGCTTTCTCGCGCCCCCTGCGATGCTTCGCCGCCACCGCCGCGCTCCTGTCCCTCGCCGCATGCGGTGACGACGACACGAAGGACCCTGTCCCCGAACCGCTGGCGTGCGACGCGCAGACCTATACGGAGGCCGTCCGCCACGCTGCGGAGCCCACGACCGAAGACATCTCCACGCAGCTGTGGGCCATCAGCCCGTCCAACCCGAACCTTGTCTGGAATGAGACCAAGACGGCCGTGCGCATGGCCATCTGGACCACCTTCCAGGGCTACACCCTGGGAGCGAACACGCTCTCTCGCGAGGTCTGGGTCACGGCCGCTCCCCAACTCCAGACATTCTGCAAGACGGTGTCCGCGGAGAAGCTCGTCCCGCGCGTCAATCAGTATCTGGGATTGCCCCCGGCGACCGAAGGCGACAACGCGCGTTACATCGTCGAGCTGTGGGTGAAGCCCGGAGACATGTTCCGCCCCTGTCCGGACTCGGAGATCGACGACGGCACGTGCGGCCTCCAGTTCCCCACCACGGCCACCACCGAGCACAAGAACTGGATCAACGCCAACTTCGCCTCCAGCTATGGGTTCTGGCAGAAGACGCAGTACCCGTGGACGGGCCTGGGCTACACGTATGACTGGTGCAATGCCGACACGCGCGTCGGGGCCAGCGAGTTCGTGGTTCGCGCCACGTCCATCGTCGAAGTGACGGGCAAGTTCGAGCGCGCCGTCTACTGCGCGCAGTAACCTGCGCCCTTCGTGAGTGCGTGAGGGCGGGTCCGCTTCCGGCGGGCCCGCCCTTGTTTCTCCACGGGTCACCCGGACGCCGCCGCCACGTTCGCCATCGCCAGGATGGCCTGGGCGGTGCTCTTGCCCGTCGCCGCCGCGCCCTCCATGTAGCCCTGGGCCTCGTAGAACGAGCTGGTGTGCTCACCCGCGAAGTAGAGATTGCCCACGGGTGTCCCCTCGGTGCCCGCGAGTGACGTGAACTGCCCGGGCCGATAGGACGCGTAGCTGCCCAGGGCGTTCGGATTGCTCGGCCAGTGCTCCAGGTGCGCGACGATGCGCCGGTCCACGCCCCGCTTCACCGCGCCCGCCGTCCCCGGCACCACGCGGCCCATCGCCGCCACGAAGCGCTCCGCCTCGCCCGCCACGTTGCTCGGGTCCATGCCTGCCCCACGCGGTCCACTGGCGAAGTCCGTCAACACCGCGTCGCCCGGTGTCGCCCGCGTCGGGTTCGTCTCCCACGTGGCCTGATGGTTCATCAGGTCCGAGTAGCTCGCCCCACTGCACCCGCTCGCCCGCCACACCGGCCCGCGATACCCCACCATCATCTTCGCGTTGGTGCCGTACCCCAGCTCCCGGATGACCCGCGTCTTCCACGCCGGCAGGCCCAGGGACGCCGCCAGCTCCACCCGTCGCAGGACGGTGAACGGAACCGCGAGCACCACGACGTCATACGTCGCCGTGTACGACGTGCTTCCGCGCCGCAGCGTGAGCGCGAGCGCGCCCGTCGGAGTCTTCCTGACCGACTCCAGCCGCTCGCCCTGTCGGACCTGTCCCGGCAGACGCGCCGCCAGCTCGCGTGGAATCTGCTGATTGCCGCCGAGCAGGCGATACCGCTCATCACTCTCGCCATACGGCTCGAACCGTCGACACTGCTCGGTCTGAATCAGGAACAGCAGGTTGAGACAGCTCAGCTCATCCGCTGCCTGGCCGTACTCCGCCTCGTACGCGGCGATGATGGCGGCCTTCACCAGGGGCCCCGTGTTCCGCGCCTCCAGGTAGGTCACCAGGTCCAGCAGGTCGAACCGCCGGTCCAGCTCCGTGTGGTCGGCCGCCGTGGGCGCCTCGGACAGCCTGCTCAAGTCCTGGTTGATGGCCGCGATGAGCGGGCAGTACTCCTCCAGGATATCCGCCTCGGAATAGAGCTGTCCGCCAAAGAAGTAGAAGACGTCCCCCGTCACCCGCAGGAGGTCTTCCCGCTCCAGGTGGAACTCACGGGCATAGCCCAGCATCGTCGAGTGTCCGGAGTCGATGAACTCCCCGCCCCGCTCCACCACCTGCCCGGGGAAGATGACCGGCCCACCGAACGCGCCTCCCATCGAGAACACCCGGCCGCCCGTGCGCTCCCGGGCTTCATGCACCGTGGCCTGCACACCCGAGCACCTGAGCTCATAGGCACACGCGAGGCCCGCGAGCCCCGCACCGACGATGCCCACGCGAAGCGCGGAGGGAGGACGCGCCTCCTCGGCCCGCGCCGCCCGCACCGCCATTCCCATCCCCAGCGCCGTCACCCCCTTCAACACGGAGCGGCGGTCCATTCGAGCCACGCGTCGGGCTTCGAGCGCGTTCGCCTCCGGTGACTCGGCGGCGAGCGCCTTCCGGGTGGTTTGTCGGAACAGGTCGAAGAGCGGTGTGCGGGGCATACAAAACTCCAGAAACGAGAGGGATTGCGCCCTCTCACCTTCCAAAGCCTGTCGCGGCGCGCAGCGCTTGATACAAGGGTGCCTGTCATTGAACACCCCAACTGTGAAGCAGTGAGCCCTACCCGGCCCTGTAGCCCGTGGAGTGTCTGTCACGTGCGCGACGGGTCCTCGTGTTGGGGTGCGGGCGTCCGCCGTTAAGGCGATGCTTCGGCTTGCGGCGGATGAAACCGCTTGCATCCCCGCGCCGGTAACAGGTGATGAGGCGCTCGTCATCACTCACCAGGACAATCCAGCCCCGCGCCTGCCGTGCCAGCGACGAGTCCTGGAGTTGCAAGGGCAGGTCGCGCTCCAGCACGGTGACATGTGTCACCCCCGCGGCGCGGGTCCGAAGTCCAAAGTCGAGGATGAGCTCGAGGACTTCCTGTCGAAGCACCCCGAGCGCGCTGCGCTCGAGGAACGTGAAGGTGGCGGGAGACGAGCGGGAACGGGACTGACGGCACCGGGCCATGGCGGCTTCCTCCTGTTGTCCCCTTGCCTTTCACGTGCCGTTCCAAGCCGCCCCGCACGACATTCCGAGGACTTGCGGGGCCGTCCGCGGCCGTCCGCGCGACAATTCGTCAATGCCTCGCCAAGCGTGTGACAGCGAGACGCGGGCGACGTCTCAAGGACGGGGTTGAACCGCGGGCCCGGAGCCCGCGAGGAGCCCGCACCGCCAGGACGCCCACCGTGTCTGGAGACGTGGAAACACCGCGCTGAAGGCGATGAACCAGACGACACCGGCGAGCAGGTCGACCGCGTAGTGGTAGCGCAGCACCAGGGTGGAGAGGATGAGCGCCGCCGCCACGGGCACCAGCGCCTGGAAGCGCCAGGGATGCGCGCGCGCGTCGTGACTCAGCAACACCAGGGTGATGTACACGTGCAGGCTCGGGAAGAGGTCGTAGGTGGACGAGCCGCTCGCGACGACGGCCGCGTTCAGCCGCGTCAGCCACCCTCCTTCGAGGGGCGCGGTGAACAACTCGGGATACGCCGCCACGGGGCCAATGGCCGGCACCAGATAGTAGCCCGCGATACCCGGCACGTAGGCCGAGAAGACGTGGCTGAAGAAGCGCTCCGCCCGCTCCCGGGGCCCCACCACCGCCCAGGCCATCGCGAGGTGGAGGTACACGTGGAACGCGAGATAGCTCGCGCTGAACACGTCATGCACCCACGGCGCGCTCCACCGCTGGAACCAGACCGACGGAGTGCTTCCTCCGAACACCCGCGCGTCCAGGCTGAACAGCCACGCGTCCTGGGTCTCGAGCCCCAGCGCGGGAATGGTGGTCTTCACCGACGCGTAGAAGAAGAACGTCGCCACATAGGCCAGCACCAGCCGCACCCGGAAGACGTGCGCCCAGGTGTCCAGCCGCGCGAGCACCGCTACCGCGAGGATGAACAGGGCCGTGGCCCCCGCGACCTGGAAGAAGCTGACGGACCGCGCCCCCGCCACGAACAGGAGCGCGCACGACAGCGTCACTCCGAAGGTCGCCAGCAGCGCTTCGTGAAGGAAGGGGCGCTCAGACATCCGCGGAGGAGACGCGCCGGGCCTCTCGCATCAGGGCGCCACTGAAGACCCCCCGGACGAACGAGAAATAGGACGGGATGAAGGGCGCCCCCTGCTCGACGAGTTCGGTCCGCAGGGACTGGTGCAGCACCGGCAGGTTGTACCAGGGCACTCGCGGGTACAGGTGGTGCTCCAGGTGGTAGTTCTCATTGCACATGAAGAACCGCGTCACCGGATTGGAGAGGATGGTCCGCGAGCCCCGCACCGGATGACTGCTCTGCGTGAGGAAGGTGTGCTGACTCATGCCCCGGATATTGACCAGCGTGTTGATGATGACCATGGGGATGACCCAGGCATGCAGCAACACGGGCCACGGCACGAAGACGCCCGCGAGCACCGCCCCCGCGACGACCATCGCCACCTCGAAGGCAATCCACCGCTTCTCGGACGCCGTCCCGTGCTTCCAGCCCAGGATGGGAATCATGGTGATGTACGCGGGATATCCGAGCAGCAACCGGCCCACGTGCATCGCCAGCTCCAGCCAGCGTCGTCCCGTGTAGTTGGCGTAGTGGTCGGGGTCCAACCCACCGCCCAGGTCCCGGTGGTGCCGCAGGTGCAGCACCTTGTAGGCCGCGAGGTTCTGCAGCACGGGCCACGCGCACAGCATCCCGCCCAGCCTGTTCAGCCACGGCCGCGTGGAGAGCCCACCGTGCACGGCCTCATGGGTGAACAGGCTGATGCCGTGAAGCGAGGCCGCCGCGACGACGTAGAGCAGCCCGCGCGCGAGCCAGACCTGGGCAGCCGGCAGGGCCTCCAGCGCGAGCACCATTGCCCCCCACGCCGCCACACCGTAGAGCGCGAGGAACACCCCGAGCCGGGGCAGATGGCGGGCGTCGACCTGCTCCAGCTCACGCAATCGCTGGGGAGTAAGGGACGATGAGAGCGTCGGCATGGGCTGTTCCTGTGGGTGACATCATGCCCTACAATCCGCCCCCTCGCCGAAGCAACCCTCGCCCCCCGCCGACGACTTGAGCACCACGCCCCCCCGTCTGAAATTCGCCGTCGTCCGTGAAGACCCGGAGCTGGAGCAGGAACTCATCGGGCGCACCCAGGCCCGAGCCCTCCTCACTGTCGCGTCCGGAGGCTGCACGCTCCTGACCCTGGCCCGGCGCAATCCGTCCCTGGAGCTGGTGGGCTTCGACTTCAACCCTCGACAGCTCGCCCACGTACGGGAGAAGGCCGCGAGCCTCGGCACCGCGAGCCTGGAGGCTTTCAACGTGAGGGCCACCGACGCCACGGGGTTGAATCAGCGCGGCGAGTTCGAGGGCCTGTTCCGCACCCTGCGCCACTTCCTCGAGGAGTTCGCGGCCCCAGCGCGCGAGCTGGCGGCCTTCTTCGCGCCCACGACCTCCGCCGCCGAACGGGCCGCACTGCGCGACGGCTGGTTCGCCTCGTCCTACTGGCCGGTGGCATTCCAGCTCGCGTTCGCGGACCCGTTCCTCCACGCCATGTTCGGCCCGGCGGCGACCCAGCACGCGACGCCCGGCTCCTATCCCGGCTACTTCCAGGCGACCTTCGAGCGGGGACTGCGGCGCGAGGACGCCCACCGCAACCCCTACCTGCAGCACGTGCTGCTCGGCGCCTACCTTCCCGAGGACCGTCCCGAGTACCTGCGCGCGGAGGCGCCGCTCCCCGTCACGCTGGTGCAGGGCTCGCTCCCCGACGTGCCTGACCTGGGACGCTTCGACGTCATCTCGCTGTCCAACATCTTCGACTGGTCGGATGACACGCTCGTCGCCGAGTGGGCCGCGCTGCTGTCACGCGAGGCTCGCCCCGGCTGCGCCGTGTTGCTGCGACAGCTCAACAACCAGCGAGACCTCCGCCGCTTCTTCAGTCCAGCCTTCGTGTTCGACGACGCGCTCGGCAAGCAACTCCAGGCCCGGGACCGCAGCCTGTTCTACGAACGCATCGAGGTCGGCTTCCGACGGACCGCCGCACCATGAGCGGCGTGCGCTACGTGGTGTGTCGGCCAGACACGCTCGGCCCCTATGTGGAACGACTGCGCCAGCTCGAGCGGGGCATCGAGTACCCCATCGCCGACGGCGCCGACCACTTCTTCATCGACCACGGACCCGAGTACCACCCCTTCTTCTCGTCCATGGGGGACGCGTACTTCCTGCTGGCGCTGCGTGGCGAACAACTGCTGGGCTCCGTGACGGGAATCTCCCGGCAGGTCCTGCGAGGCGACACCGCCGCCCAGGGCTTCTACATCTGCGACCTCAAGGTGGCCCCGCACGCGCGCGGCACGGGACTGGCGCGGAGGCTCATCTTCCAGGGGCTCACGCACCTGTTCCGCATCCCCGCGCTGCGCGGCATCCGGTTCCTGTACGGCGCCGCCATGCGGGGCGCGCGCGGCGACGTCATGCACACGGCGCGAGGCTGGAACCCGCTGCGCATGGGTCGGCCGGAGAGCCGGCTCGCGCTCTACTTCGTTCCCCCGGCGCGGCTCGCGGCGCTGGAGCTCGCGGGCGCGCCCACGCAGGTCCCAGGTGACGGGCTGGTGCTCGGGCCCTCGTCTGGCCGGAAGCTCGAAGGGGCGGGCTGGTGCACCACGTCGGGGAGCAAGGACCTCCAGCTCCGTTCGACGAACAAGCCCTGGCCGCTCGTGCACCTCGCGGCGCCTCCCACCGCCTGGACCCGGGGTTGGGGGCATTACCTCCGGGAGTGCGGGCGGGAACTCGCCGGGCGGAACGCGGACACGCTGGCCTGCTTCACGCTCGACGAGCGATTGAAAGCGCAGCTCGACTGGCTGCGGGACGCCGGCATTTCTCCCGACACGGTCTGCACCGTCTATTCTCTCGACCTGACCCGACTTAAGGGAACCCCTGCATGGGTGCACCTTCCCTCCTCCGAAATCTGAACCTGCGTCACCACATCGCTGGCCTGAAGTCGGGCTGGAACGTCCTGGAGACGTCGTCGTACCTGCGCGCGCTGAAAGACGGCTCCTTCGAGCGGAGCGACTTCATCGAGACGCAGCTGCAGTTCTTCTCGGCGGTCGCGCACTTCTCGCGGCCCATGGCCCTGCTCGCCAGCCGCCTTCCCCGCCCCGAGCTCCGCCTGCCGCTGGTGGAGAACGTCTTCGATGAGCATGGGCGCGGCGCGCTCTCCCACGGCCACGAGCACACGTTCCAACTGCTCCTGGAGCGACTCGGCGCGTCCGGGGAGCGGCTCCAGGACGGCGCCTTCGGTCCGGAGGTGCGCAAGTTCAACGTCGCGCTGACGGGCATCGCCGGCTTCGAGACGCCGCACACGGGCCTCGCCGTGTTCGGCATCATCGAGGACCTGTTCAGCGGAATCTCCGTGGAGCTGGGTCGCGGCATCGTCGCGCGAGGCTGGCTGACCGCGGACCAGGTGGTGCACTACCCCACGCACGCCACGCTCGACGAGGAGCACGCTGACGGCTTCTACCGCCAGCTCGACGCGCCCTACGACGCGTCACCCGCGGCCGCGCGCGACATCGAGCAGGGACTCATCCTGGGAGGCCACCTCCTCCTCGGCCTCTACGAAGACCTGTACCGGGCCCGTCGGCGCCGACAGGCCTGACACGTCCCGCGCACGTCCCTCAGGCGGCGCGGCCACCCGCTCCGGACGCGGGCTCCAGGTTCGGAGACGCGATGCCACTTCGCTCCGCCGTCACGGGCTGCGCCACCGCGTAGCGGTCCAGCTCCACGGCGCAATGCGCGGAGAAGACCTTCACCTCCGCCGAGTGCTCCCGCACGAGCGTCCGCAGCCGCTCCTGGTTCGCGAGGCGCGCCGCGTTGTCCGTCGAGCGCAGCCGCTGGAAGAGCGCCAGGCCCGGCGGACTGCGCGGCGACACGGGGTTCAGCTCCTTGTGGTTGAAGTAGGCGTCACCCGCGTGCAGCAGCCACGACCCTTCCGTCTTCACGGCGACACCGCAATGCCCCGGCGAGTGCCCCACGAGCGGCACCAGCAACACCTCCGTGGACAGCCCCGGAATCACGCGCACCGCGTCGAAGCCGAACCACCGCTCCCCTTCCACCGCGTACTGCCTCCAAGACGGCTGGTGCTCCCACTGCACGGGCCGGTAGCCGAACTTCGCGTTCTTCGCCGACGGCACCATGGCCGCCGCGTGCTCGTCACGGAAGACATGCACCTGCGCGCCAGGAAAGTCCGCGAGCCCGCCAATGTGGTCCAGGTCGAAGTGCGTGGGGATGATGTGACGCACGTCCTCGCGCCGGAAGCCCAGTCGCTCCACCTGCGCGACAGCCGTCTCTCGAGGGTCCAACCGGGGCGAGTTGCGGCGGAGGAAGCGCTGGCCCAGTCGGGTCGGGTCCTGGAGGTCCTTGAGCCCCAGCCCCGTGTCGACCAGGACGAGGCCATCATTCGTCTCGATGAGGAGGCAGTGGCAGACCATCCGGGCCCGCGAGAAGAAGCCGCCTTCGCCCAGGACGAAGCGCGCGCCGCCGGCGGGACACAGGGTGCCGCAGTTGAGGTGATGGACTCGCATGAAGGTTCCTCGGGGGAAGCAGGGGTGTCGTGCCCTCCCAAGGTAGAAACGCGGGCCTCGGGTCGATTGGAGAAATCGGCCATGAGCGCTCGCCTGCCCTGGCCCCGGATTGAACCCGCCCCTCGCGTGCCGCATGCTGGCCCCGTGACTTCCCAGTCGCTCCAGGTCGAAGCCCACGGCGCGCTCGCGGGCTTCGTGCGTGGCTTCCGCGCCGTTCCCCGGGATGCGGGCGGCGGCCCCGCGTACGTCCGCCTTCCCGATGGAGAGGCCGAGCTCATCGTCCGCCTCTCCGACACCCGGGGCGACGCCTATGTCATCGGCACGCGCCTGCATGTGCTCCAGAAGGGCGGGACGGAGGTGCCGCCCCTGGCCGTCGCCGTGCGCTTCAAGGCCGGAGGCGCCTACCCCTTCTTCGGTGTGCCCATGGCCCACCTCACCGACCGCGTCGTCAACCTCGACACCCTGTGGGGCGAGGACGGAGCCCACCTCCGTGAGCGGATGCACGAGAGCACCACCCTGGCCGCGAAGGTCCAGGTGCTGGAGACCGCGCTCACCGAGCGCCTGCGTCGCGGTGACGTGTTCGAGCCCGCCTCCGCGCACGTCGTCCGCCGCGCGGTCCGCGCCATCTCCCAGTCACAGGAGCTGCCCCGGATTGAGGCACTGGCGCGAGGGCTGGGCGTCAGCGAGCGACAGCTGCGGCGCGCCTTCGACGACGTGGTGGGCATGAGCCCCAAGGTCTATGCGCGCATCGTCCGCTTCCAGCGCGCCATGCGGGCCTCCACGCGCGCCGCCACGCCAGACTGGGGCGCCATCGCCGCGGCCACCGGCTACTACGACCAGGCCCACCTCATCTCCGACTTCCGGAGCCTGACGGGTGTCACCCCCGTCGCGCTCCTGCGCGCGGGCCCCTTGGCCGTGATGCCCGGCTTGCGCTAGCAGGGAGAGCCATGCCCCTTCTCGCACTCGTCCGCCACGGTCAGTCCCTCTGGAACCACGAGAACCGCTTCACCGGCCTCGTGGACGTGCCCCTCACCGAGAAGGGCCGCCTCGAGGCCCGCCTCGCCGCGCGCGCACTCCAGGGCATCAGCTTCGACGTCGCCTACACCTCCGCGCTCACCCGCGCGCAGGAGACGCTCACCATCATCCTGGAGGCCCTCGGCCAGCGCCCGCCCATCATCCGCGACGCCGCCCTCAACGAGCGCCACTACGGCGACCTCCAGGGCCTCAACAAGGCGGACGCCGCCCAGCGCTTCGGCGAGGCCCAGGTGAAGCTGTGGCGCCGCTCGTACGACGTGCCGCCGCCGAATGGCGAGTCGCTGGAGATGACCGCCCGGCGCGTGCTCCCCTTCTACGAGCGCGCCATCTCCGGCGACGTCCGCCTGGGGAAGAACGTCCTCGTCGTCGCCCACGGCAACTCGAACCGCGCTCTCGTCATGAAGCTGGACCAACTCACCGGCGAGCAGGTGGTGGGGCTGGAGCTGGCGACCGGCATTCCGCTCGTCTACGAGCTGTCGGCCGAGGGGTCCGTGCTGTCCAAACGAACCCCCTCTCCCTGAGACATGAGACAGGGGGCCCCTTGTCGTCTGGGGGCTTTGAATGCCATGAGACTCGGCCCGTCAGAACTGTCGAGTACACAAACAAGGACGCTCCCGATGAAGTCCCTCGCAATCGCCGTCGCACTGCTGACCGCCGCCACTTCCTTCGCGCAGACCTCCCCGCAGGTCGAGAAGCAGCAGGCGCCCGACGCCACGATGGAGAAGTTCCGTCCTCCCCCGCCGGGCCGTCCGCAGCCGTCGCAGCCCTCCCAGCCGCAGTACCCGCCGCACAACAACTCGGGCCCGTTCGTCCCGCCGAACAGCACCGGAACCCTGGTGGTGGTCAGCCGCGAGGACCTTGCGCAGCGCCTGGAGCGCCTGGAGCGCCTGCTGGAGGACATCGAGGACCGGGCGGACCGGGACTCGCGCAACAAGGTGCGCAAGGCCCAGGAGACGTTGGAGAACGTGAGGCGCCAGGTCGCTGATGCCCCGCTGCTCGCCACGGTGATGCCGCGCCCGCCGCCCCCGCCGCCGGAGCCGATGGTTCGCCCGATGGGGGACGGCGCCTTCCAGCGCTGGTTCGACGCCATCTCCCGGGAGACCTTCACCGACGACAAGCTCCGCGTCCTCAACACGGGCCTTCAGAACAACTACCTCCTCGTCTCCCAGGTGATGCGGCTGATGGACCGCTTCTCCTTCAACGACGACAAGCTCAACGTGCTGCGCGCCGTGAAGGCGCGAATCCTCGACACGGAGAACAACTACCAGCTCTACAACGCCTTCACGTTCTCCACCGACAAGAAGCGCGCCCAGGAAATCCTCTCGCAGCGCTGAGCGCCAACGAGCAGACACGCTGAACCGGGGCGTCGCGGGAACCCACCCGCGGCGCCCTTCGTGTCTCCACCGCCAGAAGCCTCACGGGCCTGACAGCTTCTGCAGCAGGGCCCTGGCCTCCGGCGAGTCCGCGTTGCCGTGCACGACGGCCAGCACCTGTCCCCGTTCATCGAGCGCGATGGCATAGGGCTCGCGACTGGAGGCCAGCCCCAGCGACTTGCCCACGGCGCCGCTCTTGTCGAGCCAGGTGTCCGTCCAGAACGCCTCGGGCACCTTCTTCTTCGCCCGCTCCCGCGCGGAGTCCGCGCTGACGAAGAAGGGCACCTTGAAGGTGAGCACGGAGGCCCGGTGCACGGAGTCCGGAACCTGGGTGGCGGCCGTGTCGAACCAACGGCGCATCTCCTCGCCGCCGTCCTTGTCGGTGAGGACCACCAGCAACGTGCGCCGTCCCCTCCACTCCTGACTGCGGTGCGTCTTCCCCTCCAGGTCCTGCGAGGACAGCTCCGGCAGGGCCTCCCCTGGCTTGGGCGCCGCGCCCGCCAGTGAGGCCACCAGGAGCGAGGCGAGCAGGCAGGAGGCCCTCAGCCCTCGTCGAACAGACCCACGCGACTGTCGCGGCTCCATCACCACCTCCGTCGCCCGAGGGCGCGCAGGTGAAGTGGCCATTGCCTCGGGAGGAAGCCAGGGGAGCGGCCCCGTGAGGGGCCTGCCTGCTCGGTGGTCCGGGTGGCTACACCGTTCGGGAGAAGCGAGGCCGCTCGGCCCGCGCCAGGCGCGCGTCGAACACCATGGCCACGTTGCGCACGAACAGTCGGCCCAGGGCCGTCAGCTCCAACTGCGTGCCCGAGCGGACCACGAGGCCGTCCTCCTCGAAGCGCCGCAGTCGCTCCAGCTCGGGCGCGAAGTCGCGGACTCCATCCTCGCCCAGGTCCACCCAGGCGTTGCACATGAGCTGGGTGATGACCGCGCGGCGCTTCCGGTCGTCCTCGGTGAGCAGCAGGCCGCGCTCGGTGGCCAGTCGCCCCCGCGAGACGCGCTCGTAGTAGGCGGGCAGCGGACGGACGTTCTGCGCATACGCGCCGCCCACGTCGCTGATGCCCGTGCTGCCCAGCGCCACCACGTCCGAGGCCGCCTTCACGGTGTAGCCCTGGAAGTTGCGGCCCAGTCGGCGCTCGGACAGCGCGCGCGCCAGTTCGTCCTCCGGCACCGCGAAGTGGTCCATGCCGATGGCCTGGTACCCCGACCCCACGAACGCCGCATAGGCCGAGCGGAACAACTCCAGCTTCACCGGCGCGGTGGGGAGCGCCTCGGCCGGCATCCGCTTCTGGTGCTTGAGCACGTCCGGCATGAAGGCGAACGAATAGACGGCCAGCCTGTCCGGCCGCATCTCCAGCACCGTCTCCAGCGTCCGCGCCCAGCCCTCCGGCTCCTGGTAGGGCAGCCCGTAGATGAGGTCGAAGTTCACGCCGGTGAAGCCGAGTGCGCGCGCATGCTCCAGCAACGCTCGCGTCCGCGCGGGCGTCTGAAGGCGGTTCGTCACCTCCTGCACGCGCGGGTCGAAGTCCTGCAACCCCATGGACAGGCGGTTGAAGCCCAGGCTCCGCAGCAGCGTGAGCTGCCCCACCGTCGTCACGGAGGGATGGACCTCGATGGCGACCTCTGCGTCCGGCAGTGGCACGAAGCGCCGCGTGAGCTCGGTCCACAGTCGCTCGAGCTGCTGCTCCGTGAGGAACGTGGGCGTGCCTCCTCCCCAATGGATTTGCGAGAGCGAGCGACGCGCGCCCAGTCGCGCTGTCACCAGGTCCAGCTCCATGACCAGGTGGTCGAGGTACCGGTCCGCCGCGCTCGTGTCCCTGCTGATGACCACGTTGCAGCCGCAGTACCAGCAGAGGCTGTGACAGAACGGAAGGTGGATGTAGAGCGACAGCGGCTCGGCGGAGTCCCGCGTCCCAGCGCTCCGCAGCCGGGCCTCCAGCGCCTCCGGCCCGAAGTCCTGACGCCACTCCGGCGCGGTGGGGTAACTCGTGTAGCGAGGTCCGGAGACGTCGTACCGACTCAGCAGCTCCGGCGTGGGCCGGGGGACACCTGGCAGCGGTTCCATGTCCCTCCACCCCATTCCAAGGCGCGTGCCACGCCTGTCGCCCGAGGTCCCCGGAGGCGCCCGCAGAATCTGCGGAGTGCCCCAGGAGACACGCACGGCTTTCGTCGGATGGAGAGTCCGTGAGCCTGCCGCCCTGCCCCCTCAGCGACGCGGGGACGGCGGGCCGAGGAAGCGCGCCTCCATCCGCTTCACCTCGCCGGAAGCGGAGTCCGCCACCTCGACGAGGAAGGTGAAGGGAACCTCGGCACTCCCCTGTGGGACGAGGACGAACAGCGGCACCCGGAAGCTCTCCAGCGAGGCGAGCCGCACCTGGGCCTGCGGTATCACCACCTGCGCGGAGGGCGGGCCCCGCACGGTGATGGAGAAGGTAGACTCCTCCGGGTTCTTGTTCACCAGGTGCACCTCGAACTGGTTGCGCACCGAGCCCGCCTCCACGAGGTAGGGCGTTCCCTGGAAGCGCAGCAGGTTCGCCTCGAACGGGATGCGCCTCGCCACGCTCCACACGAACCCACCCACGGAGGCGAGCAGCAGCACCGCATACAGCACCAGCCGGGGTCGCCACGTGCGCCGGGGCTGGCCCGCGAGCCCGTTGAGCGAGTCGTAGCGGATGAGCCCGCGCGGACGCCCCACCCGGTCCATCACCTCGTCGCACGCGTCGATGCACTGCGCGCAGGCCAGACACTCCATCTGCAGGCCGTTGCGGATGTCGATGCCCGTGGGGCACGCGGTGACACACTTGCGGCAGTCCACGCAGTCGCCCTTCGGCGGCGCGGGCCGCGTGGGGAGGACCTTCAACAACCGCCCCCGAGGCTCGCCCCGTCGCGCGTCGTACCCGACGATGAGCGAGTCCCCGTCCTGCATCGCCGACTGGAGCCGCCCATAGGGGCACACCACCACGCAGAGCTGCTCCCGGAACCACGCGAAGTTGAAGTACAGCGCGCCCGTGACGGCCATGGCCCAGGTGAACGCCACTGGAGCCGCGCTCGGCCCTCCGGCAACCATGGACACCAGCCCTCCGGCGGACACGAAGAGGCTGAGCGCGGCGTGGGCGATGAGCAACGACACGCCCAGCCAGGCGCCATGCTTCACCACCGCGCGCGCCACCCGGCCCGCCGTCCACGACGTCCCTTCCTGGCGCAGCCGCCGCTCGCGAGGCCCGTCGATGAGCCGCTCCAGCGGTCGATAGAGCCCCTCCAGGAACACCGTCTGCGGACAGGCCCAACCGCACCACACCCGGCCCAGCCACGCCGTGACGAACAGCAGGCCGAACCCCAGCGCCGTGCACAGGAAGAGGACCCGCCAGAAGTCCTGCGCGTTGTATGTGGCGCCGAAGAGGAAGAAGCGTCGCGCCGCCACGTCCAGGTGCACGGCGGGATGTCCGCCCACGTCTATCAACGGCAGGGCCACATAGATGGCGATGAGCACCGCGAACGCCACGCGGCGCCAGGTGATGAAGCGGCCCCGCACATCCGACGGGTGCAGCGCCCGCCGCGAGCCATCCGCGTGGATGGACGAGAGCTGGTCGATGCGGGGGCCTTCCTGCTGGGGAGCTGTCGCCATGTCGGAGTCCTCGCGGCGCGAGCGCTACGGCTGCTCGGGCTCGCCCTGAGGCGCCTTTCCGCCAGCGGCGTTCGTCCCCTTGAGCGTCAACACGTACGCGGTGACGGCCTTGACGCGCTCGCCCCCCAGCGTCCGCTCCCAGGCGGGCATGCCCTTGGCCACTGCGCCGTCGGCCACCACCTTGTGGATGGCCATGGGTGCGCCGCCGTGCAGCCAGAAGCCGTCCGTGAGGTTGGGGCCGATGAGGCCCTGTCCCTGCGCGCCATGACAGGCCGCGCAGTTGGCCTGGAACACCGCCTTGCCACCCTCCAGCGACGTCGGGTCCTTCACCAGCTTCAGCAGCAGGTCGTCCGACGCGGGCGTGTTGCTGGCCATGCGCTGGGCGTATTCAGCGGACTCCGCGGCGTACTCGCCCAGCTGTCCCGGCCCCGCCTCCGCGATGTGGTACCAGAACCAGTAGCCCGCGCCGAAGACGAGCGTCGTCCAGAGGAGGAACAGCCACCAGTTCGGCAGGTTGTTGTCGTGCTCCTCGATGCCGTCATAGATGTGTTTGACCAGCGACTTCTCACTCATGACCGCCCTCCCCGCGCTCCGACAACGGCAGCCGTGAGAGCGCGTCGAAGTCCTGGCTCCTGCGTGCTCCGAACACCCAGGCGCAGACGCCCAGGAAGATGGCGATGAACAGGACGAGCGCGAAGAGGGGAAGCTCTTCCAACGTCATGCCCTGGTAGAATTGCTTGTACATCAGCGGCCTCCTTCCTGGACTCCCGCCGCCGACGCGGTGGGCGCGACCTCCGGCGGCGGCACATCCTGCGGACCTCGACCCAGGCGCTGGAGGTAGGCGACCAGGGCCACCATCTCCGAGTCCCACGCCACCTGGACACCCTGAGTCGCCAGGTCCGCGGCGATGGCCTCACCCTGGGACTTCTGCCGTGCCTCGGCCGAGTCCACGTCCGTGTTGGTGTACGGCACGCCCAGCTTCTGCATCAGCGACAGCTTCTTCGGCGCGTCCTTCACGCGGATGCGGTTCTCCGCCAGCCACGGATAGGGCGGCATGTTCGAGCCGGGGCTCGTGGCTCGCGGGTCCATCATGTGCGTGTAGTGCCAGAGGTTCGGATATCGGCCGCCCACGCGGTGCAGGTCCGGCCCGGTGCGCTTGCTTCCCCACTGGAACGGGTGGTCGTAGATGAACTCCTCCGCGCGGGACACGTCGCCGTAGCGCTGCGTCTCCGCCACGAAGGGGCGAATCATCTGCGAGTGGCACGTGTAGCAACCCTCGCGCACGTAGAGGTCCCGTCCCTGGAGTTCCAGCGGCGAGTACGGCTTCTGCGCCTCGCCATGCGCGGGCACGGCCTGCTGGATGAGGATGGTGGGCAGCAGCTCCGCCACGCCGCCAATCAGGATGGCCACCAGCGTCAGCACCGTGAAGGCCAATGGGCGGCCCTCGATGAGCGCGAACCATGACGGCCGTCCCGCCTCGCGGTCCTTGCGAGTGACAATCCAGGCCAGCTCGCCCAGCGCGACGATGGCGCCCATCAGCACCAGCGCGCGCACCGGCTTCGCCCAGCCCAGGAACATCGTCACCGTGAGGATGGCGATGGCGAACACCAGCGGACGACCGGTGACGACCTGCACCCAGCCCGGCGCGGGCGTCGTCGTCGCGGTGGGCACGGGAGCCGGCGTGTCTTCCACCACCACGGTGGTCTCTCCGTCCACGGCCTTGCCCGCGCGCGCCGTCTTCCAGAGGTTCCACGCCATCATGCAGAAGCCCACCAGGTACATGGAGCCGCCGACGAAGCGGACGATGTACATGGGCCGGATGGCGAGCAGCGTCTCCACGAAGTTCGGGTACAGCAGCGTCCCGTCCGCGTGCGTGGCCCGCCACATCAACCCCTGGTTGATGCCGCTGATCCACATCGACACGATGTAGAGGAGGATGCCCACCGTCCCCAGCCAGAAGTGCGCGTCCGCCGAGCGGGTGGAGTACAGCTTCGTGCCGTACAGCCTGGGCACCAGCCAGTAGAACATGCCGGCCGCCATGAAGCCGTTCCAGCCCAGCGCGCCGCCGTGCACGTGGCCGACAATCCAGTCCGTGTAGTGCGCCAGCCCGCTCACCGTCTTGATGGACAAGAGCGGCCCCTCGAACGTCGCCATGCCGTAGAACGTCACGCCGGCGATGAAGAACTTGAGGACCGGGTCATCGCGCAGCTTGTGCCACGCGCCCTTCAACGTGAGCAGGCCGTTGAGCATGCCGCCCCACGACGGCGCCCACAGCATGACGCTGAACACCATGCCCAGGGACTGCGCCCAGTCGGGCAGCGCCGTGTAGAGCAGGTGGTGGGGACCGGCCCAGATGTAGATGAAGACCAGGGCCCAGAAGTGGATGATGGAGAGCCGGTACGAGTACACCGGCCGCTCCGCCGCCTTGGGCAGGAAGTAATACATGATGCCCAGAATCGGCGTGGTCAGGAAGAAGGCGACGGCGTTGTGGCCGTACCACCACTGCACCAGCGCATCCTGCACACCGGAGAAGACGGAGTAGCTCTTGAGCCCATCCAGCGGCAGCGCCAGGCTGTTGACGATGTGCAGCACCGCCACGGTGATGATGGTCGCGATGTAGAACCAGATGGCGACGTAGAGGTTCTTCTCGTTGCGCTTCGCCAGGGTCCAGAAGAAGTTGATGGCGAAGACGACCCAGATGACGGTGATGGCCAGGTCGATGGGCCACTCCAGCTCCGCGTACTCCTTGGAGGTGGTGATGCCCAGGGGCAGGCTGATGGCCGCGGCGACGATGATGAACTGCCAGCCCCAGAAGTGGATGTTCGAGAGCACGTCGGACGCCATGCGCGCCTTCAAGAGGCGCTGCGTGGAGTAGTAGACGCCGGCGAACATCATGTTGCCCACGAACGCGAAGATGACCGCGTTGGTGTGCAGGGGCCGCAGCCGGGAGTACGTCAGATAGGGAATGCCCAGATTGGCCTGCCACCACGCGAGCTGGCTGGCCACCAGCGCACCCACCGCCATGCCCACGATGCCGAAGACCACCGCCGCGAAGATGAAGCGGCGGACCGTGGTGTCGTCGTAGACGATTCGCTGTTGTTGCACGGAGTCACTCCTGGGAAGCCGAAGGCGACGACGGCCCGTCGGAAGACGCGGCGGGGCGAGCCGCGCTGTCCTCCTCGAGCGGAAAGAGCGCGAGCCGGTCCGCCTGCTCGTGGTCCCGGTGACGCATGCTGTAGATGAACAGCAGCACCGAGCTGGCCACGAGCATCAGGCTCACGAAGACCTGGAGCACGAGCACGTTCATGCGGGCACCTCTGTGGGACGATCCAGGGGCGCCGAAGCACCGCGTGGAGCCCGGGGCGCGGACAGGCTCCACAAGGTGAACAGGACGGTGGCGAGGCTGGTGGCCGGCATCGCCACGGCGGCCCGCAGCGGCGTCATCCAGCCCGCGAGGCACACGGCGACCGCCACGGCGTTGTATCCAATGGCCAGCACCAACAACCTTCGCACCACATGCCGCAGGTGGCGCGACAGTCGCAGGGCTTCGCGCAGGGAGGAGAGCCCCTCTCCCACCAGGAAGAAGTCGCTCTTGCCCGGCATCACCGGTCGATCAATCGCGGGGGTTCCCGCGCACAGCGCCCGCTCGAAAGCGAGGCTGTCGTTGACGCCATCGCCCAGGTACAGCGAGTCCGTCGCGCCAAGGCGCGAGACGGCCCACGCCTTGTCCTCGGGACGAAGGCCACCCAGGGCACGCTCCAGGGGCACGCCGATGGAGACCGCCAGCTCGCGCACCCTCGCGGGTGCGTCGCCCGAGATGAGCCAGACAGCATGGCCCTCGGCCTGGAGCGCGAGGACCTCGCGGCGTGCGTCCGGTCGCAGGGCCTCACGCACCGGGAATGAGGCCAGGGGGGAGCCGTCGCGAAAGAGCACGGTGCCACGAGGCCCGTCGGTGCCGTCGGCGCGCAGCAGGGCACGGGGAAGGACCGGAGCTCCGCTCTCCGAGCCATGCGACGCAACGCCTGCTTGCGATGAGGCTGCCTCGCCTCCCGCATCGAGCCGTGACGTGAAGCCAGTTCCTTCGAGTCCCTCCTCGAACAACTCAGCGCCGTGGCCATGCCCCGCGGAACCTGGCGCGATACTGTCTCGCACCAGGTGCCAGTCCGCGCGTCCCAGGCGCCACGACACGCCATGTCGCACCCACTCCAGGCCCTGCCCGGGGTGCTCCGTCACCCGCGCCTCCGGAACGAAGCGGGCGCCCATCCGCGAGAGCGAGTCCGAGAGACACCGACTCACCGGATGGTTGCTGCGCGAGGCCAGATTGAAGGCCACGTCGCGCGCCTCCTCCGTGAGCGCATCGAGCGAGGCCCGGTCCACCAGCTCCATCCGCCCGAGCGTCAGCGTCCCCGTCTTGTCGAACAGCACCTGACGTACACGCGGCAGGCGGTCCAGCAGATCCGTGGAGCGGATGAAGAAGCCCTCACGACGCAAGCGCGCCTGCACCCACTCATAGGCCAGCGGCGTGGCGATGCCGATGGCGCAGGGACACGTCACCACCAGCAGGGCCACCGCCACCTCCAGCGCCTTGTCGGGTCCCGACGGCCACCACAACACGAGCCCCAATGCCGAGACCGCCAGCACGGTCACCACCCACCGCCGCGACACCGCCTCCCAGAAGCGCGTGTGGCCCGCGCCTCGGCTCGTGCCCTCCGGCGCACGGCGCAGCAGCGCCACCAGCGGCGAGTCCTGGAACGACTGTCGCGCCTTCGCGCGCACCGCCTCGCGCCCCGCATTGAAGGCGCCCGCGGGCAGCGCTTCCCCCACGGCCACCTCGCGCTCATCCGGCTCTCCCGTCATCCAGTCCGTGGAGACGCGCGCGCTCGCATCGAGCAACTCCGCCTCCACCGGCACCAGGTCCCCAGGCGCGATGACGAGCAGGTCACCCTCGGCGACCTGGGACACTCGCACGGTGGCGAGCCGCTCTCCCTCTTGTCTACGAACGAAGAGGCCGTCTGCGCCATCGTCCTCCAGCAGGAAGCGCCGGTTGCGCTCCAGGACACGCTGCTGGAGCCAGCGTCCCACCAGCATCAGCGTGACGAAGGTGTTGAGGGTGTCGAAGTAGGCGAGGTCGCCGCGTCCTCCCCGGGCCTGCACCAGCGAGGTGCCGAACACCAGCAGGATGCCCAACGCGATGGGCAGGTCCAGGTGCGGCACGCCTCGACGAAGCCCCTGCCACGCCGAGCGGAAGAACGGCCATCCTCCGACGGCGACGACGAGCGTGGACAACCCCAGGCTCAGCCGCGTGAAGAGCTGGAAGACGTCTCCATCCTCCGGCGCGAGCCCCACGTAGAAGCTCACCGAGAACAACATCACGTTCATCGAGAGCGCCACGCAGATACCCAGGCGGATGGGCAGGTCCAGGCTCGCGGGCGCGGGCCGCTTGCGACTGGGACCAAAGAGGTATCCGAAGCCCTCCACCATTCGCAGGAAGCCGCCCACGTCGAAGGCCCCGCGCTTCCACTGCATGCGCGCCTTGCCCAGCGCGGGGTCCACGGTGAGCCCCGCGCCACCGGGCTGACGGCGGAACAACTCGTTCATCAGCCAGACACACGCGGCGCAGTGAATGCCCTGGACGTCCAGCTCCAGCGAACACAGCGCGCCCGGCGTGGCCTCCGCGCGGGCCACCAGGG
Source organism: Myxococcus sp. CA051A (assembly GCF_013336705.1). Taxonomy (NCBI): domain Bacteria; kingdom Pseudomonadati; phylum Myxococcota; class Myxococcia; order Myxococcales; family Myxococcaceae; genus Myxococcus; species Myxococcus sp. CA051A. Next base: position 491,665 of record NZ_JABUMS010000001.1, on the reverse strand, counting down.
GCTCCAGCCACGCGAGTCCTCGACCTCGAGCAGGCTCCGCCGCGGGCGCCGTCTTCCCACCCGTGAGCTGGTAGTAGCGAGTCAGCCCCTGCGTCACCAGCAGGCCATGCACCACCTCGCACCCCGCGCAGCAGAACTCGCGCGAGGCCGTGCCCTCCGGCACGCGGCTGCCACAGTGGAGGCAGACGGCCACATGGGGCCGGGTTTGCGCGGAGTCGGGCATGCGAGCTGTCACCTTGCGAACGGCATGCCTGTTGCGAAGGACCCGTTCATGCCCATCGACGTTCCGCTGCTGCTGACCTCGCTGACTCCGACGCCGACGCTGGTGGCGGGCGCGCTCGGCGCACTCACCGTGGGACTCACCGGCAGCGTTCACTGCTTCCTCATGTGTGGGCCGCTCGCCTGCGCGGGGCTCCCGGCGATGCGCGGGCCCGAGCGACACCGGGCGCTGCTCGCCTATCAAGGTGCTCGCCTGGGGGCGTACGCGCTGGTGGGAGGCGCGCTGGGCGCACTGGGCGGCGGCGTCACGCGCGCGCTCGCCGTATCCACGCGTCCGTACCTTCCGTGGCTGATGGCGGCGGCGCTCGTGGCCTCCGCCCTGGAGCTTGGGAAGCGCCTGCCCCCTCTGCCTGGGCTCTCGCGGCTGGCGGGCGCCCTCTCGCGCTGGAGCGCAAAGTTTTCGTGGGTGGGTCGCGCGGGCGCAATGGGTGCGGTGACGCCGCTGCTTCCCTGTGGCCTGCTCTACGGCGTGCTCACCGTGGCGCTCGCGAGCGGTTCGTTCGGTGGTGGCGTGCTGGTGATGGGAGCCTTCGCGCTGGGGGGAGTTCCGGCGCTGCTCGGCGCACAGCTTCAAGCAGGGCTGTGGAGCAAGCGGCCCCGGCTCTCGGAGTTCCTGCTTCGTCGGGCCATGCCACTCATGGCGGCGGCGGTGCTCGTCTTCCGCGCGGTCGACACATCACCGCGCTGTCACTGAGCGTCGGCGGTCCCCACGCGATGAGTCGGGGTGCGCTTGTCGCACGCGGTGGCATCGGCGAGGCTCCCGGCACCTTCTCTTTCGCCCGCCGAGGAACGATGACCGCGCCGCGCACTTCGAGCACTCTCGCCGCGTTGCTGCTGCTGTCCGCGAGCTGCACCACCTCGCGCCCTCCGACACAGAGCGAGTCTCCGTCCACGGCTGTCACCCAGGCCGCGGCCGCGCTCACGCCCGCGCAGGTGGCGCTCCGCGCCTTCGTGGACGCGCACTTCGACGAGCAGTTCCGTCGCTTCCCGCTGTCAGCCACCTCCGCGGGCGTCCACACCTACGACGGTGAACTGCGCGGCTTCACCGCCGAGGAGCGCGCGTCACACCTCGCGTATCTCAAGGGCCGACTCGCCGCGCTGCCGACGGCGGTGGACCGCGACGCGCTGCCGCCCCTGGACCGGGCCGACTACGACATCCTGGAGAACCACTTCCGCGCGCGCATCCTGGACTCCGAAGAGGTGCGCTCCTGGGAGCGAAACCCCAACACGTACCTGAGCCAGGCTTCCGTCTCGGTCTTCCAGCTCATCAACCGGGACTTCGCGCCACTGGAACAGCGGATGCGCTCGGCGGTGAGCCGCATGGCGAAGGTGCCGGACCTGTTCGCGGCGGCGCGGACGACGCTGAAGAACCCGCCGAGGATGTGGACGGAGATTGCCCTCCAGCAGGCCCAGGGCACCCGGTCGCTCTACGCACAGACGATGTCCCAGGCCTTCGCGCCGGTGAAGGATGCCGCGCTGAACGAGGCGTTCCAGAAGGAACAGGCGCGCTGCCTCGCGGCCATCGACGCGTACATTCAGTTCCTGCGTGAGGACGTGCTGCCCCGCTCCCAGGGGAACTTCGCGATTGGCGAGGAGACCTATCGCAAGAAGCTGCTCTACGAGGAGGGCGTGACGGAGAGCATCGACTCGCTGCTTGCATGGGGGCAGGCGGAGATGAAGCGCACCCAGACCCAGTTCCGGGAGGTGGCCGGACGACTGGGGCCTGGCAAGGCGCCCATGGACGTGTACCGGGAGCTGAGCAAGGAGCACCCGACGCCCGCGGAGCTGGTGTCCAGCACCACCGCGACGCTGGAGGAGATTCGAGCGTTCCTCATCCGCGAGCGCATCATCACCGTGCCCAGCGAGGTCCGCGCGCAGGTGGCGGAGACGCCGTCGTTCAATCGCTCACTGTCCTTCGCGAGCATGAGCACGCCCGGCCCGTTCGAGAAGCAGGCCACGGAGGCGTACTACTACGTGACGCCGCCGGACCCGACGTGGAACGCGGAGCAGACCGAACAGCACATGAGCTTCTACAATCATCATGCGCTGCCGCTCGTCTCCATCCATGAGGCATACCCCGGCCACTACGTGCAGTTCCTCTGGACGAACCGGGTGGAGTCCAAGGTGCGGCGCCTGCTGGGCTCGGGCTCGTTCTCCGAGGGCTGGGGCCTCTACACGGAGCAGATGATGCTCGACGAGGGCTACGGTGGGCGCTCGGGACCCGCGGCCGACAAGCTGCGACTGAACCAGCTCGCGCTCTACCTCCAGCGCCTGGCGCGCTACGTCGCGGGCCTGTCCCTGCACACGCGCGGCATGACGTACGAGCAGGCGGTGCGGCTGTTCGAGGAGGAGGCGTTCATGACGAAGACGAACGCGGAGCGCGAGGCCCGCCGGGGAACGTCGGACCCCACCTACCTGGTCTACGCACTGGGCAAGAAGCTGCTCATGGAGCTGCGTGAGGACGCGAAGGCGCAGTGGGGCCAGGCCTTCTCCCTCCAGCGTTTCCACGACGCGGTGGTGTCCTACGGCTACCCGCCCGTGCCCATCGTCCGGCGACTGCTGCTCGGCGAGGCCCCCGCGAAGGCGACCGCGCACGAATAGGACTCGCGCGCCTCACCCGACGGCGGCGAAGGCGTCTCGCGACGGCGAGTCCTCCTGGCGGGGCCGTCAGCCCAGCAGCCCCTGGACGACGGCCTGACGCATCACCTCGGCGAGCACGTCCATGCCCTGCAGCGTGTTCACCCGCCTCACCGACACGTCGCCCGTCGCCATCTGCGTCGAATCCGCCACGACGAAGGGCAGCGGGCGCCGGCCCAGGCGCAACAGGCGCTCATCGTGGAAGGCGTCCGGCGCGCGCTCACACAGCATCCGCATGAGCATCGTCATGTTCGCGATGCGCGAGGGCTGCATCGCGGGCCCCAGGCAGGAGTAGTCCATCCCGTGCTCGCTCAGCACCGCGCTCCCACCATCTCGCGCGAAGACATAGATGAGCTGCGACGTCTCCTCGGACTCCTGGCGCACCGTCTTCGCCCCCGTCCGAGGCAGCATCAGCCCGTGCGTGGCAATCGCCAGGCCGTACGCCTTGGCGACATCCAACTTGCTCGGCTGCTCCTTGTGCTCGCTCTGCGTCCGCACCGAGCTCGCCCCTCGGATGACCGCGACCACCTCGCCCCACGCCACGTCGAGTGACTCACCCGCGCGCGACGTGAACGTCACGGTGTCCGCGTTGAACGTCACGCGGCGCGCCACCACCCGCCCCTGACCAAGCCCCTGCTCGTCCACCGCGAGGACCGCCAGCCCCAGGCGCTTGAGCGACGCCACCAGCGCCTCCGCCGCCTCCGGCGCCAACCGCGCGAGCAACGCGGGCGGCTCCGGCGCCAGACGCATCCGAGCCTCCGCCGGCGCCATGCCCGTCGCGGATGCCAGGGCCATCGCCGCCGCCTGCATGTCCGGCGGGACCTCCACGAGTGCGACCACCTTCATGTGCCCACCTCGGTCCCGCGAATCCCCTCAGTGGAGCACGTTTCGACTCAGGACCGCGAGCGCGACGCGCGCAACTCCAGCTCCGTCGGCTCCTGGGACTCCGTGGGGAAGTCAGACGGCTCGAACACCTGGCGCAGCTCGATTCGCGAATCCGCGCTCCCCTCCGGGTGCGGACATCTCCGCGCCCACTCCAGGGCCTCCTCCCGCGACTTCACCTGAATCATCCAGAATCCAGCAATCAGCTCGTTCGTCTCGGTGAAAGGCCCGTTCGTCACCGTCCGCTTGCCTTGTGAGAAATCAATGCGCGCGCCGCGAGAACTGGGATGAAGGCCCGCCGCATCCAGGAGGACCCCCGCCCTCACCAGCGCTTCATTGTAGCGCTCCATCTCGGAGGTAAGTGCCTCGCCCTGGAGCGCTCCCGCCTCGGTGTCCTGGCTCGCCTTCAGCAGCAGCATGAATCTCATCGTCGCATCTCCTCGTCGGTCCCAAAGGCACGCATCCGACGGCGTGCCCCTCCGCCATGAGCCGAAGCTCCATCCTCGCGACGAACGAGACACCGGCGGATCGACACCGCGGCATGACCCACCCGCGCTCCGGGTATGCGACCCCGTCCGACCGCGATGCCGCGGCCGGCCCTGGATTAATCCGGGCATTTTCCCGACGGCGAAATCGCCAATGGTTCCAACCGGTTGCACGCCTCGGATGGTGAAAAACAGGGGTCGTGTCGATCCCCTCGAAGCCCATTCGTCGTCGCATTGAAGCCGGGATTCATACCCACCGAGGCGGCTGACCGGAGACCCCGGAGCCTCCCCTTTTCCCAACACCCCATCAGGAGTCGTTCACATGGCCAAGCTCATTGGTATCGCTGTCGTTGTGCTCATCGTCGGCGTGCTTGCCTTCATCGCCACCCGCCCGGACAGCTTCCACATCTCCCGGACGCGGCAACTCGATGCGTCACCCGACGCTGTCTACGCGCTCATCAACAACTTCTCCCTGTGGCGCCAGTGGTCGCCCTACGAGAACGTCGACCCGAACATGGAGCGCACGTACGAAGGCCCCGTGGAGGGAGTCGGCGCCAGCTACCTGTACAAAGGGAACCGGAACATCGGCGTGGGCCGGATGGAAATCCTGGAGAGCAAGCCGGGTGAGCGCATCGACATCCGTCTGGAGTTCATCGAGCCCTTCGCCGCCGTCAACCAGGCGAGCTTCGTGCTCGAAGCCGTCGAGAAGGGCACGCGCGTCACCTGGAGCATGTCCGGTCCGAACACCTTCATGGGCAAGGCGATGATGGCCTTCGGACTCATGGAGTCCTTCATCGGCAAGCAGCTCGAGAAGGGCCTGGTGGACCTGGAGACCGCCGCACGGACCCCCGCGCGGAAGTCCGCGCTCATGGAGACCAGCGCGGCCTCGCCGTCACTCGCCCACTGAGGGACTGGGACTCCTTCGACGTCACCTTCCGGAGCCCCAGGTCCCCCCTGGGGAGGCACACCCATGATGCTGTTGATGTTGCTCGGCCAGTTCGGTTCAGCCGCGCTCGAGAATCGCCGCCACCGCTTGCCCGCCGCTGGTGCACAACGTCACCAGCGCAAGCGACTGCCCCCGTCGCTCGAGCTCATCCAGGGCGGTCCCCACCAGGATGCTCCCCGTCGCGCCCAGCGGGTGGCCCAGGGCGATGGCGCCTCCGTTGACGTTGACCTGGTCCAGGTCGATCTCCAGCGCCCGCGCCGTCTGTAGTACCACCGCCGCGAACGCCTCGTTGATTTCCCAGAGGTCGATGTCGCGCGCCTTGAGCCCCGCGGAGTCCAGCGCCTTGCGCGCCGCGAGCGCCGGCCCCGTCAGCATGAGGACGGGGTCACTGCCCACGGCGGAGACGGCCCGCACGCGAGCCCTCGGCTTCAAGCCGTGCGCGCGCACGTAGTCCTTCGACGCCACGAGGATGGCGCCCGCGCCGTCCGCGATACCACTCGCGGTGCCCGCCGTGTGCAGGTGGCGCACCGCGCCTGCCCGGGGATAGGCCCGGAGCGCCAGCGCATCCAGCGTCTCACCGTCGGGCCCCTCGGCCCGAGCCCCCAACTGGGTGAAGGCGGGCGCGAGCGCGGCCAGCTTCTCGGCGGTCGTGTCCGCGCGCGGGTGGTCATCCACCGCCAGCAACACCTCTCCCGTCTGGGGATGCTTCACGGGGAACAGGCCGCGCTGGAACCGTCCCTCCGCCTGGGCTCGCACGGCGAGCTGTTGCGAGCGCAGGCCGAAGGCATCCAGCTCCTGCCGGGTGAAGCCTTCCAGCGTGGCGATGAGGTCGGCGGAGATGCCCTGGGGGACCTGGAAGAAGCGCCGGCGCAGGTCGACGTTTCCACCATCTGTTCCGCCGCCATCCGCGTTGAGACCGTAGCGGCTCATCTGTTCGACGCCACCCGCGACGACCAGCTGCTGGGCGCCGGACGCCACCCCCATGGCCGCCAGTGACAGGGCCTGGAGGCCCGAGCCGCAGAAGCGGTTGAGGCTGAAGCCCGGGATGCTGATGGGCCACCCCGCGGCGAGCACCGCGTTGCGCGCGATGTTCGCGCCCTGCGCCTCGATTTGCGACACGACGCCCACCACCACGTCATCCACGTCCGCGACGTCCACGCCCGTGCGCAGCGGAAGCTGTTTCAACGTCTGCGCCAGCAACTCCTGCGGGTGCAGTCCGCTGAGCGCGCCCTTACCGGGTTTGGCTCGGGCACGAGGGGTACGGACCGCATCCAAGATGTAGGCATCCATCGACGAGCCCTCCGTTCGCGGGGTGGCTCCACGCCCGCCCGTGTGAATCAACCATATTATGCTCGTAATATGGTCGCAATGTGAAGGCGGCGGGCAGGCGGTCGGTCCCCGTCAAAGGGCGGCGGGCGACGCGATGACGTGTATAATGGTGTACAGCGAGGTGAGATTCGGATGCCCCATCCCCCGGAGCAGAAGCAGTCCACGCACGAGCGAATCCTGGAAGCGGCGGGAGGGTTGTTCCGCCAGAAGGGCTTCCTGGGGACGAGCGTGGACACGGTGATGCGCGCGGCGGGCCTGACGGTGGGCGGCTTCTATGCGCACTTCGGCTCGAAGCAGGCGCTGCTCATCGAATCACTCCAGCGCATCATGAGCCGACAGCGAGTGGACTGGCCGCAGGGGCTGGAGGACCTGAAGGGCGCGGAGTGGTTGAGCCACCTGGTGCGGCGCTACCTTTCGCGGGCCCACCGGGACGCGGAGGTCCCCGTGTGCGCCCTGCCCGCCGTGCTGTCCGACGTGGTGCGCGGGGATGCGGACCTGAAGGAAGCGCTGGCGCACGAGCTGAATCTGACGGCGGAGACGTTCGCCAGACACCTGCCCTCGGATGAGCGCGCCAGTGCACGGGAGCGGGCGCTGGCGACGTATGCGCTGTGCGTGGGCACGCTGACGCTGGCGAAGGCGACGGCGGGCACTGCGGTCTCCGACGAGTTGCTCAAGGCGGCCCGGCGCGTCGCCATGCTGGCCGCGGATTCGTCGAGCCCGGGAGACAGTGGCTCGACGCCGTGAGGCGGACTGGCGGGGCTCAACCGGGAGCCACTCGCCGCCTCGACGTCATTCCGTAGGAGCGGCGCGCAGCTCCACGGGATGGGTCCGCAGCCATTCCTGGCAGCGGCCGATGCGCTCAGCAGAGGCGGACAGCCCCATCTGAAGCAGGAGCTGTCGATAGGGCTCGAAGCTCTCCGGCGTCCAGGTGGTGAGCGCCTTGAGGTCCGCCAGCGCCACCATCTCCTCCGCGGAGCGCCCCGCCGCTTCCTGCCTCGCGGTGAGCAGCGCGGCCAGGGACATGCGCGCGGGCTCGGCCTCGAAGGCGATGGCGGCATCCGCGTACCAGGCACGCAGGGCCTCATCCACCGAGGCGTCCTGGGCCTTCTCGCGCATGCGCCCCAGCATTCCCTTGAGGAACTCCTCGTCGAGCGCGCCCTTCACGCCCCGCAGGAGCGCCGTCACCGCCTCGCGACGCACCGGGGGCGCTGAGTCCGGGGGCAGTCCCTTGAGGGCCTGCATCGGCTCCCAGAGGACACAGGTGAGCCACAGCTCCTCCTCGGGAGCGAACACGGGCGGCGTGGACGGCTCGCGCAACTTCATCTCGACGCGGGTGGCGCGCTCCTTGGCTTCGCGAACGATGCGCTCGGCCAGGCCCGGGTCTTCCTTCACGTAGTCCACCAGCGCATCCACATCACCCTCGCGGGCCTGTTGGAGCGCCTTGCGTGCCTCTTCGGACAGCGAGGCCTCATCCATCCCACTCGCCAGCGCTTCGTACTTCGCCATCCACTCCTTGTGGTGGGTGCTCCACTCGCGGAACTGGACGTCGAACACGAGGTCGAGGACGGGGTTGTCCTCCATGCGCGTCTTGCCCACCCGCTTCGACGCGGCGGCGAGCAGGCTGGCCGCGCGAAGGGCTCGCCGGTCCTCCGAGGAACGCCCCGGCTCTCCAGCGCGGCCGTGCAGCGTGGCTGTCAGCTTCTCCAGGAAGGACTTCGTGGCGAGGGCCTTCACCGTGCTCACCAACAGCTCCCGACGCGCGCTCGACGCGTCCAGGACCTCGTCCTCGGAGATGCGCGCGAGGGCCGCACCCACGTGCTTGTCGAAGGACTCGGCGTCGAAGCGCAGGCCGGGCACGGGGCCCCACTCGGCCAGCAGGCGGGCCACTCGGTCCAGCGCGGCGGACAGGTCGCCGACGTCCGGGTTCTTGAGCAGCTCCATCGCGGCGCGGAAGTCCTCTTCGAGCGGACTGGAAACATCGGCGGGAGGCGCGGCACGCGTGCGGTCCTCGGCGGCGTGGCAGGCCTTGTACTTCTTGCCACTGCCACAGGGACACGGGTCATTGCGGCCGGGCTTCTTCGTGCTCAAGGAAATGTGCCTCTCGGCTCGCGGGGGCGAGCGGTGGAATCCGCCGCGCACCGTAGCAGGAGGTGGACGGGTCGGGGCGAACAGGCAACTCCCCTCCCCGTCCAGTGGACGCTCGCGCGCCCGGTGCATCCGCTCAGTAACTCGTGGCCTCATAGACCCGCTGGTCCGAGCAACCATGCGTGCTGGTGATGGTGACCCGTCCCAGCAGGTACGCCATCCCGGTCGGAGCGATGCCGCCGAAGGTCTCGATAGAGGCACAGCACGAGCCGGAGAACGGGCCTTCCATGCTGTAGTCCTCGTCATAGTAGCCCGGCCCCATGTCCAAGGCCGCCGCGTAGACATAGGTGTACAGCGTCTTGATGTTGGTCGCGTAAGGCGCCGGCTCCGTCCAGCGTCCCTTCGCGGTGACTTCACCCACCAACAGGTGAGGCGCGTTGTTGAAGAGGACGTCGGGCTCGAAGACGCCCCCGCAGAAATCGAGCCCGAAGCTCGCGGCGCGCCCCGGTGGGCTGGAGACCTTGGGCGGCACGACGGGAGGAGGCAGCGAGCCCCCTGGAGCAGAGGCCTCGCGGAGCTGGGCCTCCAGGGCCTGGAGGCTCAGCGCGTTGGCTTCGAGCCGAGCCGCCGAGGACCGCGGGGCCTGCTTGAGCAGGGACTCCCGCTCGGCGCGAGTCTTCCGCAGCACGTACTCGAGGCCCTCGACGCCAAAGCCGACACGCTCATGGCCGCCGCCGACCCTCGGCCGCTCCCAGACGCCTCGCTCCACCTCCGTCCACTGAGCCTCTGCCGGAGCCGGCTGGACGGTGGCGTCCCGTGCCTCGTCGCCGGGTGCCCCACCGCACGCGACCATCGAGACCACCACGGCTGAAGCCACCACGAATGCGCTTCTCATCCACGAACCTCCTCGGTGCATGTCCCACGGGATTGCAGGAGCAACTCACCTAACAGGTCCGTGTCGGCCCCCCATCAACTGGCCGTCAAATCACAACCATCGGAGAAGGCGCCTCGCTCTTCCGAGGTGAGGTCGAGCTTGCATGCGCGGCCGGTCCGCGACGACAGGACGGCCGCTTCCAGCACGGCGGCCACTGCCACCGCATCCAGGGGTGTCACCGGATTGCGCCTGGTGCCTCGCACGGCGTCGCGAATGCCCGCGTAGTACTGGCGGTAGTCCCCACGGGGCGTCGACGTCATCCGGGCCTCGCTGGAGCCTCCGACGAGGAACCGCCCAGGCGAGGCGTCCTCGCCCCAGTCCGCCGCACCGGGAAGTTCTCCCGCGATGAGCCGGTCCGCCTGCGTGTCCATCCCGTACTTCAGCCAGGAGCCCCGGGTGCCATGCACCGCGAAGCGCGGCAGCCCTCCGGCGATGAGCATCGAGGCCTGGAGGACCACGTGTCGCTGGGGATACACGAGGGTCACCTGACACCAGTCATCCACGGCCGCGCCGTCCCGGTGGGCCGCGAGCATCCCCACCACGGTGTCGGGCAGACCGAACAGTTGCAGGGCCTGGTCCACGAGGTGGGGCCCCAGGTCGAACCAGATGCCCGCCCCGGGGACGGGCTGCTCACGCCAGCGCTGGCGGACCTCGGGACGGAACCGGTCGAACCGCGATTCGACATGGGTGACACGGCCCAGGGTGCCATCCGTGAGCAGGGCCTTCAGCGCGAGGAAGTCACTGTCCCATCGGCGGTTATGGAACACCGAGAGCACCCTGCCCCGCTCCTGGGCGAGCGCGGAGAGGGCGCGCGCTTCCGCCAACGTAATGGTGAAGGGTTTGTCGACGACGACGTGCTTGCCGGCACGGAGCGCGGCTTCAGTGAGCGGAACATGGGTCTCGTTCGGCGTCGCCACCACGACCAGATCCACGTCCGGGTGCGTTGCGGCATCGCGCGCGGACGGAATCACTGTCACATCCGGCAGGTCCGCATGGACGTCATCAGGCCGGCTGGACGCCACCGTGCGCAATGACAGGCCCTCCACGGTGCGCAGCAGCGGAGCGTGGAAGGACTTGCCCGCGAAGCCGTAGCCCAACAGGGCGACGCGGAGGGGGGCGGGAGGGGTGGCGGGCTCGCTCATGGGGACAAGGATTGAAGCACGCCGGATACGCGCCGCCCAGGAAGGAGCCTGCGCCTCTCTCGGCGGATGTCACGACCGCTGTCGGGCTTGTTCGTAGCGCCAGTCCCGGGGAGTCCTGCCATAGGCCTTCTTGAAGGCGCGGCCGAAGTGCGTGAGGTCCATGAAGCCCCAGCTGAAGGCGATGTCCGCGATGCTCCGCGCGTCCATCTCCGGGTCCTCGAGCGCCTTTCGGCAGCGAACCAGGCGACGCGAGAGGACCCAGCGCATGAAGCTCTCGCCGCTCTCCGCGAACAGCCCATGCAGGTAGCGCGTGGACATGCGGAAACGGGCGGCGACCGTCGCCGGGCTCAACGATGGCTCCGCGAGGTGATGCTCGACATAGACACGCAGGGCGTGCCTCCGGGCCTCTCGCACGCTCGCGGCGTTGGTCTGGATGTCGCGGCCCTGGGTGTTGAAGGCCAGCGCGAGGAGCTCCAGCAGGTTGTCCGAGACAGAGCCCGCGACGGGCTCGGCGACCTGGGTCTCCGCGAAGGCGCGCAGGTAGGCGGACACCAGGGCACCGACGCCCTCCCGGGTGTGGAGCACACTCCCGACCATCTCATCTGGGTGTGAGAGCCGTGGCCGCAGCGTGGCATAAGGCGCCACGATGACGATGCGGCGGTATTCCGCGTCGAACGAAAGCTCTCCTGGCCGAGTCCCGTCGAAGAGCTCCACGTCTCCTGGGTGGGAAATTCGCTCCTCACGCCCCTGGCGCAGTCGGCAGACCCCCGACACCTGCATGCAGAGGAAGTAGCACTCCCGGGGGGCGCGGGAGATCTCCGTCTCCCCTCGATGAACACTCTGGGCCGAGGAATGGAGATAGGTCACCCCCAACGGCCCTGCTTCGTGGTGGTCGAGCCGCCCGAAGAAGGGACTGGACGTCTTCCGCTCCGTGCGCAGTCCCAGGAGCACCTTGCTCGCCATTTCCTGCCAGTACTCGTGTCGCTCCCGCTCGGAGACCGCGTCCGTGGAGAAGACTGTGCGCATGGGCCACCCCAGGTAAGGAGGCACACATTATCCGCCCGGTCCGACGGCCCCTGCACACCTGGCCGAATTCCTGTGCGCTGGTGGCCGAGCCCCCCTCCCCTCTCCCCCTCTATACATCCATCACACCGACGCCCATTTCGCTCGGTTCTTCCCAAGGAGAGTGTTTGTGAAAGCGTTCCTCGCGGTGTTTGTGCTTTCCATGTCCGTCGCGTCCCCTGCCCTGGCCCAGCAGGACGGTCCGTTCGCCAGCACCGCCGCCCTGGCGAGCTATTGGTCGACGCAGAGCACCGGTGGCGCCCTGACCCAGATCTACGTCAATGGCACGCTGGCCTATCAACGCTCCGGCTTCGGTCCGGCGTTCGTCAAGGAGTACTTCAACTGCGTCGATGGCTCCGGAATCAGGGCCTTGTGCAACAACATCTTCGACGGCTACCTGCGCACGAGTGACGCGATGGGGACGTTCAGCAGCGGGCTCACCGTCTACCTCGACGGCGCGCTGATTCGCTCGGGAGACCCCTACTACAGCGCCCATCTCAAGACCTGCCTGGGCGACATGAGCTACTACGGCAGGGTGAAGTACTACATCGTCGAGAGCGTGAACGACGGCTTCGGCCCGCCCTATCCGGGCAACGACTGCTTCTGACCCGCCGTCTCGATTCACGCTCCCGCACGACACAGCGTTTCAACCCTCGTCGTCCACATCCTCGTCACCACCGCCGCCCGTCACCACGGGCGCGCGGTCCAACAGGCGGACACGCCGAAGTGCTCCCGCGCGCCCGCCTCGATGCCGTAGACGCCGTTCCCCCTGGTGTAGCCCTCATTTAGAGTGTCGCGCATGCGCGGACACGGAAGATGGACAGGCACATCAGTGATTGCGGTGACGATGTGGCTCGCTTGCAGCGTGACGATGAGCGGCTGCGGCAAAGGCAAGGAACGCGCGGCGCTCGCCACGAAGTTGGAGCAGCGCATCCAGGCCGCCTCGGCGACGGGGGGCGACTTCCTCCTGACGGAGGTGACGGACTTTGACTGGGACACCTTTCACATCTTCACGCCCTACGTGGGCGCGGAAGAGGTCCGGAAGTGGCTCGGCATTGATTGGTCCAGCGCCAGGGACGTCCCTGAAATGGAGTGCCTGCTTGTCTTCGTGAAGGGAGGCGAGGTGGTCATGGACCTCGACTTCTCCCGGACGAAGGGCGACTTCTCATCCATCAGGAAGTCCCGCTTCACACGGGAGGAGGCGCGGTTCACCGCGCCCAAGGACGGCAAGGCCCTCACCCACGCGTCCGATTCTCCCTGAGTGGGCCCGTGTTGGTTGGCCCAGTGCTCGCCTCTGAACCAAAGCCCCCACCAGCCGGTCGAGTCCCGAATCGTGTGTCGTTGGTTCGGAGGGGGTTCGGGGGAGGAAGGCTCCTTGGTGGCATCATGCGGCGGCAGTGTCTGGGGTTGGATAGGCGATGCGGCCGTCCTCCGCTCGTGACAGCCGCTCCACCTCACCTTGCGTGGGCGGCGGCAAACGCTTACTGGACGCCGGGGTCGCCCGGCACCAGATGCTTCCACGGGAAGACGTGCTTGGCGAAGTGGCTGACATAGCCACCCCGGGCGGCCTGGATCACCATGAATTGCAGGCCCGGGCGGATCGCTCGCAGGGATTGCAACTGGTCGATGTCGAGCCGCGAATTGCGCAGGATGAACACCTTCAAGGCCTCGCCCACTGGGCTTGCCAGCAAGCGTGCATAGGCCTCGAACGAAGTCACGCATGCGTCGTCCCGGTCCTTGGCCCAGGTCATCTGCAGTTCCGTCGACTCGGTGAAGTCCAGGCTCGTGAGCGCGGGCAGATTCGTCGCGGACGCCAGGTTCTCGATGAACCCCTGCGTGTCGAAGCTGCCGCCGATGCGCAGCGCGCGCAGATGCGGCAAGGGCTGCGCGAAGATGCTCGCGTCCGGCGCATTGGGCACGGTGAGTTCGGTCAAATAAGGCATCTTCGCCACCAGCCGTGCGATGTCACCACCCTCCTCCATGATCGTGCCCGTGTGGACGATCAGCGAGCTGTTGTGGTGATCGGGCTCGGTCGGCCGGATGGACAGCGAACGCAGGATCGGGAACGTCACCTCTGCGCTCAGCAGTGTCTCGAAGGACCACTCGCGTGTGCCGTTCGCGCCCTGATCCGGACCGGAGAACGCCAACGAGGTGATGGTGTCCGCCACCGCCTGTTCGGTCAGGCACGCCAGCATCATTTCCAATGCGGTTTCCCAGGCGTCGCCGAAATACTCCACGTGCAGCCCGTTGCGCATCGGCGCGATGCTCAGGTAGTTGTACTGGGCAGCCCAGAGCGGGTGGTCGGGCGTGTCGACGTCGAGTTCGTACTCGGCAACGATGTCGGCCGCGAACGCGTGCAGCCGCAATTGGAGGTCGAGCAGGCGTTGGTATCCAGCGGTCGAAAACGCATGAGTCACGGCGGGCGCTCCTGATCAAGGCAGCGGTGACTGTACTTGCGCTCGACCGTGGACCGATTCAATTTTTTGTGAGCGCCGGCCGCTTACTGCGGCGCCGGGATGACCGCGTCGTTCATCGCGTCCACCGTTTCCTGCTCGCCGCGGGCCTGCAGTTACATGGCGACATTGGGACACACGGGCCCCGGATGGAGGTGATGCGCTCCTCCTGGAGCTCGATGCGCAGGCCGCACATGGCCTCGCACAGGTTGCACGTACGAAAGTGGACCCGGGACGAGGCCTTGGCGCTCGTGCCGCGCACTCTACACAACGCCAATGACTGTCATCACAGCGCCCCCAGTGCCCACCGTCCCGCGCATTTGCTATCGCGGATGGCCGCGTCATGGAAGGATTGTGTCTTGAGGGGAACACATGCGCCGGATGGAGCCGTGGGTCATCGCCGTGGGGTTCTTGGCACTGTCACCGCTCGCCGTGGAGGCCACCGAGCCGCCGCGGGTCGTCGTGTCCAAGGCGCGGTCGCTGGCCTTCACCCGCCTGGACGCGGTGGTGGGGCTGGCCGAGGAGGTGCGGATGGGGATGATGATGCGGCAGGACTTCCACATCACCGCGCCGGGCACGGAGCCGGAGCCCATCGACGTCTCCACCGAGATGGCCCAGACGCAGGTCTTCACCGTGCTCGAGGCGAAGGGGCCCGTCGTCACCCGCGCGAAGCTCGCCTATGGCGACGTGGTGGAGGTGACGAAGGATTCGCGGGGCCAGCAGCAGCGGCGGCTCTCCCCCGTCAGCCAGAAGACCTACGTGGGTGAGTTCAGGGCGGGCCGCATCGAGGTGACGGACGCGGAGGGTCAGCCGGTGACGCCAGAGGAGGCGGAGGCGGTGCGCAAGGACCTGGAGGGGCTGGGCGCGGAGGACCCCATCGCCGTTGCCTTCCCCCGGGGGCCGGTGAAGGTGGGCGCGAAGCTGGACGGCGTGGCGCGCGCCTTCGAGAAGCTCCTGCGGCGCGGCAACCTCGCGGACGTGAAGTTCCGCAAGACGCGCGTCCAGCTCAAGGAGATACACGAAGACCCGCGCGGCCTCGTCGGCCTGTTCCTACTCTCCACCACGCTCGAGCGGGCCTCGGACGCGCAGAACCCCCTGACGACGACCATCACCTACCAGGGGACGATGAGCGTCCTGGGCGAGGGCACCCAGCTCACCGCCCTCAACCTGCAGGGGCCAGTGGTCTACACCCTCAGCCCCGCGATGAAGGCTCAGGGCATGAAGGTGGACGGCAAGGGTGACTCGGTTCTCTTCTTCTCCGTCCAGCCCGCCGCGAAGCCCTGACGACCCGTCGCGCCAGTCCGTGTCGCGCCGTGACGGGAGTCGTCCGGCGTGACGCGCGCATGGCCGGCCGCCTCGCGGAGTGGCGCGGGCGTGACAGCACGCTGACAGAGAATGGGCAGGGTGGGGGGTTAGAGGGTTCCCATGTTCCTGCACGCGCTCGGTCACTTCCACCCGCCCAACCTCCTCACCAATACCTTCCTGGGGGAGCTGGGACTCGCGACCATGGATGCGTGGATTTTGGAGCGGGTGGGCATCCGCTCCCGTCACACAATGCTGCCGCTCGACTATCTGCGCATGACGGTGCGGAGGGTCGACGGGGTCAGGTCGATGACCCGGCCTGACTCGGCGTCATCCAGTCGGCCCTCGAGCTTGAGCTGAAAGGTGTCGCGCACGCGCACGCGCGTGACGGTACTCGGGGTGATGCGGACCCCTGCGATGCGCGAGGGGTCGGTGACGATGACCGGCACTGCCTTCGTGCGCTCGGCGTAGGTGACATTGCTCGCACCCCTCCCTCCTCCTTCTCGTACGCCAGCACTTGCCGCCGCGCCAGATTCGGCAATACTTTTCCGACCATGCTCCAACGGCCCTGGCCCCTTGAGCTCACCGCGCGGCAGCTGATCCGCGATGACGTCCCCGTCGAGTCGCGTCTGTCCGTGGTGGGGCTCGTTCGACTCGACGAAGTCCTGGCTGGCCGCATGGCTCGCGGCATCAAGAGGGAAGTCGCCGAGTCCTGGATCGACCTCCATCGCGGCTGGCTCAACGAGCGTTTCGGGTCCGAGGACCTGGTGCCCGCCTTCACTCGGTGTTCTCGGCTACGGGACATCTCCGAGCTGCGCCTCGACTGCGACTGGCTCGGTGTCACGGGGGTCGCCGAGGTGCTTGCGTCACCGCTCCTGCATCACCTGGACGAACTCGAGCTGGCCGCCGGGCTCCACACGGTCGAGGCATACGAGCCGCTGGCTCGGCGCAAGATGACCCACTTGCGCCGCTTCGGCCTCGCGATGCCCGACGCCCAGGATGGTGACATCCCCGTGGGTGATGATCTGGCCGACCTCCTCGCTGCTGCCGGCCTCGAGCGTCTGGAGAGCCTCGCGCTCCCCCGCGTCGGCATCGGCCCGGCGGGGCTGAGTCGCCTGTTCGACCTGCCCGCGTTGGCCTGGTTGGACCTCGCACGTTCCGAGATCGGCGAAGAGGGCTGCCACGCCCTGGCCCGGGCCTCGAGCCTGTCTCGCCTTCGAGGGCTCGATCTCGAGGGCTGTCTCGGCTTCGACGATGCCGGCGACTCGGCCTTGCCTGGCCCCGGCTTCTCGGCGCTCATCACGTCGCCGCGCCTGGCCGTCGCGCATCTCGATCTGGGCGACGTCCCGGGAGCCGCCGCGGTGGTCGCCGGCTCGGCGCGAATGACGACCGTCGAGCACCTCGTTCTCTGGGCAGTCGAGGATGACGAGCTCGCGTCCCTCATCGCGTCTCCCTACCTGACCGCTCTGCGCCACCTGCACCTACGGAGCTGCCATCTTTCGAGTACGACCCTCACCGGGTTTGGACGGTCTCAGCTTCTCGCCGCACTCGAGTCTCTGACCCTGAGCAACGATCTCACGGCGTCGCAGCAAGGTCTCGTCGGTCGGCGCCTGCCTCGCTTGCTCGAGCTCCGGCTGGAGGTCAACCACACGACCGCGGACAGCCTCGGCCGCGCCGACTTGCCCAACCTCACCGAGCTACACCTCGACTTCGACGCAACGGTCATGAGTCAGGACGAGGAGGTCGCGGGAACCGATCTGGATGCTGTCATCGCCGCGCTCGTGAGCGCGAAGGGCATGCCGCGTCTGACAGGGGTCGTCACGTCACCTGTTTCGCCCGAACACATGGACAGGCTCGTCGGCCGCTTCGGTACGGGATTCCGGACCAAGGGGTACTCGCTGACTGGCTCGGCCCAGGAGCGTTGAATCGCGACCCGAAGGGGTCAGCAACCACGGACTTGATTCTCTCGGGTCGTGCGTCAGGTGTGGTGGTGCAGGCTCTCCACCAGGTACGGGTCTCCCACCGGCAACATCGGCGACGTCCTCACCGCCCGAGTCACCGCCAGCGTGAACAGCGCCCCCACCCCCACCAACCCCGCCAGCTCATACACCCCCACCGTCAGCCCCTCCGGCTGGTGCGCGGGCGCCACCATCAACTGCAAATCCAACCAGCGCCCCACCAGCAGCACTCCCGCCACGCGCAGCAGGTGGCTCGGGTTCATCTTCGCGGGACGCGGCAACAACAACACGAACGGCAGCGCCCAGTTCAGCACCACATTCACATAGAACGGCACCTCCCAACCGCCGTGCATCCGCGCGATGAAGTAGACCGTCTCCTCCGGAATGTTCGCGTACCAGATGAGCATGAACTGCGAGAACCAGAGGTAGGCCCACAGCGTGGCGAAGCCGAACATCAGTTTGCCCAGGTCATGCAGATGGCTGGAGTTGAGCCGAGGCAGCGCCCCTGCTCGGTGCAGCAGCACCGCCACCACGGTGATTGCACACACGCTGGAGCTCAAGAGCCCCGCCACGTTGTAGAGCGCGTAGATGGTGCTGAACCAGTGCGGCTCCAGGCTCATCAGCCAGTCGAACGCCGCCAGGCAGAAGGTCAGCGAGAAGAGCACCAGGAACACCGCCGACACCGTGACGTTCTTCCGAGTCAACGGCTCGCCATGCTCCACGTCCTGCCGCAGCGAGTTGCGCCGCAACATCCACGTGAAGCCCACCCACACCGCCAACATCACCCCCATCCGAATCGCGAAGAAGGGAACGTTGAGGAAGGCCGCCTTCTCATGGAGCAGGTGGTCCGTCTCCATCACCCCTGGCTTCGCCCACGGATACAGCTTCGTGACGAACGGCAGCAGCGCCAGCATCGTCACCGCGCCCCAGGGCACATAGGACGCGAACGCCTCCGGGATTCGCTTGAAGACGGTGAACCACCCCGCGTTCGCCACGTACATCAGCGCGAGGAACACCGCGCCGCCCAACCCCAGGCACAGGAAGTAGAAGCCGCTGGTGAGCAGACTCGACAGCGCGCGCTCCGGAGCCTGCACCAGCCCCAGCACGAGCACTCCCAGCCCCGCCCCCGCCGCCACCTGCGCCGCGCGGTGGAAGACGGGCGAGACCGCGAAGCCACCCCGCGACTCGGTAGCGACTGCATCGATAGGGGTGCTCATGGCGTTTCCTTGCGCGCCGTGCGCGCGGGGTTCTGGAGCGTGCGCAGGTAGTGGACCAGCTTCCACCGGTCCTCCGGCGCCACCTGCGAGCCGTGGGCCGGCATCAATCCCTGCCCATGGGTGATGATGTGGAAGATGCGTCCATCGGGAAGTCCCACCGCGTGCTCCGCCAGCAACGAGGGCGGCATCGGGAAGCGCGCCGTCACCGGGCCATCCCCCAACCCTCCGGCCCCGTGGCACGGCGAGCAGTAGCGCAGGAATGCCGTCTGGCCGCGCGCCACCACCTCGGGCGACGAAGGATACGGATTGCGCAGCTCGCTCCCGGCCCGCTCGGCCGCGTCAGGTCCGGCGAGCAGGTGCAACGGGAGGTGGCCTCGCGGCACGGTGCCCTTCGCCGGAGTCAGCAGCGTCTTGCCGTCCCCCGTGTTCGGGTTGGGCGCGAAGCTGTCGTATGGCACCGAGGCCACCATGTCCGGCGCGTACTCGAAGTTCGGGCGCGTCTCGTCCTGCTCACAGCCACCGACGGCCAGCCCCAGCGCCGCCAGTCCCACCCAGGTCTTCCTCACGGCGCCACCTCCCTCAAGTCCGTGGCCACCGCGCCATGCCGGCGCAGCAGGTCCTCGGCCGCCTCTAGCGACTCCGGGGACTGGCGCGGTGCGATGACGATGGCGAACCGGTCATCCGTCACCCTGGGCAACGTCGGGCGCTTGTTCCCCGGAAACAGCCGGGCCCTCACCAGGAACGCCGCCACCGTGCTCAGCGCGGCGAACAACACCGTCAGCTCGAACGTCACCGGGATGAAGGCCGGGAACGAGTTGAACGGCTTGCCTCCCACGTTGAGCGGCCAGCTCACCACGCTGGTGTAGAGCTGGAGTGACAAGGCAAGCGTGCAGCCCAGGAGCCCCGCGCCAAAGCACACCCAGGTGAGCCGACTGGGCCGGAGCCCCATCGCGTCATCCAGACCGTGCACCGCATAGGGCGTGTACACGTCGCGCAAATCATGGCCCGCCTCGCGCACCGCGCGGGTGGCATCCAGGACCTGCGCCTCATGCTCGAAATAGCCGATGAGGACCGGGGTACTCATACGGGGACGTCCTTCCGGGTGGCGATGGCCAGCGGCGGGTTGAGTCGGGGTAACGAGGGCTCCGCCAGCGCATCCCGCGCGGGGGCCAGGGGAGGTGCCTCGGCGTGATTGTGAGGGCTCCTGGCGAAGCCCAGGACGCTCTTCACCTCGCCGATGGAGATGATGGGCAGCACGCGCACGAACAACAGGAACAGGGTGAAGAAGAGGCCGAACGTCCCGATGAAGGTCCCCACCTCCACCATCGTCGGCGTGTACATGGACCAACTGCTGGGCAGGAAGTCGCGGTGCAGGCTGGTCACGATGATGACGAACCGCTCGAACCACATGCCCACGTTGATGACCAACGACAGTGCGAAGATGGCCGCGGGCGACGTGCGAATCTTCTTGAACCAGAACAGGTGCGGCGACACCACGTTGCACGTCACCATGATCCAATACGCCCACGCGTAGGGGCCGAACGCGCGGTTCATGAACGCGAAGCGCTCGTACGGATTGCCCGAGTACCAGGCGATGAAGAACTCCGTCGCATACGCCAGCGAGACGAGGCCACCAGTGACGATGATGACCTTCGTCATGTTCTCCAGGTGGCGCAGCGTAATCAGGTGCTCGTAGCCCAGCACCACGCGGGTGATGATCATCAGCGTCAGCACCATCGCGAAGCCGCTGAACACCGCGCCGGCCACGAAGTACGGCGGGAAGATGGTGGTGTGCCAGCCTGGAATCACGGACGTGGCGAAGTCCATCGAAACGATGGTGTGCACACTGAGCACCAGCGGCGTCGCCAGCCCCGCGAGCAGCAGGTACACCGTCTCGTAGCGGCTCCACGTCCGGTGGGAGCCCGTCCACCCCAGCGACAGCACCTTGAAGACGGCCTTCTTCACGCCCGCCTTCAACCTGTCACGCACCGTGGCCAGGTCCGGAATCAGGCCCACGTACCAGAACACCGCCGACACCGTGAAGTACGTGGAGATGGCGAACACATCCCACAAGAGCGGCGAGCGGAAGTTCACCCACAGGCTGCCGCGCGTATTCGGGTAGGGCAGCACCCAGAAGGCCAACCACGGCCGTCCCATGTGGATGACGGGGAAGAGCGCCGCGCACATGACGGCGAACAGCGTCATCGCCTCCGCCGCGCGGTTGATGCTGGTGCGCCACTTCTGCCGGAAGAGGAAGAGGATGGCGGAGATGAGCGTGCCCGCGTGGCCAATGCCCACCCAGAACACGAAGTTGGTGATGTCGAACGCCCAGCCGATGGTCTTGTTCAACCCCCACACGCCAATGCCAGTGCCCACCTGGTACGCGACGATTCCCGCGCCCGTGCCCAGCACGGACACCGCTATCGCGAACGCCGCCCACCACTTCCACGTGGGCGCGCGCTCCATGGGGGCGCAGATCTCCTCGGTGAGCTGGCCCAGGGTGCGCGGCTCGGTCACCAGCGGCACGCGCAGCGGGGACAGGTGCTGTTGGCTCATGTTCCGCTTCCCGACCCGGTGTTCCGGATCTTCGTGAGGTAGGTGATGGACGGCCCGATGTTCAGCTCCTCCAGCAGCCGGAACGCGCGCCCGTCCTTCGCCAGCTTCGCCACGCGGCTGCTCGGGTCATTCACGTCCCCGAAGTGGATGGCCTTCGCGGGGCAGCTCTGCTGACAGGCCGTCTGGATGTCGCCGTCCTTCAGCGCCCGGCCCTCGCGAATCGCCGCCGCCTTGCCCTCCTGGACGCGCTGCACGCAGAGCGAGCACTTCTCCATGACGCCCCGGCTGCGCACCACCACGTCCGGGTTGAGCACCATCCGCTCCAGCGGCTCGTCGTGCGGATAGTCGAACCAGTTGAAGCGGCGGACCTTGGTGGGGCAGTTGTTCGCGCAGTAGCGCGTGCCCACGCAGCGGTTGTAGACCTGCTGGTTGAGCCCCTCGCTGGAGTGCACCGTCGCGAGAACCGGGCACACCGTCTCGCACGGCGCGTTCTCGCAGTGCTGGCACATCATCGGTTGATGCACCACCTGGGGGTTCGCCTCGTCCCCCTGGTAGTACCGGTCGATGCGCATCCAGTGCATCTCGCGCTGCCGCAGCACCTCCTCGCGCCCCACGCTGGGGATGTTGTTCTCCGCCTGGCACGACACCACGCACGCCGAACAACCCGTACACGCGCTCAGGTCCACCGCCAGCGCCCACCGGTGGCCCTTGTACTCATGGCCGGACCAGATGGAGAGCGGATGGGCGCCGTTGCCACCATGCCCGCCGTGCTCCTCGTTGCCCGCGCGCGGATTCGCCAGGAACGCGGCCAGCTCCGCCTCGCGCACGTGCGGGCGTCCCTCCAGGCTCGAGTGGGTCTGCGTGAGCGCCAGCTTCTGCCGCTCCCCCGTCCCCACCACCGTCGCCCCCGGCACCGAGCGCCGCACGCGCCCGTCCACCACCGCCGCCAGCGGGAAGACATTCGTGCCCACGCCGTCGCCGATGCGCCCTGCCCGCGTCCGGCCGTAGCCCACCGCGATGCCGAGCGCGGACGGGTGCGTCCCCGCCTGCACCAGCACGGGCAGGGACAGCGACTCGCCGCCCACGCGCACCTGCACCACATCGCCGTCGCGCAGGCCCAGTTCCTTCGCCCGCGAGGGCGCGATGAGCGCGGGGTTGCCCCAGGTCGCCTTGGTGATGGGGTCCGGAACCTCGTGGAGCCAGGCGTTGTTCGCGAGCGCGCCGTCGCGCAGCGCCACCGAGGGGAACAGCACCAACTCCCACTCCACGGACGGACGGGCCACCGAGGCCAGCACCTTCGGCAACGCGTCCTCGCGGAAGGCCAGCGGAACCCTCGGTACTGGAGGAAGCGTCACGACGCCTCGGCGGACCGCGTCGTCCCAGAAGTCACCGAAGGACGGCCCCGCCTGCGTGACGTGCGGGAAGACCTCCACCTCCCAGCGAGCCCGCAGGAAGTCATGGTGGGACACGGGGGCATCCGCCCACTTCAACAGCGACTCCACGGCGTCCCGGGTGTCATGCAGCGGTGCCACCGCGGGCTGGCGCAGGGAGAGCACACCTCGACGAGGCTCCGCGTCACCCCACGACTCCAGCGGCGTGGAGGCCGGGGCATGCAGCTTCGTCAGGAGCGCCGTCTCATCCAGCCGGTCATTGAGCGCCACGGTGAGCGGCACGCTCTTCAACAGCGCGCCCAAGGCGTCTCCTCGTGGGTCCGCATGCGCGGGATTGACGCCGAGGAAGAGCACCGCGCCCACGCTCCCAGCGCCCAGCTCGGTCAACAGCTCGCCGTAGGACAGGGCCTGCTCGTCCAGCGCCACGCCCTCCGTCGGCAGCACCGTGGTGCCTTCATTGCCGAGCAACACGTTCGCCGTCGCAGCCAGCACCTGCGACGCCACCTCGTCACCGCCGCACACCACCAGCGACTCCGTGCGGTGCGACCACAGGGCGGCGACAAGCTCGTCCAGCGCGGCTTCCTCCAGTCGCGAGGCCGGCAGTTCCTTCAAACCCGGGACGGAACGCCCCGCCTTCACCGCGAGCCGGCGAACCACGTCGCCCAGGACGAGCGTCACCTCGGAGGGTGCCACCACGAAACGACGGTCGGCGGCAGCTCCGGTGAGCGTCATCACCGGCTCAATCTGGTAGTGCCGCGCCATCGACCTTCGCCCGGCCGCGTCGCGCGCCTCGGTGTACTGGCGCGTGAAGGCCACCGGCGACACCCACGTGCCCAGGAAGTCGGCGCCGAAGCTGGCGATGACCTGGGCCCGGTCGAAGCGATGGTCGGGCACCACGCGCGCGCCGTGCGTGAGGCGCCAGGCATCACCTATCGCGGCCAGCTCACCCAGCGGCTCGTAGCGCACCGTGCGCGCCAGCGGGTGCGCGGCCAGGAATTGCTTCACTCCCGCCTCGGCGGTGGGCCCCATCACCCACGGCAGCACCAGCCGGATGGACTTGCCCTCCTCGGCCGCCTTGCGCAGCCCGGCCTTCACCTCCGTATCGAGGTCCTTCCACGACACACGATTGCAGGCGCGCGAAGGAAACCGCGCGCGGCTCGCGTCATAGAGCGAGAGCACGGACGCCTGCCCCACCGCGCACACACCTCCGCGCGACACGGGGTGCTCGTCATTGCCCTCCACCTTGATGGGACGGCCGTCGCGCGTCTTCAGCAGCAGACCGCAGCGCGCGGAGCAGCCCTCGCAGGTGGACGCGTACCAGAGCGCCGTGCCCGGCATGACTTCGTCCGGCCGGGACACGTAGGGGATGAGCTTCTGCACCGGCGCGCGCTGACAGGCCACCATGGCCGCGGCGGCGCTCAGGCCCATCATCTTGAAGAAGTCGCGGCGGCTGCTCGCGTCCGGTGGTGTGGCCGCGACGCCCACCGGGAGTTCCTCGGGGAACTCGTCGCGCTTCTGCTCGAGCCACGCGGCGTCGGTGGCCTGTTCGGCCAGGCTCTGCCAGTACTTGGGAAGGGTGTCGGACATGGCGAGAGGTCCTCAGCGGTGGCAGCCCGAGCAATCCGAGGGCGGCCGGAGGATGCGGGGGGATTTGGACGGCGCGGGAAGAGGCGTGCCGGAAGACAGGGCCAGCAGCTCACCCGCGCGCGGTGCGGACGGCGTCGGCGCGGTCAGCGACTCCGTCGACGTCTTGCGGTGACAGTCCAGGCACCAGCCCATGGTCATGGGCTCCACCTGCTCCACGCGCACCATCTCCTGGACCTGGCCGTGGCACGTCTGGCACTTCAGCCCCGCGGTGACGTGGCTCGCATGGTTGAAGAAGGCGTGGTCCGGCAGGCGGTGGACCCGCACCCACTCGATGGGTGCATTCGCCGCCACCGCCGCCGCCACCTTCTGGATCTCCGGCGAGTCCTTCTTCACCTGCATGTGGCAGTTCATGCACACGCTGGCGGAAGGCACTCCCGCGTGACGACTGCGCTCCGCGCCCACGTGACAGTACTGACAGTCCAGTTCGTACTGGCCCGCGTGGACGGCGTGGGAGAAGGCCACCGGCTGCGCGGGCATGTGGCCTTGCTGGTTGTTCACCGGGCCACTGCATCCCCCGAGGCTCAGCGCGGCGAGCGCACCGGCGTGGCCCAGGGCACGGAAGGAGACGTGGCTCATGGCGTCTCCTCACGAGGCGTGGCGAGCAGCCCAGGCTCGACTGGCTCGGGAGCGCGAGCCGGTGCCGTCACCCGACTCATCCGGAAGAAGGGCGCCAGCGCCAACAGGCCAAAGCCCGTGAGCAGGTGGACCTGGAAGACGAGCGGCGCGGCGCGAATCAGCGTCGAGTCCGGCTGGAAGGCCAGCACCGAGCGCAGGTACGGCACCACCACGTGGACGTACCAGGCGGAGCCCCAGCGCAGCGACACCGCCACGTACACGCCCGTGAGCACCTGGGCGAACACCAGCCCCAGGACAACCGCCACGCCCCACTGTCTCTCACGCGCCCGGCGCAGCGTCAGGGAGAACAAGCCCCAGCCCAGCAGCAGCGCGCCGATGAGGCTCACCGACTCCAGCGCGAACAGCCGCGATGGCGAGGCGTTGAAGGCCTGCATCGCGCGAGGCGCGGCGAGGCCCAGCAGGTGGTTGAACGCGACGATGGCGGCGCCCGCGAGCACCGCGCGACCGGCGGGAGTCCAGGGAGAACCCGGCGCGGGCGTCTCGCGCAGCGTCAGCTTGCGGATGATGCCCGCGAGCGCGATGCCCGCCGCCGCGTATGGAACGAAGGAGAAGAGGAGGGAGTCGCTCACGAGTGACCTCGCGCGGACGGCGTGGTGAAGACCACCCCGATGAAGCCCAGCGCCGCGACCAGCCCGACGACGCCCAGGTAGAAGAAGTCGCGGTCCGCGCGCGGACGGCTGCCATCACGAGAGGCGTCCGCGAGGTAGGCCTTGAGGGCGTATTGCTCCTCCTCGACGAGCGGCGCCTTCGCGTACAGCGCACCCATCATCGGCCCCTCCAGCTTCGCGAGCGCGGGCCGCATTCCCTTCTCGCCCATGCGCGCGAAGGCGAAGGTGAGGTTGGGGCCCAGCGTGCCGCCGCCAGCGACGCCCAGGCCGCGCACGTCATGGCAGCCGATGCAGGCGGCGCCTCCGTGAGTCAGTGGCTCGGTGCCCTCGAAGAGACGACGACCCCGCGCGATTTCCTCGGGCGTGGCATCCGTGCCCATCTTCTCCGCGGGCGAGGGCTTGCAGCCGCCCTTCCCCTTCTGCGTGCACTCGCGGAAGAAGGCGAAGAGGCTGGCACGCTCCGCGTCGGACAACGACTGGTCCGGCATGCGCACGCCGTTGAACTTCGCGAGCAACTCGCCCGCGACGGGGTCTCCCGCGTCGATGAGCGCGCCCGGGCTCTTGATGAAGCGGGTGAGCCAGGCTTCGTCGCGACGCTCCAGCACCCCGTGCAGGTCCGGACCAATCCGGTCGCCCTCGCCCACCGAGTGACAGGTCGCACACCGCTGGGTGAAAAGCTGCGCGCCCTGTCCCGAGGCCTGCGCCAGCGCGGACGGCGCGGACAGCATGGCCAGGAGCGGAATGATGGGGACGAGCGTTCGCTCCTGACGCGGCCATCCTCCCAGCACACGTGTCCGCATTGCTGCGTGCCCCTCCTCACGGGGAAGCCGAGCCCATTGCTCGGCACACGCGGCATCAGTGCAACCAGGAGGCCAGGGGGCTCATCGGCTCAGGGCCGCACGGAGCACCGGAAATCGTGAGAAGGGAGCGCAGCATTTGCGCCACGTGACGCGAGCGGACGCACCGTTTGCCAGGGCACGAACGGACTCGGGCTCCGCGCCACGCCTCCAAGGCGGCGTCCTACCGGGCCAGTGAGCATGCCCCGGCAACGAGCAGCTTCCACCTCGACAGGGTGCGCGCGTCCCAATGGAGGCCTCGTCCGCGCCACGAGAGGTCGGCAGGGCTCGCTCGCACCTCCGTGCAGGGAGGGCCGACGAGCAGCCCTGCTCCCGGCTGGGAGCGGTGCACGCCCTCCAGCGGAAACGAGCAACACAGCGCCGCGCGGGGAGCGAGTTGCTCCACCCGCGCGGCACGGGCTCACATCGCGGTGGTGGTGAACACGCCGCGGCCGATGGCCATGATGCCACCGATGATGAACACGAAGGCGAGCCCCACGCCCACCAGCGGCAGCGCATAGCCGGGCTGCGGACGTCGGCGGTTGACCGAGAGGAGCACCTGCGCGACGACGGCGGCCAGCACCATCATCACGATGTGGCCGATGAGCGCCGGGTAATAGAAGCGCGTCACCAGCACGAGGATGCCGAGCAACACCTGGAGGTGCAGCAGCCCCGCGAAGGAAGCGCCGAGGATGCGTCCGCCCTTGTCGAACGGACGCTTCGTGGCGAACCCGAAGGCGAAGTAGGCGATGGCCAGCACGCCCGCGAGCAGCACCAGATAGCGAAGCCCTGAGTGGGCGTAGAAGAACATTCGGTCCATGGGGCTCGCGGTTTAGCAACGCACGGGGTGGGAAGCACGTTTCAAGACGGATCTGCCTCGGGCGTCTTCTTCGTGCTGGGGGGAAGCGGCGGCGCGGCGATGCGCTCTCGGGGCGGCAGCGCCCCCGTGAGGCTCGTGAGGAAGGCCACCAGGTCCTCCACCTCCCCGTCCGTCAGCGTCCGCGCCAGCTGGTGCTTCGCCATCAGTCGCACCATCGTCGGCAGGTCCTTCACGCTGCCGTCATGCAGGTACGGTCCCGTCCGCTCGACGTCACGCAGCGTGGGCACCCGGAACTTGCCCCGGTCATCCTCGTTCTTGGTCGCGTCGAACCGGCCCGCGTCCGTCAGGCCCGGGTAGTCCTCCAGCAGCCCCAGCTTCTGGAACGAAAGGCCCCCCACCGCCGGGCCGTTGTGGCACGTGGTGCAGCCCGTGACGACAAAGAGCTGGAGGCCGCGCAGCTCCGGCTCGGTGAGCGCGGCATGTTCGCCCGCGAGGAAGCGGTCGAAGCGCGAGGTCGTGGTGAGCCCCCGCTCGAAGGCGGCGATGGCGCGCGCGGCGTTCGTCAGCGACACCGGCCGCTTCTCCTCGGGGAACGCGTCGCGGAAGCGCGTGACGTACTCGGGAATGGACGACAGCGTGGCCACCACGCGCCGCTCGTCCGGCATGGCCATCTCCACCGGGTTCAGGATGGGGCCGGACGCCTGCGCCTCCAGCGTGTCGGCCCGCCCATCCCAGAACTGCGCGATGTGGCCCGCCGCGTTGTAGACGGTGGGCGAGTTGCGCGTGCCCTTCTGCCCTTTGTGCCCGTCCGACAGCGCCTTGTTGTCCACGCCGTAGGTGTCCAGGCCGTGGCACGTGTTGCAGGAGACGTCGTGGTTCTTCGACAGGCGCGGCTCGAAGAAGAGCATGCGGCCCAGCATCACCTGCGCCTCGGTGTCCTTGGGCGCGGGCTTCGCATCCTTCGCCGGAGGAAGCGGGCGGAAGAAGTGCGCGAGCTGCTCGGGCGTCATCGGCTTGGGGCCCTTCGGCTTCGGCGCGGCCTGTGCCACCACGGGCGCAGGCGGCGCGACCTCCTGCTTCCGCTCGCACGCCGTCAGCCCACCCGCGCCGAGCGAGGTCAACGTGAGCAGCGTCAGGAACCGATTGCGCGACATGAGGCACTCCAGGGGCGTGGACAGGGCGGCACGCTACCAGTCCACCTCCCGCGTGGCGCCCGCGTCTTGATGACGCACCCCACGCCCTCTTTCAGCGTCCATCAGCCCCGCCGTCAGCGGTCGCCCCCTTGCCGCCTCGCTCCACGGACATGCGGGTCCGGGCTGCGCGGCCGCGGAGGCGCGGCTACCTCCTCCTCTGGACCAGGTCATTCCGCAGCGGCGCATCCGCGCCATGACGCGCGGCGGAAGTGCCCGGCTCCGAAGACGACGAGGAGGATGGATGCGGGATGAACGCGCTGGGGAGACGGACGAGACGCCCGAGGACATCGAGGTGCTCGTCTGTCGCAAGTGCCTGATGCGCGGCGGCGCCAGGTCGGGTGGCATCGAGCTGCCGCGCTGGCTCCAGCGCTCGCTGAGCGAGCGAGGGCTCTCCGACTCCGTCCGGGTCATGCCCACCGGCTGCTTGCGGCAGTGCCCCCGAGGACAGGTCACCGTGCTCGTCACCGGAGGAGGCGCGCGACAAGGCAGTGCCTTGATGACGGTGGAGCCGCTCATGGAGCGCGAGAAGCTGCTGCGACTCATCGAAGCGCGCGCGCGTCCCGACGAAGACCTCCTGTCGACCCGGGCCGACGCCACGTCCTCCGGGGACGAGCACGACGAGCGGAACATCCCGTCGTAGCGTCGCCGCCGGGCCCGCACTCGACGGTGGACCGAAGACGAGCCGGTCGATCAGCCACGCCACGCCCAGACCCGTCGCCGTCCCCGCCGCGTCCCACGCCAGGTCCTTGAGCGAGAAGCGCGTCCCACGCCCCAGGTCGTACAGTTCCTTGCCCACGCCGACCCCGAGCGCGAGCCCAGCGCCCGTCCACAAGCGCGCCTCGGGCGGCTCGAAGAGAAGCGCGCCCGCGCCATAACCCACACCCGCCAGGACGAAGCACGCCGCGAAGTGCTTCGGCTTGTCGGAGCCCAGCCAGTCATCTCCTGACGCGGCCCGCGCGGGAGTCGTGGTGGACAACAGCAGCAGCGGGGCAACCAGGCGCTTGGAAAGGGTCCGCATGCCCAGGCATGTAGCACCCCACGGACCGTCCAGGTGGCTCGCCCGGAGGGTGGCAGAGACCGCGTCCAGCTGTGCCTTTTCGAGACGCGGCCCTTGGGTCGTCCTATGCTCCGGGTCGCGTGAAACGACTCGGCCCCTCGTTCACCTTCCAGCAGCAATCGAACCGGCACCCCGGGCTCGACGGGGCGCGCGGGCTAGCGGTCCTCGCCATGGTGCTGGGACATACGCTGGACGCGCTGCTCTCGCCCGAAGCTCGCCTGAATCCCTGGGTGCAGCACTACTGGAGCTTTCGCGGAATCACCGCGCCCCTCTTCCTCCTCGTGAGTGGATGGGCCGTGGTCGCGGCGCTGGGAACCAAGCCCAATGCCGCGCGCGACTCGCTCGGTCGTCGCGTCCGTCGGTCGCTGTTGCTGTTGTTCCTCGGCTACGTCCTGCACTGGCCCGGCTGGCCGGCGGTGCATGACATGGGCTGGTCGGACGCGATGCTGTCGCGCGTCTTCGCCTTCGATGCGCTCCAGTGCATCGGCTTCGCGCTGCTCGTGGGCTCCGTGCTGCTCGCGCTCGTGCCCGCGCGAGGAGGCCGTCCGCTCATCCTGTTCACCCTGGCCGTGGCCGTCCCGCTGGCGAGCGCGACGATGTGGCGGCTGGGCGTGGGGCTGCCCGCGCCGGTCCAACAGTTCCTGGGCAGTGGCGAGGGCAGCCGCTTCCCCTTCTTCCCCTGGGCGGGCTTCTTCTTCGCGGGGGCCTTCGCCGCCTATGCGCTTCATCTGTTGAAGCCGGGCTGGCCCCAGGGCCTGGCGCTGCTGGCGCTGGGCGCGGGGGTGCTCGGACTCACCCAGCTCACGGTGGCCGACTGGGGCCCCGCGAGCGCGTGGATGGTGGCCTACCGCGTGGGCCAGGGGCTCATGGTGCTGGGGGTGGTGAACCTGGCCCCCGTTCGACTCAGTGGGCTGCTGGCGCCCCTGGGCAGGCTGTCACTGTGGCTCTATGTCCTTCACCTGCCGGTGGTGTACGGCTGGGCGGACATCGCGGGACTCGCCAGCCGCGTGGGCCCCACGCTGGGGATTCCCGCCGCGTTGGGCGTGGGACTCGGCCTGCTGCTGGTCTGCGCGGGTGTGGCCCGGCTCGGCCGCTGGCTGACGGACCAGGCCCGCCCCTGGCGCTCGGGCTCCACCACGCTGAAGGCCAATCTCAGCAGCGCCCGGATGAGTCCGCGAGGCTGAGGCCCCGAGCCGCGCGGCTCAGTGTCGCGGCTCGTCCTCGGTGAACTCCGCGTCGACTTCGGACCGCGAAGCCCCGGAGCGCATTCGCGCGGACGGGCTCGCCGCGTCGTCCGTCCACGACTCGGGAAACGGAGCGCGGGGGGAAGGCTCGCCCGAGAATGGCCCCGGAAAGCCCACGCCTCCGAGGGTGGTGACGCGCAGCGAGCCGTCGCGCATGCGTCGCTCCACGGCACGGCGAAGGCGCGCCGTCACGAACCTCCGCACGGGCGGCAAGAGCAGCGACAGGCCCACCACGTCGGTGAGGACACCGGGAATCACCAGCAGCACGCCGCCGAGCATGACCAGCGCGCCGCTGAACAACCCCTCCTCGGGGACCTGCCCCCGGGCCAGGGCGTCTCGCCAGCGGCGCATCACCCTGCCGCCCTCGCGACGGGCAAGCCATGAGCCCACCACGCCCGTCAGCAACACCACGCCGAGCGTCGGCAGGAATCCCACCTCACGGCCAATGACGACCAGGAGGTACAGCTCCACGAAGGGAACGATGAGCGCGAGCAGGAAGTACTTGAACACGCCCACAACCTAACGCCGAGCGCTCCCTCGTGCCGGACAACCCGGCGGGCAAGCAGGCGCCTTCATGCCCGCCCGGAGGACCTAGCGCCCGCCGAGACCCGACAGCATCGAGTCCACGAGCAGGTAGAGGAAGAAGAAGGCGCCAATGGCGATGAGGAAGAACTTCGCGCCCGGCTGGAAGCCCCTGGGCCCTTCCGTCGTCAGCGGCGTGTACGAGGAGGAGGCGCCCATCGTCTCGGACGACATCCCGGAGGCGCCGCCCGCGTAGCGCACCGTGCGCATGTACTGGTCCGCGACCACGCCCTCGTCGGAGGCCACCAGGGAGCGGCCCAATTGGGGGTCCACGAGCCGGGCGCCAGCCTTGGAGGCCAGTTGGGCGGCCTCGGCCACCACCTCGCGCACCAGGTCCGAGCGCTCGGCGAGGGGGATTCGCAGCTCGGTGGCCACCACCCGGCCCCCTTCGCGCAGCACTCCCACCTCCACGTCGCCGTGCTGGAAATGCCAGAGGCGGTTGCCGTCCGGACGGACGGTCACCCGCTTCTGCGAGAGGAGGCCATCCACCCGCGCCGCCTCGTAGGGCATGCCCGGCGTCATCGTCTGTAGGAGCAACTCGTATCTCACGCGGGTTGCGAGTATACGCCGCGAATCGCCATGCCCACCTCATCCAAGCCCCCTTCTGGCCCCCATCGCGGTGGCAGGCCCTCCTCCCCGCCTCACGGTTCGGGCCGTGGCCGCCCCCACCACCGCCCCGAAAAGGTCGCCCCGGACCGGACTTCCCCCGAGATTGGCCCGGACGGGCTGCCCCAGGTCTCCCTGGTGCGCCGGGGCGTGGACCGCTGGCAGGCGGGGCACCCGTGGATTTATCGCGCGGACCTCAACGGCGACCCGGGCCTCGTCGGCGGCGAGGTGGTGCGCGTGGTGGACGGGCGCGGCTGGTTCATCGGCAAGGCGTTCTATTCGCGCCAGTCGAAGATTTCGCTGCGCTGGCTCAGCTTCGACGACGTGGCCGTGGACGACGACTTCTTCCGTCAGCGCCTGCTGGCCGCGCAGGCCCTGCGCACCCGCGCGCTCCCGGGCGAGACGACGTACCGGCTGATGCACGGCGAGGCGGACGGGATTCCGGGCCTCGTGGTGGACCGCTACGGCGACTACCTCAGCGCCCAGTTCCTGGTGCCCGCCGTGGAGCAGCGCAAGGCGCTCATCGCGGACCTGCTGCAGGAGCAGTTCCAGCCGAAGGGCATCGTCAACCGCTCGGACGTGAGCGTGCGCCACCTGGAGGGCCTGACGCCGGAGAAGGGCATGCTGCGCGGCGAGGCGCCCGGCCCCGTCTCCTTCGATGAGGGCCTGGTGCGCGTGCGCGCGGACCTGCTCGAGGGACAGAAGACGGGCGCGTTCCTGGACCAGCGGGAGAACCACGTCGTCGCCGCGCAGTACGCCCATGGCGAGGCGCTGGACTGCTTCTCGTATGTGGGAGGCTTCGCCCTCCAGCTCGCCACGCGCGCCCAGAGCGTCACGGCGGTGGAGATTTCGGAGCTGGCGGCCGCCCAGTTGCGCGACAACGCCGCCGCCAACAAGCTCTCCAATCTGAACGTCGTGGTGGCCAACGCCTTCGACTTCCTGCGCGACGCCGTGGACGAGGGTCGCAAGTTCGACACCATCGTCCTGGACCCGCCGTCCTTCGCGAAGAACAAGGACGCCATCGCCGCCGCAGTGCGCGGCTACAAGGAAATCAACCTCCGCGCCATGCAGCTGTTGCGGCCCGGCGGCATCCTCATCACCGCGAGCTGCACGTACCACGTGGACGAGCAGGCGTTCGAGGACATGCTCGCCTCCGCCGCCGCGGATGCGCGCCGCCGCATGCAGATCATCGAGCGACGTGGCGCCGGCAAGGACCACCCCGTGCTGCTCAACCTGCGGGAAACCCGCTACCTGAAGTGTTACGTGCTGCGCGCCCTGTGAGGCCCCCCGCATCGACCCGCGCTCCGGTGGCATGAGACAACGGCGCTGACCATGCGGACCCGGGACTGGGATGAAGACGAGGACTCGCGCGCGCCAGGGGGCACTCGCGAGAAGGAGCGCGCACTGAAGGAAGTGCGCACCATCTACCGTCAAGCGGACGCCGCATACGTCCCCTTCTCGTGTTCCGCCAGCGGCGAGTGCTGCCAGTTGGCCACGACGGGCCGCCAGCCCTGGCTGTGGCTGCCCGAGTGGGAACTCCTGACGAAGGGCCGTCCCCTGCCCCCACCCCGCGCGGACGGCGGGTGCCCCTACCTGGATGCGGCGGGCAAGCGGTGCACCGTGTACGCGGACCGTCCGTTCGGCTGCCGCACGTTCTTCTGCGAGCGCATTCGCGGCCCCGCACGCCAACCCGCGGAGACCGTGGGAGTGCTGCTCGAGCGCCTGGAGCGCGTGTCCCAGAGCCGGGATGCCACGCTGAAAGCGCCGCGTCCCCTGCTCGAATGGCACGCGGAGGCAATCGCCTCGGCGGCGTCGCGACAGACACCCTGACGGGTCTGTCTGTACCGCGCCCGCACCCGGTCTGCGATGAATCCGGCTCTTGGAGTCAAGGCAACGTTGCAATTCGGGAGTTTTGATAACAGGGGAGCATGTATCAGGGTGAACTCGTCCGCTGACGGGGCAATGATTGCAGCGTCAATCGGATGCGGAGGCGTGGGCTTGCGGAGAAGTCGGATGCAGGGAGCGACAGGTCATCGAAGCCACCCGATGAAAAGTCGGGAGTCGCTGCCGTGATTTCTCCTCGCTGGCTCGTGGCACCTCAGGAGTTCAAGGGCACCCTCACGGCCGCGGAAGCCGCCGAGGCCATGGCCAAGGGCGTGCGGGAAATCTCGCCCGAGGTGGTGCTGGATGTCGCCCCGCTCGCCGACGGTGGACCTGGCACGGTGGACGCGCTGCTGTCGGGCACGCGGGGCGAGCGCCGCGTGTGCCATGTGCATGGTCCGTTGGGTCAGCAGGTGGAGGCCCACTGGGCCTTGCTGGAGGATGGCCGCACCGCGGTGGTGGAGATGGCGGCGGCGTCCGGGCTGACGCGGATGGAGCCCACTCCGAGCAACGCGCGACGGGCCTCCACGTATGGCACGGGCGAGCTGATGCGCGCCGCGCTGGACGCGGGCTGCGAGCGGCTCATCGTCGGCCTGGGTGGCAGCGCCACGACAGACGGCGGCACGGGCGCGTTGACGGCTTTGGGCTATCGCTTCCTGGACGTGCACGGCAACCCGCTGCCGCCGGGTGGAGGCGCGCTGGCGGCGCTGGCTCGGGTGGAGGCGACGGAGCGTCATCCCCGGCTCGGGCAGGTGGAGTTGATGGGTGCCACGGATGTCACGTCGCCGCTGCTCGGGGCGGATGGCGCGGCGCACCTGTTCAGTCCGCAGAAGGGCGCGGACGCGGAGGTGGTCGAGGCGCTGGAAGCGGCGCTGGCGCACTTCGCGCGCGTGGTGGGCGACACGGCGGCGGGCTGGCCCGGTGCGGGTGCCGCGGGCGGCTTCGGGTTCGGACTGACGGCGCTCGCGGGTGCGCGACTGGTGCCCGGGTATGAGCTGGTGTCGCGCGCTCTGGGACTGGAGCGGCGCGTGTTGCTCGCGGAGGTGGTGCTCACGGGCGAGGGCCGCTTCGACCGGCAGACGTCCCTGGGCAAGGGGCCTGGTGGGCTGGCGCGACTGGCGCGAGAGCACGGCACGCCGGTGGAGCTGTTCGCGGGCTCGGTGCAGCGCGATGAGGGACTGGAGTTGGACTTGTTCCACACGGTGGTGGACCTGAGCGCCCAGGCGCGTCCGGGGGCCTCGGCGGCGGACGTGCTCAGTGAAGCCGTGGCGCGATGGACGGTGGCGCGGCTCAAGTCCGGTCGCTGACAGTCTCGGCCTCGCCCGGGATGTAGGCCGCCGCACAAGGAGACCTGTCCTGTGGCGCGGGAGGGCTCTCCCGCGAGGCGCTCGGCAAGGGGATGGGGCGCGCGCGCCTGCACACGCACGGGAGGGAGCGGTACACTTCACGGCCATGCGCCACGTCCTGCTCGCCGCTACCGCAGCATGCCTTGCGTCCGCCTGCACCGAGGGTTCGCTCCGCACCGCCTCAGCGTCCCCCGCATCCCAGGCTCGAAGTGGTGAAGCCCCTCCGCCCTCCCGTGCGGATTCTCCGGTGATGGGTCAGGGATCTGGCGGCACGGCCCATGCGCCAGGCACGAGTGCATCTCCCTCCACGACGGCGCAGGGCACGGGCGGAAGCTCGAACTCCGGAGTCACGCCAGCCACTGGCACGAAAGGCAACGCGAGCACTGGCAACACGACGGTTCCGGGCGCGGGAGGCAACCCAAGCACGGGGGCCACGACGGCACAGGGCACGGGAGGCAACCCAAGCCCCGCGTCCACGACACCGCCCGCGACGGCCCCAGGCGCGGGCAGCCCCGCTCCCACGGCGTCCGCATCGGGTCCCTGCGCACGAGATGAGACCTTCCGCATCACCACGGTGGGCAAGGGTACGCGCCCTGCCCTTCAGGTGGAGCCCGACCCTGGCCATGGAAAGGCCCTGCGCGCGGCGGAAGTGGACCTGGACGGCCGTGGCCAGCAGGACCTCTACGTCGTCTTCCCCACGGACGCCGGGAGCGATGGCGCCACCGTGCAGGCCCTCTACGTCCACTGCAGCGGAGACCGGTACGCCCCCGTCTGGGGCCCCGAGTACACGCTGGAGCTCAAGCCGCTCGACACCCGCACCCAGGGCTGGCGCGACGTGGTGCACCGGGAAAAGGGCGGCACGCTCGATGCGCCCACGACGAAGCGCGTGACGATGCGCTTCCAGGGCGACACCTACCAGGACGCATCCACGGAGACGGAGAAGCCCTGACGGGCGACTCCGCCTCCCGGCGACTCAAGGCACGTCGAAGTTGAACGAGTTGCGCGTCGACAACAGCGTGGTGCCCGCGGGCAGCGCGAGCTGGTAGTTGCGCGGATTCGTCGTCTGCACCGTGCCCCCCAGCCAGCCCGGCCAGTTCGCCACGTTGTCCACCGAGTCATTCACGCTGGAGGCTTCCGCGAGAATGTGGGTGATGAGCGCCGTCTCGTGAGCGTTGGTCCAGAGGTTGGGGGCCTGGGTCCAATTGAGCGTGGGGTTCGCCTGCTTCGCGGCCGTGAAGGCATTGCGCAGCCGCTGCCCCGCGGAGTTCTGCGCCGCGACATGGCCGGGACGGAAGATGTGCCAGCGCAGCAGGATGCCCATGAGCTTCTCGGACGTCGCCACGTCGCCGACGGTCGGAGCACGCGCGTTGGCGCCGGTGCCCACGTTGGCCACACCCGTGCCCCAGGGCGTGTCGCGGATGTCTCGCAGGCGGATGCGGGCCGCGTTCCACATGGCGCGCTGGAATCCCTCGATGGTCCGTCCCGCCATCTGGAAGCGGTAGTACCAGTGATACGTCTTGTAGTAGTTGCCCGCCGATTCCGTCTCGTCCATCCGCGCCCAGGTCGCGTCGTCGCGCTGCTGCGCGGGCCAACCCGAGTACTTCTTGCCACTGCTGCTGTAGAGCGTGGCGCCGTTGCCGGCCCCCGCGTCCCAGTCCTCGTCGATGCGCAGGCCGAAGAACTCGATGGCCTCCTCGAAGGCGGCCTGGTTGCTGGAGCGCAGGTAGGCGAGGAAGCCGCACAGCTCGCCCTCGGAGGGCTCGGCGCTGCCGGCGAAGAGGATGCCCAGCGTCCAGTGACACGGCCCCAGTGAGATGAAGGCGTTGTCGTAGGCGTTGAGCGAGTCGAAGTACCCCAGGTTCTCCTGCTCGGCGGCGGCGCGGACCACTTTGTAGGTGGAGCGCTGGGAGGCCGTCATCGAGTTGTAGTTGGCGACGCCCACCAGGTTGGACGGCAGCAACTCCGAGGTCGCCCACGTGTGTCGGGTGGGCATGCTCACCGGCCCGCCGTAGCTGGGATAGGTGGTGTACGTGCCCAGCACGCGCAGGTCGTCCTCGTTCCGGCCGGTGGGCAGCGTGTAGTAGCCGGTGAAGTCGCGCACGTAGATGCGCGGCGCCGTGTTGGCGCAGTCGTCGTGCCGCCAGAGGTTGTCCTGGAAGACCGTGGTGGGGTTGCCGTTCGCCACGTTCATCGCCCGGACGATGACGGGGCAGCGCCAACGATTGGTGAGCCAGTGACGGATGCGCTGCTCGGTGTCGTCGTTGACGATGCCGCTGACCGCGCCCTGGTAGATCTGGGTGTTGGCCACCTGGGACAGCCGCTCCACGTAGTTGGTGCTCGTGTTGGCGGTGTCCTCCTGCGCGACGTTCTCCATCTTCGAGTAGATCTGGAACTCGCGCACGGCCCAGTCGGTGCCCAATCCGAAGGCGCCGTCCGGAGTGCCGCCGATGAGGAAGCCCAGCTCGCGCAGGTCACGCTGGAGACGGAGCACGTGCGTGGGCGCGGTGAGGGCGTTGCCCACGGTGCCAGTACCGGGAGCGACCAGGGTGGGAGCGCCGTTGTTGCCCTGGGCGACAGGCTGTACCGCGCCACCCCAGCGGTGCTGGTCGTCGCGGTCCCTTCGCTGGAGGACGAAGCCACCGTAGCGGTGCGTGTCCACGGCCGTGGCGCTCTGCTGCGCGGTGGCGGCGGCAGCCGTGCCACCCGTCGCCGCGCCGCCCGTCGCGGTCCCTCCGCCAGTCTGCCCCGTCGCGGCGGTCGTCGTGCCCGAGCCACCCGTGCCAGTACCGCTCTGCGCGGTCGCGCCCGTCGTCGTGCCCGAGCCACCCGTGCCCGTGCCGCTCTGCGCGGTCGCGCCCGTCGTCGTGCCCGAGCCACCCGTGCCGCTCGCCGAGCCACCCGTGCCCGTGCCGCTCGCCGAGCCACCCGTGCTCGAACCACCACCCTGCGGACTCGCACTCGCCGAACCCGTCGCAGGAGGCGGAGGTGCTCCCGCTCCCGCCGACGACTCACCACCTGGTGAGCCTCCACCCTCCTCGACTTCCTCCTCGTCATCATCCGACCCGAAGGACGGCGGCAGGACCTCCGTGCCTCCGTTCTGCTCGTGCCGGTCCGCGAGGCTCTCGAGCGTCTCCTTGCTCAGCTCACCCGTGGGAGTCAGGAGCAGCGCCAACTGGAAGCTGGCCAGCGCCGTGCGGGTGTCCTCCGTCAGCTCGTTGTTGATGGGGCCGTTGTACCAACCCAGGTTCGCCAGTCGCGCCTGC
Source organism: Myxococcus sp. CA051A (assembly GCF_013336705.1). Taxonomy (NCBI): domain Bacteria; kingdom Pseudomonadati; phylum Myxococcota; class Myxococcia; order Myxococcales; family Myxococcaceae; genus Myxococcus; species Myxococcus sp. CA051A. The sequence continues at coordinate 453,288 of NZ_JABUMS010000001.1, read as the reverse complement.
ACGCCACTGAGCGCGTCCAGCGGGTCCAGGTGGCCCAGCTTCAACTGCCACTCACACGACAGCTCGGGCTCCTCGGAGGTCCAGACCTTGAGCGTGGCCTCCGTCGCTTCCGGTGGCAGAGGCTGGTCCAGGAGCCCCTGGAAGGTGAGCGTCCCCTTCAGCAGCTTCTCGCCCAGCTTCAGCTCGTAGCGCTTGAGCCCCAGCGGCGCGTTCGCCCGTCGCATGCCCAGCCGGATGCGGTCCGGCGGGTCTCCACCCTGCAAGCTGTAGCTGGAGCCCGCGGAGACCTTGAGTCCCGGCAGCTCCGGGATTACCACCTCGTCATCCACCTGGAGGCAGAACGGATTCGTCCGCTTCGCGCGCAGGGGCGCGTTGTCCGGGTGGTCCCAGAGTTCCTGCCACTTGGCGAACCCATACTGCCGAGCAATCTTCGAGAGCCACTCCCCCTGCTTGACCTTGTGCCGTGTGCTCATTGCGAGTTGGGTCCTTCCAGCGAATCAGCCCTGCGGTTTCGGGAACGACAGCACGGACTCACCTTCCGGCAGCTTGTCGAGCTTCGCGCCGCCCTGCCCGTCCAGCGTGCCCTTGCGGACACTGCCATCCGGCAGCTTGAGCTCGAACTCGCGCCCCTCCACGGACCCGCCGCTCCGGCTCTTCATCTTGATTTTCATCGAGCCCGACTCGGCCGGCGGCAGCTTTCCAATCTCCTTGAGGCTGATGGACTCGCTCTTCGCCGAACCCGCCGCCTCCATCTTCACCTTGGCGCCCTTGAACTTCACCTCGGAGCCATCCAGCGTGAGCGTCTTGGCGTAGAGCTTCACGTTGCCGGACTTCTCCACCTGCAACGCCAGGTTCCCGTTGACGATGACGGAGAGCTTGTCGGACTTGAGCGAGTACGTCTTGGCCATCAAGGTCGTCTCCTCCTTGACGGCAATCTGGAACAGGCCCTTCACCTCTTCCTTCAGGTCCCTGCCCACAGTCACCGTGGCGCCGCCCTTCACCTCGGTCTTCCAGTCGGTGCCGACCTTCCGCTCCGTCTTCTCCGCCACCGTCTCGCTGCGGTGACCGATGACGTTCTCGAAGTGCGCGCCACCGACCTGAAGCGACTTCACACCCCCGGTCGCCTCGTTCAAGGCCAGCGCGACGGACACCGCCAGCGCCCCGCCAATCGTGGTGGCCTTCGCCGCGCCCACCATCTCCGAGGAGGCCTTGGAGACATCCACGAAGAGGTTGCCGCCCACCGACATCACCTGGTTGCCGTCGACCGCCTCGTCGTGGCTCCCGAGCGTGGTGCTCTCACGGTCCTTCTCCACCAGCAGCGACTGGTTGCCCTCCACCATCGCCACGTCGTGCTTCTTCACCAGCAACGACTGGAACCCCTCCACCGTGCGCTTGCGGTCCTTCTTCACCAGCAGCGACTCGTACCCACCGACCTGCTGGTCCTTGTTGTTCTCCGTGAGCAGGTCTTCGTCCTTCTGCGCGTGGGTGAAGATCTCCTCCGCGCCCGTCGAATCCTCGACGCGCACCTCGTTGAAGCCGTCGCTGCCCGGGCTCGACGCGCTCTTGCGAGTGCTCTTCGTCTTCTCGTCCGGCAGCGGGTACGGCGCCATGTTGGAGCCGTTGTAGACGGCGCCCGCCACCAGCGGTCGGTCCGGGTCGCCTTCCAGGAAGCGCACCACCACCTCCTGACCGATGCGCGGCAGCCACACGTCGCCCCAGGCCGGACCGCCCCACGGCTGGCCCACGCGCACCCAGCAGGAGGCCTTCTCGTCCCTCTTGCCCTCGCGGTCCCAGTGGAACTGGACCTTCACGCGGCCATGCGCGTCGGTGTGGATCTCCTCGCCGGAGGGCCCCACCACCGTGGCCGTCTGCAGGCCCGCGATGCGCGGCGGCGGCGTCTTGCGGCGCGGCCGGAAGGGCACCGCCTTGGGCAGGAGCTGGAACTGGTTGCGATAGAGCCCCTGGAGCGACTCGCTGCCCCCGGAGACGTCCGGCTGCAGGCCCGAGTGCACCACGTCGGTGACCAGGTACTCGCCCGCGAAGACGTCCTCCTCGGACAGCTCCACCTCCAGCAGGAACCCCGGCGTCAGCCGAGGCGCCACGCTGTCACCCGCGAGCGTCCGGCCTCCCACCGTGGCCTCCTCCACGCGCACGCTCGACGTGGACTTGCCCACGCCCGGTGTCACGTAGCCTGCGGGATAGTCGTAGAGCTCCAGCGCCGTCACGCCCTCCGCGGCCTCCGTCTTTCCGGAGACATCCAGCGCGGGCTTCTCGAAGTCGTAGTCCTTCAGGTGCACGGCGCCCGGACGCAGCCGGTGCACCACTTCCAACGCGGAGAGGTACTCCTCCTCCACCACCGCCTTGCCCAGACTGGGACGCAGGGGCAGTGCCTTGCCCTGCGGCAGCGGCGCGTGCGCGCTCGGCTTGTCGCCCAGCACCAGCGTGTGCCCGTCCTCGGCGTGCTCGAAGAAGTAGAAGATGCCCTCCCACTCCATCAGCCGACTGAGGAAGGCGAAGTCCGTCTCGCGGTACTGCACGCAGTACTCGCGCGGCGCGTAGGCGGCGGACAGGGCCGCGCGCACCTCGATGCCGTTCTCCTTCAGCACCGCCTTGAGGATGTCCGGGACGGTCTTCTCCTGGAAGATGCGGCTCTTGTGGGCCTGCGTCAGTCGCCACAACCGCGGCACCACGTGCGCCCGGTAACGCCTGCGCCCCGTCTTCATCCCCAGGGCTTCCACCTCGCGCACCCAGCCGTGAACGTGCCGGGCGGCGAAATCCCGCACGGAGAACGTCACCAGGGCGTCCTGTCCCACGAGCTCCGCCACTTCGAGCGGCTCGGCGTCCACCGTGAAGAAGTCCACACGGAAGTCGTACAGCCGGCTGAGGCCCTCGGAGCCGGAGACACCCGACACGCCCAACCCGTCCGGGCCATGGGGGCCGACCTTCAGCGAGAACGCCGGTGAGCTCTGTCGTGACATGACTCCCCCTTCACCAGCGGCAAGCCATCAACGGCAGGCCGGGGACGGAGGCGGAATTCTACCACACCGAGTGAATCCCGGCGCACGCCCCACGCCGGAAGTCCGGCTCAAACGTCCAGCGGCTCCGTGGTGCGCACCACCCGCATCCCCGCCCGCCGCAGCTCCTCGATGGCCTCGTCCGCCAGTCGTGGGAAGTCCAGCGAGGGCGGAAGCGGCTCCAGCGGCGGCGCGGGCACCGGGCTCATCGCGTCCACCAGGATGTGGACCCGCCCCATCTTCGAGCGGTCCGTCCGCTCGATGTGCTCCCGGAGGTCCCTCAGCGTGGACAGGACGCAGTGCGACTTGGCCTGACCGAAGACGTAGAGGCGATCAAACGTCATCAGCCGCTCGAAGAGGCGCGTATTGAATTCGCCCACACGCTGCCCCTTCACCTCCGTCACCTCGGGCATGAGCACGGAGTAGTTCTCCGTGAGCGGGTGCTCGCCCTTCAGCTCGAAGTGGGTGGCCGTGTCCCGCGCCAGGGCGTGGAACACGCTCGCCTCGTAGAACGCCGGCACCAGCGCGTGGCTCAGGCCCCCGAGCAGCGCATGGTACGGCCAGATGGTGAGCACGTAGCGCGCCTGCGCCTCCAGGCGCTCGCAGTACTCCAGGCTCTCTTCCGGAAAGCGCGAGGCCCGCCAGCGGCCGGAGCGGACATCCGCCGCGGACACCTGCGTCATCGGCGCGGGGTGCCGTCCCTCCGCGTCCTTCCACCAGGCGGGATGGAAGATTTGAAAGATGCGATGGGTGTCGAGCGAGAACACCAGCTCCGTCACCCGGTCCAGGTGCGAGTAGAGCCAGCGCAGCGTGCGCTGGGTGTCCTCGACGGCGCCGGGGACGAAGAGGCTGGCGCCGGGGGTGCAGAAGGCCACTTGCACGTCGATACCGAAGGCGGCGATGCGCACCCGGTCCTCGCGCGCGGGGCGCACGCCGTGCTCGGCGACATAGCGGCGGGCCTCGTCGGCGACCTCGGCGGTGCGCTCCAGGTAGAGCTGACCCGAGCGAGCGTCCTCGTGGAAGCAGGGGATGGGCAGCGACATGCGGTCCTCCAGGGGTGGGCCTGTATCAGCGGCCCTTGGGGAAGTGACGCCGCGTCAGCTCCTCGACGAGCGCCTTCGTGGCGGGAGTCTGGGCAATCTTCGCGGGCTCCGCGCTCGCCTCCAGCGCGCCCACCAGGGACGGCTTCTCCGGCTCGGCCTCCATGAGCGGGAAGTAGCCCTCCGGCACCGGCTCGCCTTCCTGGCCCACGAGGCCAATGGGGCCGGAGCCATGCCGACGGCGGAAGAGGACGGGAGTGCCGGGGATGCTCTGCTTGCCCTCGGCCAGCTCGTTGCCGAACTTCATCACCGGCTGGGGGCCCGTCTGCGACAGCTTGTAGATGGCGGCCACCCTGTCGCGCGTGAAGGGGCAGTCCATGGTGCGCGCGACGATGTGCCCGCCGTAGCCGTAGAACTGCGCGCTCGGATCCCAGCCCACCTGTCGCCGCAGCTCCTCGAACTCGCGAGTGGCCTCCGCGTCCAGGCCATCCTCGAGGATGTTGACGGGCTTGATGCCCATGTCGCGCGCGCGCGTCACGGCGTAGAGGTACTGGAGCTTCTTGTTGCCGGAGTCGAAGCGGATGGAGTCGCCGGAGCCCGGGTCCTCGCGGATGAGCTGGAAGGCGGCGGGGATGCCCGAGGTGAGCGTGTCGAAGGTGTCCAGCAGGTAGCTGGAGCGCTGGGGGCGGCGCTCGCGCATGGCGCGGAACGCGGCATCATCCGAGCCGTAGCGCTGGATGTGCTCATGCCCCATGGTGCCCACCGGCATCATCCCCAGCGAGCGCGCGCCCTCCACGTTGCTGGTGCGCGTCACGCCCACGTCCTTGCAGGCGCGCAGGGCGATGTCGTGCTGCCCCAGACAGGTCGCCGCGCGCAGGCCCACCTCGAAGATGCGCGCGGGGTCCTCCACCACGTCGACGAGTTCCTGGACGGTGGCGCGCACGCGCTGGGCATACCCGTCCGAGTCCACGGTGATGGGCACGGGCTTGACGCCCACCGCGTCGAGCGTCTCCAGGGCGATGGTCTTCTGCTCATCGCAGGTGACGCGGGCGAGCGCGCGGGCCAGCACATCCCGGTCCATCAGGGCCTGGGTGGCGACCTGGATGCGGAAGTTGAGCTGGAGCAGCAGCGGCTCCACCCAGGAGACCAGGGCGGAGGGGCCAGTGAGGGTGAGGATGGGCTCGCGCGGGAAGAAGAGCGTGCCGCGCGGAATGGCGCGGATGGAGAGCTTCTCCTTGCGGAGGATGGCGGCCTTGAAGCCCACGCCCATCTCGTAGTCGTAGCGCGCGAGAAAGTCGTAGTCCTCGGGCTTCGGCTCGGGGAGGAGCGAGCGCACGTAGGCGGCCAGGTCCAGGGGCATGACCTGGAGACCGCCCTTGCGGTGTGAGTAATAGAACGTCTCCCGGCGCAACGGCCAGCCGGCCTCCGCCATGCTGAACTTGTAGCCATCCGTCGCGAGCAGCGAGGTCGCCATCCTGGGTGCCTTCCTCCGGTGTTTCTTGAGACTACGCGCGCCATGATGGGTTTCCTACCCTTCTGGCTCGCTTTCCCGGGCGTGCCGTGTCGACTCGATTAAAAGCAGAGTCCATGTCGCCGGCCCCCTCCCGACGCCTGCTCCCCGCGCTCGCGGCCAGTGTGGCCGTGCACGGGCTGCTGTGGCTGGCCGTCGACGGGATGCCTCCTCCAGCCACGCGGCCACCGGCAGCCCTCTCCCGCCCCGCCGAGATGGAATGGGTGGAGGTGGAGGTGACCTCGTCGGCCGTGGCGAACCCGGCACAGGAGAGCGAGGCACGTCCCCCGAATGCGTCGAGCGCGCACAAGCAGGCGCTCACTGAGCGCCCACGTGGAGACAAGACGCTTCCCCATGCGCCCGACTTCACGCCGCGAGCCGAAGAGAGCGGGCCTCCTCCACCGAGCAACTCGGCGACAGAGATGTCCGCCGCCACGGAACGAGCACGACAGAGCACGCCCCACGCCTCGACCACACCACTGGCCGATACGGCCGCCACCGCCGAGCGTGCACAAGAGAGTGAGCCGAGCAGCCCGCGGACCGATACATCCCCCGCTGATTTCGCTCGAGAGAATGAGCGGAGCAGCCCGCGAACCGACACGTCCGCCGCCGCGCAGCACGCACCGGAACGCGAGCCCCGCGTGCCGAGCGACGCACTCGCCGATACATCGCCGCCCATGGACCTGGCGAGGGAACACGCGCCACGTGGCTCCGTGAGCGACAGCCCCCGCGCCAATCCGCTCCTCGCCAACGATGTTCCGCGGGCGGCGCCCTCTTCCACCGCCCTCACGGATTTCGCGCTCGCACCGGAGAGCATGGCGCGGACCGCGGACTCCACGCGACTCTCGGAGTCCTCCGGCTCGCGACTGCTCCTGGCGGCTCGGACCCAGGCGGCGCCGATGCGACTGAGCGACACGACGGCCGCGCCCGACGTGGGAATCCGGGACGCACGTAAATCCCCCACGCCCCAGGCGCTCGTGGAGGACCTCGTCTCGGAGAGCGTGGGGCGCGGCAAGGTGGACCGAGGGCTCGTGCATCCCTACTTCAGCCAGCTCGGCAAGAAGCTGGTCGCCTTGTGGGACGCGGACCGCTCCGTGAAGGAGCACGGCCTCCAGGGCTACTTCGACATGGGCATGGAGCGCAGTCGCGCCTATGGCCGCGCCTGGAGCGAGCGCGCCGCCAACTACGGCTCCTCGGGCGCGTTCGTCGCGAACAACCAGCCCGTGGACGACAAGCGCCGCCCGACCAGCACGGTGGGAGACCCGGCCCTGCGCATGCGCAGCGAGCTGCGCGAGAAGATGCGCGAAGGCTTCCGCTCCACGCGCCGAGCCCTCATCCGCGTCGTCCAGGACCGCCAGGGACGCCTGCTCGACGTCTTGCTCGTGGAGCCCAGTCACCAGCCTCAAGTGGACCAGGAGGCGGTGAAGGACGTGCGCTCCGCCGCGGAGAAGCTCCCACCGCCGCCCGCCGAAGCCGTGGGGAGCCGCGAGCGCATCGTCAGCCTCTGGGAGTTCGAGCTGATCATCTCCATCAGCCCGCCCATCCCCACCTTCACCTTCGAGTTCGACGAGGCGCTCGGCTTCATCGACACGCGCCTGCCCCTGGACAAGCGCATCTACAAGCGAGTGCGCCTCGTCGAGCTTCGCTAGCGCGACCTAAAGGCAGTCCACCAGGCCGTCGTAGAGCGTCGTGCTCGTCCCCGGCAACGTCGCGTAGAGCGGCTCCGGCCCCGCGAGCGCCGTCAGCAGCTTCGCCATCGTCGTTCCCCGCGCCAGCGGACTTCTGCAGGCCCACGTCCGCGTCTGCGTGGAGATGACTCCCGTGCGCGAATCGATGTTCTCGGCGCTCCCACCGAACACCCAGAGGCACTGCCCGATGACACCCGTCCGCGTCTCCACCGAACAGCGAAACACGATGGACTCGATGTTCGCGTAGTCCCCCTCACAGAACGTGTCGCCACAGATGTCGTCGAAGTTCTGCCTCAGGTGAGCGCGGAGCTCGAACCACGCCTGGAACTCCGCCTCCGTCTGAAAATAGCTCACCTCATCGACATACGACTTCGCCCGCCGCTCCAGGGGTAACGAGGACACCCCTGCCTGGGGCACCTGCGCCCCAGCGAACGACGACAGCCCCAACATCGACGGCACCACCCACCAAGAACTCATGCGCATCCCGACGGACCTCCCCCTGGAACCACCAGGTCACTCGGGCTTAACGCGCTCTTCACGAAAGACAGTCTTCACAACCCATCCTGGATGACATGGAGTGTCCGCCTCCCGAAAGGCAGGCCCGCATGACGTCGCTCCTCCGTCGTGTTTCCGATGTCCTCGTCCTCACTGTCGTCGCGTTGACCTTCGCGTTGCTGCCCGGCTGCGGTGAGGGCTCTTCGGAAGACGACCCGTTCGGAGAGGCGCGGCGGGCGCTGCTTGATGGCGTGGGCTCCACGGCGGCGCGCGCGGCCCTGACGAAGCGGTGGGCACCCATCCACTACCAGGACGTGGACGTGACGGGCTCGCACTCGCTCAGCGGCAAGTCCGACTTCCTCACCCGCGTGGACTTCGACGGGGACTGGAGCGGGACGAACAACTGGGACAACACCGGCTCGCGCGTGCTCTCCGCGCATGCGTATCAGTCCGTGGTGGAGACGAGCACGCACTGGTACCTGCTCTACACGTTCTTCCACCCGCGAGACTGGTCCGACAGCATCTTCGACACCGAACATGAGAACGACGGCGAAGGCGTGCTGCTCGTCATCCAGCGCGACGGCAGCGAGTACGGCGCGCTCGTCGGCGCGGTGACGGTGGCGCACAAGGACTTCTTCTCCTTCGTGCCCTCGGGCAGCCCGCTCGGCTCGGGCTCGGAGTCGCTCGACGGCACGCTGTCGCTGGCCTCGTTCGAGGGACAGCTCCACCCCATCACCGCGCAGGAGGCCAAGGGCCATGGCCTCAAGGCGTGGCCCGCGTACGACATCGTCGGTGACGGCGTGAAGTACTTCCCGTCCCTCTCGCTCGCCGAGCAGCCCTCGTCCGCCACGGACTCCGACGTGCGCTACAAGCTGGTGGACATCTACGGCGCGGAGGGGCTCTGGCCGAGGCGGGAGCTCACCACGCTGTTCTCCTCGTACGGGACGTTCCGGGGAGACACCAGCGGCGGCTGCGGACTCGTGGCGGGCAACTGCGGCTCGAACTCCGCCAACTCGCCCTGGGGCTGGGATGACCAGAACGACGGCCCCATCCTCCGAGGCGAAATCGCGAATGATCCGGCGAAGCTCGCGGCCTGGTACTTCAGCCCGGCGTCGCAGTTCTCCACGACGTACACCTTCAACCCGTTCAAGGGCATCGGCACGGACCCGAACCAGCCCTGAGCGGCGAGGCCCGACGACGCGGAGCGGGACTCACTCCCGCTTCCGCGCGTGGCTTCGACTTCAGGACGCGCGAGACTTCCGCGCGGGGCGACGCGTGCGGCTGCGCACCGGCGTCGACGGAGACTGACCGTAGACGCGGTCGTAGTCCTTCATGCTGCGGCGGATGACCTCCATCGCCTCCGGCCTGTCGTAGACCTCCGCGATTTCGACGCTGCGCTTTCCCTCACCGGGAATCTGCTTGTAGGTGAGGAAGTAGTGCTTGAGACGGTCCAACAGCGGACGCGGGAGCTGGGCGATGTGCTGCAGCTCTCCGTAGACCAGGTCGGACTCGAGCACCGCGATGATTTTGTCGTCCGCCTCGTTGCCGTCGATCATCCGGAAGCCGCCGATGGGCACCGCGCGCACCAGGAGGTTGCCATTGCTGACGACCTTCTCCGTCAGCACGCAGATGTCGATGGGGTCCCCATCGCCCTGGATGTTCTTCACGCCCGTGCGCTCGGCGCAGCGCTTCGCCACCAGCTCGTCGCAGTACGTCTGGGGAATGAAGCCGTACAGCGTCGGGCACTGGCTGCTGAACCGCTGCGGCCGGTCCAGCTTCAAGATGCCTGACTCCTTGTCCATCTCGTACTTCACCGCGTCCGTGGGGACGATTTCGATATAGGCGGTGACGATTTCAGGAGACTCGTTCCCGGGGGTGATGCCGTGCCAGGGATGAGCCGCGAACGACTTCTGAGGTGCTGACTTCTTCATGTGGGTACGTCTCCCGAGCGCCTGCACGCCTCGGAGTAGAGTTGCGCGACCGCGTCTTCCAGCTCGCCCGTGAGCGCGTCGCGGTCTTCAATCGTCAGGCCCTGCGTGGGGATGGGCTTGCCCACCACCAGCGCCACGCGCTGGCCCCACTGCACCGCCCGTCCTCCCTTGGGAAGGATGAGCCGCGTCCCCGACACCGCCATGGGCACCACCGGCACGCCCGCCTGGATGGCGAGCGTCGCGGCCCCCTTCTTGAACGGCCGCAGCCGTCCGTCCTCGCTGCGGGTGCCCTCGGCGTAGAAGAGCACGCTCACCCGCTCGCGCAGCGCCGTCACGGCCTCCTCCAACCGGGCCCGGTCCTCACTGCCGCCGCTGCGCGCCACGGGGATGTTGCCCGCCCGCCGCAGCGCCGCGCCGAACACCGGAATCTTGAACAGCTCCGCCTTCGCCACGAAGCGCGTGTGCGTCTCCAGGTACGCCATGTTCAGCGGCGCGTCGTAGTGCGACTGGTGGTTGCACACGAAGACGACGTGGCCCTCCGTGGGAATGTGCTCCAGCCCCACCGCCTCGTGACGCACACCCGCCGACGCCAGCACGCCCCGCGCCCAGACCCTCAGGGCCTTGTCCGCCTCCCGGTGCGCGCCTCCCACCGACAACGCGGAGATGACCGAGGAGAACACCCCCGTCAGGCCCACTGCTGAAACACCCGCGAACGCCGTCCGGACGATGTCTCGAATCACACGAACTCGTGGGCGGGGAACAGGAGCACGTCCGAGATGCGCTGGACCCCGAGCAGCAGCATCAGGATTCTGTCGAGCCCCACGGCGATTCCCGCCGAGGGCGGCATTCGACCTACTGCGTCAAGGAACCGTTCGTCCAAAGGATACACGGAACGCCCCAGCTTGCGCCTGAGGTCCTGTTCCTCGAGCAACCTCGCCCGCTGCTCGGCTGCGTCCGTCAGCTCGGAAAACCCGTTCGCGAGCTCCAGGCCCTTCGCGTACAGCTCCACCCGCTCCGCCACCGAGGCGTCCCTAGGCTTCAAGCGAGAGAGCGCCGCCATGGACGCCGGGTACTCGATGAGGAACGTGGGCCGCTCGTGGCCCAGCCCGAGTTCCACGCGTTGCAGGAAGAGGTGGAAGAAGACGTCATCGAAGCTCTCCGCGTCGCCCGTCCGCACGCCAGCGGCCTCGGCGGCCCGCTTGAGCGAGGGCCCGTCCGAGTGCACGCGGATGTCCACGCCCGTCGCCTTGAACACGGCGTCGCGCACCGTCAGGCGCTCGTAGGGCGTGCGCGTGAAGAAGGCCGGGTCGGCGCCGGGCTCGCCTTCCGTGGTGGAGCGCCCCGCTTCAGCGAGCGCGCCTTCCAGGTCCGCCATGATGGCGTGGTAGTCCGCCTGGGGCCGGTAGAACTCCAGCATCGTGAATTCCGGATTGTGCGTGGCGGAGACCTCGCCGTTCCGGAACACCTTGCACAGCTGGAAGAGAGGGCCGGCCCCGTCGGCGAGCAGACGCTTCATCGCGTATTCGGGGCTGGTGTGGAGATAGAGGGTGCGCGCGGTGCCGACGTCCGTCTCGGGGATGAAGCCCGCCTCGAAGGCGTTGATGTGCGGCTCCATTCCCGGCGTGGGGATGAGCAACGGCGTCTCCACCTCCAGATACCCCTGGGCGACGAAGAAACGTCGAAGGGCGGAGTAGAGGGCCTGGCGTCCCCGGGCGGCCCGCCATTGAGAAAGGTTGGGCATGGGCCTGGCGGAAGTAACATGAGGCCCGACATGCACCCAAGGATTCCCCTCCTCCTCGCTGTTGCCCTCTGCCTCAGCGCCTGCCCCAAGGGGCCCCCCGCCGACTCCCGGCAGCCTCCCACGGAGGAGCAGCGCCTGACGACGGACGTGCGCGCGCTGGCCTCGCGAGCGGAGACGTTGCTGGAGGCGCAGCACCGGCTCGTCTGGGTGTTCTGGACGGAGGGCCGCCACGTGGACGTCTCCGGGACGTACGCGGGCCAGGAGGACCTCTTCACGCTCGACAACATCCGCAAGGTGGACCGGCTGCGGCAACTCACGCAGGACGCGCGCGAGGTGCGCGCCCTCACCGCGCTGCACTCGCACTTCGCCGGCGAGTACCTGTCGCACGCGCTGGCCGAGTACAACGACGCGTCCGCCAACCTGGAGGCGTCACTCACCTTCACCGTCGACGGCAAGGAGCTGCGCTACCGGGATTTGGAGCGACTGCTCGCCAACGAGCGGAGCGCGGCGCGGCGCAAGGCGCTGTACACGGCGGCGACGCCTCCGCTGGAGCGACTCAACCAGACGCTGCGCCGCAAGGAGGAGCGCGCCGAGGAGCTGGTGAAGGAGCTGGGCTTCCCCTCGTACGAGGCCTTCGGCAGCGAGCTGCGGCAGGCGGACCTGGGCAAGTTGAGCGTGCTGGCGGAGGAGATTCTCCAGGCCACGCAGGCGCCGTACCGGTTGGTGATGGAGCGGCTCGCGCAGCGTGAGCTGGGAGTGCCCTTCAAGGACATCACCCGCGCGGACATCCCCCGGCTGTTCCGCTCGCGCGAGGTGGAGGACGCCTTCCCGAAAGGGGAGTCCCTGCTCAAGGCGCACGGCACATTGTCGGGGATGGGCCTGGACCTGGCCGAGCTGAAGAACGTTCAAATCGACGCGCGGGAGTTGCCGCGCAAGAACACCCGGCCGCTGGCGTTGGCGGTGCGCGTGCCGGACGATGTGCGGCTGTCCTTCAAGCCGGGCTCGGGCGTGTTGCATCAGGCGCGCGTGCTGCATGAGTTCGGGCACGCGCTGCACTCGGCCTTCACGAAGGAGACGCGCTTCGAGCTGGCGCGGCTGGGCAACCCCACGGTGGGCGAGGCGTACTCGTCGCTCTTCGAGGACCTGCTGGAGGACCCGGTGTGGCTGGAGGAGCACGCGGGCGTCAGTGGAGACCAGCGCTCGCAGTACCTGGCGGCCTCCAGCGCGCACAAGCTGTACCTCATCCGCCACGCCGCGGGCCGGCTCCTGTACCAGTTGGAGCTGCACCGGCGCGTGGAGGTGGACCCGAAGGAGCTGTACCGCCAGGTCATGTCGCGCACCGACGACATCCCGATGACGGATGAGGACACCGCGCGCTACCTGGTGGACCAGGAGGACTTCTTCCAGTCCGCGGACAGCTTCCGCGCGTGGTTCCTCGCGGGCCAGCTCCAGGCGCAGCTCAAGGCGCGCTTCGGTCCCGCGTGGTGGCACGCGCCGCAGTCGGGTGAGTTCCTCAAGGCGCTGTGGGCGAAGGGCAACGCGCTGTCCTCGCGCGAGGTGGCCGAGGCCATTGGCGAGAAGGGCATCGAACCGGACGTGCTGCTGTTGCGCCTGGGCACCACGCTCCAGGTGCCCATCCGGCTGAACCTGGAGGGCGTGGAGGACAGCATCCTCCCCGCGGCGCCCGGCCTGGAGGGCTTCACCCAGCCCGCGCCGCCTCCGGGGCTGGAGGAGTTCACCGCGCCGCAGGGGACGCAGCAGGGCCCCACGCTTCCGCCCAAGGCGGGCACCGGCGACGGCCGCTAGAAACACGAAGGGCCTCCGCCCACATGGGGACGGAGGCCCTGACGGTGTGCCGGGAGGACTTCCTCCCGGGCGGACTACAGGAGCTTCATCAGCTCCGCGCGCTTGGCGTTGTACTCCTCGTCGGAGAGGACGCCGGCGTCCTTCAGCTCCTTGATTTCCTTCAGGCGCTGCGCGGGGCTGCGCGTGTCGGCGGGAGCCGCCTGCTGCGCGGGCTCCTGGGGGCGCTGCTGCTGGCCCTGCTGGTTCATGAACTGCTGGGCCATTCCGAAGCCCATGCCCATGCCCATGCCGCCCAGCGCGTTGCCGGAGCCGCTGCCGTCACCGCCCTTGGCCATGCCCTCCGCCGCGCCCAGCATCGCCTGACCCTGCGCGTACTGCTGGAAGCCACCAGCCAGCCGGGAGTAGGCGACGTCCTTGGAGAGCTTCTTCAGCGTCCCCTCGTCCTCCTCCTTGATGCTGACGTGGAAGTTGCCCATCCGCACCACGGTGAGGCCGTAGCCGTCCACGTGGGGCTTCAGGCCGCTGATGACCTCGGTCTCGATTTCCTCGGTGTACGCACCGCTCGTCACGTCGAGCAGCGGCCAGCGCTTCTTCACCAGCAGCTCGGCGATGCGATCTCTCGTCACCTTGAGCACCTGGTTCTTGAACCAGCCCAGCAGCTCCTCGTTGCTGGAGCGGCCCATGCCCACCAGGCCCACCACGAGCTTCTCCGGGTCCGTCACGCGGATGGAGAAGTCGCCGTACACCATGGTGCCGATGCCCAGGCCCGTCTCCGGGTCCCGAACGTCGCCAATGGGCCCGCCGAACTTCACGCCCGCGAACTCGCGGACGGAGACGAAGAAGACCTCGGTGACGAAGAGGTTGCCACCCGTGAACTTCTCCACGAGCGCGGACAGGAACGGGATGTTGTTCGAGTCGAGCTGGTGACGGCCGGGCCCCAGCTTGCCCTCGACCTTGCCGTCCTTGACGAAGAGGGCGACCTCATCGGCGTCGACGGTCAGCTGGGTGAGCATCCGGATGTTGTTCTCCGGATACTTGTAGATGATCTCCCCCTTCGCCGTGTCCGCGCGAGCGATGAAGTTGCGCTTCGCCTCACCCTTGATGGTGTCGAAGATACCCATTGCTAGTCAGCGCCTCCGTGGCCGCCATGGCGGCCGGCAAATCCGCGCCCCCACCCGACCCTCTCTAAGAACATGGCGTCCGTGACGAAAGCGCGCCCGCTTTCCGCCCGGCAGCCCTCCCTGGAAGATGCCAGTTTCACTGGCGATTGCCTAGCCGCTCGCCCGCCAGGCGGCCCTGGGGTGGCCGCCGGTGAACGGGTGGGAGGCCTTCCGGGGGAACTTCAGCCCCAGCGGCTGACCAGGCGCTCGCGGTCCAGCAGGCGGATGCTGGCGAAGAGGAGCACCACGTCCAGGACCAGCACCACCGCGCCCTGGAGCGCGTAGAAGCCCAGCCCGGCCTTCAGGACGCCGGCCACCTGCCCGCCCACCATGCCGACGAGCGGCAGGACGACCAGGGCCGAAATCTGCTGTGCCATGCGGGCCTCGCTCACCCGCGCGGAGATGAGCACCGCGACGCCGTTGCCGAAGAAGGCGAACAGCGGGGCAATCACCAGCACGCCGAAGGTCCACAGGGCGTTGGGCATCAAGGGTCCCTGCACCATCGGCCACGCGACGATGTCCACGCCCACGCAGAAGATGATGAAGGCCACCCAGGTAATCACCACCGCGGGCACCAGCGCCGCCAGGCTCTTGCCCGCCACCAGCTCCGCGGCCGTCACCGGCGAGGCGAGCAGCGGCTCCAGCGTGCGCCGCTCCTTCTCTCCCGCGACGCTCTGGGACGCGATGAGGATGGGGACGAAGACGGGCATGACGAGGAACAGCCCGAACCAGTCGGTGAGCGTCTTGTCGATGAGGAAGCGCGCCGCGCTGGCGCCCAAGGGCAGCGTGGGGTCATAGAACTGGGCCACGCTGCGCAGGTCGGCCCTGTTGGGAGTGTTGACGTACGTCCACACGACGACGATGGGCACCAGCACCATGACGGCCGGCAGCACCGCCATGGAGACGAGCAGCCCCACGTTCTTGCGCAGGTCCAGGAAGTCCTTCCAGAACACGGCCAGGGCTCGACGGGGACGGAATGCCATGGCTCAAGCGCCCTCTTCACGAAGCAGGTCCAGGTACACCTCTTCCAGGGGACGCTGCGCCGGCACCGCGCTGTGCACGCGCGCGCCCGCGCCCACCAGGCACGCCAGCACGTCCGGCGCGTGGGCCTCGTCCTCCAGCATGACGCGCAGCCGCATGCCCTCGGCCAGCACGTTGGGCGCGAAGGGCAGCGACGTCAGCGCGTTGCGGAAGCGCTCCGCCTCACCGTCCACCCGCACGTCCAGCGACTGCCCCGAGCGCCGCAGCTCCCGCACCGGCCCCATCAGGAGCAACCGCCGCTTCACCACCGCGACGCGCTCGCACAACCGCTCCACCTCCGAGAGGTTGTGCGAGCAGAGGACAATCGTGCGCCCCTCCGATGCCAGCTCAGCGACGGCGTCGCGCACCGTGCGCGCGGACTCCGGGTCCAGGCCGCTGGTGGGCTCGTCCAGGAAGATGACGCGAGGGTCATGCACGAGGGTGCGGACGATGGCGAGCTTCTGGCGCATGCCCTTGGAGAAGCCACCCACCGGCTCCTCCTCGCGGCCTCCCAGTCCGAAGCGCTCCAGGTAGTGCTGCGTGCGCGGCCACGCCTTGGACTCGTCCAGCTCGTGCAGCTTCATGAAGAAGCGCAGGTTCTCCCGGGCGGTGAGCCGCTCGTAGAGACCGGGCTGCTCGGTGAGCAGCCCCACCACCTTGCGCAGCCCCTCGCCGTCGCGGTCCGCGCGGTGGCCCCACACCACGGCCTCGCCCTCGCTGGGGGTCAACAGACCGGTGAGCATGCGCACCGTCGTCGTCTTCCCGGCGCCGTTGGGCCCCAACAGGCCAAACACCTCACCAGGCCGCACGTGGAAGGTGAGCCCCTCCACGGCGACGCGTTCGCCGAAGCGCTTGCCCAGACCCCGGACGTCGATGCCGCTCAATCGATGGTCACCAGGACGAACTTGTTGTTGATGTCCTTGTCGACCGGGGTGACGACCTTGTCCGCGCCCACCGCGCTGCGCAGCGAGGAGAGCATCTTCTGCTCGGCGAGCACCCACTCGCGTCCGGGCCGCGCGACGAGCGAGCGCAGCTTCGCGTTGTAGTCACCGCTGCGGTACTGCTCCACGGTGTTGCTGGAGTAGAGCGTCTCGCCGCGCCAGTTCATCAGGTACGCGACGATGGGCTCGCCTTCCTGCCGCTGCGAGTAGTAGCGCCAGAAGAGGTCTCGCTGCGTCCAGTGGTGGGACAGGTCCACCCAGTGGTTCCAGTTGAACCAGAGGGCGAAGCCGGCGGCCAGCACCCAGAAGGTGCCGAACAACATCACCCGCGCCCGCATCAGCGTCGCCACGACGGCCATGGCGCCCGCCACCGCGAAGACGAAGCCCAGCGCACCCTTGATGTTGACGGGCTCCGACAGCGAGCGCAGCAGCGAGTCCTCACCCGCGGGATTCTTGAAGCCGCGCACCGCCAGCACCACGCCCGCCAGCGCCAGCACCGCGGCCAGGGCCTGGAGCGACGCGCGACCTTCCGTCTTCGGGCGCAGCGACTGCCACCCGAGGAAGCCGCCCACCACCGCCACCGCCACGCCCACCAGCCCCGTCGCGGACACCTTCGCGCCGGACGCCACCGCGGCCAGCGTGGCCGCGCCACCCAGGAGCATGAGCAGCGCCACCGCGCGCGAGCCCGGCGTCACCTTCTCACGCGTCTTGGGCGAGAACGCATCGAACGACAGGTAGACGCCGAAGGCGAGCAGCACCAGCGTGACGAGGTCGCCCGTCCAGAGCGCGCGGGAGAAGAACGCGATGGGCTTGGTGACCAGGTCCTGCGGATAGGGCCGGTCGTAGTTGTAGACGAACAGGTCGGTGAAGTTCTTCGGGTTCTCCGCCAGGTCCTTGCCGACGAGGACGAAGAGGACCAGGCCGAAGATGAGGCTCACCGCGTGCGCGGAGATGCCCTCTTCCCAGAGCCGGTCGATGAAGAGCGCGATGAGGACCGCGAGGCCGGGCAGGACGGGGAAGACGTAGTGGTGGAACTTGGTGGCGCTGGAGGCCAGGAGCCAGAAGGAGAAGGCCACCCACACCACGGCGATGATGGCCAGGTGGTCCGCCTTCTTCTCCGAGCGCAGCTTCAGCTTCGCGATGATGGCGAAGGCGCCGGGCAGCAGGGCCACCCAGGGGAAGATGCCGAAGCCCCCCTGCTCGATGAAGTAGATGAACGTGCCACCCGGCGTGGTGGTGTGCACGCCCGCGGTGAGGCGGTTGAGGTGGTCGTGGACGAAGAAGCGGTACCAGAAGAGCTTGCCCTCGTCGTCCACGCTCTTGAAGAGGGACATCACCACGTACCAGGGCGCGGCCACCGCGAAGAAGACGAGGATGCCCGTGCCCAGGTGCATCTTGTGCATCTGCGCCCACAGCACCGGCATGGGCTGGCGGCCCTCTCGGACGTCCTTGCGGAAGCCTCCGTCCGTCAGCCAGCGCAGGTGCGCATCGAGGCTCGGCCCGTCCCAGGGCATGACGGCCAGCGCCGCGTAGAGCACGAGGATGACGGCGGGCAGACCCACGCCCAACAGGCCCTTGGCCAGCGTGGACAGGCCCGCGAAGAAATAGAAGCCGTACCACCAGGCGGCGCGGTGCTTCGTCGTGTCATCGAGCTGGCCGATGAGCGCGCACGCCATCGCGCAGACGAACGTGGTGACGAACGGCGTGTCCGTCACCGTCTGCCGCGTGAGCAGGAAGTACAGCGGCATGGTGGCCAGCACGAAGCCGGTGGCCAGGCCCGCGCGGCGGTTCACCACGCGCGACACGGCCAGGGACAGGAGCGTCACGGCGGTGATGCTCAGGAGCACGAAGGGCACGCGCATGCCCCACTCGGTGTACAGCCCGAGCTGGCCTCCCGAGCGCACCGTGCCCACCACCTGCATGCCCAGCGCCTGCATCCACATGGTCAGCGGCGGCTTGGAGAAGAACCACGCGTTCTCCCAGAAGGGATACAGGTAGTCGCGGCGGACGATCATCATCCGCGCCACTTCGCCGTAGTGGGTCTCCCAGCAGTCCCACAATCCCACCGCGCCCAGGTAGGGGATGAAGAGCAGGCCCGCGAAGAGGGCCGTGGAAAACACCACCCGGGTGGTGGCGGAGAGCGCGAGCCACCGCTGCATCCACCGCGCCGAGAAGGTCTCCTTGCCGAGAATGGCCTCGGCGAAGGTCTGCTCTTGCTGCTGTTCCTGCTGTTCGCCGTCGCTCGCCACGGGTGAAGGGCTCCTTGAGTCGTTTCGGGCGGTTGCCTGCGCACCACGGGCAGGACGCGGCCTTATATCCCCGCCACCCTCGCCGGTCGACCTCCGCCGGAGGCACACCGTGAGGCAGCGTGCGCGCCATTGTGCAGGAGCCTGCACGAAGGTGGGAGGCCCACATGGAGGGAGCCCGCCGGGCGAGCGGGGGCACGGGCCTTGTATTGCCCGCCCCCGTCCAGATTTGGAGGCTCCATGCTCGTGTCCGCGGTGACGTTGGGTTGTGCCCTGCTCCTGGGGCAGGTGGAGGGTGGCCCGCCCGCTGAGGTTACCCCCGTCGAGGTCGCCCCCGCCAAGGTCGCGCCACCCATCATCCAGCCGCCCGCCGTGCCGCTGCCCTTCCAGGACTCGGAGCGGCCCGCGCTGTGCCTGGAGCTGCCGCCGACGCCGAACGTGCCCTCCGGCCAGTGGCGCGCGCAGTGCAGTCACGAGCAGCGTCGCTGTCTCATCACCCCGCGCCGCGAGCTGGATGTCGACGGCCAGGAGACGGAGCGCTTCCTGGAGCGGGTGCGTCCCTGCGTCCCCGAGGAGGCCGCGCCCGTCCCGAACGAGGAGCTGCGCACGTACCGGCTGGAGCCCTCCATCGCGGACGCGCCGCCGGGCTGGTATCGCGACGAGCGCGGTCGGGTGATGCAGTTCAACTTCGACCTGCACCGGCGCGTCTGGCTGGGCGGCGCCTGGAGCCCGCTGTGGCCCGGCGACGAGGCGCGCGAGGACCGCGTGCGCCTGGACTTCGGCATCGCGCTGGAGCTGGCCGCGCGCAAGCGGCTGCACCGGCTGCACTTCCTGGAGACGGAGCTGTCGCTCGGCGAGCCCTCCATCGACTTCTCGCTGCTGCGCTACGACTTCAGCGTCGAGCGCGATGAGCCGCTCTTCCGGATAACGACCTTCTTCGGTGAGCCGCGACGGTACGACGTCAGCATCAACCTGGGCGTGTGGCTGGAGACGCTGCGCGTGGAGGACCTGGAGCGCGGCGAGGCCCGGGGTGGGTTCCTCACCTGGGGCACCCTGCACGCCACCCTGGACCTGTGGCATTCGCGAGACCTGGTGTCCTACGTGCGCGTGCGCGCGGGTCCCTCCGCGGAGCGCGACTACGAGAACGGCATCAGCACGTTGGTGCCCGGCGCGGCGCTCGAAGGCAACCTGACGTTGGATCGGGATGGGTTCCACCACCTGCGCTTCGGCGTGGAGGCGGAGAAGGTGCTCCTGTCGCGCGCCGTGGAGGGTCGTCCGCTCAGGCCCGAGCGGCTCAGGCTCTCCGCCGGTTACGAGTTCATCCTGCTGGCCATCAATGACCAGCCGCTGAGCCTGGTCGCGGACGCGCGCGGGGTGTGGCGCAACGATATCGCCTTCCTGCCGGAGCGCTGGGAGTGGTCCGCCTCGGCGGGCCTGCGCTTCTCGCTGTGGGCTCCCGCGCGCCGCTCCGCGCCCATCGCCGAAAAGGCCCGGGATTGAACGTGCTCGCGCTTGGACTCGCATTGCTCCTGGCCTCGGCGCCAGGCGCGGGCCCTCCGTCACCGGACCCGTGTCTCCCCACGGACTCGAGGGGCGAGCCGTTTCCCACCTGCTTCGACCCCGGGGATGGCTGGGTGGTGGGCACGGGCGCGACGGTGCGCGACGGCGTGGGGGCGCTGACGCTGCACTCGAGCGTGCGCATCCGCACCGGGAGCACCAGCCGCAGCAAGGGCACGCCCTGGTTCACCAACCACCGACTCCTGGGCGTGGACCTCTGGGATGGCGAGCGGCGAGGCTGGGGCTTCACCGCCTATGACGGACTGCTGCGCCGCCACCTGGAGGAAGGCTTCATCCTGATTCCCACCGCGCGCCCGGTGCGCATCCCCTTCCCGTTCGACGTGACGGTGGCGCTGCGCGCGGCGCACCTGGAGCGGCGCGAGTGGGAAGGTCCGGGGTGGACACTGGAGACGGGGCGCATGGGGCTCCTTGTCGACCCGCTGCGCTCGGAGACCGGGCGCGCCTGGCTCGGCTTCGGCCCGGTGGCGAGCCACACGCTGCGCCGCGCGGGAGACACCACCGAGCACGCGCTGTCTCCCTTCACCTCGCTCATGTTCGACCTGGGCCTGGAGAGCGAAGATGGACTGTGGGCCCTTCGTGCCTCGGGGCTCGCGGGGTGGACCCTTGGCCTCGAAGGTGGAACGGACTTCCGCGCCCGCGCCGATGCCTCCCTGGAGCGCGTGTTCCTCGCCGTGGCGGACCAACCCGTGGCGCTGCGGCTCTCTGGCGGCTACGTCGTGGGTGACGCGGGCCTCTCGCGCCGTGACGAGTGGACGCTCGGCGCGGGCCTCGTGGTGCGAGCCTTCAGCGCGCGGTGGTGAGTCCGCCGTGCCCGAAGCCCAGGGATTCCTGATATCGAGGCACCGTCAGCCGGAGCCTTCCAGGGCGTCGCTCGGGAGCCCCGGCCCTCGCCGGTGGCGAGGAGGGAGGTCCCGTCATGGAGAGAAAGCTCGTCTCGATTCAGCGCATCGACCACCTGGAGGCCATCCCCGGAGCCGACAACATCCTGAAGGCACGGGTGATGGGCTGGGACGTGGTGGTGAGGAAGGGCGAGTTCGCCCCCGGTGACGCGTGCGTCTTCTTCGAAATCGACAGCCAGCTTCCGGAGGGCGCGCCCTGGGCGGAGTTCCTCAGGGCCCGGAGCTTTCGCGTGAAGACCGCGCGACTGCGGGGCGTGCTGTCCCAGGGGCTCGCGCTGCCCACCTCCATCCTGGAGGGCGCGGTGCCCCCCGAGGGCACGGACGTGCGCGACAGCCTGGGGGTCGTGAAGTACGAGCCGGCACCGCCCGAGGGCAGCGACGTGGCCGGGCCCTTCCCGGGCGAGGTGCCGAGGACGGATGAAATCCGCCTGCAGTCGGCGCTCGGCGTCCTGGACGAGCTTCGAGGCCACGACTTCTTCGTAACGACGAAGCTGGATGGGACTTCCGCGACGTTCTTCAAGCCGCTCGACGGCCCGCTGGTGGCGTGCTCCCGGAACTGGTCTCTGCGACCCGGAACGAGCCGGGCGTGGACCGTGGCGAAGCGGTACTCGCTGGACACCGCGTTGCCCCCGGGCTTCGCCATCCAGGGGGAGCTGTGTGGCCCCGGCATCCAGAAGAACCGACTGGGGCTCGCCGAGGTGGACCTGTTCGTCTTCAGCGTCCACGACACCCGGACGGGACAGTTCCTGGGCCATGCGGACTTCGTCTCGTTCTGCGCGCGGCACGGGCTGCGCACGGTGCCGGTGGAGCACGTCGTCACGGGCGAGGCCGCGCGAACGTTTGACCAGGGACTGGAGCACTACCTGCGGCTCGCCCAGGGCCTCTACCCGGGCACGAAGAACCGCAAGGAGGGCATCGTCATCCGCCCGCTCGTCGAGCGGCACTCGCCCACGCTGGGCGGCAGGCTGTCGTTCAAGGTCATCAACAACGACTTCCTGCTCAAGGACGAGGACTGAGGCCGGGCGCGCTCACCGAGAGCCCACGGCTTCCCGAGGGAAGCCTCGGAGCCAACGCGTCAGCGCGGCGTTGGACCCGAGGTCTCTCGGGGCATCGAGGACGGAGACGCTTCCAGCACCGTCCTCAGCGCGGCTTCGGCGGCCCGCAGGCGCGCATCCTGCGGGTCCACGCGGCGCGCCTCTTCCAGTCTCTCCAACGCCCGGGGCAGCGCGCCCCGGGCCAGCTCGCACCGTACGCCCGCCTCCAGCGCCCCCGTTTCCGAGGGGCCATAGACCTGGGCCTCGTCCGCCGCGTGACACCCCTCCTCCACGCGACCGGCATCGAGCAGCGCGCGTGCGAGCTCCACCCGAGCGCCCACGTGCGAGGGTGACAAACGCACCGCCTCCGCGAGCGGAGTGACGGCCTCCCGCGACAACCCCAGCCGCCGCAACACCGCGCCCAGCTCCCGCTGAGGTCCCGGCGCTCCGGGCGACAGCAACGCCCGCCCTCGCGCCTCGCGCAGCACGGAGGGCTCGTCGAAGCGCAGCTCCGCCACCATCCGGCCCACGACCTCCTGATACGCGGGCCACCGCGCGGGCCAGGTGAAGACGAGGCGGTAGACCCACTCTCCCCGAGGCACGAAGAAGGCGAGCAGATGGCGCCCTCCATCGGGCCCTTCGAGCTCCGCGCGCAGCCGCTGCGCGACACGTCCTCCCACCAGCGTCCGCGACGGCCCCTGCACGGACAACGTCCGCCCCTCGGGTCCGGGCGCTCCCAAGGGCAGCGTCTCGTCATGGAAGTGCCGGGCCTGCGCCAGACCATCCACCGGCTCGCCCGCCTCGATGGCCTCCGCGGAGAACGTGGCGCGCCCCAGTCCGGGCAATCCATTGGAGAAGGTCCTCCGTCCCTGCCCGTCCACCTCGCCTCGCCAGCCTTCGGGCATCGCCACCGCGACGCCGAACCCGTCGTCCCGCTCCACGCGCCAGCCCGAGCGCTCCATCACCACCCCGCCCGCCACGAACAGCGCCGCGAGCACCCCTGCCAGCGGCTTCGCCAGACTCGTCCGAGAGGCCCGCTCGGAATCGCGTGGATCCAGGAACGCTCCCGCCAGCAACCCGGCCACCAGTCCACCCAGGTGCCCCGCGTTGTCCACGCCCACGGACGTCCAACCCATCCAGAGGAACACGAGCACCGTGGGAAGCGCGCTTTCCCCGGAGAGCCACCGCACACGGAAGCCCGGGCGCGAGCGGTGACGCCGGCCCAGCACCAGCAGCGCGCCCATGCATCCATAGACGAGCCCGGAGGCACCCACGCTCACCGCGCCCGACCAGGCGAGCGAACTCGCCATCGTGGTCAGTCCGGTGGCGATGAGCAGCGCGGCATAGTCACGACGGCGACAGGCTCTTTCGAGCGCCGTCCCCGCCGCCACCAGCACGGTGACATTGAGGGCCAGGTGCAGCGCATCCCGGTGCAGCAGGTTGGCCGACAAGAGCCGCCAGACCTGCCCCGCCTCGAGCACCAACGGCCCCGCCTTCGCGCCCCAACGCACCAGCGCGTCCACGTCGACGGGACCCAGGGCAACGAGGACCCCGTGGACAGCCACCAGGAGCCCCGCGAGGGCCAGGGTGACCCAGGGAATCGGACGTGCGCTCCCTTGGCCGGCCGATTGACCGATGGACAACAGACCCGGCTGCCCCGCCTCCTGGGGAGAAAGCCCTGTCATTTGAGGGGGATGCATGACTTGTGCGTTGAAAGGCCGTTCTGCTATGACTGTACGCGGATCGGACCCGTGCTGAAGCTCATCATCGAAGACGACGAGGGGCGCAAGACCGTTGTTCCCTTCGTGCGCGACGAGATCACCATCGGACGTCAGGAGGGAAACACCATCCGCCTGACCGAACGTAACGTGTCTCGTCGTCACGCACGACTGGTGCGGTTGAACGGCCATGTCGTGGTGGAGGATCTGGGGAGCTATAATGGCACCCGGATCAACGGAGAGCGCATCGCTGGTCAGTCGCCCCTCAGTGAGGGCGATCTGATCCAGATTGGCGACTACGACCTGGCACTCCAGGCCGAGGGCGCCGCGAATGCCGTTGGCCCCATCACCACCAAGGTACCCACACGCCGGCAGGAAGCCGAGCCCGAGGAGCCTGACCGCTCGGAGAGTGAGGAGGAGGCACCTGGAGACGGCGACGAGCACGACCACACGCCCCCATCCCAAGCCTCCGCGGACAAGCGGCGGAACTCGACCTCCATCATCCGGTTGGATCATGTCGAGGCCGACCGGCCCCGGAAGTTGGAGGACATCGATACAAAGGATGCGCCCCGGCTGGTGGTGCTGACCCCGGACGAGCTGCGGGGCCAGGAGTTCGCGTGCATCCGGACCGAGCTGCGCATCGGTCGCACGGACGACAACGACATCACGTTGGACCATCGTTCGCTGTCACGCACCCACGCCAAGCTGGTGCGCGAGGCGACGGGTGAGTGGCGCGTCATCGACATGCAGTCGGCGAACGGGATGACCGTCAACGGCGAGAGCTACGCCCAGGCCACCCTGAACAGCGGCGACATCGTCGAGCTGGGTCACGTGAAGCTGCGCTTCATGGGCGCGGGGGATGCCGGCGACGGCGAGGACGCTCCCGCCAGCGAAGGCGGCATGTCGAAGATGCCGCTGGTGGCCGGGCTCATCGCCCTGCTCCTGGGCGGTGGTGGCGTCGCGTTCTGGATGTCCAAGCAGGGCCAGGGCAATCAGCCCATCCAGGACCCGGTGGTTGCTCAGCCGACCCAGCCCGTGGAGCCTCCGCCCGCCCCTCCCGTGAAGCCGCCCGAGGACACCCGGGTTCCGCCGACGGCGCAGACCGGGACGACGGCCCCTCCGGAGACCCCGCCCGAGCCGGTGAAGCCGACGACCGAAGAGCTCATGGCCGCGGCGCTCAAGGCGTTCGATGCCCTGGACTTCAAGGGCGCCCGGACCGAGCTGGAGAAGACCCGCGGCGCGGACGGAAAATACCCCCGCGACGCGAAGAAGCTCCTGGACGACGTGGCGGTCGAAGAGGTCGTCGAGACCGAACTCAACAAGGCCAAGCAGGCGCTGGATGCGAACAGGCCCGATGAGGCGAAGGCGCCGCTCGAAGCCAGCGCAAAGACCAAGCTCTATATCGCGCGGTATACGTCGCTGAAGGCCCAGTACGATGCGAAGATGAAGGAGCTCGAAGCGGCCAGGGCGAAGCCTCCTCCGGCGGCGGTGCCGGCCGCCGGGAAGGAAGAGCCCCCGCCTGTTGCCAACGCCGCGGACGCGCTCAACGAGCAGACCGGTCAGCTCGTGGCGCGTGCTGGCGCGCTCATCAAGAAGCAGAAGTACCGAGAGGCGCTCGCCGTCGCGGACCAATGCGCCAAGCTGGATGGAGAGAACCCCGACTGCCATCTCATGCTGGGCATCGCCAAAGCCCGGCTCGACGAGATTGACGACGGCGCGAAGCACTACCGGAGGTTCCTGGAACTCGCTCCGGCCGACCATCCCTATCGCAAGGGCGTCGAGTCACAACTGAAAGACTACGACGGCAGAAAGCAGTAAAACCAGGGAGGAGAACCATCCCCCCATCGGCTGCGCGTGCTCGCCCCCTCCCCGAGCCCCAGCTCGACGAAGTTCACCTGCAGCGAGGAGACGCTGTGCAGATTCGCATCCTGGTGGTTGATGACGAGCAGGACAACTGCGACTACCTCAAGCTGGTGCTGACCCGCGAAGGCTACGAGGTCGTGACCACGACGGACCCCACGCAGACAGTGGAGATCCTCCGAGGTTCCGACTTCCACCTCGTCATCCTCGACATGATGATGCCGCAGATGTCGGGGACCGAGGTGCTTGAGCTGATCCGCAAGTACGATACGGACGTTGCCGTCATCGTCGCCACCGCGTACCCCACGGTGGATACGGCGGTCGCCTCGCTCAAGGCCCAGGCTTCTGACTACGTCAAGAAGCCCATGGAGCCGGAGCAGTTCATCACCGCGGTCCGCAACGCCCTCCAGAAGAAGGGCTTGTCCCAGGACCCGGAGGCGGACCTGCACCGCGCCATCGGTCGCACCATCCGCGACGCGCGCAAGACGCAGGAGCTCACGCTCAAGCAGCTCGCGCGACGCACCGGCCTGTCCGTGTCATTGCTGTCCCAGATTGAACGCGCGGAGTCCTCCGCGTCCATCTCGTCGCTCTACAAGATTGCCTCGGCGCTGCAGCTGCGCATGGGCGAGCTGTTCGGCGACACCTGAAGCCCCGAAACCGCCTCGCCGGCCGCGTGACTAGCGGCCGGTGAAGCGGGGCGGACGCTTCTCCAGGAAGGCCGCACGCCCTTCCTTCGCGTCCTCGCTCCCAAACGCCGTCGCGCGAAGCGCTCTGAGCCTCGCCTGCTCCGCGTCACGCAGTGGCGCCCGCGACAGCAGCCCGAAGGACTCCTTCATCCCCGACACCGCGCCCGGTGCATGGCCCGCCAGCGTCGCGCACAGCGCGAAGGCCTGGGCCTCCGCGTCGTCCTCGCACGCGTCGAGCAGTCCCCAGTCCAGCGCCTC
Organism: Myxococcus sp. CA051A; assembly: GCF_013336705.1. Taxonomy (NCBI): domain Bacteria; kingdom Pseudomonadati; phylum Myxococcota; class Myxococcia; order Myxococcales; family Myxococcaceae; genus Myxococcus; species Myxococcus sp. CA051A. The sequence goes on along the minus strand of NZ_JABUMS010000001.1, from coordinate 426,663 downwards.
ACGCGCATCCAGCTTCCGCGCCGTGAGGAAGAGCTGCTTCGCCCGGGACAGGCCCACCAGGCGCGTCGCCCGCGCCAGGCCCTCCGGCGAGTAGACGATGCCCAGCTTCGCCGGGGGCATGAGGAAGACGGTGTCCGGCGCGCCCACCCGGAAGTCGCACGAGGCCGCCAGGTCGAAGCCCGCGCCCACGGCCGCCCCCTGCACCAGCGCCACGCTGGGCACGGGGTGGTGCTCCAGCTTGAGCAGACACTCCACCAGCGCGTCATCCGGCAGGCGCCCGTCCGCACCCGGGGGCCCCAGGTGCGTCAAGTCGTAGCCCGCGCAGAAGGTGCCACCCGCGCCCCGCACCAGCAGCACCCGCACGTGTGGCGCGGGCTCCAGCGCCGCGTCCAACCGGGCCAGCATCGCGTCATTCAGCGCGTTGCGCCGGGCCGGGTTGGACAGCGTCAACACCCGAACGCCGCCCTCGCGGTCTTCCACCTCCACCGAGGGCTCCACCACGACTACCCGAGCACCACGAGGACATCACCCTCGTTGACGGACTGAGCCTCCTTGCACCGAATCTCCTTCACGGTGCCGGCCTCGGTCGTCTCCACCGGCATCTCCATCTTCATGGACTCGAGGATGACCAGCGTGTCGCCCTCTTTGACTTGCTGGCCGACCTGCACCTCGATCTTCCACACGGTGCCGGTGATATGCGCCGCAACGTCCGCCATAAGTCCGTTCCTCCAAAGGGGTGATGAAGCGGGAGCCTGCCACTACGCCGGCTTCGCGTGATGCTCCAGGAAATGCGTATCCAGCTCGCCGGCCTTGAAGGCCGCATCCTGAACGATTCGCAGGTGGAGCGGGATGTTCGTCTTGATGCCTTCGATGCGGAAGGACTGAAGCGCCGTCACCGAGCGCTCAATCGCCTCCGCGCGCGTGGCGCCGGAGATGATGAGTTTGGCGATGAGCGGGTCGTAGTTCGGCGTGACGGTGTTGCCCTCGGCATAGCCCGCGTCCAGGCGCACGCCCTCGCCCGTGGGAGGCTGGAACACCTTCAGCGGCCCCGGTGACGGGAAGAACTTCACCGGGTCCTCCGCGTAGATGCGGAACTCCAGCGCCGCCCCGCGCCGCTTCACGTCCTCCTGCTTCACCGTGAGGTGCTCGCCCGCGGCGATGCGCAGCTGCCAGCCGATGAGGTCCAGCCCCGTGGTCAGCTCCGTCACCGGGTGCTCCACCTGGAGCCGCGCGTTCATCTCGATGAAGTAGACCTGTCCGTCCGAGTACAGGAACTCCACCGTGCCCGCGTTGGCGTAGCCGAACGTCTTGGCCGCTGTCACGGCCGCGGTGAAGAGCGTCTGGGCCAGCTCCGCGTTCTTCCCGTCCGCGAACAGCACGGACGGCGCCTCCTCCACCACCTTCTGGTGGCGCCGCTGGATGGAGCACTCGCGCTCCAGACAGTGGATGAGGTGGCCGTGGTGATCTCCCAGAATCTGCACCTCGATGTGGCGAGGCGCGGGGAAGTAGCGCTCCAGGTACACGCCCTCACGGCCGAAGGCGGACTTCGCCCGGTCCGTGCACTGGCGGAACACCTTCTCCAGCTCGGCGGGGTTGTTCGCCGCCGCCATGCCGATGCCGCCGCCGCCGCCCGCGGCCTTGCACAACACCGGGTAGCCGATGCGCTCGGCCTCGGCCAGCGCGGTGGCCACGTCCGGCACCAGACCCTCGCTGCCGGGCACCACGGGGACGCCCGCCGCGGACACCAGCTTGCGCGCCTGGCTCTTGTCCTTCATCCGCGCCATGGCCTCCGGCGGCGGACCCACGAAGATGAGTCCCGCGTCCTGGCACGCCTGGGCGAACTCTCCGTTTTCGGACAGAAACCCGTAGCCGGGGTGCACGGCCTGGGCGCCCGTCTTCTTCGCGGCCTCGAGAATCGCGGGGATGCTCAGGTAGCTGTCCTTCGCCGGAGCGGGGCCGATGCGCACGGCCTCGTCCGCTTCCTTCACGAACGGCAGCTCCGCGTCCGGGTCCGAGTACACGGCCACCGTCTTGAGCCCCATCTGCCGGGCCGCCGCGCCGATGCGACGGGCGATTTCTCCCCGGTTGGCGATGAGCAACTTCTGGAACATGGCGCGTGCCCTCGTGTGCGGAAGGGCGGCGAACCTAACCCCCGCCCCCCTCCCTGACAAGGGCGCGGGCAGGCGTGCAACAGGTCCCTACAGTCCAGTAAATTTGCGGCTCTACAAAGGCATGACGTACCTTGCCACACCGTGAAGCCCACCTCTTCCTCAGGCACCGGCGTTGGCGTGGTCGACCTCCATGGCGCTCGCCGCGCGCGTCGGTTGGACCTCTACCGGACCCGCCAGTCGGACCGCGTCCGCAGCGTCCGAGGCACGCTCGAAGCCCTCACGCAGAGCGGCACGCTCTTCACCCAGGAGGGTACGCGCCGAGGGCTGTCGCTCCTCAAGGCGCTCCAGTTGCTGCAGCGCGCCAGTGCCCGGCTGGAGGAGCTGGCCGGTGGCGGCGTGATTCCGGCGCCCCGCAAGCAGGAGCGCATCGACGCGCTGTATGAAGAGCTGGACACCCTCTTCACCCGCGCGGACAAGCTGGCCGGGCGTGACGAGGCGAGCGTGGCGCGGTTGCCCGCCCGCTGAGCCCCACGTCGCCTGACGGCTACGGCAGCTCGGTCTGCCCCTGGCGGCGCAGGAAGGTGGGGATGTCGAACTGGTCCTCGTCCAGGGGGAGCGCGGAGTCCTTCACCACGGCGGTCCGGTTGCTGACGGACTTGTTGTTGTCCACGGCCGCCAGCGGACGGGAAGCGCCACTCTTGGCAGGCACCAGGCTGGCCACTTCCTCGCGCACGCTGTGGATGAGCACCGACTGCTGCGCGGGCCGCGCCAGGGGAACCTGGACCACCGGCGTCACCGTGCGCACCTTGGGCGCGTCGCGGTGGACGAAGCCGGTGGCGATGATGGTGATTTTCACCTCATCCTGAATCTGGTCGTCGATGAGCGAGCCGAAGATGATCTCCGCCTCGCTGTCCGCCGCATCGTGGACCAGGGTCAACGCCTCGTTGACCTCCTGGAGCGTCATGTCCCGACCGCCGGTGATGTTGATGAGCAGGCCCGTGGCGCCGTCGATGGAGACGTCCTCCAGCAGCGGGCTGGAGATGGCCTGCTGCATGGCGGTGAGCGCGCGCTTGTCGCCGGACGAGTGCCCGGTGCCCATGAGCGCCAGGCCCTTGTCGCTCATGATGGTCTTCACGTCGGCGAAGTCGACGTTGATGTAGCCGTGGTACTGGATGAGGTCGCTGATGCCCTGCACGGCATTCAGCAGCACCTCATCGGCGCGCTTGAAGGTCTCCAAGAGCGGCATTGGCTCGTTGGAGAGCGACAGCAGGCGCTGGTTCGGAATGGTGATGAGCGTGTCCACCGCGGCCTTGAGCTCGACGATGCCCTGCTCGGCCTGCTTGCGGCGCTTGTTGCCCTCGAAGAGGAAGGGCTTGGTGACGACGCCCACCGTGAGGCAACCCAGGCTCTTGGCGATGTCGGCGATGATGGGCGCCGCGCCCGTGCCGGTGCCGCCGCCCATGCCCGCCGTGACGAAGACCATGTCGGCGCCCTCGAGCACCGCGGCAATCTGGTCTCGCGACTCCAGCGCGGCCTCGCGGCCCATCTCCGGGTTGGCGCCGGCGCCCAGGCCCTTGGTCAGCGTCTGGCCCAGCTGCAGCCGCGTGGGCGCCTTGCTGGCGGCCAACGCCTGGATATCCGTGTTGGCGGCGATGAAGTCCACGCGGTCCAGCTTGGACAGAATCATCGTGTTGACCGCGTTGCAGCCGGCCCCACCCGCCCCGACGACCCGAATCTTGGCGGCCTGCTTGTTCTGATCGAACTGGTCCATGGCGGTCCTTTCGGCAGGCGTCGCGCGATGCAGCGCGCAAGCCTCCAACCTCCGCAATCATCAGCAAGTCCGGATCTTTGGCAAGTATTCCGCTACGCACATGTAGCGGGATGGCGCGGCGCCGAGTCCTGACGCGGACTTACGCAGCGGCCCCGAAAGCAGGCAGCGCGGCGTGGCGGGTCCACTTCGCCCCTTGACTCGCGCTGGATGGAGCACCCTGGCAGGTCTCCCCGCATCGGCGCCACCCCTTTCCCCCCTGTTCCACGACACACGTGGAGGGTCTTCACGGAGCGTCACGCGCCCCCGACTCCGGGTGGTGGACGGACCTCCCCTAAAAAACCGAGGGTGGCCCCGGACGACTTGCCGGAACCACCCTCGCGTCAACGACTTTGGCTGTCAGCCCCGGGGCACCACGGTGGGCGCCCGGGGCGGCGCGACGACATCAGGGGGCCACGCGCTCCACTTCCACCTTGCCAATGCGGACGATGTTGAACTCCACGCGCCGGTTGTTCTCGCGGCCCTTCGCCGTCTTGTTGGTGTCGACGGGCTTCGTCTCACCGTAGCCCTGCGACTCCAGGCGGGCGGCGTCGATGCCCTCCTTCACCAGGAAGGCACGCACGTTGGCGGCGCGGCGCTTGGACAGGTCCAGGTTGGACGCGTCGTTGCCCTGGTCATCCGTGTGCCCCTCCACCCGCAGCAGCTCCACCTGCGGGTTGGCGCGCAGCACCGCGGCCACCTGCTTCAGCAGCGGGAAGGAGCGCGGGAGGATGATGTCCTTGCCCGTGGCGAAGTAGACCTTCTCCAGGATGAGGATGCGCTCGCCATCCACCTGGACCTTCACCTTGCCCTTGTCGGGGCAGCCGTCCTCGTCCGCCACGCCGTTGATGACCTCGGGCTCGTTGGGGCACTTGTCCGCGACGTCCGGGATGCCGTCCTTGTCGTTGTCCGGGTCCGGGCAGCCGTCCCCATCCTGGAAGCCGTCCTTGTCCTCGGGCTGGTTCGGGCACTTGTCATCCGGGTCGAAGAGGCCGTCGCCATCGGTGTCCACGGGCGGAGCCTCGTCGGGGCAGCCTTCCTCGTCCTGGAAGCCGTTCTTCGTCTCTGGCTCGTTCACGCACTTGTCGTCGCCATCGAGGATGCCGTCCTGGTCATTGTCCGGGTCCGGGCAGCCATCCGCGTCCTCGAAGCCGTCCTTGTCCTCGGGCTGCGTGGGGCACTTGTCGTCCGGGTCGTAGAGGCCGTCGCCGTCCGTGTCCACCGGCGGAGGAGGCGCCGCCTTCTTGGGCTCGGGCGGAGGGCTGTAGCCGAAGCCCGCCAGCAGCCGGTAGCCGGGCGTGCCGTAGCCCCGGGTGAGGCCCGGTCCACCGCCCAGGTGCGCCGTGAATCCGCTCACCGCGCGGTACTTCAGCGCGGCCAGCAGCTCCAGCGGGCTCTCCTCCGTGTCCTGCTCGTCCAGGCCGATGGCGCCAATCACCGTCGCCTCGGCGGACAGCGGCAGTCGGCCCAGCGTGAAGGGAATCTCCGTGCCCAGGCCGTAGGTGAACGCGTTGCCCGCCGTCAGGTTGCGCAGCACCTGCTTCTCGCGGATGTCCACGCCGACGTTGGCGGCGAAGCGGACCTTCTCGCCGTACTCGGCCACCAGCTTGGGCTGCACGCTCACCCCGGAACCGCCGAGGAAGTCGTTGCCACCCGCCGTGGGAAGCGACACCGGCACCGCCAGCGCGAGGCCGAAGCGCTCCCCATCAATCAGGCGCGCCTTCGGCACCAGTCGCAGGTCGCCGATACCACCGCCGCCCACGCCCTGCGAGAAGGACGAGTCCACCTGCGGCGCCGGGTCCGAGCCCTGAATCGTCACGGGCAGAATCACGCCGATTTCGAAGCGGTCGAACAGACCCACCGCGCCCATCAGGTCGATGCCCAGCTGACGGCTTACCAGCGCGGTGATGAACCGGTCCGAGCGAGGGTCCAGGAAGTTGAGCGGCTTGCTCCCGTAGTTGAGAGACAGGCCGAGGTTCAACCCCAGGTGGCGCTGCACGCGGGCGCTGTGGATGCCGAGGATGTCCTCGGCGCCCGGGCCCGGCTTGAAGCGCTGCACGTCGATGGACTGCGACACGGGGCCCGGCGTCGTCACCTGCGCATGGGCAGGCTGGGCCGCGAGCGTACCCGCGAGGACCAGGCCTCCGGTGACGGCCGCCGCCACGCCCCGCGACGAGCGCCCCGCCACGCGGCGGAGGCGACCGAACAGGGGCAGTGCCAGGAACAGCAGCGCCAGCGGAGCGAAGGTGCCCGCCCCACCCGTGCTGCAGCCACGGCCCACGACGACGAAGTCGTCATCGCCGTTCAGCGGGTTGGAGCCCCCGTTGACCTCGTCACCGTCGCTCGCACCACCAGCGTCGGTGTCGCGGTTGTTCGGGTCCGTCTCGCCGTTGTCGAAGCCACCGTTGTGGTTGGCGTCCTCGCGGCCGTCGTTCAGGCCGTCCCCGTCCGTGTCCGGGTTGAGGGGGTTCGTCGCATTGGTACCCGTGACTTCCACGCCGTCGTTCAGGTCGTCGTCGTCCGTGTCGGCGTCGTTCGGGTCCGTCTCCGTGGCGTCCACGCGGCCGTTGTGGTCCGCGTCCTCCCGGCCGTCGTTCAGACCATCACCATCCGTGTCCGGATTCGTCGGGTCGGTGGTGGTGGTGGGGTCCAGGTCCGGCTCGAAGTTCGGCGAGTCGACGTTGGTGCCCGGAGGCGCCGTCTCCCGCGTCACGCCGCTCTCCGTGCCGTCGTTGATGCCGTCGTTGTCGCTGTCCGGATCCAACGCGTCGATGGTGCCGTCCCCATCCGTGTCGGTGAGGGCCTCATCGCCGTCCGGCACGCCGTCGTCGTCCGTGTCCGCGTCATGCGGATCCATGCCGAGCTCGATTTCGCGCTCGTCGCTCACGCCGTCCAAGTCGGAGTCCACATCGTCGGCGGCCAGGTTCGGGTCCGTCTCGCCCGGGTCGATGCGGCCGTTGTGGTTCGCGTCCTCCACGCCGTCACGCACGCTGCCACCGTCCGTGTCCGGGTTGAGGGGGTTGGTGACGGTGGTCGGGTCCGCATCGGGGATGAAGACCGTCGCGTCGGTGTCCGAGCCCTCGGGCACGGTCTGGCCCAGCTCCGTGCCGTCCTGGATGCCGTCGCCGTCCGTGTCCGCCTCGTTCGGGTCGGTCTCGTCCGCGTCGACGATGCCGTCGTGGTCCTTGTCCTCGGTGCCGTCCATCAGACCGTCGTCATCCGAGTCGTCGTCGAGAGGATCCGTCCCGCCGACTTCCACCTCGATGCCGTCCGACACGCCATCGCCGTCCGTGTCCGGGTTGTTCGGGTCCGTGCCGATGGCAATCTCCTCCGTGTCCGTCAGGCCGTCGCCGTCCGTGTCCAGGCCAATGGACCAGATGAAGTGGGCGGGCGTGGGGTCCACGTCGCCGTCCGCGTCCACCGCGCGCACCTGGAAGGTGTGCGTTCCCTCGGGCAGGCCCGTGAAGTTGATGGGGCTGGTGCAGGGGGTGAAGGCCGCGCCGTCGAGCGAGCACTCGAAGGTGTCACGCGGGTCTCCCGTGACGGAGTTGAAGCTGAACTCCGCGTCGGTGCTGGCGGTGTTCACGGGCGGGCTCGCGGTGATGCGCGTGTCCGGCACGGAGTTCACCGTGAAGGTGTTCGTGTCCGTGGCGGTGTTGCCATTCACATCCTCCGCCGTGGCCGTCACCGAGTGCGGCCCGTCGACCAGCGGCGTGGCCACCGGCACCGACCAGCTGCCGTCGACGCCCGCCGTCGCCGTACCCACCGTGGTGCCGTCCACCACCACCGTCACCGTGGCGCCCGGCTCCGCCGTACCCGAGTACGTCACCACCGGGTTGGTCACCGTGGAGCCCTCCGCCGGCGTGGTGATGCTCACCGACGTCGTGGCGTCCACCGTGAAGGCGTTGGTGTCCGTCGCGGTGTTGCCCTGGGCGTCTTCCGCCGAGGCCGTCACCGAGTGCGCTCCATCCGCCAGCTCCGCCGCCACCGGCACGGACCAGCTGCCGTTCGCCGCCGCCGTCACCGTGCCCACCACCGTGCCGTCCACCGTGACAGTCACCGTGGCGCCCGGCTCCGCGGTCCCCACGTACGTCACCACTCCGTCGGTCAGCACCGCGCCCTCGGCGGGAGTGGTGATGCTCACCGTCGTGGCCGTGTCCACCGTGAAGGTGTTCGTGTCCGTCGCGGTGTTGCCGTCGCCGTCCTCGGCGGTGGCCACCACCGTGTGCGAGCCGTCCGTCAGCGTCGTGGCCACCGGCACCGACCAGCTGCCATCGACACCCGCCGTCACCGTGCCCACCACCGTGCCGTCCACCGTGACAGTCACCGTGGCGCCCGCTTCGGCCGTACCCGAGTACGTCACCACGGGGTTGCCGACCGTCGAGCCGTCCGCCGGCGTGGCGATGTTCACGTTCGTCGACGTGTTCACCGTGAAGTTGTTCGTGTCCGTGGCGGTGTTGCCGAATGCGTCCTCGGCCGTGGCCGTCACCGTGTGGGGACCTTCGCCCAGCGACGAGTTGCCCGGCACCGACCAACTGCCGTTCGCCGCCGCCGTCACCGTGCCCACCACCGTGCCGTCCACGGTGACAGTCACCGTGGCGCCCGGCTCCGCGGTACCCGAGTACGTCACCATCGGGTCGCTGATGGTCGAACCATCCGCAGGCGTGGTGATGCTCACGTTCGTCGACGTGTCCACCGTGAAGGTGTTCGTGTCCGTCGCGGTGTTGCCGTTCGCGTCCTCGGCCGTGGCCGTCACCGTGTGAGGACCTTCACCCAGCGACGAGTTGCCCGGCACCGACCAGCTGCCGTTCGCCGCCGCCGTCGTCGTGCCCACCACCGTACCATCCACTTCCACCGTCACCGTGGCGCCCGGCTCCGCGGTACCCGAGTACGTCACCATCGGGTCGCTGATGGTCGAGCCATCCGCGGGCGTGGTGATGCTCACGTTCGTCGACGCGTCCACCGTGAAGGTGTTCGTGTCCGTCGCGGTGTTGCCGCTCGCGTCCTCGGCCGTGGCCGTCACCGAGTGAGGACCGTCGCCCAGCGACGAGTTGCCCGGCACCGACCAGGTGCCATTCGCCGCCGCCGTCGTCGTGCCCACCGTATTGCCGTCCACCACCACCGTCACGGTGGCTCCCGGCTCCGCGGTGCCCGAGTACGTCACCGCGCCGTCGTCCAGCACCGCGCCTTCCGCCGGCGTGGTGATGCTCACGTTCGTCGTCGCATCCACCGTGAAGGCGTTGGTGTCCGTCGCGGTGTGGTTCAGCGCATCCGTCGCCGTCGCCGTCACCGAGTGCGGCCCATCCGCCAGCGGCGTCGCCACCGGCACCGACCAGATTCCGTTCGCCGGCACCGTCACCGTGCCCACCGTGGCGCCGTCGACACGCACCACCACCGTGGCGCCCGGCTCACCCGTGCCCGAGTACGTCACCACTCCGTTGGTCAGCACCGCACCCTCGGCCGGCGTCGTCACGCTCACGAACGTGCCCGTGTCCACCGTGAAGGTGTTCGTGTCCGTCGCGGTGTGGTTCAGCGCATCCGTCGCCGTCGCCGTCACCGAGTGCGCGCCGTCCGCCAGCGCCGCGGCCACCGGCACCGACCAGGTGCCGTTCGCCGCCGCCGTCACCGTGCCCACCGTGGTGCCATCCACCACCACCGCCACCGAGGCGCCGGGCTCCGCAGTTCCCGAGTACGTCACCACACCGTTGGTCAGCACCGCACCCTCGGCCGGCGTCGTGACACTCACCGACGTCGCCGTGTCCACCGTGAAGGTGGACGTCGTGGCCGTGCTCGTACGGGTCGCATCCTGGGACACGACCGAGATGTTGTAGACGCCGTCCGTCACCGCGACGGGAATCGGGAACGTCCAGTTACCGCCGGTCACGGCGATGGCCGGGTACGTCACGCCATTCAGCGTGAGCACCACGGACGTGGCACCGCCCGACGCCGTGCCAGTGATTTGCGTTGGCGCGGTCATGAGCACCGCGTTGTTCGCCGGAGTGACGACGACCGGCGGAGGCAGCGCGTTCTGCACCGTGAAGGTGTTGGTGTTGCTGACCATGCTCGAGGCGCCGTTCAGCACGGACACGGCATTCACCGTGTGCACGCCCGTCGTCAGGTCCACGACCGGCGTGTACGTGAAGTTGCCCGCGGCATCCGCCGTGACGGTGGCCAGCACCACGCCGTCCACGGAGATGACGACCGAGGAGTTCGGGGTCGCAGTGCCAGTGATGGGAGGACGCACGCCCGTGGTGGAGCCGTTGGCGGGCGTCACGACCACCGGGGCCGACGGCGTCACGAAGGGGCCCGCCAGGGTGGTGATGACACCGGGACTGCCCGCGATGGCGCCGTAGGTGAGGCCATCCGGAGCGCCCGCCGTGGGCTGCGTGCCCGGGATGCCCCCCGCGACGGAGGGGGAGCAATTCATCGTGCCGCCCTGGAGCAGGATGTGACCACCACCACCGCCGCCGCCCGTGCCGTGCTCAGGGAAGACCGTGCTGCCGCCGTTACCGCCGCGCGCCAACACCAGGTTGTTGCCGCAGGTCAACGCACCCGTGACGCGCAGATAAATCGTTCCACCCGAGCCACCTCCACCCGCCGCGTCGTTGGCATCCTCGCGAGCGTTTTCACCCGCCACGCCATTGGAGGAAATCGTCCCCGCGCCAGCCAGCGAAGCCGCGCGAATGAACACGATGCCGCCCGCCGCGCTGCCGCCGCCGCCAAAGTCGTCGTTGCTATGACCCGCACCGCCACCACCACCGAAGAGCAGATGGTCCACCGCGCTGAAGTCCATGCGCGTGCCGCCCAGACCGCCCACGTCACGAGAGGGAGCAGGAGCGCCAGTCGTGGCATGAGTATCGCCACTCCATGTGCGGCCGCCCTTGCCACCCGCCCCCGCGCTGCCACCACCGCCGCCACCCGAGTTGTGGCAGATACCGCCGCCCGCGCCGTTCGCGATGTTGCCGTAGCCCGTCGTTCCCGCCGCGAAGGGGTCCGTGTTGTCGTAGCTCCCCAGCGCCACGCCCTCGCCCTTCGGCGCGCCGCCCGGATAGGCCTGGTTGATGCCGGTGCAGCCATCTCCGGCACCATTCCAGAAGATGCCGCCGCGGAAGCCCGCGTTGGTCGCGGAGATGGAGCCCGCGTTGTTCACCGCGCCCGTGGCCAGGAAGATGAGCACGCCACCCGTGGTGCCATCCCACGGCCTGGCGACGAGGCTTCCCGCCGCGTTGACGGTCACCGTGGAGTACTCGGGAACGCGGATGGCCTGCGTCCCGGTGTTGGCCGCGAAGGCCACCGTGAGCGGCGCGGTGAAGGTGAGGCGCGTCGCCGTCAGCGCCTGCACGCGCCCGAACTGCCACCGGCCCACCGCCACGTTGGCGGGAGCGTTCAGGTCGATGGGCGTCTGGCTGCCCGACGTCGGGGCCGTGAGGCCCGCTGCCTGGAACACCAGCACCAGGTCGTTCATCGCGAAGCCCGTCGACGAGGCCACCGTGACGAAGTTCTGGCCGGCGGGAACCGCCGCCGTCACCCGCGTATAGGTGTTGACGATGGTGCCAGCCGCGTTGACGGTGAGCGCTCCATCCGAGCCATCGCCCAGGTGGACGGTGTCAGCGGACGCGTAGGCAGAAGGGGCCACCAGCGCGGCACACAGGAGCGCCAGCAGGCCGACGGCGGGCAAGCGAGCACGTACGCGCCGCGACTCGACCAGCGAAGTAGGAGTTTGTGGGTTCGGTTTCATAGGCCTGGGCCGCGCGGAGTGAAGTGGGGCCCGGGCGGCATCGACGGCACATAGCAATCCAGGAGCCACCCTCCGTCCACTTCTGGTCCTACCCCGGCCCAGGGGGGTTCTCCCTCCCGTCCCCTCTGAGACGAAGCAGCGGATCCGAATCACGGATCCGGATTCTGGAAACCGGACCGGATGACCCACCCCACTGGGGCCTTGCGGGCCCGCATTGACTCGTCAACCCAGGGCCTCGGGTCCTCGTTGACGCGTCAGCACAGACCGTGGCGTCCGAGCCGGTTCGTGACGCGCCCCGTCGAAAAAGCAAAAGGGGCCCTCCTTCCGGAGAGCCCCTTCGCGTGGCGCCAGGATGCGGACGCGTCCCGAGGCGCTAGAAGATTTCCTCGAGCCACTCGCGCATGCGGCCCTTCACCTTCTTGTACACGTTCTCTTCGCGGATGCGGAACATGCGCCGGTCCAGGTGCTTGGCGCCGTACACGACGAGGCCCACGCCCGTCGCGTACATGGGGCTCTTCACCACGTCCACCAACCCGCCGATGCCGCGCGGCATGCCCCGACGCACCGGCAGCCCGAGCACTTCCTCGGCCAGCTCCGGCATGCCCGCCAGCAGCGTGGAGCCACCGGTAATCACCACGCCCGAGGCCAGCAGGTCCTCGTAGCCGCACTTCTGAATCTCACGGTGCACGAGCTGGAAGATCTCCTCCACGCGCGGCTCCAGGATTTCGCACAGAATCTGCCGCCCGAGGACGCGGGGCTGACGGCCGCCCACGCTCGGCACCTCCAGGGTGTCGTCCTTGTTGATGAGCGACGCCAGCGCGCAGCCGTACTTCTGCTTGATGCGCTCGGCCTCGTGAGCCGGCGTGCGCAAGCCGATGGCGATGTCGCTGGTGAGGTTGTTGCCGCCCAGCGCAATCACCGCCGTGTGGACGATGGAGCCGCCAGAGAAGATGGCGATGTCCGTGGTGCCGCCGCCGATGTCGACGAGGCACACGCCCAGCTCCTTCTCGTCCTCGCCCAGCACCGCCTCGGCGCTCGCCAGCGGCTGCAGGACGATGTCGGAGACATTCAGGCCCGTCCGGTTCGCGCACTTGACGATGTTCTGCGCGCTGGAGACGGCGCCCGTGACGATGTGCACCTTGGCCTCCAGGCGCACGCCCGCCATGCCCAGGGGCTCCTTGATGCCGCCCTGGTCATCGATGATGAACTCCTGGGGCAGGACGTGGATGACTTCCCGGTCCAGGGGGATGGCCACCGCCTTCGCCGCGTCGATGACGCGCGCGATGTCCGCCTCGCGGACCTCCTTGTCCTTGACCGCCACGATGCCCTGGGAATTGAAACCCTTGATGTGGCCACCGGCGATGCCCGTGTAGACGTGGGAAATCTCCGCGCCCGCCATCAGCTCCGCCTCTTCAATCGCGCGGCGGATGGAGGAGACGGTCGCCTCGATGTTGACCACCACGCCCTTGCGCAACCCCTTCGACGGATGCGTCCCGATACCGATGATGTCGATACCGCTGTCGGTCAGCTCCCCGACGATGGCGCAAATCTTCGTCGTGCCGATGTCGAGGCCGACAATAATCTCCCCCGACTTCTGCTTCGCCATGACAACCCTCCCAGGCCCCCCACTCTCGTGAAAGGGGCGTCCTCTTACTGCCTCGCGCTCCCGTTCCTCTCGGACACGGGGCTCGAAAGCTTCACCGCCACCCAACCGGGCCGGGCCCGGTTATCCAGGTGAATGATCTCCGCTGCAAGCCCCCTGGCGCCCAGTTCGCGCCGGACACGGCCCAACCGCTGCAGCTTGACCTCGGAATTCCCTTCGCCTAGGCGCACTTCCTGCCCGGAAGCGGCCACCAGCGTCACCTCCCGCCCCTCCATCCGCACCTCGGACAGCCGCTCCGGCTTGCCCGGCGATTCCTTCGCGTACGCCCGCGCCACCTCGAGCGCCGCCTGGAACCGCTGGCGCGCCACGGCGGGGTCCGTCACGTAGCCCTCGCGGTCCACCCCGGTGACGAGCGGCAAATCCAGCCCGTCCCCCGGCGTCACCCGCTTGAAGGGCTCGCCCTCTTCGTCCAGCACGTACAGCTCCCCCATCACCGCCAACGCCTCCGGGACGTGCTCGGACACCTCCACGGAGACACGGTTCGGGAAGCGCCGCGTCACGTCCACCTTCTTCACCCACGGGTGCTGAAGCATGGCCCGCTCCAGCCCCCCTACATCCAACGCCCAGAGGTTCTGACCCTTCGTCAAAGCCGCCAGGCGCAGCAGCTCCACGCGCGACGCGCGCTGCAGGCCGGTGAAGGACACCGCCGCCAGTTCGAACCGGGGCGACACCAGCGCCCACCGGCGCAGCTCCACCCCACCCCACACCAGCAGCCCCGTCACCAGCGTCAGCGCCACCACCTTCACCACGCCCGGCCCCTGCGAGCGCACCACGCTCTTCACGGCCTCATTTCGCTGGGCAGTGTCTTGACGGCGGCGGTTTTTGCTTCGACCGAAGGCCATGGTGGGAACGCTGGGACCCATGCTGCGCGCGGATGGATCTCCACGCCAGTTTTTGGCTACAGCGACGTCGCTGTAGCGCCCCGGCCCCACGAGAGGCCAGGACTTCGAGGGGGGATTTGACGAGGGGGAAGGCCGTCTCAGGCCTTGAGACATGCGCCTTGCAACAGGCGCTCGCACAGGGCTGGGAAGTCGATACCACGTCCTGCGGCAATCTTGGGCAGGAGGCTGGTGGCCGTCATGCCTGGCAGCGTGTTTGTTTCCAGCAGGAACACATCGCCTCCGTCGGTGACTATGACGTCCGAGCGCGAAGCCCCCGCACAGCCCAGGGCCCGGTGCGCGCCCAGGCACACCTCGTTGACCCGTGCATACTGATCCGGAGGCAGGGGTGCGGGGAAGAGGTACTGCGTTCCCGTGCCCGCCTTGTACTTCGCATCGTAGTCGTAGAACTCGCGGGCGGCGCGGACCTCGATGACGCCCAGGGCCTCATCGTCCAACACTCCACCCTGCACTTCACGTCCCTTGACGAACTGCTCCACCAGGAGGGTGCCCGCATACTTCGCGGCGTCCTTCACGGCGGCGTCGTAGTCCGCGCGCGCCTTGCAGATGTGCACCCCCACGCTGCTGCCCTCGCGGCTGGGCTTCACCACCACCGGGAAGTCGAACCCCAGCGAGTCCCCCGCCGCCAGCGCGGACGCCTCGTCGGCGAAGGCGCGGTATGCGGGCGTGGGGATGCCCTGGGCGATGAAGACGAGCTTGGCGTAGACCTTGTCCATGGCCATCGCCGACGCGAGCACGCCGCTGCCGGTGTACGGGATGAACATGGACTCCAGCAGGCCCTGGAGGCTGCCGTCCTCGCCGTAGCGGCCGTGCACCGCCAGCCACGCCACGTCCACCTTCTCCGCGATGAGGCGCGCGGGAAGGTCCTTGCCCACGTCGATGTCCACCACGTCGTAGCCCAGGGAGCGCAGCGCGCCGGCCACGGCGGCGCCGGTGCGCAAGGACACCTCGCGCTCGGACGACAGGCCGCCGTACAGCACGCCCACGCGCTTGTTCTTGAGTTCGTCCTTCGAGAAGGCGCCGCGATTCGCTGTCATGGCAGGAACTCTCCCACGCGTTTGACTTCGGGTTTCATATCGACACCGGAGTGCTCCTGTACACGCGTCCGCATCAGCGTGATGAGCCCCAGCACGTCCCGGGCGGTCGCCCCGCCCAGGTTGACAATCCAGTTGGCGTGCAGCGTCGAAATCTGTGCCCGCCCCAGCGTGTGCCCCTTGAGGCCCACGAGCTCAATCAACCGCCCGGCATGGTCTCCGGGGGGATTGGTGAAGACGCTGCCAAAGTTGGGCTGGCTCAACGGCTGCGTCCGCTTGCGGTAGCCCAGGTCCGCGTCCATGGCGACCTTGGAGGCGGCGACATCGCCCTTGGGCAGCCGGAAGCGCACCCGCGTCACCACGCCCCCGGGCGGAAGCTCTGAGTGCCGGTACGCATGCGGCACCTGCGCCTTCGTCAGCCACCCCACCCCGTCAGGCGTGGCGACCTCCACCGCCTCGATGACGCGAAACGCCTCGCCATTCTTGGTGCCCGCGTTCATCGACACCGCGCCGCCGAGCGTCCCGGGGATGCCCGCGAGGAACTCCGCGCCCACCAGCCCCTGGCCGCGCATCACGTTGACGAGCTTCACGATGGCCGCGCCCGCGCCCAGGGTGATGAGCCCGTCCTCCGGCCCCACCTCGATGAGCTCGGGGAACAGGTCTCCCGGCAGCTTCACCGTGACACCGGGCACGCCGCCGTCACCCACCAGCGTGTTGGCACCACCCCCGAGGATGGCCACGGGCGCGCCCTCGTCCCGCGCGAGCTTCAGCACGGCGACGAGCGCATCGGGCGAGCGCGGACGCACCAGCGCCTCCGCCGCGCCGCCCACCCGGACGCTGATGAGCGGAGCCAGCGGCTCGCCGGCCTTCACTTCGCAATCCGGCAGTCGCTCCACGCGAGCCGCCAGCGCCGTCTTCACGCCCGCTTCCACCATGTCGGCTAGCCCTTCGTCGGAGCCGCGTTGCCGAGCAGGCCGAGCAGGTCCGGCCCCACGTGGGTGATATCGCCCGCGCCAAGCGTCAACACGAGGTCTCCCTCGCGCAGCCGGGGCAGCAGCGCCGCCGGCAGGTCCGCGCGCTTGGGAACGAACGTCACATCGCGGTGGCCGTGCGCGCGGATGGCGTCCGCCAGGGCGTCACCGGTGGCGCCCGGAATCGGCTCCTCGCCGGCCGCGTAGACGTTGGTGACGAAGAGCACGTCCGCGTCGTTGAACGACGTGGTGAACTCCTTCATCAAGTCATGCGTGCGCGTGTAGCGGTGCGGCTGGAAGGCCACCACCACGCGGCGACCGAAAGCACGCCGAGCGCCCGCCAGCGTGGCCAGCACCTCCGTCGGGTGGTGACCGTAGTCATCCACCACGGTGATGCCCTTCGCCTCGCCCTTCACGGTGAAGCGTCGCTGCACGCCGCCGAACTCGGCCAGCGCGGTGCGCACCGTCTCCAGGGGGATATCCATCTCCTCCGCCACGGCGATGACGGCCAGCGCGTTGAAGGCGTTGTGCGCGCCCACCATGCGCACGCGGAACTCGCCCAGGTCCTCCTCGCGGCGGAACGCATGGAACGTGGTGGTGAAGCCGTCCAGGGCAATGCGCTCCAGGCGGTAGTCCGCCATGTGCGAGCTGCCGTAGGTGACGAAGCGCTTCTCGATGCGCGGCAGGAGCGCCTGGACGTTGGGGTTGTCCAGGCACAACACGTTGAGGCCGTAGAAGGGCACCCGGTTGCAGAACTCCACGAAGGCCGTCTGGAGCACCTCCAGCGAGCCGTAGTGGTCCATGTGCTCCGGGTCGATGTTGGTAACGATGGAGATGGACGGGTGCAGCTTGAGGAAGCTGCCGTCGCTTTCGTCCGCCTCCACCACCATCAGCTCGCTCTTGCCCAGCTTGGCGTTGGAGTCGAGCACGTTCACCTTGCCGCCCACCACCGCCGTCGGGTCCAGGCCCGCCGCGCTCAGCACGGTGGCCACCATGGACGTCGTCGTCGTCTTGCCGTGACTGCCCGCGACGGCGACGGCGTACTTCAGCCGCATCAACTCCGCGAGCATCTCCGCGCGGGGGATGACGGGAATCTTCCGCTGGCGCGCGGTGACGACCTCCGGGTTGTCCTTGCGCACCGCGGACGAAATCACCACCACGTCCGCCTGCACGAGGTTCTGCGCCTTGTGCCCCTCGAAGATGGTGGCGCCCATGCGCGTCAGGCGCCGGGTGATGTCGCTCTCCTTCAAGTCGGAGCCGGACACCCGGTAGCCCAGGTTGATGAGCACCTCGGCGATGCCGCTCATGCCGATGCCGCCGATGCCCACGAAGTGCACCTGCGCGGCGTGCCGCGTCTTGAAGAGGCTGGGGGGCTTGTTCTTCGTCACGACTTGCTCCTGGGTGCCGTCTTCGCCTCGGGGGTGGGACGCTCGCGGCCGGTGGGGCCCCAGGTCTGCACCATCAGGTCCACACACACGTCGGCCAGCTCCTTCGCCGCCTCGGGACGGCCCAGCAGGGCCGCCTTCTTCTCCATGCCCTTGAGCCGCTCGGGCTGCGACTTCAACGTCCGCAGCGTCTCCGCCAGCTTCGCGCCCGTCAGCTCCGACTCCTGGAACATCAGCGCCGCGCCCGCGTCCACCAGCGCCCGCGCATTCACCGTCTGATGGTCATCCGTCGCATGCGGGAAGGGAATCAGGATGCTCGCCTTCTTGCACACGGTCAGCTCCGCCAGCGTGGTGGCGCCCGCGCGACAGATGACCAGGTCCGCCATCGCGTACGCGCTCGACATGTCGTCGATGAACTCCACCACGTCCGCGTGGAAGCCCTTGTCCGTGTAGCCCTTGCGCACCATCTCCAGGTCGTTCTTCCCCGTCTGGTGCACGAAGCGCAGGCCTTCCTTCAAGTCGCCCAGCGAGTCGAGCGCCTCCAACATCCGCTGGTTGATGCCCCGCGCGCCCAGGCTGCCGCCGAAGACGAGCACCGAGAAGTTCTCGTGCGCCACGTGGCTGCGCAGGTAGTTGTCCATCAGCTTGCGGCGGATGGGGTTGCCGATGAGCTGCACCTTCTTCTCCGGGAAGAAGCGCCGCGCTTCATCGAAGGCGATGAAGACCACCCGCACCACCTTGCCCAACAGCTTGTTGGTGAGGCCCGGCAGCGCGTTCTGCTCCTGGATGGCGGTGGGGATGCCCATCAGCCACGCGGCCAGGACGACAGGCCCACTCGCGTAGCCGCCCACGCCCACCACCACGTCCGGCTTCTGCCGGGCGAGGATGCGGAACGACTCGATGAAGGCCAGGGGCAGCGCGAAGAGCGCCTTGAGCAGGGAGAAGAAGCCCTTGCCCTTCAGGCCCTGCACCTTCACCAGCTCCAGCGGATAGCCCTCGCGCGGAACCACGCGCGCCTCCAGGCCCCGCTCGGTCCCCACGAAGACGACCTCGTTGGCGTGGTGACGCGTCACCACCTCTTCCGCCAGGGCAATGCCCGGGAAGAGATGGCCCCCGGTGCCGCCCCCCGCGATGAGCACCTTCACGCCGCCACCTCCCTCAAGTCCGAACCCGCCCGCGCGCTCCGAGGCGCTCCCTGCGCGCTGGCGCTCAGCGACAGCAGCACCCCCGCCGCGCCCATCAGCACCACCAGCGACGTGCCTCCGTACGACACGAACGGCAGCGTCAGGCCCTTGGTCGGCAACAGCCCCATGGCCACGCACATGTTCACCGTGGCCTGGAACGCGATGATGGAGGTGAAGCCCAACCCCAGGTACGTGCCGAAGGTCTCTCCGGCCGCGAGGCTCGCGCGCACGCCGCGCCACAGGACGATGGCATAGAGCGAGACGAGCACGCCCACGCCAATCAACCCCGTCTCCTCGCCGAGGATGGAGAAGATGAAGTCGGTGTGTGCTTCCGGCAGGAAGAAGAGCTTCTGCCGGCCGTCGCCCAGGCCCAGGCCGACCACGCCGCCGGAGCCGATGGACATGAGCGACTCGGCGACCTGGTAGCCCACGTCATGCCGGTGCGCCCACGGGTCCAGGAAGGCCAGGATGCGCTTCATGCGATACGGGCTGGAGGCAATCGCCACGTACGCCAGCGGCAGCGCGAGCAACACGGAGCCGACCAGGTAGCTCAGCTTCGCGCCAGCGGCGAACAGCAGCACGAACAACATGAACACCAGCAGCACGCTGCTGCCAAAGTCGGGCTGGAGCATGCAAAGCATCACCAGGATGCCGCAGAGCGCCAGGTGCGGGAGGAAGCCCACGGAGAACGTCGCCACCTTCTCGCGCTTCTTCGCCAGCGAGTAGGAGAGGTAGACGACCCAGGCGAACTTGGCGACCTCGGCCGGCTGGAGGCTGAAGCCCGGCAGACGAATCCAGCGCCGCGCGCCGCCCGCCGTGGAGCCGATGCCGGGAATGGCCACCAGCACCAGCAGCACAATCGCCGCGAGCAGCAGCGGATACGCCCAGCGCGCCAGCTTGCGCCAGCCCAGCTTCATCGCCACGGCCATCACCACCAGGCCCAGGGCCGCCGCGGTGACCTGTCGCTTGAAGAAGTAGAGGCTGTCGCCGAGCTTGTCCTGCGCCAGCACCGCGCTCGCCGAGTACACCATCACCAGTCCCATCGTCACCAGGCCCAGCACGGCGCACAGGAGGATGGGGTCGAACCGCACGGGAGCATTCGACGGAGGAGAGGTCTTCATGCCGTCACAGCGCTCCGACCAGGCGCTTGAAACTGTCGCCCCGGTCCTCGAAGTTCTTGAACTGATCGTACGACGCACACGCGGGCGACAGCAGCACCGTGTCACCTGACTTCGACAGCTCACGCGCCTTCGCTACCGCCGCCGCCAGCGTGCCGCACGCATGCACCGCCGCCTGCCCCTCGTACGCCCGGGCGAGCAGGTCCGAGTCCGCGCCGATGGTCAGCACGCCCTTCACCTTGCCCCGCCCCTCTTCCACCATGGGCGCGTACGGCGCGCCCTTGCCCTTGCCACCGGCAATCAGCCACAGCCCGCCCTGGAACGCGCGCAGCGCCACCAGCACGGAGTCCACGTTCGTGGCCTTCGAATCGTTCACCCACTCCACCCCGTCCAACACCCGTACGCTCTCCAGCCGGTGCGGCAGGCCCGGGTAGCTGTCCAGTCCCGCCTGCACCGCCTCGGCCGGGACGCCGCCCAGCCGCGCCAGCAGCGTGGCCGCCATCGCGTTCTGCGCGTTGTGGGCGCCTCTGAGCGCGCGGTTGGAGAGCCGGTACTTCTCCCCCTGGAAATCCAGCCGGAAGCCGCCCGCCTCCGCCACCGCGAGCCCCGCCAGCGTCGGTGCGTCCGCCACCGGCTTGCCCGTGACGCTGAAGCCGTACACGGGTACCCGCGCCTGGCACGCCAGCGCGAGCACGTCCGCGTCGTCCGCGTTCACCACCGCGAAGTCGCCCTCTCGCTGGTGGTGGAAGATGCGGGCCTTGGCCTCGCCGTACGCCCCATGGTCCGCGTACCGGTCGATGTGGTCCGCCGTGAGGTTGAGGATGGCGGCGCCGCGCGGGCGCAGCGTCTGGATGCCCTCGAGCTGGAAGCTGGACAGCTCCACCACCAGCGCGTCCCAGTCTCCAGGGGACAGCGCGGCCTCGCTGAAGGGCCGGCCCAGATTGCCACCGACGAACGTGCGCTTCTTTCCCTGGACGAACAGCTCTCCGGTGAGCGCCGTGGTGGTGCTCTTCCCGTTGGTGCCGGTGATGCCTAACAGCGGCACCGACTCCAGGAAGCGCCACGCCAGCTCCACCTCGCCCCAGATGGGAACGCCGGCGGCGGCGGCGGCGCGCAGCTCCGGCAGCGCCAGCGGCACGCCCGGGCTCACCACCACCAGCGACTGCGACTCCAAGAGGCCCGGCGTCGCGGGGTCGGTGACGAGCGTGGCGCCCAGCGATTTCACCTCGCGGGCCACGTCACCCAGCGCGTCCTCGCTCCGGGCGTCCAGCGCCGTCACGCGCGCGCCCCGCTGGCACAACAAGCGCAGCGCCGCCACGCCGCTCTTCGCCAGCCCGTACACCAGCACCTTCTGCCCGGACAGCGCGAACGTCATGGATGTTCCACCCCTCGGGAGAATCAGCGCAGCTTGAGCGACAGGAGCGCCACGCCACCACAGAGGATGGAGACGATCCAGAAACGGACGATGATCTTCGGCTCGGCCAGGCCCTTGAGCTCGAAGTGGTGGTGCACCGGCGCCATCTTGAACACGCGCTTGCCGGTCATCTTGAAGGAGGCCACCTGAATCATCACGCTCAGCGCCTCCGCGAAGAAGATGCCGTGGATGATGGCGGAGACGACCTCGTTCTTGGACAGCACCGCCAGCCCGCCCAGGGCGCCACCCAGCGCCAGCGAGCCGATGTCCCCCATGAACACGGAGGCCGGATACGTGTTGAACCAGAGAAAGGAGATGCCCGCGCCGACGATGGCCGCGCAGAACACGGCCAGCTCCGCCCCGCCCGGCACCTGGAGGATGCCCAGGTATTGCCACAGCGGCGTGGCCACCAGCTTCGTCGTGCCGCCCACCGTCACCGAGTCCGCGATGCTCAGCGTGGTGCCCGCCACGTAGCAGAGCACCGCGAAGGTAATCGCGGAGACGATGGTGGGGACAATCGCGAGCCCATCCAGGCCGTCGGTGAGGTTCACCGCGTTGGACGTGCCCACGATGACAATCCAGGCGAAGACGACGTAGAACCAGCCCAGGTCCAGGTTGAACCAGTGGGACGGAATGAAGGGCAGCGTCAGCCGCGTGTTGATGAGCAGCGTGGGGCCGAACGAGCCGTCCGGCTGCGTCCACGTCGTCAGCAGGCCGAAGACGGCGATGAGGAAGAAGACGGTCTGCAGCACCATCTTCTTGCGCCCCGCCAGGCCCTTGGAGTTGCGCTTGGACAGCTTGAGCCAGTCGTCCAGGAAGCCGATGAAGCCGTAGCCGAACGTCAGGAGCAGCACCACCCAGACGGCGCGGCTCTTCAGGTCCGCGAACAGCAGCGTGCCCGCGGCGATGCAGATGAGGATGAGCGCGCCACCCATGGTGGGCGTGCCCTTCTTCTTCTGATGCGAGTCCGGCGTGTCCTCGCGGACGTTGCTCTGTCCGTGCTGCTTCAGGCGCAGCCTCGCGATGAGGCGCGGCCCAATCAACATGCCCAGCACGAGCGCGAAGACCCCGGCGGCGATGATGCGGAAGGTGGGGTAGCGCAGGAAGTTGAGAACCCGCCCCGCTTCCGTGTTCTGGATGAGCTCGTAGAGCAGATACAGCACTAGTGGTTTCCTCCGGAGGACGCGGTCGTGCCCGTCAATGCGGCCACCACCCGCTCCAGCCGCATTCCGCGGCTTGCCTTCACCAGCACCACGTCGTGGGGGCGCAGCCTCGGCGTCAACCACGCCACCAGGGGCTCCACCTCCGTGAAATGCGCCGCGGACCCACCCAGCCCCGCGTGCTTGAACCCTTCCGCGGAGCGCGGGCCGAAGAAGGCCACCAGCGCCGCCTTGCTCGCGACCTGCCCGCCCAGCCGCGCGTGCTCTTCCAGCTCGCCCGGGCCCAATTCCAGCATGTCGCCCAGCACCGCCACGGCGCGGCCCCCGGGCGTCACCAGCGTGCCCAGCGTCTCCAGCGCCGCGTCCATGGAGGCGGGGTTCGCGTTGTAGCAGTCGTCAATCACCGTCACGCCCCCCAACCCGTCCACCACGTTGAGGCGCCGCGCGTACGGCTTCGCCGCCTCCAGCCCCTTCACGCACTCCTCCGCCGTGTAGCCCAGCGCCAGCGCCACCGCGAAGGCCGCCGTCGCGTTCTGCGCGTTGTGCGGACCGATGAAGCCCAGCCGCACCGGCCACTCGCGGCCCAGGTGGCGCACCGTGGCCACCATGCCGTCGCGGCCCTTCGTCTCCACCGACACCAGCCGCACGTCCGCGTCTTCCGCGCGGCCGAAGGTCAGCCGGTTCGCTTCACTGCGCTCGGCTTGCGCGGGGATGAGCGGGTCATCGGCGTTGACGACAATCGTCGTCCCGTGCCCCATCTCCTGGAACATCTCCCCTTCCGCGTCCGCCACGCCCTGAAGGCTGCCCAGCCCCTCCAGGTGCTCGGGCTGGACGACGGTGATGACGCCCGCATCCGGCCGCACCACGCGGGTGAGCCGCTGGATTTCGCCGGGCCGGTTCATCCCCACCTCGATGACCGCCGCCACGTGCTGGGGCTCCAGCCGGAACAGCGTCAGGGGGACACCCACCTCGTTGTTGAAGTTGCCTTCCGTCTTCAGCGCCGGGCCCCGCGTGGCGAGGATGGCGCCCACCATCTCCTTGGTGGTCGTCTTCCCGTTGGAGCCGCCCACCGCGCAGATGGGAATGCGGAAGCGCTGACGGTGGTGGCGGCCCAGGGCCCCCAACGCCATCAGCGTGTCGTCAACTTCGTAGAGCGTGAAACCGGCGGGCAGCGCGGGCAGGGCACGGCCCCGCCCCACCACCGCGCCGGCCGCCCCACCCCTGGCCGCGACGTCCACGAACGCGTGGGCGTCGAAGCGCTCACCCACCAGCGCCACGAAGAGGCACCCCGGGGTGAGTGCCCTCGTGTCGGTGCAGACGGCCTCGAAGGCGGCCGGCCCGGGACTTCCGAGCCGGGTCGCCCCCGTCGCCTGCACCACCTCTTCGTCGCTGAATCGAGCTGCCATAGGGGTGTGGGGCGTCCCGTCCGCGAGCCTTCTCAGCCGGCGGTGCGGCTCGCCAGTGCCTTGGCGGCGGCCTGGCGGTCATCGAAGCTGAGCTTCTCCTTGCCCACCTGCTGGTAGGTCTCGTGGCCCTTGCCCGCGATGAGGACGACGTCGTCCGCGCTCGCCAGTGCAATGGCCTGCTCGATGGCGGTGCGACGGTCCGCCTCGACGAGGTAGCCCTTCTCGCCCGACTTCGCCTTGTTCGCGGAGATGCGGCGCAGGCCGCCCTTCTCCACGCCCGACGTCACCTGGCTGATGATCTCCTCCGGGTCCTCCGTGCGCGGGTTGTCGCTGGTGATGACCGTCAGGTCCGCGGCCTCCGCGGCCACCGCGCCCATCAACGGACGCTTGCCCTTGTCCCGGTCTCCTCCGCAGCCGAAGACCGTGATGACGCGGCCCTTGGCCATCGCGCGCGCAGCCTCCAGCGCGCGCTTGAGCGCGTCGTCGGTGTGCGCGTAGTCCACGAACACGGCGGGCGCCCCGGCGGGGCCGTAGTTCTCCACGCGCTCCATGCGGCCGGCCACGGGCGTCATCCGCTCGATGCCGACCTTCACGTCGCTGCGCGAGAAGCCCGCGCCGATGCCGATGCCCACCGCCAGGAGGATGTTCTCCAGGTTGTGGGGGCCCAAGAGCTTGCTCTTCAGCGCGATGTCGCCCGAGGGCGTCTTCAGCGTGCCGGTGATGCCGGCCAGCGTGAAGGTGACGTCCGAGGCCGAAATCTCACCGTTGCCGGTGCGGCTGAACTTCCACGCCATGCGCTTCTGGCCGCGCTGCTCGTTGTAGATGCGGCTGGCATACGTGTCGTCGCCATTCACGACGGCCACGCCCGTGGAGGACAGGTTCTCCGCGAAGAGCTTCCGCTTCGCCTGGAAGTAGTCCTCCATGTCCTTGTGGTAGTCGAGGTGGTCGCGGCTCAGGTTGCTGAAGCCCGCGGCCTTGAAGGTCAGCCCGTGCACGCGCTCCTGCGCGAGCGCGTGGCTGGACACCTCCATCACCACCGTCTCCACACCCGCGTCCACCATCTCCCGGAAGATGCGGTGCAGCTCCAGCGGATCCGGCGTCGTGTTGGCCGTCTCGACCGTCTTGCCCCCGAACTTGTAGCCCAGCGTGCCAATGACACCCGTGGACACGTAGGCCGCCGCGCTCATCGCCTCCAACAGGAACGACGTCGTCGTCTTTCCGTTGGTGCCGGTGACCGCCAGCAACGTCAGCTTGTCGGCCGGCCGGCCATGGAAGTTCGCGGCGATGAGGGCCAGCGCCTTGCGCGCGCTGCCCACCTTGAAGAAGGGCACCTGCGAGGAAGGCACCGGCTTCTCGGAGACCACCGCCACGGCTCCGCGTGACACGGCCTCCCCGATGAACTGGGCACCATCCTCCTTGGTGCCGGGAATGGCGATGAACAAGTCGCCAGGCTTCACATGCCGCGAGTCCTGGGTCACACCGGTGACGTCGACCGCGGAACGACCACCCGAGGTCTGCTCGGCACCACACCCTGCGAGGACATCCGTCAGCTTCATCTCTTCCCCTTCACACGAATTGCAAGCGCGGGGCCTGGAACGAGCGCGGCCTCATTGCCGCGTCGCGAGCTCCAGCGTCACCCGGGCCCCCTTCTCCACCAGTGAGCCGGCGGCGGGGGTTTGAGACACCACACGTCCACTGCCCATCACCTGTGGCTCGAGTGCCGCGGCGAGCAGCTTCACCACGGCCTCACGACCTCCGGCGCCCTGGACGTCCGGCACACGCACCGTGCCGGCCTCAGGGCTCTCCGAAACCGCCTCCTCCAACACCGGCCGAGCGGGCTCGGTGGCCTTCGCCACCGGCTTCGCCGCGACAGGCACGGGGGTTGCGGCGGCCATGGCCACCCCGGGTGCCACCGTCCGAGACGGGGGCACGGCCAGGTGGGCCATGGCAGCGGTCGCAATTTCCTTGAAAGCAGGGGCAGCCACGAGCCCCCCGTACACGTCTGTCTTGGGTTCGTCCACCACCACGAGGATGACAATGCGCGGATCCTCGGCCGGCACCATGCCGACAAAGGAGGCAATCCGCTTGTCCGAGTAGCCCCGGGCCACTGGATCCGCCTTCTGGGCGGTTCCCGTCTTGCCGGCGACCCGGTACTCCTCCATGGCGGCCTTGGGCGCGGTACCTCCCTTGACCACCACGCTTTCGAGCATGCCCACCACCTGCCGGGCCACCTTCGCGGAAACCGCCCGGCGGACCTCGGTGGGACGGTTTTCAAGCAGCACCACCCCGTCGGGGTCCACCACCTTCGACACGAGGTAGGGCCGCATCAGCACGCCATCGTTGGCCAGCGCACCATAGGCCGCCGCAATCTGCACGGCGGTGGCCGTCATGCCCTGCCCGAACGACTGGGTGGCCAGGGAGACCTCCGCCTTGGGGAACGGGATGACACCCCGGCCCTCGCCCGGCAGGGCCAGGCCCGTGCGCTCGGCGAAGCCGAAGGCATGGTAGCCGGCCACCATCTTCTCGCGGCCCAGCACCTGGGCCATCTTCGCCATGCAGATGTTGGAGGAGACCTGGAGGATGCCCCGGGGCGCCAGCCACCCGTAGGAGTGCGTGTCGTTGATGGTGTGGCGGCCCACGCGCCAGGCGCCGTTCTCGCAGAAGAAGACGCTCTCCTCGGTGATGGACTTCTCCTCCAGCGCCGTGGCCACCACGAAGGGCTTGGTGGTGGAACCGGGCTCGAAGGTGTCCAGCGCGCCTCGGTTGCGCACCGTTCCGCGAGCGATGCTCTCCGGAGTGTTCGGGTTGAAGCGGGGGTGGTTGGCCAGCGCCAGCAGCTCCCCCGTCTTCGGATCCAACGCCACCACCATGCCGGCGATGCCCTTGGCCTCTTCCACGGCCTTGGCCAACGACTTCTCGGCCACGTACTGCAGATGCCGGTCCAGGGTCAGCGTGACGGCGGCGCCCTGTCGCTCCAGCGGATCCAACGCGCCCTGCACCAGCAGCTTGCGGCCCTTGGCGTCGCGGAAGCCCGACATGCGGGAGTTCTGCCCGGACAGCTCGTCCTCGAAGGCCAGCTCCAGGCCCTCCAGGCCCTTGCCGTCCATGCCCACCATGCCCACCACGTGGGCGCCCAGCTCGCGCTGCGGATAGAAGCGCTTGGGCTCCTTGGTGAAGCCCATGCCGGGCAGGCCCAGCGCCTTCACCGCGGCGACTTCCTGGGGCTTGGCCTGACGCTTCACCCAGGCGAAGCGCTTGGAGCGCGCAAGCCTGGCGCCCAGTTCGTCCGCGTCCACCTTCAGCGCCTTGGCCAGCGAGCGCGAGGCCTGACGCACGTCGGGCAGCATCGATGGATCCACCCAGATGGAGTCCACCTCCACGCTCTGGGCCAGGGGCGTGCCGCGACGGTCGAAGATGTCGCCGCGACGGGCGGGGATTTCAATCTGGCGGACGTACTGGTCCTGCGCCATTCCGCGCAGCTTCTCCTGCTCGAAGACCTGCAGCTGCACGGCCCGACCGAAGGCGACACCCAGGAGCAACAGGAAGAGACTGAACAGGAGCTGCACACGCAGCTTCAGTCCCTTCGCGTTGGACTCCGGGGCCCGTGTCGCCTTGAAATCCCTCACCGGCCCGAACCTCCACGGCCCGCCACGCGTACGCCGGGCTTGTCTTGAGACGGGGACGGGGCGGACGCGGAAGCGCTGCCTCGAGCCGGCTTCTCCGAGGACAGCGACACCACCGCGCTGCCAGCGGGCATCGTCATGCCGAGCTGCTCGCGCGCCACGCGCTCCAGCCGGCCCGGCGCCTTGAGCGTGGCCAGCTCCAGCTTGAGTCGGTCATTGTCCCGCGTCAGCGAGCGGCTCTCCGCCTCCGCGCGGGACAGCCGGTAGCCCATGTCCACCACCATCACCCGGCTGGTGACATGGAGCATGCCCACCGCGGCGAAGAGGGAGAACAGGAGGACGGCGGGCAACAGGTGCAACAGCACCCCCGTCAACGACACGGAGCCACGCTGGGAGGACGACGCCTTGCTCATCGCACTTTCTCCACCACGCGCAGGTGCGCGCTTCGAGAGCGGGGGTTGGCCGAAATCTCTTCGTCCGAGGCGGCCACGGCCTTCTTCGTCACCACGCTGAAGTTGCCCACGCTGGAGCAGACGCAGATGGGAAGGCCCGGAGGACAGGTGCAGCGGCCCTCCAGCGTGCGGAAGCCCTCCTTCACCTTGCGGTCCTCCAGCGAGTGGAAGGAGATGACCGCGGCGCGGCCACCGACCTTGAGGAGCGACGGCAGCGCGGCCAGGAGCGAGTCCAGCGCCTCCAGCTCCTGGTTCACCGCCATGCGCAGCGCCTGGAAGGTCCGGGTGGCGACGTGGATCCGCGTGGGCCACGCCTTGCGGGGCACCGCGCGCTTCACCACCTCGGCGGCCTCCAGCGTGCGCGTGGGCAGCGCGCGCTTGAGCTCGCGGGCGATGGGCCGGGCAAAGGGCTCCTCGCCGTACTCTTTCAGGAGGAGCGCCAGCTCCGACTCGTCCGTGGACGCGATGAGCTCCGCGGCGGTGGGGCCGTCCGGGCCCATGCGCATGTCCAGCGGGCCGTCCTTCATGAAGGAGAAGCCGCGCTCGGCCACATCCAGCTGCGGGGAGGAGACCCCCAGGTCCACCAGCACGCCGTCCACCGGCAGCAGCTCCGCGGCCACGCGGGGCAGGTCCGCGAAGTTGCCGGCGCGGCCCTGGAAGCGGGGGTTGGGCCCCAGGCGGGCGGAGGCGGCGGCGAGCGCCACCGGGTCGCGGTCCACGCCCACCACGGACGCGCCCTGAGCAAGGAGCGCCTCCGTGTGGCCACCACCCCCGAGTGTGCCGTCGATGATCACCTTGCCCGCTCCGGCTCGCAGCAGCTCCACGGCTTCACGCAGAAGGACGGTCTGATGCTGGAAGTCCAAGTCCCCCACGCGGTCAGACGAAGGGAGCCCGCGCGAGTGAAAACGCGGCGCGGGCGTCGTTCATGTGCGGGTAGATTTCAAACGTGTCGTGCGCGCCGGCCGCGCGGAAGATGGCGGCCAGGTACGGCGACAGTCCAGACAGCTTCAGGTCTCCACCCGTGCGGCGGAACGCCTCGGCGCGGGCCATCAGCGG
Source organism: Myxococcus sp. CA051A (assembly GCF_013336705.1). NCBI lineage: Bacteria > Pseudomonadati > Myxococcota > Myxococcia > Myxococcales > Myxococcaceae > Myxococcus > Myxococcus sp. CA051A. The sequence goes on along the minus strand of NZ_JABUMS010000001.1, from coordinate 397,642 downwards.
TTTGACGCCCCGGTAGTTGAGGTGCCCTACCTCGGACAGGTCCAGCACCACCTGACGCAGGCCCCGGTGCATGCGCTGGGTGAGCTCGTCGCACAGCTTCAGCAGGTCCTGCTCGCTCAGCTCGCCCTCCAGCATGAGCGTCTCCACGCGCTCGGCACCCGCCAGTGCGCTCGTCGCCCTCCGCCGGACCTCCAGAACCTGATTCATACGCGTGCCACCCTCTCGGGACTCCGACCTTTTGTCGACTTTCCGGCTATTGGTGCCGCAGCTCGGAAAGCACCTTCATCACGTCCGCGGAGGCCGCTTCCTGGCGGGCCTCTTCCTGGGCCTTCGCCCAACCCTCGCGGCTCCAAAGCTCGATCACCTTCACCATCCCCGCCCACACCACGTCCTTCTCCAGCCCCGCGTACGTCCGCAGCGACGGCGGAATCAGCAGCCGCCCCAGCCGGTCCAACGGGCACTCCTGAGCGCTCGCCACGTACAGGCGCATCAGCGTCTTCACCCCGGGCTCCATCGGATTGCGCCGCGCGAGGGACGCCTCGAGCGCCTCCCACTCCCGCACCGGGTACGCGTGGAGGCACCGGTCCAGGGCCGTGGTGATGATGAGCCGCTCGTCATAGGCCCCCACCAAGGTCTCCCGGAGCTTCGCCGGGAGGCTGGTCCGCCCCTTCGCGTCGATCTGGTGCTCATAGACGCCTCGGAACACGGGGGACGATCCACCTTTTCAGCCCTTCAGGGGATGAAGCTCCACTCCTTCCCACTTCTTGCCACTACCGGGCGGCATTCATACGCGGCCCCCCAGGGGGGGTCAAGAAAGCGCAACAGGTTGGAACACGCCGCCAGTGGGTTCCCGACATCCAGACAACCCGTCACACCTGGAAGGTCAGGTGTTTGGCGCGCCGCAGCGCCCTACCCGTGGGGAGGGGGCAAACTTGAGCTCCCTCCGGGAAGAGCGCAGAGTGACGGCTCCGTGAACACGAACGTGCGACTGAAGGTGGCCTACAAGAGCCCGCAGTCCCTGGTGGGGGAGTACACGCGCAGCGTGGGTCAAGGTGGCGCCACGCTCCAGACGCGGCGCAGCCTCCCGCTGGGGACTCGCTTCACTTTCGAGCTGCATGCCGGAGGGGTACCCCGGCCCGTGGAGGTCTTGGGCGAAGTCGTGCAGGTGGAGCCCCGCGAGGAGCGCAACTACCTGGTCACCGTGCGCTATGGCGCCAGCGAGGACCGCACCGCGCTGGACGCCGTGCTCAAGCGGATCTTCGCCGCCCAGGAGCAGGAGGGGCTGCGGCGCTTTCCCCGGCTCCCGCTGCACCTGCGCGCGGTGGAGGCCACGCCCCTGTCGCCGACGTTCCTGGTCCGGGACATCTCCCGAGGCGGCGTGGGGCTGGAGGTGATGGCGCCCACCCTGCCCCGCCACGTGCGCGTGGGCACGCCCTTCCTGCTGGAGATGGATTTGACGGGCGGCTCGCTGCTCCTGCACGGCGAGGTGGTGTGGACGTCGTCGGTGCCCCGGAAGAACGCCACCGAGGCGACGCCGGGCTTCGGCGCCACGTTCGGCCGGCTGCGGGCGCCCATGCAGCAGCGGCTGGACGCGCTGCTCGCGCTGGAGTCGCTGCCCCCCGCGCCCTGGAAGGCGCGGGTGAGCTTTGGCATGGACGCCGTGACGCGGATGCCGTGACGGTGCCTGGCTACTCCGTGAAGGGGTAGCCGCCGGCGGACTCGATGGCGGCCATCACCGTCTCGCGCAGCTCCGCGGGGTTGTAGGGCGTGAAGATGTCCTGCGTGGCCAGCCGCTTCAACTCCTTGTCCAGCGCGTCACCCTGGAGCGTCGCGCACAGCGCGCGGCGCGTCCTGTCGTAGGCGCGGGGGATGCTGTCGAGCGCGAACAGGCGCACCAGCGCCAGCCGCACCGGATCCAACGTTCCGCCGGACGCCGCCTGTCGGGTGCGCGTCACCAGCGAGTCCAGGGCGAAGGCGTCCATCACCACGTCGGAGAGCGAGGCGAGCACCTCCTGGTGCTGCTCCAGCTCCGGACCGAACGTCTCCGCCGCCACGCGCAGGCCATGGAGGGCCAGGCGCTTGGCGACCTCGGCGGCCACTTCCTGCGGGGCCAACGCGTCGTCGGTCCGGGCCCGGGGCTTCTCGCCTCGCGACAGCTCCTCCGCCACGTTGCCCGCCATGGCGAACAGCGGCAGGTCCCCCTTCACCGCGCGCTTGATGAGCATGCCGGTGATGAGCATGCGGTTGATTTCGTTGGTGCCCTCGAAGATGCGGTTGATGCGCGCGTCGCGGTAGGCGCGCTCGACGGGGTACTCCTCGATGTAGCCCGCGCCGCCGTGCAACTGCACCGCGTCGTCCACCACCTGCCCCAGGGCCTCCGAGCCGTAGACCTTCATGATGGAGGACTCGATGGCGTACTCCTCCACGGCGGCCAGGAGATGCCCCTCGTACCCGGGGGCGGACTTGTCGCGAGCGGCGAGGCGCGCGTCGACGAGGCCCGTGGTGCGGTAGGTCATGCTCTCCAACGCGTAGATGAGCGCGGCCATGCGCGCCAGCTTCTCGCGCGACAGCGGGAAGCGGACGATGGGCGTGCCGAACTGCTTGCGCTCCTGCACGAAGCGCAGCGCGTTGCCGAGCTGGAGCTTCATGCCCCCGAGCACGCCCGCGCCCAGCTTCAACCGGCCGTAGTTGAGGATGTTGAAGGCAATCTTGTGACCCTTGCCCACCTCGCCCAGCAGGTTCTCCGCCGGGACGCGCGCGTCCTCGAAGTAGAGCGGGCACGTGGACGAGCCACGGATGCCCATCTTGTGCTCCTCGGGCCCCACCGTGAGGCCCGGAGTGTCCTTCTCCACGATGAAGCCGGTGAACTTGTCGCCGTCCACCTTGGCGAAGACGATGAACACATCCGCGAACGCCGCGTTGGTGATGTAGAGCTTGGAGCCGTTGAGAATCCAGTGCTTGCCGTCCGGCGAGCGCACCGCCTTCGTCTTCGCGCCCAGCGCGTCACTGCCGCTGCCCTGCTCCGTGAGGGCGTACGCCGCCACCCACTCGCCGGTGCCCAGCTTGGGCAGGTACTTCGCCTTCTGCGCGGCGTTGCCGAACCAGACGATGGGCAGCGAGCCGATGCCCGTGTGCGCGCCGAACGTCACGGACCAGGAGCCGTTGAGGCTCATCGCCTCCGCGAGCAGGAGCGACGTGGTCTTGTCCAGGCCCGTGCCGCCGTAGGCCTCCGGGATGTCCACGCTGAGCAGACCCAGCTCTCCCGCGTGGCGCAGCAACTCGCGCAAGAGCACGTTGTCCTTGTGCTCGATTCGAACCGCCTGGGGCAGCACCTGCTCGCGGCTGAACTGGAGCGCCGTGCGGAAGAAGAGGCGTTGCTCCTCGGTGAAGGTCTCCGGCGTGACGAAGCGGGAGGTGCCGACCTCCTGGAAGAGGAAGGCCCCTCCGGTGGGAATTTCCTTCGACGCGGCGGGCTCGTTCACTGCGGCCATCGATGACCTCCCAGATGCGCGCCAGATGCGCGAAGGGCCTCACGTCCGTCGAGCGGAGAGTCGGCCCATCCTTGGCAAGCTATGAAGCGCCGCATCATAGGAGGAGTGGCGAGCAGGCCAGCCCTTTTCTCTCGGGTTCAGCCCGGCGGTTTCGCCAGGCAGTACCGAGGTGGCACACGACCGTTCCGCTGAGCGGAACGGCCACGCCGTCTCCATGAGTCACAAGGCCGCAGCGGATTGTGCCGTGAGCGACAATCACGTCCGTCGGGGCGAGCCCCCGCCATTCACAGTGCTCACCCATGCGACCTCACTTCAATCAGGGGCCCTCTTCCGCTCCTGTGAATGGGGGTTGTCATGGGGATGAGGACACGGGTGTTGTCGTGGTTGTGCGTCGTGGGCGTCATCGCGGGCAGCGCGAGGTCGACCGCCGCCGAGCCGCTCGCGGGAGGCCTGTCATGGGCCCATCAGCTCAGCGGTCCTGGGGACGACGAGACCGGACGGATTGCCTCCGGCAAAGACGGAAGCTTCATCTCCTTCATCAACTTCACAGGCAGCATCGACGTGGGGGCGGGCCCCATCCAGGCACCGGGTGGGCCGACGGACCGGGCCCTGGCGCTCGTTCGTCATGACGCCCAGGGCCAGCCGAGTGTCATCCGAGTCATCAGCGGGCTCTACGCGCTTCGTCACGCGGTGGACGGACAGGGCAACATCATCATCATCGTCGAGGCCATCGGCGTCAGCCCCGGCAGCAGCCTGTTCAGCGACGGCCTCCAACTGGTGAAGCTCAACGCCGCCGGCCGCCTGCTCTGGCTGCGGCCCATCCTCTCCACCGACATCTTCGTCCAGACGCTCGTGACCGACCGCGACGGCAACATCGGCATCGGTGGCTACAGCGTGACGTCACAAGGCAGCCCCAGGCTCACCTTCCTCAAGCACAACTCCGAGGGCACCCGGCTGTGGCGCTTCGTCGACACGGACACCACCCAGAGCCTGGGCCGGACCGCCACCGCCGACAGCGAGGGCAACTTCTTCGTGGGTGGCGATGCCCTGGGAGCCACGAGCTCCTCGGAGCCCTACCTCGTCATGCTCTCGCCCGAAGGACAGCCGCGCTGGCGTCGGCGATTGCTTGGCGCGCTGGGCTTCGCCTTCGGCCTGGCCACCCATGGCAACCGCGTGGTGATGGTCGGCACGTACGCGTTCACCTTCACCTTCGCCGGGCAGACCCACACCTCCACCGGCAACCTCGGCATCAACCAGGACGCTTTCGTCGTCGCATGGACGCGCGATGGCGAAGAGCGCTGGGCGTACAACTTCGGCTTCGACATCGAGAGCGTCGCCATGGACGAGCGCGACGGCGTCACCGTCGTCGGGGGCTATCAGGCGGGCAGCTCGGACCTGGGCATCCTGGGCCCGCTGCCCGGCAACCCGTCGAGCGCCGCCAACGTCTACGTCGCGAAGTTCGACCGCATCCAGGGCCAGCGCCGGTGGGTACAAAGCTTCCCCAGCGGCCTGGACCGCAGCTCTCCCGGTCTCGACGAGGGCACCGTCGCCGTCTCCAAGGACGGCCGCGCCGCGGTCCTCGGCCTCTTCCACGACACGCTCCAGGTGGGCTCGCGGACATGGACGGCGAGCGGCGTGTCGGACCTCTTCCTGTTCGGCTTCCAGCCCTGAGCGTCAGCCCCCATCCCTGACACGAGGAGGCGTCGGGAAGACGAGGCACAGGGTGTCGAACAAGGGCTCGCCCGGGGCCGTGTATACGGCTCCGAGCGCACGCGCGGCCTGGGAGACCTCCGTGCCGAACGAGGGGACCAGGCAGATGTCTTCGGACTGCTTGAAGCGGCCCTTGAGCAATCCCAACCCGTGCCGCAACGTCGCGAGGTCCTGACGCCCCTCTCGCACCGGCACCGAGGGACCATTCGCATCGGGACCCGGGAGCTTGCCCACGCTGGTGCTCAGCTCGAAGCCGTCCGCGCGCTGGATGATGCGCAGCTTTCCCGGCGCCACCTCCGCCAGCCACTCGCGAAAGCCCTCCTCGTCGCGAAGCACCAGCGGATACGCCACCGGTGCATCCGGATGCGCCAGCCACACCGTCTCGGCGGAGTCCCGCAGCATCGCGAGCAGTTCGGAGACCTGCGCCAGGAACGTGTCCGCGTCGGGCACCAGCACGACTTCGCGCCCCTTCACCCGCTCCGCGAGACGCGCGATGGATGCCGGACTCGAGGGCTCGAACGTCTCGTCCCCGAGCCGCGCGTGCTCACCCGCAAGCGCCAGTCGCAGCGCGTTGGACGGCAGCGCCTCGCCATACACGGGCACGGACTCGGGCACGTCGCCTCGAGCGACAGGCCCTCCATCCCCGGACGCTCGACTCCCTCCCGTGGCGAGCGAAGGCAGTGGCGCGGGCTTCAGCGACTGGAGCGGCTCGGCGGCCTTCTCCTCTCGACAGCCCACCACCGCGAGCAGCGGACACAGCAGCACCACGAGGCGTCGAACACCGAGAGAGGCGATTCGCGTCCGCGCTTCGAGGCACCGCCGGGTCGCGAGGCGAAGCCAGTCGAGTCGCCGACGCCCCTCGCTGCCTCGAACCTCCGCGACACGCGGCACGAACGTCATGGAGGCGTCGGGCCCGCGGTGGCCGGCAGCGACACGGAGGGCTTCGGCAGCACGCTCGCCACACAGGCCGCGTCCGCCAGCCCCAGGCCGACGGCGTGCTCCGCCGCTTCACGCGCGTCCTTGAACAGCACCATGTCCTGGAAGCGCTTCACGTCCTTCGTGCGCCCCGCGTCGCGGATGTAGACGGCCTTCACCCGTCCCGGGAACTCCTCGCGAATCTGCGCGTAGACCTCCGGGTCCTTCTCCCCTGAGTCCCCCACCAGCACGACGGGCAGCGGGAACTGCGTGAGCAGGCGGCGGATGATGGGCTGCTTGTAGTTGGACAGCGACGACGGGCCCAGGTCCCGCAGGTACACGCCAAAGCCCGCCGGGAACTGGTGCCGCTCCAGGAACCCGCGCACGCGCGGCAGGTACTGGACGGGCGAGCCGCTCACCAGCGCGAACGCCGAGGACGTGGCGCTCCCCCGCAGGCATCCGTAGAGCGCCGCCATGCCCGGCACCACCTCCTGCGTGTCCGAGTCCTTCAGCAGCGCCGTCTGCACCAGCTTCGCCGGCTTCGTCACCTGCGTCACCGCCAGCGTGTCGTCGAAGTCGGAGACCACCAGCAGCGATGTCGTCGCCGGCAGCACCTCCACGCGCGCGCTGGTGATGGCGCCCTCCACCCACGCCTCCGCCTCGGAAGCGCCCTCCTTGAAGCGGCCTCCCTCGGGCGGCATCAAGGTGACCTCGAAGCCACCGTCGTGCCCGCTCGTCACGATGGCGGTGACACCCTGGAAGCGCACCGACACCTTCGCGCCCTCCCAGTTGGGCGCCGCCAGTCGCCGCAGGTTCCGCGACAGCGCCGAGCTGCCGTCCGAGGGCGCCTCCTTCAGCACGCGCCCCTGAAGCATGACGCGCTCGGGCAACCCCAACACCGGCGCCAACAGCACCGCGGGCGCCGCCACCGCGTGGGAGCCCCCGAGTAAGACACCCAGGACAAAGAGACGAGTGAGCATGTTCAACGGAATTTTCCCGTGTTAACGTTCCTGGAGCCCTGATGATAGCTTCGCGCGGGCCTCAAGAGGCGTCGTGGAGTCGTGGAGGGGCAGCACAGCGGCCCGGTGCGCCCAGAGGAGCCGGAAGACACGTGGAGCACCCGTCCGAAGGGCTCGATTTCGGCAAGTACACGTTGCTCGAGCGCATCGCGACGGGCGGCATGGCGGAGATCTACCGCGCCCGGATGACGGCGGTGGCGGGGGTCACCAAGCCCGTCGTCATCAAGAAAATCCTGCCGGGCTACGCGGACAAGAGTGCCTTCGTCTCCATGTTCGTCAACGAGGCGCGCATCGCCGCGGGGCTGAGCCACGGCAACATCGCCCAGGTCTTCGACTTCGGCGAAGTGGGCGGCCAGTACTTCATCGCCATGGAGTGGGTGGACGGGCATCCGCTGTCACGCGTGCTGCGACGCGCCCGGGAGAAGGGGCTCTACACCCTACCCCAACCGCTGGCCCTGCTGGTGACGGTGGAGGTGCTCAAGGGGCTGGCCTACGCCCACACCCGGTTGGATGACCGGGGCCGTCCGCTGCACATCATCCACCGCGACGTCAGCCCGCAGAACGTGCTCCTGAGCTTCGAGGGACAGGTGAAGCTGGTGGACTTCGGCATCGCCCGGGCCCGGCTCGCCAGCCATGGTGTCAGCGACGAGTCCGACGAGGCCGAGGCCAAGGGCAAGTACGCGTACTTCGCCCCGGAGCAGGCCCGGGGCCGGGAGCTGGACGCCCGCGCGGACATCTTCGCCGCGGGCACGCTGCTGTACGAGACGCTGTGCGGGCGACTGCCCTTCGAGGGCTCCGTCCCGGACGTGATGCGCAAGATCGCCCTGGGCGACTTTCCGCGTCCGCGCGAGCTGGCCCCGGACATCCCTCCGGCCCTGGAGCGCATCCTCCTCACCGCCCTCGCCGTGGAGCGCGAGCAGCGCTACCCCACCGCCGAGGCCTTCGCCGAGGCCCTCACCCGCTACCTGCACACCGCCACGCCCGATGTCTCCTCCAGCGCGCTGGCCCACTTCATGGGCTACCTGTTCGAGACGGAGCTGGTGGCGGATGGACGGCCCGTGCTGCTGCCGCGAGAGTTCCTCGCGCAGATGGCCCGCTGGGCAAAGGCCCCCTCCGAGCGACCCACGGTCCACGAGCCGTCCCCGCTCGAACTCCCCCCGCCACCCGAGTCCATCCCTCCGCCGCGGCCCCCGACGCCCGGCGAGGGCCGACGCGAGCGCACCACCCAGCCCATCCCCGCGGTGCCCGGTCCCACCCCGGAGAGCGAGGCCCCCACCGAGCCGCCTCATCCCGCCCCTCCGCCCCGCCCTGGCTTCCGGCTGCCTCGCGCGGTGGCGCTGGGCGCGCCCGTGCTGGCCGCCGTGGGCGTGGCGCTCGTGGTGATGGCCCTGGGGCGCAACGGCACCTTCTCCGTGGAGCTCAGCTCCTCGCCCCCCGGCGCCACCATTCGCGTGGATGGCAGGACGCTGGGCTCCGTCACCCCCGCCCTCCTCACGCACCTGCCCGCGGACGGCGAGCACCTGCTGGAGGTCCACATCCCCGGCATGGTGCCGTGGAGCCAGGTGGTGCGCGCCGAGCGGGGAAACACCCTCGCCGTCCACGCACACCTCCGTCCACGACTGAACACTCCCGCCTCAGGCGCCGCCGCCCTCGCCGCGGCCAGGGCCGCCCATGCCCCTCCGCTCCAGGACGCGGACTGGGCCCCCGGAGCCCTGCGTCTGTCCGCCGTGAGCCACGCCTTCCGCGTCCCGGTGACGTCCGCCGCGCGCGTGCCGTTGGACCCGGCCCGCACCTACCTGGTGCACACCGAAGGACGGATGTCCCTGGGTGGACCGATGGCCGTGGAGCACGCCGGCTACTTCCTGGAAGGCGACGGAGAGCTGTCCTCGCACGAGTCCTTCGGACTGCTCGGCCCCGAGGAGCAGCTCATCCGCCACGCCTCCGTCCTCTATGTCTTCGCGCTGGACGCACGTCGCGACGACAACCGTGGCGGGCTCCAGGTACGGGTGCGGGAATTGGGCGGCCCCACCCATCCGCCGTTCCGACTGGATGCGCGCCACCATGCCGTGAAGCTCTCGCGCGCGGACCGCTTCACCCTCCACGCGTTGGACCCGGGCACCACCTACGAGGTGGTGCTGCGCTACACGGCCGAGCCCGCCCGGACGCGGGGCTTGAGTGGAGGTCCGGTGGGACGGGTGCTCGGCCTGGTGGGCACGGACCAGGGCCCCGACGGCTCGCCCAGTGGCCTGGCGCTCCTGGAAGTGGGCCAGCCCTCGCGGCTCAGGGGAGCATCCTGGCTCCAGCTCGCCTTCCCGGACGACAACCTGGCCGACAACACCGGCACCCTCCTCCTGGAGGTCATCCCCACCGCCCCTCCAGAGCGGCGAAACGAGCGCCCCACCCGCTAGCAGGTTGCTACAGCCGTGCAGCGGCCTGTCGCCGAAAAGTTGATCCTCCGGGCCCTCCCCCTACCCTGAGCGACAAGGAGGGCTCAACATGTTGAAACTGGTGGCAGTGGCCGTGGTCGGGGCGGTGGTGCTGGGGACGGTGGGGCTGTCCGGTCGCGTGGATGCGCGGCCAGGGAGCACGGAAGCGGAGCCGACGCAGGCGCAGGTGGAGGCGGCGCTGGACGCGCGGCAGAAGGAGCTTCTGGGCATCCTTTTGGAGGCACAGCGAACGGGCGAACGCACAGCGTCGGTTCACCGGTAATCTCGTGGCGTCGAGCGCGACTCGGTGTTAAGCCCGGGCCTCCTTTGACGTCCATCTGCCCGTGAGGGGGACATGCCTGAAGGGTCCGCGTCACTCAACCAGCTCGCGGTCGGCGACCGGGTCGTCTATCCGAATCAGGGTGTCTGCCGCGTCACCGCCATCGATACGAAGGTCGTGGCCGGTCAGAGCCTCGTCTTCGTCACGATGCGCCGCGAGGAAGACGGCGCCGTCGTCATGGTGCCCCAGGCCAAGATCGTCGCCATCGGCGTGCGCAAGGTCGCCAATGCCGAGGACGTGAAGAGCGTCTTCGCCTTCCTGCGCTCGGACGGTGACAAGGCCGACCTGGACTGGAAGCAGCGCGCTCGCACCAACCTGGACCGGATGACCCAGGGCGGCATCCTGGGACTGGCCGAAGTCGTGAAGGATCTCCAGATCCTCAGCGAGCTGCGGCCCCTGCCCACCAAGGAGCGCGAGCTGTACGACAACGCCCGGCACCTGCTGGTGTCGGAGGTCGCCGCCGCGCTCGGGACCGCCGAGGTCAACGCCGAGGACGCCATCGACATCGTCCTCTTCCCGCCCGGCCGCGAGCGCCCCAAGCGCACCGCCGCCGAGTTCGCGCGCGGAGAAGAAGACGACCTGGGTCTGGATGGCGACCTGCTGGGGCTCGACGGAGACCTGGACCTGCCCTCCGACGAGGAGCCGCAGGCCGAGGCCTCCGAGTCCGAGGAAGAGACCTCCTCCGAGGAAGAGGGCGAGGAGTCCGAGGAGAAGTCCTCCGACGAAGACGCGCCCAAGAAGCGCGGCCGTCCGCCCAAGGCCAAGCCCGCGGAAGCCGAGGGCGCCGAGCCCGCCGCCCCGAAGAAGCGCGGCCGTCCGCCGAAGCCGAAGCCGGAGGCTCCTCCGCCCGGCGCCGAAGCCCCCGCGCCCAAGAAGCGCGGCCGTCCGCCCAAGGCCAAGCCGCCCGAGGCGGAGGGCGCCGAACCCGCCGCTCCCAAGAAGCGTGGCCGTCCGCCCAAGGCGAAGCCCGCCGAGGGCGGCGAGGACTGACAGTCGACACCCGAGTCCCGGGGGCGGTGCTCATGGCCCCCTCCCGAGGGCCCTTTGCGCCGAGGTGACGCCCCGTGATTCGCGTCGTGACGCTGGACCCCTTCGACGACAAGCAGCTCGCCAAGCTCAACCGCACGCTCTACACGGCGTTCGGCGTGGGCAGCGAGCACTCCGGCACCGCGGAGATTCCTCCCGGGCTCGGCGAGCCGCTCGACGCCGAGAAGCTGCTGGACCAGGTGAAGGGCATTCGCGCCTACCAGGATGACAAGGTGCTGCTGCTCACCTCGCGCAAGCTGAAGGAGCGTGAGCTGCCCAGCGGCGTGGCGCCCACCCCGGGCTTCGCGCGCCAGGGCAAGGACCGCGCCGTCATCACCCTGCTGCCCCACAAGGATTTGGAGGTCGGCTTCAAGCCCGTGGCCCGCCACGCGCTCCACCAGCTCGGCCACCTCTGGGAGCTGCACCACTGCCTGGACCCGCGGTGCTCGATGTACCCGCCCTGGACGCCGTCGTTCTCCTCGGGCGAGCCCATCTTCTGCACCTTCTGCCGGGAAAAGAGCGAGCAGAAGATTCGCCTTGCGAAGTCCTAGCGTCACACGCGCGCTGCCCCTCGTGGAGCTGGGGGGCCTCTTGCTGGTCGCGCTCCTGAGTCTGCTCTTCCACCTGCGGCTGCCGGGCAAGCTCCCCTCCGAGGAGAGCTACCGCGCGGTGGCGGAGCGTCTGAAGACGGAGGCCCGGCCCGGTGACGCCGTCCTCCTCTTCCCCTGGTGGGCGGAGCGCGCCCGCCTCTTCCTGCCTCCGTCCCTGCCCGTCTACGGCTACCTGGGCTCGGACCGGGATGACCTCTCCGTGCATCCGCGCATCTGGGTGCTGGGCCAGCCGGAGCTGCCTCGCTCGGACGAAGCCGCCTTTCTCGCGGGCTTCCTCCCGGAGCGCCGCGCCGTGGGCACCGCCACCCGGGAGGGGCCGCTGTCGCTGACGCTCTACGAGAATGGCCGTCACCGGCCGCGCCGCTTCGATGCCGCGGACGCCGTCGCTCGCGCGCGGGTGTATCTGGAGTCCGACGACGGCTCGCGCGAGAAGTGCCCCTTCGATGGAACGGCGCACCGCTGCCCGGGCCCCGGCAACGTGTACGTCGCGCGGGAATGGCACGAAATCCTCTACGAGCCGCGCCGCTGCCTGTGGATGCCCGCTCCGGGTGGAGCGAAGCGACTGGTGGCGGAGCTGGACGGCGTGCCCGGTGACGTGGGCCTGCGGCTGGAGGGCGGCATCATCTTCGAGTACGCCTTTCCCAAGGACGCGCGGCTGACCACCGCCATGCTGGGCGTGGACGACGCGGCCAGCGGCGCGCGGCTGTTGGAAGTGGCGATACCGCCGGGCCAGGAGGGCGTGAAGAAGTCGGAGGTCCACCTGCCCTCGGGTGAGGCGCGCACCGTGAAGGTCTGGGTCCGCTCGGAGAATCCAGACCGGCGGGCGGTGTGTCTGGACGTGCTGGCGGTGGAGCCGGCGGTGGGGGTGAAGGGATGATGGGCAGGCCCGCCACCCGGGATGAGAAGCGACTGGCGTGGGCGCTGTGGGCGCTGGCCTTCGTGGCCCTGTGGTGGACGGAGTCCGCGGTGGGCTTCACGCGCGACGAGAGCGTCTACTTCGCCGCGGCGGAGGGCTACGCGGGCTGGTTCCGGCAGCTCTTCCACTCACCGGCGAAGGCGCTGACGGACGCGGCCATCGTCCGCGCGTGGGACTACAACCACGAGCACCCCGCGCTGATGAAGACGCTGTTCGGACTGAGCCACCTGCTCTTCCACGACACGCTGGGGTGGATGCGCTCGGCCACCGCGTTCCGGCTGCCGGCCTTCGCCCTCGCCGCGCTGGTGCCCGCGCTGAGCTTCCTGTTCGGCAGCGCGCTGTATGGGCGCACGGCCGGGTTGTTCGCCGCGCTCGCCTTCATGCTGGTGCCGCGTCAGTACTTCAACGCGGAGCTGGCGTGCTTCGACCTGCCCGTCGCCGCGCTGTGGCTGCTCGTCGTGTATTGCTTCTGGCGGGCGTTGGAAGACACGCGCTGGGGAGTCGCCTGCGGCGTGGCCTTCGGACTGGCGCTGGCCGCCAAGCACAACGCGCTGTTCCTGCCCTTCGTGCTGACGCCCTTCGCGCTGTGGAGGGCGTGGACCGCGAGCGAGGGTGAGCCACAGGCCCGTGGGTGGCTGCTTCGCTTCGTGGGCCTGTTCACCGCGGTGGCGGTGTTCTACGGGCTGCTCGTGCTGTCGCTGGGCGGCGGTGAGGGCTTCCAGAAGAAGTTCCTGCTGCTCAGTCCCCACACGCTGCTGTTCGTGGGCCTCGCGGCGGGCGGCGCGTGGATGCTCAAGGGCCTGGAGAAGGTCAGCGCGCCCGTGACGCGGGCGCTGGTGCCGGTGGCGGCGATGGCGGTGCTCGGCCCCATCATCTTCTACCTGCACTGGCCCTACCTCTGGCACCAGCCGGTGGACCGCACCGCGTGGTACCTGGCCTTCCACGCGAAGCACAACCACTACGCCTGGTTCTATCTGGGCACGCTGCTGCGCGAGCCTCCCTTCCCCCTGTCCTACGTGCTGGTGAAGACGGCGCTCACGGTGCCCACCAGCCTCTTGGCGCCCATGGTGACGGGCTTCGTCGCGCTGGCGGCGCGGGTGGTGCTGGGGCAGTGGGAGCGGACGCGCGCCTGGGTGCGCCCCCTGACGATGGCCGAGGCGCTCGTCGGGGTGAACGCGGTGACGTCCATCCTCATCATCAGCCATCCCCAGGTGCCGCACTTCGGCGGGGTGAAGCACTGGTTCCCGTCCATGGTGTTCCTGGGCCTGCTCTCAGGGCAGGCCGTGTCCCGGGGCTGCGCGGCGCTGGTGGAGCGACTCCGGGGCCGCTGGCCCTCGCTGCCGGGTGCCTCCGTGGCGGTGGCCGTGTTCGCGCTGCTGCTGACGCCCGCGCTGGTGTACTCGGCGCGCGTGTTCCCCTACGGCACGGCGGCCTACTCGGAGCTCGCGGGAGGCGCGCCGGGCGCGGCGACGCTGGGGATGCAGCGCCAGTTCTGGTCCAGCCATGTCACCGGCGTGCTGCCGTGGATCAACGAGCACGCGAAGCCGGGCGCGCGGCTGTTCCTTCATGAGGTGCACGGCGGCTCGTTCCGCGACTACCAGCGCAACGGCATGCTCCGGCCCGACTTGCGCGCGGTGGGCAGTCCCTTCGACGCGGACGTCGTCGCGTACCAGTACCACCAGGAGTTTCGCGAGTACGAGTTCCAGACGTGGCAGGCGTTCGGCACACGCACGCCGGCGACGGGCCTGTACCTGGACGAGACACCCCAAGTGGTCGTCTACGTCCGGCCCGAGTCACGGTAGGGACAACGGGCCCCGTTGTCGATGCCCGCCTCCTGCTGGCCCAGCGCATCCTCTGGAGGACTCGTGTCCTCGATCCCACCACAGGCCGAAAGCACCACCGCCAGGACGCAAGTTCAGAGCCGGACACCAACCAGACAGCAACCCACCCCACAAAACACACACGCGAAAGGCAACCACCTCCACACCACAGACGCAATCACTCCATCAAAGTGCAATAGCAACCCGGAAACCCATTCACCCCAAAGGCACCCAGCGCCTCAACGCCACGCGCCATGGGCACGCCCAGACGACGCTCACCCGGGCTCGAGAGAATCCTCCCCACCCGCGGAGCGCAACAGGAGCCGGAGGAGGACTCGCAACACGTCATGCCGGTCCACGACGCACCACCCGTTGCGCGCCGCGAGTCCCGCCAATTCATCGGAGGGCTCGAAGGCCACCGGCAACCCGACCAACCCGAAGACCTCCCCGTCGGAAGGTGAGTTGCCCATGGCGAGCGATGCCGCCAGACAGACCTCATGAAGCGCCTCCAGCTCCCGGAGGATGCGCGGCTTTCCGCCCATCAGGCCGGGGCCCTGGAGCACGCGCCCGGTGTAGCGATTGTGCCGGATGCCCATCACCGCGCCCCGGAAGACATCGATGCCCAGGTCGTTGGCCACCAACTGGACGACCTCGATGGGACTGCCGGAGACGAGGGCCACCAGAAAGCCCTCCGCCTCGAGCATCCGCACGAGCGGGCGTACGAAGCCAAACATTCGCCCCTGGGCATGAGCCCAGACCTCCTCCGCCGCGCGCTCGACGCTGGAGACAGCCACCCCCGCCACGGCTCGCCCCAGCCCTTGGTAGACTTCAGCGACGGTGGTGTAGAAGTCCTGACACCCCGCACGGTGACGCGCCAGGGCCGACAGGAAGCCCTGCCCCATCTCAGCCTCGCAGGCACCTCGTGCCAGCAATTCCCTCACCAGCAACGCGCCGAGGGTGTCTGGCGTCAGCGTCCCATCCAGGTCGAGCACCGCGAGCCTTCTCATACCAAACCTTTCATGGCGGTCGAGCCTCCCAGCCGGAGGCCCGCGCACGCACCCAGATGTGACGGAGGTGGCCATGGATTTGGATGCCGACATGAAAGACAGCGTGTTGCGCAATGAACGAGGCGAGCAGACAGGAGCCGCACCCGCGTTGGCGAGTCATCACGCGGCCCATCCACCGCACCTGGCCTTCTCTGGCGACGCGTTCGATGGCGAAGGTCGCCTGGGGGCGCGTCTCCCCCTGGATAGACACCACCGTCCGCCGGGCGGGGCCACCGGGCGGCCCTGGATGCGGTCGCATTGCCGACGCCCGGTCCCCCTGCCCACCTTCCGCGAGAAGGGCTCACGCCCGGGGGGACTTCCACATGCATCTGTCCAGGCTTCCGTCGATTCTCGCCGTGTCCGCGGCGCTCTGCTTCTCGGTCGGCTGCTCCAAGCGGGGCTCTCAATCCGAGGGCGCCGAGCCGCAGGCCAGCACCCAGCCTCCGCCCGCCCAGCCGCCTCCACCGGCCACCGCGGAGGCAGTCCCCCCTGACATGGGGCCGCAGCCACCACCGCCGGGTGACGAGCACCATGGCAAGCACCACAAGGGCGTCTCCGAGCCCAACTGTCCCATGTCCGTCTCGGGCGCCATGGCCCGCGCCCAGGACGTGCCCGAAGGCGTGGCGCTCATCATCAGCACGCCGGAGCCGACGCAGGTGGCGGAGCTCCAGCAGCGCAGCCGGGCCATGCTCCACGAGCAGGCGGAGAGCACCCAGCGCGCGCAGCAGGAGACGCCCATGCAGGAGGCCCAGCGCGAGGACCTGGGTGACAGCCCATTGGAAGAGCAGGACGGCCTGGACGACACCGGCATGGGTGGCTCCGGCATGGCGGGCGCGCCGACCATGCCCTCCAGCGCGAGCGTCCAGGACACGCCGGATGGCGTCATCATCGTCTACACCGCGATGGACCCGTCCAAGCAGAAGCAGCTCAGCAGCGAGGTCCACAAGACGGCGGACCAGATGAAGCCCGGCAAGTGCCCGGGGATGAGCCCCGACATGCCCTGAGCGGACGTCAGCCCACGCTCCCCGGCGAAGAAGTCGGGGGGCGCAGGGCGCGCCGCGGACCTCATCGAGCAGGCCCTTCCAGACCTGGCCTGAGGAGTCGTGCCAGACTCGTTGGCATGGACGCACGGGACATCCATTCGAAGTGGGTCGTCAATCTGGAGGCCCAGGACCCGGAAGCGTCCGTCTGGCTCGGCTGGTCCGCGCTGGCGCGATTGCGCGATTCCATGACCGAGCTGTCCACCCACCCCAACACCTTCGTCCGCGTCGCGTTCTCCCAGAGCACCTTCGAGAGCCTGGGTGAGCTGTTGACGCGCGCCGTGGAGTGTCACGCGACCGAGGACCCTCACCTGCCCCATCCTCGCCCCCTGAGCACCGAGCGGCTCGCGAGCGCGGCGAACGAGCTCCACCAGCAGGCCCAGTTCCTCCAGACCAAGCTGGCCGAGCCGGGAGCCACGCACGTCACCTCACGTCAGGAGGTGGCGGCACACCAATCCTTCATCGACGAGTGGAAGACGATTCAGGCCCAGCTCGGCATGAGAGGCGGTCCACGCCCGCCGCTGCATGACTGCTCGGGCTCCATGACGATGTCGCTCATCTGGGGGTGGTAGCCTTTCGGGGCCCCATGGAAAGCCCGGCACCTTCCTCCGCGCAGTCCGCCGCTCCCGCGAGGCCCGGGCTGATGGCTCGCTTCGGGCCCGGCATCCTCGTCGCCGCCACGGGCGTGGGCGCGGGAGACCTGCTCACCGCGAGCCTGGGAGGCTCGGCCGTGGGTGTGGCCATCTTGTGGGCCGCCGTCGTGGGCTCGGTGCTCAAGGGCTTCCTCAACGAAGGCGTCGCGCGCTGGCAGCTCGCCACCGGCACCACCTTGCTGGAGGGCTGGGCGCGGCTGGGCCCGGGCCTGCGCAATGTCTTCTTCATCTATCTGCTGGGCTGGAGCTTCTTCACGGGCGGCGCGCTCATCTCCGCGTGTGGCGCGGCGGGAGATGCGCTGTGGCCACTGGGTGGAGACCCGGAGACGTCCCGGCGCATCTGGGGCGTGATTCACTCGCTGGTCGGCCTCGCGCTCGTCGGGCTCGGCGGGTTCCGCCTCTTCGAGAAGCTGATGGCGGCCTGCATCGCGCTGATGTTCGGCGCGGTCCTCTTCACCGCCGTGGCCTCGCAACCCGACTGGGCGGCCGCCGCGCGTGGGCTCGTGATTCCCTCCCTGCCCGACAAGAGCACCGTGTGGGTGCTGGGTCTGCTCGGCGGCGTGGGCGGCACGGTGACGATGCTGTCGTATGGCTACTGGATTCGAGAGAAGGGCCGCGAGGGTCCACTCGGCTTGAAGACCTGTCAGGCGGACCTCACCGTGGGCTACGCGCTGACGGGGATGTTCGGCGCGGCCATGGTCATCATCGGCTCGACGCTGCGCCTGGAGGGCACCGGCCTGAAGGTGGCGTCGCTGCTCGCCTCGCGGCTGGAGGCGGTCATCGGTCCCGCCGGCTACTGGGTGTTCCTCGCGGGCTTCTGGGGCGCGGTCTTCTCCAGCCTGCTGGGCGTCTGGGAGGGCATCCCCTACCTCTTCGCGGACTTCCTGCGCATCCACCGCAAAGGCCCGCCGGGGCCCGCCGTGGACCTGCGCACCACCCGCGCATGGCGGCTGTACCTGGTCGCGCTCGCCATCGTCCCGCTGCCCATGCTCTGGGCGCCGCTCCAGCGCGCGCAGCTGGCCTACGCCGTGGTCGGCGCGCTGTTCATGCCGCTGCTCGCCGCCACCCTGCTGTGGATGAACAACCGACGCGCCTGGGTGGGCTCGCTGCGCAATGGCTGGCTCACCAACGCCGCGCTCGTCGCCACGCTGCTGCTCTTCCTCGGCGTCGGTCTCCAGGAAGCACTCGACGCACTGCGTAAATTGCAAGGCCCCTGAGACGCGGCGCGCCCGTGAGGGCCGGGCGCTCGTCGGAGAGTCCTTGGAGCGAGGATGTGAACTGGCGGTCGTTGGGGCCGCCGGAGAGTGCGCGAGCGGACGCCAGGACCTCCCTGGAGCACGAGGCTCGCAGTAGGCTGGAGCCGCGAACGGTGGTTCTTCCACGCCCCCGGGAGGGACACATGAAGCGCTGGAGTACATGGCTCACAGTGGCCGCGATGAGCGCGGGTTGTCAGAACGGCAGCAAGGACGACCGGCCCACGCGCGCGCAGATTCGCAAGACGGGACCCGCGACGATGGAGGTCATCCCCTCCGCCGGGCAGCTCCCCTACTGCATGCTCTACACGGTGTCCCAGAAGGGCGTCATCCGTCAGCTCACGCTGACGCGGGAGAACCGCTCCATCCGGTGCGACTCGAACAAGCCCATCGCGAACACCAGCTTCCGCGTCCCCACGCAGGAGGGGAAGGTGAAGGTCTACATCTTCTTCTCCGACGACCGCATCCCCGCGGGCCCCGTCGCGCAGCAGCTCTATGACTTGCGCGGCCAGGAGCGCATCAACGCGATGGACCTGCGCCTGCCCGGGCGCGTCTACGTGGAGACGCTGGACTTCGTTCCCGAGGAAGGCACCGCGGAGATGACCGGCGCGGTGGTGGGCTCGCACGGCGAAGTCACCGACTCCGGCCCTGGCTCGGTGAGCGAGAAGGACCTGGGCGCCACGGTGCTCGGAGACGGTGGCACCACCGGCGTCCTGCCGGCGGCCTCGGACCAGGGCAACTGAGCGGTCCGTCACCCCGAGGGAGGCGCTCGCCTCCCCCGGAACGACGCTGAATCACCAGGCCTCGCGGGCCATGGCCAGCAGGTCGGCCTCCACCACCTTGCGCGGGTTGCTCAGGTGCGAGGCGTCCTGGAAGGCCTTGTCGGCGATCTTCGGCAGGTCCTCTTCCTTGACGCCCACGTCGCGAAGCCGCGTGGGAATGCCGATGGCCGCGTTGAGCTTGCGCACCCGGTCGATGGCGTTGCTCGCGAGCACGTCCTCACGGGCATTGGAGGTATCCCCCATCGCCACGGCCACGCGCGCCAGCCGCGTCGTGCTCGAAGCGCGGTTGAACTCCATCACCACGGGCAACACGACGGCGTTGGCGAGGCCATGGTGCACGCCGGAGATGGGCGTCAGCGCATGCGCCAGCGCGTGACACGCGCCCAGGCCCTTCTGGAAGGCCATGGCACCCTGCATCGCGGCGATCATCATGTCCGTGCGCGCCGCCAGGTCCGTGCCCTCCCGCACCGCCGTCACCAGCGAGCGGCTCACGCGTTGGATGCCGTCGATGGCCACCGCGTCCGCCAGCGGATGGAAGCCATTGGCCAGGTACGCCTCCAGGCAATGCGTGAAGGCATCCATGCCGGTGGCCGCGGTGACGCCGGGAGGAAGCCCCAGCGTCAGCTCCGGGTCGACGATGGCGGCGCGAGGCAGCAGGGCCGGGCTGAAAATCACCGTCTTGCGCCCCGTGTCCGCCAGCGTCACCACGCCCGAGCGGCCCACCTCCGAGCCCGTGCCCGCCGTCGTCGGAATGGCGATGAGCGGAGGCAGGTCGTCCTTCACGTACTGGTCCCCGCCCTTCGCGTCGTCATAGCGACTGAGCGGAGGCTCGTGGGTGGTGAGCAGTTGCACCAGCTTGCCCGCATCCAGCGCGCTGCCGCCGCCCAGCGCGATGAGCCCGTCGCAGTTGTGGTGGCGATAGACCTCCAGGCCGGCGAAGACGTCCTTCTCGGTGGGGTTGGGCTCCACGCCGTCGAAGACGGCGCACGCCAGGCCCGCCGTCTTCAAGACTTCGAGCACGCGGGAGGCGAGCCCCGCCTTCACCACGCCCGCGTCCGTCACCAGCAACGGGCGCTTCATGTTCAAGCGTTGCGCCTGGGCGGGCAGTCGCTGGAGCGCGCCCGCGCCCAGGACGATGCGGGTGGGCCACGCCATCTCGGTGATACGGGGCTCAGCGGGAATGTCGAACGGCTTCATCGCGGGTTCCTCCCTCGGGCTCATCAGATGAGCTCCAGGTAGCGCTCCAACTCCCAGCTCGTGACGGCGCGCTCGTACTGGCGCACCTCCCACTCGCGCGTGCGCACGAAGTGGTCCACGAAGCCCTCGCCCAGGATTTCCCGGGCGCGTTCGCTCTGCTTGAGCAGGGCCACGGCATCTCTCAAATTGCGCGGCAGCGGCGCGGCCTCGTGGGACGCGTACGCATTGGAGTTGCACGCGGGGGGCGGCTCGATTTCGTTCTCGATGCCCCACAGGCCCGCGGCCAGGCTCGCCGCCATGCCGATGTACGCGTTCATGTCCGCGCCGAGCTGGCGGTATTCGATGCGCATCGCCTTGGCGTTCTCACCGATGACGCGCACGGCGCAGGTGCGGTTCTCCAGACCCCACGCCGCGGTGGTGGGCGCCCAGGTGTTCTCCACGCTGCGCTTGTAGCTGTTGATGGTGGGCCAGTAGAGCGCCGTCAGCTCCGGCATCAGCGCTATCTGCCCGCCGATGTAGTGGCGCATGAGGCGGCTCATGCCGTGCGGCGAGCCTTCCTCGTGGAAGAGGTTGTGCTCGCCCTTCAGGTCCCAGAGCGACTGGTGCACGTGCCCCGAGCACCCTGGCAGCTTCGCGTTCACCTTCGCCATGAAGCACGCGGTGAGGCCCTGGCGCGCGCACAGCTCCTTCACCACCGTCTTGAAGAGGGCCGCCTTGTCCGCGGAGCGCTCCACGTCGTCATAGCGGATGGCCGCCTCGAAGACGCCGGGCCCTGTCTCGGTGTGGAAGCCCTCGATGTTGAGGCCGAAGCCGTTGCACCCGTCGATGAGCGCGTGCACCAGCGGCGCGTTCTGCGACGTGCGCAACCACGAGTAGCCGAACATGCCGGGCGTCAGCGGCGTGAGGTCCTGGAAGCCCTTCTGCTTCAGCGTGTCCGGCTGCTCCTTGAAGATGAAGAACTCGTACTCGGCGCCGAAGCGAGGCAGGTAGCCCTGCTCCCGTGCGCGAGCGGCGATTTTCTGGAGCAGCTGCCGGGGACTGGCCTCGAAGGGCGTGCCGTCCGGGTTGACGAAGTCCAGCAGGAAGGCCGCGGTGTCGGGCTCCCACGGAATCACCCGCCCCGTCGTCACGTCCACCGTCGCGTGCGCATCCGGATAGCCGGTGTGCCAGCCCGTCACCTGGGTGTTGTCCAGCAGCTCGTCGCCCAAATCCCATCCGAAGACGACGTCGCAGAAGCCCAGGCCACCCTTGGCGGCGCTGAGGAACTTCTCCAGGGAGATGTACTTGCCGCGCCAGACACCGTCGATGTCGATGGCGCCGACCTTCACCTTCTTCACGCCGTTGTCGTCGAGCCAGCGCTTGAGCGTGTCGGTGCCGCCGGAGTCCCGGGGCACGGCGGCGCCGCGCACGGGGCCACCGCGCTCCTTCGCGCGAGCCCTGCGAGCCACGGTCGGATGCGTGAGTACCTTCGCCTTGGGACGGGTCGGCATCGGGACCTTCCTTCCTGGGGTGAGGGAATGCTCAGGTGTCCGTCGGCAGGCGCGTCCACACCGCCTTGCACTGGAGGTAGCCATCCAGCGCGTGGTGCGACAAATCGCGGCCCCAGCCGGACTCCTTGTAGCCGCCGAACGGCGCGGCATCGTCGAACTCGTTGAAGCAGTTGATCCACACCACGCCGCTCTTCACCTTGCGAGCCAGCGCGTGCGCCTTCGCCACGTCGCGCGTCCACAGCGAGGCGGCCAGGCCGTAGAGCGTGCCGTTGGCCAGCTCCAGCGCCTGCGCGTCATCGCGGAAGCGCAGACAGCTGAGCACCGGGCCGAAAATCTCCTCCTGGGCAATCTTCATGTCCGGCTTCACGTCGCCGAAGATGGTGGGCCGCATGAAGTAGCCCTTTGCCTTGACGCTCTCCGTGTCGCGCTCACCACCGGCCAGGAGCTTCGCGCCCTGCTGACGGCCGCTCTCGACGTAGCCGAGGATGGTGTCGAGCTGCTTCTGGCTCACCTGCGCGCCCATCTCCGTGGACGGGTCCAACGGGTCTCCGACGCGCAGCTTGCGCGCGCGGTCCGCCAGCCGGGCCACGAAGTCGTCGTAGATGCCGTCCTGCACGAGCACGCGGCTGCCCGCGTTGCACGTCTCGCCCTTGTTGCCGAAGATGCCCCAGAAGCACGCCTCCACGGCGCGCTCCAGGTCCGCGTCGGAGAAGATGACCTGCGGGCTCTTGCCGCCCAGCTCCAGCGTCAGCTTCTTGAGGTTGCTGCCCGCCGACGCCTGCATCAGCCGGCGCGCGGTGCGACCGGAGCCGGTGAAGGAAATCTTGTCCACGTCCGGGTGCCGCGCGAGCGCCTCGCCCGCGGGGTCCCCGTAGCCGGTGACGACGTTGAGGACCCCGGGAGGAAAGCCCGCCTCGAGCGCGAGCGCGCCCAGCTTCATCGCCGTCAGCGGCGTCATCTCGGAGGGCTTCACCACCACCGTGCAGCCCGCGGCGAGCGCGGGCCCCAGCTTCCAGCAGAGGATGCACGTGGGGTAGTTCCACGGGACGATGAGGCCCACCACGCCCACCGGCTCCTTGAGCACGTAGGTGTGGAAGGGGCCGTCCACCGGGAGCACCTCGCCATGAATCTTGTCCGCCCAGTCCGCGAAGTACGCGAGCGTGCCGGCACCCGGGGCCACGTCGCCTCGGACGGCGTCGCGGAAGGTCTTGCCGTTGTTGAGCGACTCGACGAGCGCGAACTCCTCGCGGCGCTGCCACAGCAGGTCGGCCAGCTTGCGGATGAGCTTGCCGCGCTCCCGGGCGGACATCTTGCTCCACGGGCCGGACTCGAAGGCGCGACGGGCGGCTTTCACCGCGCGGTCCACGTCGGCGGCGGTGGCGCTGGGTACATCGCACACCTTCTCACCCGTGGCGGGATTCACCACCGGGAGCGAGCCCCCTTCGAGGGGGTCCACGCCCTGCCCATCGATGAGCAGTTGCAGGACGGGCAGCCGGGGGGAGAGCGAGCGGGCGTCTAGCATGGGGATTCCTCGGGGCGCACAGGGGCGTTCCAGACAGATTGGCCAGGAGCGAACACAGGTGGCACGACAGGGTAGGAATGACGTCCAGACGCGGCAACCTGCGGTGGTGAAGAACGTCTTGTTGCTGAAAGCCGGCGAGGCTGCTGAGTCCGTGCGCCTCACCGTCGGTGATTACGAGCACTGGTTCCTGGGCACCATCGGACTGGAGGGCCATCGCTTCGACATCCTCCCGGTGCACCGCGACGCGCCGTTGCCACGGGACGCGCATGCGTACGACGCGGTGATGATGACGGGCTCCCCTCTGTCGGTGACGCGGTTGGAGCCGTGGATGGAGCACGTCGCGGACTTCATGGTGGAGGCCGGTGAGAAGGGAACGCCGGTGCTTGGCGTGTGTTTTGGTCATCAGTTGCTCGCGCGTGCGTACGGTGGACACGTGGCGCGAAATCCGCAGGGCCGGGAGACGGGGACGGTGGAGGTGAGGCTCACCGAGGCGGGGCGTCGGGACGCGCTGTTCGACGGGGTGCCGGAGGTCTTCGCCGCCCAGGCCACGCACGAGGACATCGTCGCGCAGGTGCCCGAGGGCGCGACGGTGCTCGCGGGCAACGCCAACACGGCCGCGCAGGCGCTGGCGTTCCGCCCGAAGGTCCGAGGCGTGCAATTCCACCCGGAAGCGGCGCCGGACGCCCTGCGCGCCGTCATCCACGCGCGTCAGGAGGGACTGGAGCAGGAGGCCGTGGCGCGGGGGATTCCGCCCGGTGCGCAGGTGCCCCGATTGCTCGCGGGCCTGACTCCCACTCCCGCTGGGAGGCGAATCCTGATGAACTTCCTGGAGCGCTTCACCTGACCCCCTTCGAGGCTCCCCTTGCCGCGCTTCCTGCCGTCGCTGCTACTCGCCCTTCTCGTCTCCGCCTGCTCGGACGGCGACCCGTGCTCCCAGGCTCCTCGCTGTGACGACTCGGAGGCGCTCAACTGCGAGACGGCCTGCACGGTGGGCCCCTGCTCCACCGGCGCCATCTTCCAGGAGTGCGACCAGGGCACCACCTGCACCGTCGTGCCGGGAGACCGGAGCGACGCGCGCTTCTATCGCTCGCGGGCCGTGTGCGCGCGGAGCCTGACGGCGTGTGACCCGGCGACGGCGCCCGAGCCCGTCTGCGAGGACGGCCGCTTCGTCACCGGCTGCGGCGCGCACCACCGAGACATCCGCGCCTTCTGCTCCCAGGCGGCGCTGTACTTCGCGAAGGTTCCGGCGTGCTGCGTGACGGGGCCGGGCGATGGTGGGACGGATGCCGGCACGGACGGAGGCACGGGGGATGGTGGAATTCCGGACGCTGGGCCGGGGCCGTCCGACGCCGGACGTTGAGCAGCACGCGTTCGCGGGTTGAGGCCCCCGCGCGAGCCCGGCGGAACGAGGCCATGATTCACAGGGTGTGTCCGGACGGCGCTCCTCGCGCCGACCGAGTGCGCCATGAATCCTCTCGTTCCGCACTACCGCCGGTGGACACGACGACTGCGAAACCTCGCGGGCCATCTGCATCTGGACGCACGCGCCAACCACATCGTCCGGAGGACGGACTTCACGCACTGTCCCCGGCCGGTGTTGTTGCTCTATGGCTTCTTCAGCACGCGCCGCGTGTTCGAGGTGCTGGAGCAGCGGCTGCGGCGTGACGGCTATTCCGTCTGGTCCATCCACCTGGGCGGAGCGTTGGATCGGTTCAACACGTGCGGCATCGACGCGCTGGCGCGGAAGGTGAGTGAGAAGGTGGAGCGCATGTACACGCGCTATCCGCACATGGGGCCGCTGAGCATCGTCGGCCACTCGAAGGGGGGCCTCATCGGCATGTATTACGTGAAGCGCCTGGGCGGAGATGCGCGGGTGCGCAACCTCATCACGCTCGGCACTCCGCACAAGGGTTCGCGGCTGGCGTACCTGGGGTGCGCGACGCTCGGGTGGTTCAGCCGCAGCATGTGGCAACTCACGCCCGTGTCGCCGTTCCTGAAGCAGCTGCGCATGGGGGCGTTTCCGCGGAACGTGCGGCTGGCGTCGCTCTACTCGAAGATGGATGAAGTCACGCCCTGGGCATCGGCGCGGCTGGACGTGGAGGGGCAGCCACAGGTGTTCAACCACGAACTTCCCGACGTGGGCCACGGAGAGCTGCTCACCCGGCGGGCGGTCTACGAGGTCATCCGGCGCGAGCTGGTCGCGGGTTATGGCGAATGCGCGCAGGGTCTGCGCGCCGTGTCGCTGCCACCGTCCGCCTCTTGAGGTAGAGAGGGAACATGCCCTCGCGCTGGGACCGCCTCTTCGACCTGAAGCCCGTGCCGCTCATGGACCACTTCGTGGAGGAGGTGGCGAAGCTGCTGGCGCAGGACCTCCAGAAGTGGCCGCCGCCGGTGGAGGAGGTGGACCTGGACACGGGAGGCCACTTCGCGCCCCTGTTCACCGAGCCTCACCCGCGCCCCGCGCCGGTCGTCTACACCGAAGCGCTGCGACTGACGCGGTGGGAGCTGATGCACGAGACGGACGCGTTCGACGACTACATGCGCAACAAGCGCTACCTCGAACGAGGACTGGCGCCGGAGGACCGGCTGTCGCTGTTGTTCCTCGCGCGCTGGCTCACGGAGCAGATGCTGAGCCTGGGAGAAGCCACCGAGGGCCGCGTCAAACGCAAACAGATGCAAGCCTGCCTGGACAAGCTGGAGACGAAGCTCCGGCTCGCGCAGGGCGCCCAGGCGTGAGCGGGTCTCGCCAACAGGGAGAGACCTGACGCGCGACTTTCGACGTCTCGTATCGCGAGTCGAGGAGCAACGAGCCGAGCCATCACGGACGATGGCTATTCGAGTTCAGCGGCCTCGACGGCACCCAGGCTCGTCCCATCCGGCAGGCGCCACCCAGCAGGGCCGCTTTGGGGAGAGCCAGCGACCACCACGGCCGCCGCCGAAGAGCTGGTGAAGACAGCATCCGTGCGGAACAGAAGCAGTTCGGCGGATTCGTGAGGGACCAGCGTGCCGTCGCGAATAAGCCCTTCGCGGAGCGCCCGGTACCCCTTCGAAATCGAGTCGTAGGTCTTCCGGACCGCCGTCGAGCCGCGCAGCACGACATATCCCTCGGAGGACCTCCGCATCCGAGCCTGCGCCTTGAGCACCAAATAGGTGAACTCGGGCCCGCTCGTCCGCGTCCCACTCCGTGGCTCAAGCATCTGGCCCGCACGTCCAGACAGCGGGGGAAGCGTGAGCCGCACGTATTCGAGGAAGCCTTCCATGTCAGCCAGGTCCGACTCGGGGAGCGCGGCGCCCGAAGGAGCGGCGCCATTCGTCAGGTTGACCCGAGCCGCCTCGCTGGCGAGCGTGTGCAGCGCGAGTTCCAGGTGCTTCGCATGGGCCTTGGTGAGGTTGCCGTCCTTCGACGTGAAGACCACGGCCTCGGTCCACCACTCCTTCGAGGAGTCCCGAGCATGCTGGGCGAGCCGCAGACCCAGCGCTTCGGTCTCACCGATGTAGCCACGCACCTCCCCCACCGCGTCCGGGTCATCGCCGAGCAGGATGTACACCCCTGGGCGCACGGCCTCCTTGCGCGACTTGAACTGGGGCAGATGGTTTCGCGGAACGGCCAGGGCAATACCCGCCCAGTTCATGACGTCCGCAACCCGCAAACCACTGGGGTCCCCGTCCACGAAGAACAACTTGATGGTCTTTCCTGCCACCACGCCCCTCCTGAGCCAGCGGAATACCCCTCGAAGTCTGCTTGAAGACCGGGCTTGAAGTCAGTCGATACAAGCAGTCGTGAGCGGTCCCTTCGTCAGGAAGCTGGGACCTCGAACTTTCCGCCCGCTTGGAACCGGAGCAGCCCCCCGGCTCGGAGGGCGGGCGAGAACCAGGGACGCCGGGCCTTGTCAGCGCGCGGGCACTGCCGTAAGCCCGAGGCATGTTGCAGCCACTGGACACCCCGCCTCCGACGCCCACCACCGACCGCCGCAAGCGCCTGCTCATCCTGGGTGCACTCTGGCTCGTCGTAGCGGCGGCCCTGGTGACGTTCCGCTCGGTGGTGATGCCCTTCGCCGGCGCGGCGCTCATCGCGTATCTGGTGCAGCCGCTCGTCTCTCGCATCACCCGGCTGAAGGTCGCCGGACGCAACGTCCCCCACTGGGCGGCCATCCTGCTCATCTACGCGGGCTTCTTCGTTGGCGTGTATCTCTTCCTGGTGGCGCTGGTCCCCCAGCTCTACCGGGAGATGGCGCGCGTCAGCCGGGACACGATGGCGCTGGCCAACACGCTCACGCCGGAGCAGGTGCAGGTGCTCGCGCAGCGCGGGGAGGCGTGGCTCAGCGACTACGGCATTCCCGTGGCGCTCTCGAACCGGGCCCTGGAAGGCGCCGACGCCGCGGGCGGAGGGCACTTCAGCCTCGCGTTGGACCTGGAGCAGTTGCTGAGTGACACGGTGAAGCGCGTCTCGTCGCTGGTGCAGGAGAACCTGGGGGACATCGTCAGCGTGTCCCGCAGCATCATCGCCGGGGTCGCCGCGGGCGTCTTCACGCTGTTCTTCGTGCTGATGGTGGCGGCCTTCTTCTCCATCGACGGCCAGGCCATCCGCCGGTACTGCGGCACCCTGGTGCCCGCCGAGTACGCGCACGACGCAAGGCAGCTCGCCGAGCGAATCGACCGCTCGCTGTCCGGCGTGGTGCGGGGCCAGGTCACCATCTGCGTCGTCAACGGCGCGCTGACCTTCGTGGGGCTGCTGCTCTTCGGGGTGAAGTTCGCCTTCCTGCTGGCCACCATCGCCACGTTCTTCAGCCTCATCCCCATCTTCGGCACCATCCTCAGCTCGGTGCCCATCGTCCTCATCGCGATGGCGGACGGCTTCAAGAAGGGCCTGGCCATCCTGGTGTGGATCATCGGCATCCACGCGGTGGAGGCGTACTTCCTCAACCCCAAAATCATGGGGCAGGCCGCGCGCATCCATCCGGTCATCGTCGCCTTCTCGCTCATCGCGGGAGAACGACTCTTTGGCCTCGTGGGCGCGCTCTTCGCCGTGCCCATCACCGCCATCCTCGTGGCCTGCTTCGACTACGCCCGCCTCAAGGCGCAACCGCAGCCCGTGGTGACGCTCCCCTCCTCCGAGCCGGCCCCTGTCACCGGCCAGCGGACTCCGGCGGCCTGAGCACCCCTTCGTCTCCCGCGCGAGACGACTACGGAGCCCTGCCCCCGAGCGCCTTGGCGTAGTTCGAGAGAGAGCGGTTGTAGCGCGGCAGATGACGCGCCAGTGCACCGAGCGCGAGCCCCACCGCCTCCCGCTCGCGTCCGGCATCCACGAGCGACAGCGCGAGGAACGCGGAGACAGCGTCATCGAGTTCATCGGACCCGACGGCCCGCTCGGCGGTGAGGAGCGCGACGCTCTCCTGCACTTCGCCCAGATTGCGCAGCGTGCTGGCCAGTTGAATCACGGCCTGGCGCCGCAGGCCGCCACTCAGTCCCGAGGCCAGGGCTTGTCGATACAGCGGCGCGGCCAGCGCTTCCTGTCCGAGTGAGTCGTGGGCCGACGCCCGCTCGAACAGTGCTCGCGGATGCCCCACCGGCAGCTCCGCCGAGAGCGCTTCCACGCGGGCGAGGAAGTCACCGGGAGCAGCCCCCTCGAAAGAGGCCCACAGCTCCGCGATGCGCCGCTCCCACTCCAGTTCAGTCGTCACCGCCCCAGCTTCGCAGCCCGCATGGCGGCCCGAAAGGCGTGAGGCCGCGGGAGTCGCCTCACTGACAGGCGGCGTCGCAGCGTGCCCCACGACAGAAGGGGATGCAGCGGCCACAGTCGATGGAGCCTTCGGGGCACCCGCCCGTGCAGCTCACACCGCCACAGCTCGGGCCTTCATCCGCGTGGGTGACGGCGGTCCCCAGCCCGCAGCAGGCATTGGCGACACAGTCGTCATCCGAGTAGCAGGTCCGGTCGGACAGCACCGGCGGCGCGTCATCCAGCGGCCCCAGGGGGTCCACATCGCATCCCAGTCCACCTCCGAGTGACACCCCGATGAAGAGGGGAAGCAGACGGACGAACATGGGACGAGACATGGACCCTCCGATGGGCGGTGGCTTACCGGTTCATCGAGCCGAGGAAGTCAGCGTTCGTCGGCGTCGGACGCATGTGCTTGAGCACGAACTCCATCGCATCGATGGGAGTGAACGGGTGGAGCACCTGGCGCAGCGCAGTGATGCGCACGAGATCGCCCGGCGACAAGAGCAATTCTTCCTTGCGCGTGCCGGACTTGTTGATGTCCAGCGTCGGGAAGATGCGCTTCTCCATCAGCTTCCGGTCCAGGACGATTTCGGAGTTACCCGTGCCCTTGAACTCCTCGAAGATGACTTCGTCCATGCGGCTGCCGGTGTCGATGAGCGCGGTGCCGATGATGGTCAGCGAGCCGCCTTCCTCGATGTTGCGCGCGGCGCCGAAGAAGCGCTTGGGCTTGTGCAGCGCGTTGGCGTCCACGCCGCCGGAGAGAATCTTTCCGGACGCGGGAACCACCGTGTTGTAGGCGCGCGCCAGACGGGTAATCGAGTCGAGCAGGATGCAGACGTCGTACTTCTGTTCGACGAGGCGCTTGGCCTTGTCGATGACCATCTCCGCCACCTGCACGTGCCGCGTGGCGGGCTCGTCGAAGGTGGAGGAGACGACCTCGCCCCGCACGCTGCGCTCCATGTCCGTGACTTCTTCCGGGCGCTCATCCACGAGCAGCACGATGAGGTACACGTCCGGGTGGTTGCGGCTGATGGCGTGCGCGATGTTCTGCAGCAGCACCGTCTTGCCGGCCTTCGGCGGCGCGACGATGAGGCAGCGCTGACCCAGACCGATGGGGCAGAACATGTCGATGATGCGCGTGGTCATCTCCGACGACTCGTGCTCCAGCTTGAGCTTGCGCGTCGGATACAGCGGCGTGAGGTTGTCGAACAGGATGCGCTCGCGCGCCGCGTCCGACATCGGGTCCGTGAAGTTGACCTTGTCCACCTTCTGGAGCGCGAAGAAGCGCTCGCCCTCGCGGGGCTGGCGGATGGGGCCCGTCACCGTGTCGCCCGGGCGCAGGTTGAACCTGCGCACCTGCGACGGAGACACGTAGATGTCGTCCGGGCTGGGCTGGTAGTCGCTGTCGGAGCTGCGCAGGAAGCCGAAGCCGTCGCTGAGCATCTCCATCACGCCTTCGGCGTGGACCTCGAAGCGCTTGTCCGCGATGCCGCCGAGCAGCGCGAAGATGAGGTCCTGCTTCTTCAGACCCTGGTAGTTCTCGATGCCCACGTCGTGGGCCATCTTGGACAGGTCCGTGATCTTCATCCGCTTCAGGTCATTGAGCTTGATGACCTGCATCGGCGCGCCGTCGCGGCTGACTTCCGTGATCGCGGGCGCGTCGGGGACCTCCGGCGCGGGAGGCAGCGTGGCCGCCGGCGAATCGTCCTCTCCAGAGGAAAGACGCGCCTCCTGGATGTCGTCGTCGCGGACGGGACGGGAAATGGGGGTCAGGACCGGGCGGGGCGGCTCGGCGCTCACCTCGGCCTCCGGCTCCGCGCTGACTTCCTCGTCGCGGCGGGGGCGGCGGGTGCGGGAGGGCTTCTCGGTATCTTCCCTTTCGGCGGTCTTCGCCGCCGCGCGCTTGCGACGGGGCTTGTCGTCGGCCTCGACGGGAACTACGACGTCGGCGGCCTTCTCTCTCGAAGTACGGGCTTTGCGCATGTCTGGAACGCTTGGGGATTGGTGGGGTGCCCGAGGACTCGGACGCTCGATTGCCGGGGGAGATTCCGCGCGGCCTCGGAAGCACCTTCCAGGAGGACAGCCCTACCGGAATCCCTGAACGGGACTGCGCGGGCGCGGGCCGGTGGTTTGGGGAAGAGATGGCGCCGTCGAAACTCCTGCGCCAATGAACCGCGCGGGGACGTTATTGACCCCCTCCTGGCCTGTCAAGGCATCTTGAGGCCTTTGGCACGGACTCTTCCTCCTGGAGCAACAGGAGCCCGTCGCCAGACATTTCCACCGTCACCAGGGACACTTCCGACCCGGGGACCAGGACCCGCGAGGTTGCTTCGCGGCCCGTGAGCCCTCGCAGGTGCCATCCCGGGCATCCCCGCACGACGCCCGGGTGCCAGGTCCTCCCGGGCCCTCACCCCCGGCGCGATTCACAGCCTACGTGCCAGGGCGTCCTCGAGCGGGTGGGCCCGACGTCCGGGAACGGGCTCGACGCGATGTCGGGGGGACGCTCTAGATTGCGCGGCATTGGACACGCCCTCGCAGGGGGCGATTTGGGGTAAGGACCGCCCACCGTGGACGACTTCAAGACCGCAGAAGCACGAGCCCGCGAGCTCCGTCGTGAGCTGGCCCACCACAACCACCGCTACTACGTGCTCGACTCGCCGGAGATCAGCGACGCGCAATACGACACGTTGATGCGCGAGCTGCAGGCCTTGGAGGAGAAACACCCCAGCCTCCAGACGCCGGACTCCCCCACCCAGCGCGTGGGCGGCAAGGCGGCCGACGAGTTCGGCGAGGTGGTCCACCGCGTCCCCATGCTCTCGCTCGCGAACCTCTTCGAGGACGAGGGGCTGGTGGAGTTCGACGAGCGCGTGCGCAAGCTGTTGGGCCAGCCTGGCGTCACCTACGTGTGTGAGCCCAAGCTGGACGGACTCGCCATCGCCCTGCGCTTCGAGAAGGGTGTCTTCGTCCAGGGCGCCACGCGCGGCGACGGCACCACGGGCGAGGACGTCACCGGCAACCTGCGCACCATCCGCAGCCTGCCCATGGAGCTGTTCCCGCTGGACGACGTGAAGGTGCCCGCGCTGCTGGAGGTGCGCGGCGAGGTCTTCATCCGCAAGGCGGACTTCCGGAAGCTCAACGAGAAGCGGGAAGAGGAAGGCGAGCCGCTCTTCGCCAACCCTCGCAACGCGGCGGCCGGCAGCCTGCGCCAGTTGGACCCGAAGGAGACCGCCGCGCGCCCCCTCTCCGTCTATCTTTACGAGTGCGTCCCCACCGAGGGCGTGCCCGCCTTCAAGTCCCACATCGAGAAGCTCGAGTACTTGAAGTCGCTGGGCCTGCCCATCAACCGCTACGTGCGCGCCGAGGGAATCGACGGCGTGCGAAAGGCCTATGACGCCTCCCTGAAGGGCCGCCATGAGCTGCCCTTCGAGGTGGACGGCATGGTGGTGAAGGTGGACGACGAGGACCAGCGCAAGCGGCTGGGCCAGGTCTCCAAGAGCCCCCGCTGGGCGGTGGCCTACAAGTTCCCTCCGGAGGAGGAGTCCACGGAGGTGCTCGATATCGGCATCCAGGTGGGCCGCACCGGCGCGCTCACCCCCGTGGCGCACTTGAAGCCCGTGAAGGTGGGCGGCGTCACCGTGGCGCGCGCCACGCTGCACAACGAGGACGAGTTGCGCCGCAAGGACGTGCGCAAGGGCGACACCGTCTTCGTGCGCCGAGCTGGAGACGTGATTCCGGAGATCGTCTCCACGGTGCTCTCCAAGCGCCCGGAGAACTCCCAGCCCTTCGAGTTCCCCAAGCACTGCCCCGTCTGCGGAGCCGCCGCGGTGAAGGACGAGGACGGCGCGGTCATCCGCTGCACGGGCGCGTCCTGCCCCGCGCAGTTGGTGGAGAAGATCCGCCACTTCGCCAGCCGCATCGCCATGGATATCGAAGGCCTGGGCGACAAGCTGGCCGCGCAGCTGGTGGCCACCGGCACCGTGAAGACCTTCGCGGACCTGTACAGCCTCACCAAGCAGAAGCTCCTGACGCTGGAGCGCATGGGCGACAAGAGCGCGGACAACCTCCTGGAGTCGCTGGAGCACTCCAAGGGAACCACCCAGCGCCGCTTCCTCTATGCGCTGGGCATCCGACACGTGGGCGATGCGACGGCCAAGGCGCTCGCGGAGGGATTCCCGGATGTGCGCCAGCTCTTCGAGGCGTCGCTGGACGACATCACCCGGGTGAAGGATGTGGGCCCCGTCATGGCCCAGGTCATCCACGCCTTCTTCCAGGAGCCCCAGAACCGGGAGGCCATCCTCGCCCTGCTCAACGCCGGGGTCTCCCCCGCCCCGCCCCAGGTCAGCACGGGCGGCCCCTTCGTCGGAAAGACGGTGGTGCTCACCGGCTCGATGACAGGTATGACTCGGGACCAGGCCAAGGAGGAGGTGGAGCGTCGGGGTGGGAAGGTGGCCGGAAGTGTCTCGCGCAAGACCGATTTCGTGGTGGCCGGGGACGATGCCGGCACCAAGCTGAAGAAGGCCCAGGAACTCGGGGTAAGAATCCTGGACGAGCAGGCGTTCCTGCAGCTGTTGCAGACGGACGTCAGAGGGTGAGGCATTCGGTCCATGAGCAGCACGCGGCGGGCAACGCTGCGCATCCAGGGCAAGGTGCAGGGCGTCTTCTTCCGGGAGAGCGCCCGCGTGGAGGCCACGCGCCTGGGTCTCGTCGGCTGGGTGCGCAACCGCTCGGACGGCTCCGTGGAGGCGGTGGTGGAGGGTGAGCCTGGAATGATGGAAGAATTCATCCGCTGGTGTCACCGGGGTCCGTCCCAGGCGCGTGTCGAAAGCGTCGGGCGCACGGACAGCGAGGCCACTGGCGAGTACAGTCACTTCATCGTGGAGCGCACATCATGACGCCCTACGCGCTGGCATCCCTGCCGGCCATGCTGGGCATCCGGGCCGGTTCCAAGGTCTCCGTCATCAACCCGCCGCGCGGCTTCGTGCAGAAGCTCAATCCGCTGCCGGACGGGGTGGAGTTCCTCATCACCGCGGTGACGGGCCTGGATGTCATCCTCTTCTTCTCCCAGGACGCGCAGGAGCTGGTTCAGCGGCTGCCCGCCCTGGCGCGCGCCATGGCCCTCACCGGCGGTATCTGGGTCTGCTGGCCCGGTGGCGAGGGCGTGAAGACGAACCTCTCCGAGGACTTCGTGCGCCAGGCCGCGCTGGATATCGGCCTGGTCGACAACAAAATCTGCGTCATCGACTCGACGTGGACGGGCCTGAGGCTCGTGCGCCGGCCGCGTGGGCGACTGGACAAGCCGTCAGGCGGCAAGCAGGCCCCCGCCCAGGCCTGAGAACCTGCCAGGGAGGCGTCCGGCATCTGCCCGACAGTGGATGGATGCCGTTTCTCGGCTTTACACGTGTGCCGGGGGCGTGGAAAACTCCCCGTGTTTCTGGGCGCTTGTGTGACACTCCGCATTGGCGAAGGTCACGCCCAGTCGTGAATTTTTGACGGGTTGCGTTCCCGGATACCTCCGGGCGCGTCGGCTGCGCCGGGGCTCCAGTCGCCCCCCCAAGGTGACCCACTGAAGGGCACCGACCGGGTGTGGAAGGAAGGAGCGGGCGGCACGCGCGTGGTGGAGGACCTCGAACGCGGTTGAAGACAAGGCTCCGCCCGGCAGGGTGCCGGTCGCAAAGCGGAGCGACTAAATTCGGAGGAGCAGGCGGTGGTCCCCTTGGCCCTCGACAGCGTGACGCGAGCCGTACCCGGACAGACCGGGAAGGCCGTCCTGACTGGAGGGCCACCGGAGGCCGCCTCTCCCTTCGCAGCGTGCTCGGAGGCGCGGCGTCTTGCCGCCTCCCGTCCGGTGAGGTCCGCCCTACCGCGCGCGCGTCCAGGATTCGTCCATGAGCAGCATCCTCGTCATCAACGCCGCGGGTCGGGAGACCCGCGTGGCGCTCGTCGAGAACGGGCACATCGCGGAGTTCTACCTCGAGCGTAAAAAGGACAAGGGCGTCGTCGGAAATATCTACAAGGGCCGCGTGGTCCGGGTGCTCCCCGGCATGCAGGCGGCCTTCGTGGACATCGGCCTGGAGAAGGCCGCTTTCCTCTACGTCAGCGACGTCGTCTATGACCCGGACTTCGCCCGGGCCCAGTTCGAGCTGACGGAGGGAGAGCACGAGGACGCCCCCGACGTGCCCACCGAGTCCGAGGCCGATGCCGCCGAAGAAGCGGCACGGGACGCGGGTCCGAGCGTGGACGTGGAGGCGGAAGCGGCGGATCTGGCCGGTGAGGACCAGGCCCACCGCACCGAGTCCCTGCCGCGCGACACCATCATGGAGCTGGCGGCGACCGCGCCGTCCATCGAGGTGCCGTCAGCCCCCACCGAGGCCCCGGGCGGTGAGTCGGTCGAGGAGGCCCCCGCGGCCGCCGCCGAGGCCACCGTGACGGTGGTCGCGACCGAGGTGACCGTGTCCGCCGAGCCAGCGGCGCCCGTCGTGGAGACGGCGTCCGTGGCCGTCGCGGTGCTCGAGACGTCCCCGACGGAGGGCACGTCCGAGGCTTCCCCCGAGTCCACGCCCCTCTCCGACGAAACGGCCACCGCGTTGGCCGTGGCGATGATTCCGCCCGAGCCGCCGCCGCACGCGGCCACCGCGCTGAGCGAGCTGATTCCTCCTCCGACGGGTGAGGAGGCGGCCGTCGCCGCGCGTCCCGCCGAGGTCTCCGGAGAGCGCCGCGCCCCGCGCGAGGCCCGGGAGGCGCGTGAGCCGCGCGCCCGCGAGAAGGAGAAGGACAAGGGCCGGCACAAGCAGGACGACAAGCGCCGGGACAAGCACGACGAAGGCGGCGGCAAGGAGAAGGTCAAGCAGCGCCGGACGGACAAGATCGAGGACTTGCTGAAGGTGGGCCAGGAGGTCGTGGTCCAGATTTCCAAGGACCCCATCGGCACGAAGGGCGCGCGCCTCACCTCGCACATCTCGATTCCCGGCCGTCAGCTGGTGTTCATGCCCACGGTGGACCACGTGGGCATCAGCCGCCGCATCTCCAACGAGAAGGAGCGCCGGCGCCTGCGGGAAATCGTGGACCGGCTGCGGCCGCCCGGGACGGGCTTCATCGTGCGCACGGTGGCGGAGAACGTGCCGCAGGAGAAGCTCGAGAGCGACATCCGGTTCCTCATCGAGGTGTGGAACCAGGTCGTCCGCAAGAACGAGAAGCGGGGCGGGCCGGGCCTCTTGCATCCGGACCTGGACCTCATCCTGCGCGCCACGCGCGACTTGTTCGCGCACGACGTGGAGAAGCTCGTCGTGGACGACCGTGAGGAGTACGAGCGCATCCTCGGCTTCGTCACGGCGCAGGACCCGGCGCTGCGGGACAGGGTGGCGCTGCACGAGGGCGACGACACCGTCTTCGACGCGTACGGCATCGAGCAGGAGCTGCAGCGCGCCACGCAGCGCAAGGTGTGGCTGAAGAGCGGCGGCTACCTCATCATCGATCAGGCCGAGGCGCTCACCGCCATCGACGTCAACTCGGGCCGCTACGTCGGCAAGAAGAGCCTCGAGGAGACCATCACCAAGATCAACGTCGAGGCGGCCAAGGAGATCGTCTACCAGCTCCGGCTGCGCAACATCGGCGGCATCATCATCTGCGACTTCATCGACATGGAGAAGGCGCAGAACCGGGACAAGGTCTTCAAGTCGCTGCAGGAGGCGCTGGGGCGCGACAAGGCGAAGACGAACGTGCTGCGCATCTCCGAGCTGGGTCTCGTGGAGATGACGCGCAAGCGCGTGCGCGAGTCCATTGGCCGGGTGCTGCACGAGGACTGCCCGTACTGCGACGGCAACGGCTTCGTGAAGACGGCCACCACGGTGGCGTACGAAATCTTCCGCGAGATTCGCCGGGAGGCGCCGGGCTACAAGGACTCCACGCTGGTCATCAACTGCAACGCGGAAGTGGCGCGCCTGCTCCAGGGCGAGGAGCGCAACGAGCTGCGGCACTTGATGGACCGCTACAACAAGTCCATCCAGGTCAAGGCGCAGCAGAACTACCACCGCGAGCAGTACGACATCTACGGACGCTCGGCCACGGGGCCGGAGCACAAGGTGGCGTCGTCACCGGGCTCGGGTGATGGCGAGCTTGCGATGCAGCATCGCAAGCCGGACAGCGGTGGCTTCGGACGCCAGGACCAGAACCGCCGAGGCGGTGGCAGGGACCGGGACCGGGGCGGCGACCGGCGAGATGACCGCGGCGGCGGCAGCGGTGGCGGCGGTGGTAGTGGTGGCGGCGGTGGCGGCCGACGCCCGGAGCGTGGCGGCGACCGTCCTCGCGGAGACCGGAGCGGCGAGCGCGGCGAACGTGGTGGTGAGCGCGCGGACCGTGGCGGCGAGCGTGCGGACCGTGGTTCTGAGCGCGGCGGCGAGCGTGCGGACCGTGGCGGCGAGCGCGGCGAACGTGGTGCTGAGCGTGCGGACCGTGGTGGTGAGCGCGGCGAGCGTGCCGACCGCGGTGGTGAGCGCGGGGAACGTGCGGAGCGCGGCGAACGTGGTGAGCGCGGCGAGCGTCGCGGTGAGCGCGGCGGTGGCCAGGGTACGTCCGGAGGAAGTGGCGGCGAGAGCGGTGGCGGCGGCTCGACGCCTCCGGCTTCTGGTCAGGGCGGCTCGGACCCCTCGGGCGGCACGACCTGATGCTTCACGGTGGAGTGGGTGATGCCATCGCATCCCCACCCCATCGAACCCTCACCTCGCTGAGGGGTGAGGGTTGAGATTGGCGCCGCCCTCTGTCCCGAGGGCGGCGCATCCCGCGCTCGAAGCCAGGGCGGGTTCGAGAGCCAGCAAGGTCTCATTCGCCAGAGCCAGTCGCTTGCGCCCGGCCTCGCCCAAAGGCGGGCAGGAGTCTTCACGCAAGGCTTCGCCAGGCCAGCGCCCAAAACTCCCCTGAGGCATCTCGCCAAACCGGCGCCAGGTATCCGGGCAAGCCTTCCCCCACCAAGGTCCACGGCGCGTCGGTGACAGGGTTCGAACCTGGCACCGGGTCTTCCGTCGTGCCCCCCGGAGCCACGCCTTCGCGGCCGAGGCACCTCACCTCCGACTCGAGGGCCATGAGAGCGGCGGCCTCACGTCCTGGCCATACCCTTGGGGCCGGGCGGGGATGTCGGGCGGTGTGCCCCAGTCACCCTCGTCACTGGGGTGGGCTGGCCCAGGAGGCTCGGGTTTGACTAGCCTTGCCGCTCCATGTCGCGGAGCGTCGTCGACGTCCCTGCCCCACTTCCGTTCCGGATGACCCTCATCTCCGCTCCGCTCCAGACCTCCTGTCGCCGCCCCCTTCTCCCCTGCCTTCGAGGGGCGCGCCCCTTCGTGGGCTGGCGTACCTGAGAGCGGCCGTGGCCCAGACTCCGCTTTCATGGCTGCGAAACACCCGAGACCGGGCACGAGCCTGGGCGTTGCGCGTCTGGGCCCCCATCGAGGGCACTCCGGTGGGCCGCTTCGCGACGGACACCGTGCTCGCCGCGAGGACCGTGGGCCAGGGGTTTCGGGGAGAGAACCTCCGGCTTCGCGCGGCCGCCCTCACCTACATCAGCATGTTCTCGCTGGTGCCCCTGCTGACGGTCGGCCTGGTCCTGCTGAATGCCTTCCACCAGGACCGCTTCGAGGAACGGCTGCGCTCCGTCGTCCGCGAGCTGCTCGCACCAGGCGTCCAGGAGAAGTCCGCCGCGGTGCTCAACCGGCTCCTCGACCAGAGCAACTCCGTGGCCATCGGCAGCATCGGCTTCCTGGCCATCCTCCTGTCCGCGGGCTCGCTGCTGCGCCACATCGACGGCGCGGTAAACGAGCTGTGGGGCATCCGCCGCCAGCGCCCGTGGGGCATCCGCCTGCTCATCTACGCCGGCCTGTTGCTGCTGGGGCCCATCTTCCTGGCCGCTTCCTTCACGGGGACCCGGGCGGTACGAGGCGTCTTGCAGAGCCTGCCGTATCCCGGAGCCTTCATCGCCCTGGGCACCACGCTCGTCGCGGTGGTGGGGCTGACGATGCTGTACTTCTGGACGCCCTATGCGCACGTCCGGGTGCGCTCCGCCCTCGCGGGAGGACTCGTCGCCGGGCTCGGGTGGATGGTCGCCAAGTCCCTCTACGCCGAGTTCGCCGCACGGAGCTTCCGCTACAACCTGCTCTATGCCTCGCTGAGCGCCCTTCCCCTCTTTCTCGCCTGGGTCTACGTGAGCTGGCTGCTGCTGCTCTTCGGCGCGCGGCTCTCCTACGCCGTCGAGCACACCGCCTTCCGCGACTCCCTCTTCGCGTTCGGCACCCACCCCCGGGCCCATGAGCTGGTGGCCTCCCGCATCGCCCAGGAGACCACGCTGACGTGGGTGGATGGGGGGCCTGCTCCCACGCCCCGCGAGCTGGCGACCCGGCTTCGCGTCCCCGAGTCGCTCGTCCACGAAGTCGTGGACCGCATGGAGGCCGCGGGGCTGCTGGAGCGCCAACGCCGGGGAGGACTGCGGCCCGCGAGGGATCCAGCCTCACTCACCCTCGCGGACACCACCCTCGCCGTGCACGGGGTGATGATTTCCGGAGGCGCGGATACCTGGGATGGACCGCGAGCCGCGGGCTTCGAGCAGGTGGAGCACTTCTTCCAGGAGGCGGACTGCCTCGGCGTCGAGCGCCTGCGTCAGACACGGTGGACCGACCTGGTGGTCCCCTTGCGGCCCGGATTGGCGGACACGGCCCCTTCTGCCCCCACCAAGGTGGCGGCAGGCGGAAATCCGTAAAGTTTCTAGGTGGTTGGGAGTCCACCCTGCTTGCAGTGCCGGCGCGTTCTGTTATGTTTTCCTGATTCACCACGGGCCAGAGTGCCCTGTCGCCAAGGGGTCACCGGGTTTGCGGGAGCGTCCGATGCTCAAGTCCGATCTGATCAACATCCTCGTGGCCAAGCGGGGCGTGACGCAGAAGCAGGCTGAGGCCACCATCGAGACGATTTTCGAGTCGATGAAGGATGCCCTCTGTCGCGGTGAGAACATCGAGATTCGCGGCCTCGGCGCCTTCCACGTGAAGAACTACCAGGGCTACCAGGGACGCAACCCGAAGACGGGTCAGGTCATCCCGGTGAAGCCCAAGCGGGGCCTGCTCTTCCGCACGGGCAAGGAGCTGAGGGACCGGGTCAACCGTCCCGCCCCCCAGCAGGCCCAGAGCGACTTGCCTTCCCCCGAGAGCAAGAGCCCCGGCAGCACCGGCACGGGCCTCTGAGTCGACTCAGGACCCCATCGGCACGGGCGAAAGCCTGCCGATGGGACGAATCTGAAGGGCGCCGTCCAGCTCCCCATAGGTGAGCACGGCCACTTCCGGAAACGCTCCCTCGCAAAGCCTTCGCAGTGACCGCCGGACGTCTGGCGCGGTGAGCAGCACCGCCCTTCCTCCTGTCGCCACCTGTCGGACGCCTTCCAGGATTTCCGCCACCCGGTCCGGGTCTGGCGCGGGTCCCCGAGGTCCGGTGGACCGCAGGATTTCTTCCACCTCCGGGTCCACGAGGTACGCATACAGCGGCCCGGTGGGCGCGAACTTGTGACTGAGGTAGCGGCGCAGGGCCTGACGACAGCGCTCGGCGAGCGCGGAGGCGTCTCCTTCCGTGGTGGGTGAGACGAGCGCCTCCAGGATGGCTCGCAGGTCTCGAATGCTGACGCCTTCCTGGAGGAGCTTTCGCAGCACGTCCGCCAGCAGCGGCAGAGGGACTTTCTGCAGCGCTTCCTTCACCAGCATGGGAGCACGAGTCTCCAGGCCATCCAGCAGCCCCTGGACATCCTGAAGGCCCAGCAGGTCCGCGGCCCGGCTCCGCAAAACGCCTCTCAGATGGTCCGCGAGCAGTTCCTCGGGCCGCAGGACCGGGACCTGGGCGAGTTCCACGGGTCCTCGCCCCGCTTCAGGGACGCGGCTGATGGTCCTGCCCGTCGACGGTTCCACCGCGGCCTCCGCCTTCACCTGGAGGAACGCGAGTTCGTCGGGAGGCGCCATCGCATAGAGCACGCCCACACTCAGCTGCCCGCCTCCCGCCGGCACCTCGTCCACCAGGATGCGGTACTCCCCGGTGCCCAGGTAGGCCGCCTGGGTCCGCACCCGGATGCCAGGGATGCGCACGCCCAGCTCGAAGAAGAGCTCGTCGCGCACGGCGTTCAAGGTCTGGTGCACGAAAGCCCCAGCCGCCGACTCCGCCAGCACTGTCAGGTCCGGCGCGAGGTCAAGCGTGAGAGGAGACACTCCCACGGGCACCACGGCGCTCTCCGGAGCAGCCCCCGCCTTCTCCTCGGCTCCTTCCTTGGACCCCGTCGCACCCCCGCCGCGCGTCGCAGCGCCCTCTCGGGGCAGTCCTCGCTGCAGGACGCGCCCGAGTCCCACCAGTCCCGCCGCCAGCAGCAAGAAGGTCAGGTGCGGCATGCCCGGCATCAACGCGAGCGCCACACACAATCCCGCCACGACCCAGAGTGTCCGGGCCTCACCGAAGAACTGCGAGCCAATCTCCGAGCCCAGCGAGTCCTCCTCCCGCTCCGACGCCACCCTCGTGACGACGAGTCCCGCCGCCACGGTGATGCACAGGGACGGCACCTGGGACACGAGGCCATCTCCGATGGCGATGAGCGCGAAGGTCGCCGCGGCCTCCGAGAACGTCATCCCTCCCTGCAGGACGCCGATGAGCGAGCCGCCCAGCAGGTTCACCGCGACGATGACGAGGCCCGCGATGACGTCTCCCTTCACGAACTTCATCGCGCCATCCATGGCGCCGAACATCTGAGACTCCCGCTCCAGGTCCCTCCGCCGCTTCCGTGCCTGGGCCTGGTCAATGGCCCCCGCTCGCAGGTCCGCGTCGATGGACATCTGCTTGCCCGGCATCGCGTCCAGGGTGAAGCGCGCGGACACCTCCGCGACACGCTCCGCGCCCTTCGCCACCACCAGGAACTGGACCAGCGAAAGGATGGCGAACACCACGCCGCCGACCACGTAGTCTCCTTGGACGACGAACTCACCAAACGCCTGGATGACCTCGCCCGCGTGCCCCTCCGCGAGCGCCAGCCGCGTGGACGAGACATTGAGCGCCAGTCGGAACAACGTGGTGAACAACAACAGCGAGGGAAATGACGTCACCTGCAGCGCGTCCCTGGCCCTCAACGACGCCACCAGCAACGCCACCGCCGCCGCCAGGTTCACCGCCAACCCCACGTCCAGCAGCCACGCCGGCAGGGGAATGATGAGCGCCCCCAGCACCGCCGCCATCGCCACCGCCAGCACGAGGTCCGACGAGCTTCGCGCCTTCACCAACCACTTCGCGAACACCTTCATGAGGTCTGTCTCCGGGGGACACCGTCCGCGTCCCGCGACTCCATCGCCGTGCGCAAGACGACCGCCGCGGCCTGGTACAGCTCTTCGGGAATGGGCTCCCCGATGTCGTAGTGGATGAGGCTTCTCGCCAACGGAATGTCTCGGACCACCGGCACTCCAAGCCGCTGGGCCTCCTCCCGAAGCATCAAGGCGTCCTCCTCCCGGGCCTTCGCGACGAGGTAGGGCGCCTCACACTCCCGCGCGTCGTAGCGAAGCGCGACCGCCAGATGCGTTGGATTGACCACCACGGCAGTGGCTTTTTGCACCCCTCGTGCCGGCCCCCCTTGAGCCAGCTGCCGGTGCAAGGCCCGACGCTGTCCCTTGTGCCGTGGGTCCCCTTCACTCTCCTTGTGCTCGCGCTTCAGCTCCTCGCGACTCATCATCAGCTCGCGCACGTGGCTCCGCCTGGCGAGCACGTAGTCTCCAACGCCGAGCACGAGCAGCACCCAGGCCACGCGGCGAATCAGCTCCGTGAGTTGCTCCAGCATGAGTGGCAGCCCCTCACTTCCGGCCAGCCAGGCGGTGCGCAGCGCATCCGGCCCCACCGACTCCACCTCGCCCCAGACAAGAATCGCCACCACCCACACCACCAGCAGCGCCTTGCCCAGCTCCTTCAACGGTCTCACGCTGAAGAGACGCTTCAGTCCGGAGGAGAAACTGACGTGCTCCAGCTTCGGCGCCACATGGCTCGGGTTCACCTCGAATCCCACGGTAGCCACGGAGACCGCCAGTGACGCCGCGAACGCGCCTCCCAGCACCGGCGCACTCAGGCGCACGAAAATCCAGAGCCCTTCCTCCCAGGCGCCCTCCGGCTGCTGCACCAGGAACAGCCGCGATGTCCACTCCTGGAGACGCTCGAACATCCCCGGGGCGCCCGAGATGAACCCGAGCACTCCCCCCAACATCACCGCGCTGGAGGACAACAGCCGGCTGCGGGGAATCTGCCCCTTGCGGCGCGCCTCACGCAGGCGTCTGGCCGACGGCAACTCCGTCTTCTCTCCACTCATTGGGCCAGCTTCCCCAGCAAGGAGAGCGTGCCCTCCGTGGAGAGGACCTCCGCCAGCAGTCGCTCACACAGCATCCCGATGCCCAACCACAGCACCACGCCGCCCCCCAGGATTCGCAACGGAGCCCCCAATTCCTGCAGGTTCACCTGCGGCGCCGCGCGCGATGCCAATGCCAGAAAGCAATCCACCGTCAGCATCGCGGCCGCCATCGGTGCGCCCACCGCCAGTCCCGTGGCCAGCGCGCCGCCCGCGAGCACGACGAGATGCAACGTCGCCGCTTCCGTGGGCACGAAGGCCCCCAGCTTCACCACGCCAAAGCCCCGCACCAACGCGCCGAAGACCAGCGGAGCCACAGCCCCCGACGTCACCAGTCCCACCAGCAGATGATAGAGCCCTTCGCCCGTGGCCGACTCCCGACTCCCTGCCAGCGGAAGGCTGGCCTCCGCGGACGTTCCGCGAAGCAGGTCGATGAATCGCCCCCCCATTCGCGCCGCATCGAACGGCAGCGCCGCGACCAGCCCCACCGACACCCCGTAGGCCAGCTCTCGCAACACCCATCCCCCCAACTCCAGCGACGAAGTCACGGGCTCCGCCAGTCCAACGCCACCTTCCGCCCGCAGGAAGAGCGAGAGCGACAACACCAAGCCCAGCCGCACCGTGGTGGGCGTGGCCTGCCCTCCCAACAGCGGACACAGGAAGGCCACGGGCAGGAGCCGTGCGGCACACAGCGCCACGGCGACCGCGTCCGGGCCCAGCGCCTCCAGGTGGGCGCGCAGCAACTCCAGGCTCACGCCGACACCTCGGAGATGAGCATCAGGAGCTGCTGTGTGAATCGCGTCAACTGCCCGGCGATCCACGGCCCGGAGAGCACCAACGCCACCACCGCCGCACACAGCTTCGGCACCACCGATAGCGTGCTCTCCTGAAGCTGCGTCGTCGCCTGAAAGAGACTCGACAGGAAGCCCACCAATAGGCTGGCCCCAATGGGTGGCAAGGACGCGAGGACCATCAACAGCAAAGCCTCACGCCCCAGGGTCAACAACACATCCTGGGTCATCGAGTCACCGGTAACCGAGGATGAGGCCGCGCGCGAGCAGCGACCAGCCATCCACGGCCACGAAGAGAAGAATCTTGAAAGGCAGGCTCACCTGGCTGGGCGACAACGTCTGCATCCCCAGCGCGAGCAACACATTGGCGATGACCATGTCGAGCACCAGGAACGGGAGGAAGACGAGGAAGCCAATCTGAAAGGCCTCCTTCAACTCCGTGATGACAAAGGCGGGAATGATGACGAAGAGGTCCGTCTCGCGCACCGAGTCCACTTCCTCTGGGGGACGCAGCTCTCGCGCCAGGTCCACGAAACGAGCGCGTTCCTCGGGGCTGCCATGCTTCACGAGAAACCCGCGCAGCGGCTCCGCCACCTGTGCCGCCGCATCGAGAATCCGCACGCCCGAGCCGGCCTCCAGCTCCTGATAGGCGCGTTGCCCCGCGTCG
This sequence comes from Myxococcus sp. CA051A, assembly GCF_013336705.1. Classification (NCBI taxonomy): domain Bacteria; kingdom Pseudomonadati; phylum Myxococcota; class Myxococcia; order Myxococcales; family Myxococcaceae; genus Myxococcus; species Myxococcus sp. CA051A. The sequence goes on along the minus strand of NZ_JABUMS010000001.1, from coordinate 352,831 downwards.
TACGTCCGCTCCATCACCGAGGCCATGATGTGGCCCGTCAGCACCGCGGCCAGTCCCGTCAGCACCAGCGTGGGCGGCGCCTGCTGGGTTCCCATGGCCGAGCGTGCCAGCGACAACACCACCGCTATTTTCGAGAAGCTCGTCAACATCAACACCGCGAACGGCAGCAGTGACATCACCGCCAGCATGCCCATCATCGACAGCGGGCTTCCCGCATAGGACTGCTGGCTGAGCGCCCCCTCCGACGCCACGGCCATGACTGGCGCCAGCATTCCCAGGCCGCCCGTCATGAGCTCATCCCCTTCCGGAGACCACGCCCCGGACGCGGTCGCCGCGCCTGGGCGAAGGTCCGTGGCACCTCCTCCCGCTCGGGCAGCGGATGGACCTCCGCGAACGCATCACCGAAGGCCACGAGAAAGCCCCGCCCCTCGACCTCCACCAGCGCAAGGCCACAACGAGGCGACAGGCCTGCCCGGGAGATGACCTGCATCCGCTCGGCACTCTCCACGCGGGGCCCCTTGGCCCCCCGTCGAAACCACCACCACCCCAGGCCACAGAGTGTCCCCAGAATCAGGAGCCACCGAGCCGTGGACACCACGGACACTCCGCCCAGGGGCCCCAGCAAGGCCAACCCGAGGACGAGCAGCGTCGCGACTTGAAGGCGCGTGCGAGGAGAGAGCGACGCGCGCCGGACATTCATGTGCTCACTCACGGCAACAGGGCCAGGACACGAGCGCCCACCTCGCCCTCGAGGTCCACCAACTCCGCGCGCGCCACCACCCGGTCTCCCACGCGCAACAACACCGGCTCACTGGCATTGATGTGCAACGGGAGCAGGACGCCCGGCTTCAACGCCGCCAGCTCCGAGAGCGGAACCAGCACCCGCGTCAACTCCACCTCCACGTCCACGGGGAGCGGGGGAATGCCCTCGCCTCGTTCGTTCACCACCACCATGTTCGACTCCTGGAAATGCACGCGGACACGCGCACGGGACAGCGAGAAACCCTCGGGCTGAAACGTCCCCGCGAGCGAGAAGCCCCGGGCCACCAGCCGTCCGGGGCCGAAGAGGCGCGTGTCCTCGCGACGCACGCCTTCAAAGACAACGACATCCCCCACCGCGAGCGCATCCATCGCCTGGGGCGACAGGGGCGTCTGTCCGATGAGGCACCTCATCTTCAGAGCCGCGGCGAGCACTTCCGATGCGACGCTCGTGTCGCGCTCCACTGGGAACTCCTGGAACACCGACTGCAGCACCGGTGAGGGAAGCAACAGCCGTCCTCCCGCACGCACCGGCCCCACCGAAACATCCAGCTCCACGCCCACCAGCGGCTGCCGCCCCCGCAGCCGAGCCACGACGTCCTCACGTCGCATCGTCACGGCGGACAGCCGGGGCGCCAGGGCGGGATACAGCGGCGACTTGGAGCGCACAGCGGAGAGCGCCACCAGCACCAGATACGCCAGCGTCGCCTCTTCCAGCCTCGCCAGCTCTGTCGCCACTCCCGGCTTGCCACCCGGGCCGGCGATTCGCTCCAGCGCGGCAACGGCCAGCGCGGGCTCCAACTCCAGCACCGCAACTCCCCCCACCGCCGACAGCTCCAGCAGGACGAAGACCGCAGGCCGCTGCAGCCCATTCACGGGTGAGACCATGGCATCCAGCAACCGGGCCTCGGCCGTCACCGAGCAACTCAGCTCCCGGCCCAGCGCCGCGCAGATTTCGTCCAGGGCCTCACGCCCCAGGCTCGCCACGCGGGGCCGCCGCGAAAGCACGACGTGCGCCCGACTCATCCGGCGCGCCCCCAACCGTCGCAGCCGACGTGGCTCGGGAGAATGGGAGGGCTCTGTCTCTGAATTCATCGAAGGTTCGCCAAGGGCAAGGGGTGACACCCCGCTCGTGCACGACGCCCGCCAGGAGGGGCGCTCGTGGTGACGCGGGTTTGGAGTGAATGGGCATCCGCGCCTGGGATGCCGCGTACACGGGCCAGGACGGCGCCACGCGAGGACTTCAGCGCGTGGCTTCCCGGATGAGTCTTTCGGCGAGCGCCGACAATAACGGTGGCGCCAGTGGGTCCACGGGCTCCACCTTGCGACCCGGAAACAGGGTCCGGTGATAGGCCGGGAGACGACGGAACACCTCTTTGCGAAGCAGCTCCGGAACCTCGTCCATCAAGGCCTTCAGCCTCGTCGCCGCATCGCTCCTCTCGCCGAACTCCTTCGCGACCTTCGCCTGTCGCTGCGCGGACGGGAGCGCGGCGATGCGCCGCAAATGCGCCTTGGCTCGCTTCAAGGCCTCCGTTCCCAAACCTTCCAGGAGCTCTCCCGCTCGCTCCCGTCCCAGGACCCATGCCACCAGCGCATAGCGCTCCAACGGGAGCGCTGGAGGCTGACGACGAATCGTCGTCGCCTGCTCCGCCAGCGGATTCGGAACCGGAGCGGGCATCGGCTCCTGGGTCGGAGCGGGCACACCCTTCCTCGCCGGGCGCGATGCCCGACCCACACGTGTCGCATCCATGATGAGTCTCTCCGTCGCTTGCTCAGGCGACCTTGCGAGCCGCTCCAGCCGAGAGCACGGGACGAGCAGGGACCGGCGGCGCGGCAGGCACCACGCTCCGCTCCCGGTAGTGACGCATCCGCAGCGTCGCCCACACCAAGGCTCCCGACAGCCCCGTCACCAACACCCCCAGCACGGCGAGCAGTACCCGCAGTCTGGACAAAGAAGACAGGCCACCCGCCGAAGCCACCTCCACCCGCGCGGGCACCTCGTCCACCAGCAGCGACACCGCGTCGGAGGAGAGCCCCTCCACACCTCCCGCCAGGAGCGCCTTCAAGACGTCCGAGGACTGACGCACCCTCGCCGCACTGCCCGGCGTCACTCGCAGCATCGCCGAGGCCTTGGATGGCACCGCTGTCTGCCCGGGTCGTGGCGCTGGAGGCACCACCAGGTGGACTCGCGCCAGCAGCACTCCCTCCACGGATTGGAGCGTCTTCTCCAGGCCCCGCTCCAACACGCGCACCCGGCAGACGCCCTCCTCCACTGGCGTGCGCACCAGTCCGCTGCCACCAAAGACATCACAGCCCACTTCCGCCGCGGGCCTCGGCAGCCCCAGCTCCGCGAGGACACGCACCGCGTCCGACGACTGGTCTCCCGTGACTTCGATGGCCCAGGACGGCTTCTTGCCCGCCTCCGGCACCTTGCGAGCATCCAGCCCTCGCTCGATGAGCACGGACTGCAGCTCGTTGGCCTGCCGCTCATCCAGGCCATGTTGGATGCGCTCTCGACACGCGGTGGCGCACAAGAGCCACAGGAAGAGCAGACAGCGGAGGGAACTCGAAGACATGCGCGCTCCTCAAACCTGCGTCTGCAGGACCTGCTTGACGCCGCCGGTCGCCTTCTCGACAACCTTGCCGGCGAGGTCGAGCTCCTGGCTCGCCCGGTAGACCTGGGCCTGCAACGAGAGCAACTCCCCCGGCGTGAAGTCGCGACCCGACTCCGCCAGCTCCAGGATGTGGTCCAAGCGCTTCTGCGCCTGCCCCACCCGCTCCAATGCCTGCGCGGCCTGCTGCTCTCGCGCCGTCTGGACGGAGTCCACCCGCGTCCCCGTCCTCGCCTCCGAACATCCCGCCGGGGCTTGCGTCCCCCCGCCTTCGGCCCGAGCCACGCCCCTCGTGGCCTCGACGGGCGGACGCGCCACGCCTTCCGTCGTCACCGAGGTCGTCGCCTCGCGCGTGGGGGCTCGGACACCCTCCAGCACCTTGTCGAATCGCTCCCGGCCGGGCTCCACGGACGCCAGGCCCGCACCGCTTACCGCTCCCACCTTGTCCACGCTCATGGCTCGCCGCGCCCCTCTCAGCGGATGTTGTTGATGGCGGCCTTCGCCGAGTCGTGGCGGACCTTCATGATGTTCGAGACCGCGTTGTGCTCGCGGCTCTCCCGCTGCATCTCGTTCTGGAGCTGCAGATAGGCCGCGTTGAACTTCTGGCCGTCCGCGCTGAGCGCCTTCTGCGCCTCCAGCAGGTCCCACGCATCCCCGTTGCCCGTCGGCGTCCCCAGCGAGGCGCCCGCTGCGGACGTGGACGCGGCCGACGTGGTCGTCGCTCCCATCGGCACCACCGAGGAGACCGCCATCTTCGTACTGGAGACGGCCGCGCTCAGGATGGGACCCGATGGAATCATCCCGCCCACGAGCCCCGCCCCCTTGCTCACCACCTGGTGGGCCGCGTGCGCCAGCACCGTGCCGAAGTCATTGCGCGGCGTCTGCCGAGGCATGGTGGGGGTGATGCTGAGCGACTGAAGCCTGCGGTGGTTCGGGTCCAAGAGCTGCCTCCGGCGGCGGGTTGCGCGGGGGGCTCTTCAGGCGACGTGCCAGATGAAAACCCAAGCAATCCCGCGCTCATGGCCGCGTCGCGCGCGCCAGGAAAACTCCAGGGGCCGGGAGGAGCGTCCGTCTCACGGGACGGCGGCGCGAGGACGGAAACTTGCCTCGCACGCAAGGTGCCTCAGAGTTGTCGCACCCTGTCGCAGTGAGGAGCTGAGCCGATGAACACTTCCAATGGTGGACCCCATATCGCCGAGCGCTTCCACCCGCGCGTCGAGGCGTCCCTCCCCGTGAAAGTGCTCCTGCCAGGACGCGCCGTCATGGCCCGCGCCCGCGATGTCTCCATGGCGGGGCTGTTCCTGCTCGCGCACCCCGGAGATGCCCAGCGCCAGCTGACGCTCAGCCTGCCGCTGCCAGGGGACAAGGAAATCGTCACCACCTGCACCATCCGCCGCCGGGAAGCGGACGGCGTGGCCCTGGAGTTCGGTGAGCTCGACTGGGACGACCTCATCGCCCTGGCGCGCTTCCTCCATCCGCGCCTGCCCTGAGCGGGGAGGTCCGTCCCCGTCGCTTCAGGCCGGTTCCGAGCGAGGCGAGGCCACTCGCAGGCGCTCCACCAGCGCCATCAGCTCCGCGCCTCGGAAGGGCTTGTGGATGTAGCCGTCCGCGCCCGCCAGCGTGGCGCTCTCCATGTCCGACTTCTTCGCCTTCGCGGTGAGCATGTAGAGCGGCACCGTCGCGGTGACGGGGTCGCTCTTCAGGATGCGACACGCGGAGATTCCGTCCAGCTGCGGCAACACCACATCCATCAGGATGAGGTGGAAGGTCCGGCTGCGCGCCAGCTTCAGTCCCTCCAGCCCGTTGGCCGCGCACACCACCTCCACGGTGCCGTCGCTCAACATCGAGCGCACCAGCTCCCGGATGACCGGTTCATCCTCGACGAGCAGGATGTGGAAGGGTGCCTGGGACATGCCAACCATGTTTCTCCGGCGCGACTCTGGACCTCAGAGGGACGATGATTCGCGGGCGCGCCACCCCCACTGCCGGTGCCACCTGCCGCGCGCGGTATAGCCCCGCCGACACCACGCGCACCAGGGTTGCTCCATCATTTGTGTGGAGCACCACGCATCAGCCATACGTAAGCCAACGGGAGAGGGGATGCCTGACTTCCATGCCCGCCCGCTCATCAGCCAGTCTGACAGGGGGATGAAGCCGCCTTGTCCCTCCAGACGCGCCCCCCGGGCCCCCATTTTCACCCCTCCCCGCGAGGCGTCAGGTGATGGGGGTCCCGGAGCGCTATGATGGGCCCGAAATGGCCGCAAAACTAGAATGTCCAGAGTGCAGGGGCACGGTGGAAGGGGACGACTTCCAGTGTGAGTTCTGCGGGTTGCTCCTGGACCCGGAGCAGGCCAGCGGGGAGTACATCATCACGGAGCCCACCATCGTCCGGGCCCTGCTCTCCCCACCCCAGCGCAGCAGGACCATGGAAGTGCCCAGGCCGCCGCCCCAGCGGCCCGCGCCGCAGGACCTGGCCACCGCGCGATTCACCGTGCCCATGGACGCGGACACCGTGCCGCACCTTCGTGCCGGACTGAACATCGCGTTGCAGCCCCTCCACCCGTTCGAGGCCCACATCGCGTCCTTCGTCGACGGAGTCCACGCGGTGCCCCAGCTCGCCCTCGCGGCGCGGCTGCCTGAAATCGAGGTGAAGGTCGTCCTCAAGGCCCTGCTGGAACGAGGCGTGCTGGAGCTGCGCCGCGCGCCTGGCAGCCCTCCACGACGAAGCCGGACCGACGAGCTTCCCGTGCTCGACGGCAGCGAGTTCCTCACCCCGGAAGCGCCCGCGTTCGACGACGAAGAGCCATCCACGATTCAGGACGACGAGGTCCCCACGCTCACCGGGGAGCGTCCCGCCGTGCTCATGGCCCTGGGCGCCGAGGAGGACCTCTCTCCCATGGCGCTCGGCGACGAGGAGCCCTTCGCACCTCCCGCTCCACGTCCCACGAGGTCCACCACGTCCGGCGGGGCACATCCGAGCGCGCCCTCGCAGCCGACTCGCGCCATGCGCCCCGGCGTCGCCCAGGCCCCGCGCGCCAGTGGCTTCACCGAACACGTCACCTTCCCGGGAGCCCCTGCTCCGCCCGCGAAGGAGCACCCCTCCGCCGCACGCCCCGGTCCGCCCCCCTTGCCCACCACGGCGCGCACCGGGCCTCCTCCGGCGACACGCAGTGCCCCCAGCGGGCTGGGGGGTTCGACCCGGGTCGTCGCCCCGGCCACCGCCGCGCCACCGGTGGCCAGCCGTCCCGCACCGGCCCCTCACGTCACGGCGAGCTCGGTGCCCACCCTGCCCGCATCGCCGTTCCCCTCGTCGGCGGCGAGCCCACCACCCACCCTGGCTCCCCCAGCCCCGGAGCGCGCACCGCGCCCCATGCGCCCCACCATGCCCCTGGACGCGCCCGCTCCGGTGTCCACCACCCAGACGCCGGAAGACTTCCTCCAGCGCGCGGTGCGACTGGAGCGCGGAGGCCATGTGGACCGCGCCATCGAGGTTCTCACGAAGGGCATCGACCGTGCCCCCGAAGCCGCCGCGCTCCACAGCAAGCTGGCCCTCATCCTCGTCCACCAGCGCAAGGACTACGTCCGAGCGGCCCGACTGCTGGAGCGCGCGGTGGAGCTGGAGCCGGGCAACACCGTCTTCCAGCAGAATCTCCTGAAGGTCGCAGCGCTGTCCGCGGCCTCCGCTGGCCAGGGCAAGGAGCGCAAGCCCGGACTCTTCGCCCGCCTCACCGGCAAGCGGAGCTGAGCGGCCCGTCACTCAAGGACTGCCGCTGTCCAACAGGCGCTCCGCCTCCTCCAACGAGAAGGCGAGGTGCGCGTCGTAGCCCAGCTCACGACTGGTGCGCTCGAAGACGAGCGCCGTGTCGACGGAGCGGCCCACCACCCGCACCACGCGACGGAAACCCCGGACCTTCGCGGCCTCCATGATGCGCCGCAGTTGCACCGTGGCCTCGGCGTCCAACGACGTCACGCCCTTCATGTCCGACAGCAGGTCGAACCGCGGGCGCAACCGCTCGATGGCCCGCACCGCCGCGTCGCCGACGCGCTGGGCCTCTTCCCTGGCGATGTCACCCCAGATGCGCACCACCAGTCGGTTCTTCCCGACAAGGGCCTCGACTTCGAACACGGGGCTGAGACCTCCAAGGAAAACCCGCCATCCCTTACAGAGAGTCTACCCCCGGCGTCACGCGCGCTTCCAGGTTTCGTCCCGGCGTGCCGGAACGCTCAGATTTCCGCCACGCCCTCGCGCTCGGCCCAGCCTTCCAGTCCGTTGGGCAGACGGATGCGCACGAAGCGGCCCGTCTCCTCCAGGAGCCGCACCTTGAGGCCCGCATGCACCTCGAAGATGGAGCGGGCGCCAAGCTGCGGCAGCTCCCGAGCCACCAGCGTGGGCGACAGCACCACGGCCTCGTGCACCGTCTCGTCCACCCACGCATGCGCGGCCAGCAGCGCGCCCGTGGGCACCGCCACGGTGAACAGCAGCGCGGCGACGATGCCCAGGCCCGTGCGGCGTCCCGGCTTCAGCCACCGCCACACCAGCAGGAGCACCAGCGCGGCCACCCACGTGCCCAGGAAGGTCCACGCCACCACGGTGCCGTCCGTGGCCGCCGTCACGCGCGGAAGGAACTCCTCCTCCGCCGTGGCGCCCACCACCTTGTCCACCTGTCGCGCGCGCGCCACGGCCAGGTTGGCCTCCAGGTCCGGCGCGCGGCCGCCCTGCTTCTTCGCCTGCTCCAGCGAGAGCACCGCGCGGCCCAGGTCCCCCCGCGCCAGATGCGTCGTGCCCAGGTTGTAGAGGACGTCCGCGCCGCCATGGCCATGCGAGAGGAGCTTCTCGTAGCCCTCCTGCGCCGCCGCGTAGTCCTCGCGCGCGTAGGCCTCGTTGGCTTTCAGGAAGACGTCCTGCGCCTCTTCAGGCGAGTAGTACCCGCTCACGCCCAGCCCTCCATGGCCGCGACCGCGGCATCCATCACCTTCTGTCGCGCGGCGGCATCACCTCCACCGCCATAGCGGCCCAGGTCACAGGCCTCCAGCACGTACAGCACCCGGGCACGTCGCTCCTGCGCCACGCCCGCCGCCGTCATGCGCTCGCCAATGGCCTCGCGAGTGAGGCCAATCACCGGGCCGCCCAGCCGCGCGCCCAGGAAGCCATGCAGCGCCTTCTCCACCTCGGTGTAGAAGGCCCCCGCGTCGGCGCCGGCCTGGAGCTTCTCCGCTTCCACCAGTCGCTTGCGCGCGGCCTTCGCCTGCTGACGCCCCTTGTCCGCCTCGGTGCGCGTCGCCATGCGGCCTCGCACGCCGCCCAGGAGCGCCGCACCCGCGAGCAGCCCCAGCGGGGCCAGCACCAGCGGCACGAAGAAGCTCCGCTTCCACGGTGGCTCGGACGGCGCGACGAAGCGCGCCTGGTAGCGCACCGGCCGCAGCCCACCGGACGTCAGCACGTTCTTCTGCTCATTGGCCGAGTCCGCCACATGCGCGGACGACGTGGGCGGTAGCGCCGTGCTGCCCGCCGCGGGCTCCACCGTGAGGGTGATGGGGTCCGTGCGCGAGACCTCGTAGGAGCGCGCGCGTGCATCGAAGAAGGGAAACTCCAGCGCGGGCAACGTGAAGGTGCCCGTGCGCTGCGGCATCACCAGGTACTCCACCACGCGCCGCCCCTGGACCCGGTTGCGCTGCGGCGCCACCTTGTCCGTCGTCGTGGGGTCATAGATTTTCAGCGCGGAGGGACCGGTGAGCTTCGGCGGGTTGACGTTCTTCACGTTGCCCGAGCCCTCCAGGATGACCTTCACCGTGATGGGCTGTCCCAGCTCCACGCGCGTCTGCGACACATCCATGGAGAGCCGCCAGGAGCCCACGTTCGCATTGGACATGCCCGGGGGCGCACCGGGCGGCAGGGGCGCCACCTTCACCTTGAGCCCGTTGGACACGCGGTGCACGCGGTGGCCCGCGAAGAGGAAGCCCGTGGTGATGTCCGCCTCCGCCGCGGAGATGGACAGCGTGCCGGCCTTCACCGGGAAGAGCGCGCGACGGCGCAGCAGATAGGCCCGGTACGGGACGCCGTCGACGACCTTCTGCTCACCGGACAGCTGCGTGGGGCTCTCCACCTCCTCCGTCCAGAAGCCCTCCAGCTTGGGCATGGTGACGGCATCCACGCTGGACAGGTCCACGCGCGAGTAGATGTAGAGCGACAGCGTCACCTGCTCGCCCACGAAGATTTCGTCCCGGTCCAGGCTCGAGCGCAGGAACAGGTCCGAGTCTCCCCGGGGAATCGTGGGCTCGTCCTCCGGCTCGTCCGCGAACGGGTCCGGCAGGCGTGAGGGCATGCTCGCGAACGGGTCCGGCAGTCGCTGCTGCCGCCCGGACTGCGCGGGTGGAGGCCCCAGCCGTCCCGGCTTCACGTCAATCTGCACGGAGTCCGTGCGGTGCGTCTTGCCCGCGGTCGTCATCTCCGACGGAGGAATCGTCAGCTTCCCCGCGCGATTGGCCCGCATCACCATCACGTACTTGGTGACGTCCTGGATGTTGGCAGGCCCGCCGCCGGACCAGGAGACGGAGCGCTGCGTGCTGCGTGAGCTGTTGACGACCTCGAAGTCGTCCGACCGCGGCAGCTTCACCTTCGCGTCGGCGGGCGCATCCACCGTCACCACCGTGAGCAGGAAGGTGTCCTCGCTGCCCACCTCCTCGCGGTTCACCGTCTGGTAGAACTCGAGGCCCGCCGCCCATGCCGGCGCCGAGGCCAGCAGGGCCAGCCCGACGAGCACCGCCACGGGGCCGCTGCTACCAGTCCTTCTCATTGGCCTTCCTCTGCTTCTTCTTCTGCTGGAAACGCCAGAGCTGGAGATTCTTCTCGTTCTGCTTCATCGCATCCAGCAGGCGCTCCGCCTCCTGCCGGTCCAGCTCTGATGGACTCACTCCACCATCCGAGCGCGAATCTTCCGCGTCACCCTCCGACTCGCTGCCCCCATCCGTCCCGCCGTCCTTCGGGTCGCCCTCGCCCTCATCCTGACCGCCGTCGGAGCCACCGTCGCTGCCGCCATCACCCTTCTGCGGAGGACCCTCCTGACCGCCGTCCCCACCATCCGCGCCGCCGTCACCACCCCCATCCGCGCCACCGTCGCCTCCGCCATCCGCGCCACCGTCACCACCCCCGTCGGCACCGCCATCCGCGCCACCGTCCTGGCCTCCGTCGGTTCCCCCGTCCACGGGAGTCCCACCGTCCGCCTTGGTGCCGCCGTCCTCGCCGCCGTCGGGCCGACCACCGTCCGTCCCGGAGTCACCGCCACCATCCGAGCCGCCATCCGCCGAGTTGTCCTGCGGCGGAGGAAGGTTTCGCAGCACCACCTCGTAGTTGTGCCGGGCCTGCACGTCCTGCGGGTCCAGGGTCAGCGCGCGTCGGTAGGACTTCAGCGCCTCCACCCGGTCCCCCGTCGTCGCGGCGAGGTTGCCCAGGTTGTACCAGGCCTTCTGTCGCAGGTCGGGACGGTTGGACTCCGTCACCCCGCGGAAGACCTCCTGTGCGTCCTTCACCCGGCCCAGCTTCGCCAGCGCGTCGCCCCGGTTGAAGTCCACCGCCGGGTCATTGGGACGCTCCTTCTTCGCGTCCTCGAACGCCTTCAGCGCGTCCTCATAACGGCCAGCCAGGTACGCCTCGCGTCCCTGTTGGACCCGCGGATGATCCCTCTCCAGCGGCCCCGCGCCGAGCGCCGACAGCGGCAGCATGAGGCACGCCACACAGGCCAGCAGTCGCGCGCCGCGACGTCGTCGTGTTTCGAGGCTCGCGCTCATGGCGACGACCTCCTGCGCGTGGACGGCAGCAACATCATCCCCAGCACGAGCAGCACCAGTCCGGGAATCGCGAAGGACTGGAAGCGCTCGTCGTAGCGGACCGTCACCCGACTCTCGAGTTCGCTCTTCTGCATCTGGTCGATGCGCTCCACCACCTGGCTCATCGCCACGCCGCGCGGTTGGAAGAAGAAGGCCCCACCGGTGGCCTCCGCGATGGCCGTCAGCCCCGCGCGGTCCAGGCGCGTAATCACCGTGTCTCCGGCCGAGTCCTTCTTGTAGTCCACGAACTCGCCGCGCCGGTCATAGACGGGAATGGGCTCGCCAGCCTCGGAGCCCACGCCCACCGCCAGCACCTGGACGCCCGCTTCCTTCAGCGCGTCGGTGGCCTCGCCCACGTCGCCGACCAGGTCCTCGCCATCCGACAACAGCACGACCACGCGCTCCTTCGAGCCGCGGTCCGCGTTCTCGAGCACCTGATGGGCGAGCCGCAGCGCCGCGCCCACGTTGGTGCCCCCCTGGGGCATGACCTCCGGGTCCACCGCGCGCAGGAACAGCTTCACCGCCGAGTAGTCCGACGTCAGCGGCGACTGGATGAAGGCATCCCCCGCGAAGACGACCAGACCCACGCGGTCGCCCTTCAGTTCGTCCAGGAGCGTCGTCAACTCCAGCTTGGCGCGCTCCAGCCGGCTGGGCTGCACGTCGCGCGCGAGCATGGACTTGGACGCATCCAGCGCCACCACCACGTCGATGCCACGCCGCTTCGTCAGCTCGCTCTTGGTGCCACACTGCGGCTGCGCCAACGCGAAGCCGAACAGCGCCAGCCCCAGGCCATACAGGCTGCCCTGCGTCGCTGGACGCCACACGGAGATGCCCGGCGTGAAGCGCTCGGCGTGCCGCTCATGCAGCACCGCGCGCACGCGGGAGCGGCGCCTCAGCGACAGCGTGAGCGCGAGCAATCCCAGCAGCACGCCCACCAGCACGAGCCCCAGGAACAACGGCTGGGCGATACCCGCCTGATAGCCGAGCACGGTGAAGCGCCAGGGTTCCACGGGCGTCACGGGAAGACCCTCAGGAAGGTCGCGCGCAGGAGCAACTCCAGCGCGACGAGACCAAAGGCGGCCAGCAGGAACGGATGGAACTCCTCACGGTACGTCGCGGAGGCGCCCCCCTCCATCAGCTTGGAGCGCTCCAGCGAGTCGAGCACCTTCTGGAGTCCCCGGCGCAGGCCCTCGGGGTCCGTGGCGCGGTAGTACTCGCCGCCCGTGCGGTCCGCGATGTCCTGCATCAGCTCCGGGTTGATGGGAATCTCCGTCTCGCGCCACACGGTGTTGCCGAACAGGTCCGTCCCCTGAGGGAAGGGCACCTTGCCGCCCTTGCCTACGAGGATGGTGTAGATGGGCACGTGGAGCGCCTCCGCCATGTGCGCGGAGTCGATGGGGGACAGCTTCCCCGCGTTGTTGTCGCCGTCGGTAATCAGCACCACGACGCGACTCTTCGCCTCAGAGTCCCGCAGGCGATTGAGCGACGTGGCGAGCGCGTCACCGATGGCGGTGCCGTCCTCCAGCACGCGGGTGCGCAGCTGCTTGATGACTTCCTTCAGCACGCCGTAGTCCAGCGTCAGCGGCGCCTGCGTGTACGCCGCGCCCGCGAAGACGACCAGGCCGATGCGGTCATTCACCCGGTTGGCGATGAACTCGCTGAGCACTTCCTTGGCCACGTGCAGGCGGTTCTGCGGCCGGAAGTCGCCCGCCTCCATGGAGGTGGACAGGTCCAACGCCACCACGATGTCGATGCCCTCCACCGACAAGTCGCGCACGCGAGAGTCGCGCACCTGGGGCCGGGCGATGGCGAACACCGCCGCCGCGACGGCCACCGCGCGCAACAGCGGCAAGAGCGGCAACATGTACGTGCGCAGGCCCTTGCCACTTCGGGCGAACACGTTCGCCGCGGAGAAGCGGAGGGGCGCGCGAGCGCGACGCTCCCGCCAGGCCTGCACCAGCAGGAGCGGCACGAGCAGCAGTCCCCAGAGCGCCTCGGGGTTATTGAACGCGGGGAGCGGCGGCATTGGCGGGAGCCTGAGGCGGCGGGGGCGGAACGTAGGTCTTGTCGATGAGTTCGTAGCCGAACAGCAGCGCGTCTCGGCAGCTCTCGGGCGACGCATCCGCCCGGGCGTACTTCACCATGTCCGACTCGGACACGAAGCGCATCAGCTTGTCCTCGGGAAGCCCGAGCGGCGACAGGCGGCGCAGCGCGGTCATCAGCTCCGAGCTGGTGCACTCCAGCGCCTCGAAGCCATAGCGCTCGCCCAGATACCCTCGGACGATTTCGGACAGGCGGAAATAGTAGTCCTTCACGTGGCCACGCCCCGGGAGGTTCTCCGCCTTGAGCGAGTCCAGCGCCTTGCGCGTGCGCACGTCCAACGGCAGGGGCGGCGGCAGGTTCACGTGCTTGGGGCGGTTCTTCCACCAGCGCACGAGCGCCCAGGCCAGCAGGCCCGCGGCGAGCACGCCCAGCAGCGTCAGCACCAGCCGCCACGAGCGGATGGGCACTTCCTGCGGCGGCTGGATGTCGAACAGGTCCGCGCCCTTGCCCTCGGCGTCCGGGGGCAGCGTGGCGGCCACCTCCACCTCGCGACCTGGCAGCGAGTAGTGACGCGGCCCCTCCGGCGTCGCCACGTCGAACTCGAGCGGCGGCACCTGCACCGTGCCCAGCGCGAAGGCGGACAGGCGCACCGCGAACGTCGTGGTGGCCGAGTCGGGCCCGTCATGGCGCTGACGCGTCTGGTCCAGGAACTCGAAGTCGCCCGTCTCCTTGGGCACCGCCAGTTCGTAGCGGTGGTCCTTCGGATGCGTGAGCACCACGTGGTAGGTGAACGGGTCGCCGATGCGCACCTGCTGCGGCTCCACGCGCACCGACACGTCCAGGGGCTGCGTCACCTCGTGCGCGGGCACGCCCGGGGGATTCGGCTGGGACTTCGCCCCCGCCGGAAGCGTCCCCAGACACAGCAGCACCGCGAGCAGGACCATGCACCGGCTCATGCCGCCATCCTCCGGGCCCGCGCGCGGAAGAACTGCGCGAGCGCCTTGCCGTGGTCATCTCCGGCCCGCAGCTCCACGTGGTCCAACTCCAGCTTCTTGAAGAGCTTGCGGCGCTCGTCGCGCGCGCCCTGCATCGCCCGGGCATAGCGTCCGCGCACGCCCGGGTCGCTCGTGTCCACGACGAAGCGGTCTCCCGTCTCCGGGTCCTCCATCTCCACCAGCCCCAGGCGCGGGAAGGCCTCTTCCAGCGGGTCCTCCACCACCACCGGGACGAGGTCGTGCTTGCGCCCCACCAGTCGCAGCGGCTTCTCGAAATCGCGCGCCTGGAAGTCGGAAACGAGGAAGGTGACGGCTTTCCGCTTCGCCACCTGCGTCAGGTACGTCAGGCCCGTCGCCAGGTCCGTGCCCTTGCCCACCGGCTGGAAGGTGAGGATGTCGCTCACCAGGCGCAGTACATGGGTGCGGCCTTTGCGCGGCGGCACCACCTTCTCCACCCTGTCCGAGAAGAGGATGAGCCCCACCCGGTCATTATTGGCGATGGCGCTGAAGGCAATCTGCGCGGCGACCTCGGCGGCGATTTCCGACTTGGTGCGCTCGCGCGAGCCGAACTCCTTGGAGGCCGACACGTCCACGAGGAGCATCACCGTCAGCTCGCGCTCCTCGGTGAAGACCTTGACGTAGGCCTCGTTCATGCGCGCGGTGACGTTCCAGTCGATGATGCGAATCTCATCCCCGGGCTGGTACTGCCGCACCTCGGAGAAGGCCATGCCCCGGCCCTTGAAGACCGAGTGGTACTGGCCCGCGAGCATGTCGGAGACCACCTTGCGGGTGCGAATCTCCAGCTTGCGGATGCGGCGGATGAGGTCCTTGGGCAGCACGGGTCGCTCGTCGGGCGGTCAGGGAACTTCGACGCGATCAAACACGCGCTGGATGATTTTCTCCGGGGTGAGGTCCTCGGCCTCCGCCTCGTACGTCATGGCGATGCGGTGGCGGAGCACGTCGAAGGCGATGGCCTTGACGTCCTCGGGCGTCACGAAGCCCCGGTGGCGCAGGAAGGCATGTGCGCGCGCGGCCTGCGCCAGGGAGATGGTGGCACGCGGTGAGGCGCCGAACTGGATGTAGTCCGCCAGGTCCTTGAGGCCGTACTTGCCGGGCTCGCGCGTGGCGAACACCACGTTGAGGATGTACTCCTTCACCTTCTCGTCCATGTAGATTTGGTGGACGAGCTCGCGGGCGCGGATCAGGTGCTCCACCGCGATGACCTTCTGCGCGCGCGGAGTCGTGCCACCGGACATGCGGTCCATGATGACCTTCTCTTCGTCGCGCGTGGGGTAGCCCACCTTCACCTTGAGCATGAAGCGGTCCACCTGCGCTTCGGGCAGCGGATACGTGCCCTCCTGCTCGATGGGGTTCTGCGTGGCGAGGACGAGGAAGGGCGAGGGCAGCCCGAAGGTCTGGTCGCCAATCGTCACCTGTCGCTCGGCCATGGCCTCCAGCAGGGCGGACTGCACCTTGGCGGGCGCGCGGTTGATTTCGTCGGCGAGGACGATGTTGGCGAAGATGGGACCCTTGCGGACGGTGAAGTTCGCCGCCTGCTGGTTGTAGATCATCGTGCCCACCACGTCGGCGGGCAGCAGGTCCGGGGTGAACTGGATGCGCATGAAGCTGGCGCTGAGCGCGTCCGCCACGGTGCGCACGGTGAGCGTCTTGGCGAGACCGGGCACGCCTTCCAGCAGCACGTGGCCATTGCACAAGAAGCCGATGAGGATGCGCTCCAGCATGTAGCGCTGGCCGACGATGACCTTGCCGGTTTCCTGGTTGAGGACCTCGACGAAGCTGCTTTCCTGCTGCACGCGTTCGTTTAGCGCGCGGATGTCCGTGTTCATGACGCCTCGGTAAGGACTTGCGGCGGGCAGCCTAGGGTTGACCGGGTATCGGGCTCAACACCGCAGAAGGGCGGGCATTCCAGTAAGTTCCGAGTCGGCCCCCCGGAGGGCTCCACCCCATGGCCCTCTTGCCCCCCACCCTCTGTACCACCCCGCGCGGCCCGGTGGGGCCCCAGGACGGGCCATGAAGGGCTCTCCCCTGGCGAAGTCCCCCACGGCGGGCCCGGTGGAGGCCAGCCTGCTGGCACAGCTCTCCCCCGGGGTGAAGGCGACGGTGCACTGGGTGCCTGGAGGGGGCGCGCTGCGGGTGCTGGAGGGGGGCCAGGGCCCCACGGTGGTGCTCCTCCACGGGCGTGGCGGGGCGGCCTCGACGTGGTTCGCGTACCTGACGGCCCTGGCGCGGGGGCACCGGGTGCTGGCGGTGGACCTGCCGGGCTTCGGGATGTCGTCCCCTGGAGAGGGCCCCGTCCGCTCGGCCGAGGAGGGGGTGCGTTTCTTCGCCGACCCGGTGGAGGCGCTCCTGGAGCGGCTCGCCCCTGGGCCCATGGCGGTGGTGGGTCACTCGCTGGGCGGGCTGGTGGGGCTGGAGCTGAGCCTGCGGGCTCGTGTGCCGGTGGAGCGGCTGGTGCTCGTGGACAGCATGGGGCTGGGTCCGGAGCTGGAGCGCAAGGCCCGCGTCTTCTTCCGCGCGGGACCGGAGCGACTGGCGCGCTCCCTGGGGCCCTGGGCCTGGGCGCGGATGATGCCTCCGGTGCCGACGCCCTTGGGAATGCGGCTCGGGGAGCTGGAGTACGAGCTGGTGGCGGCCCCTGGCGGACGTGACGAGGCGACGCGGGCCTTCAATCGACTGGTGCCCCTGACGGGGCCCGTGTTCCACCACCGCGAGCGGCTGGCCGAAGTGAAGGTCCCCGTGCTCCTCATCTGGGGTGAGCGTGAGGACGTCCTGCCCCTGTCGCTCGCCGAGGAGGCCCTGCGGCGATTTCCGCGCGCGCGGTTGCTGCGCGTGGACGCGGCGCACAGCCCTCATCAGGAGCGCCCCGAGCGCGTGCTTCCGGAGCTGAAGGCGTTCCTGGAGGCGGAAGCTCCGTAGCGGATCGGCTCAGGGGTCGAAGCGGATGATGCGTTCGATGCGGAAGGTGTCGGACGCCTCCAGCGGCTTCAGGAGCATCAGGTCCGCGCGCTGGCCCAGTGACAGGGACTGCTTCGCGGGACGGGTGAGCCGGTACGTGTCCCCGGGCTTCGCGCCCTTGCCCGTCAGCGGCACGACGAAGAGTCCCTTGCCGTCCACGGTCTCGACCGCACCGAGGATGCGCAGGTCGCCCAACTCCTCGACCTTGCCCACGTGCGCGAGCAGGAGCTTCTTTCCCTGGCCGCGCACGGCGCGACTGACGGCGATGCCCACGTCGCCCGTGAAGGGCTTGCCGTCCGCGCCGAACATGCCGACGCCCTTGAGCAGCAGGTGGACGAGGCCGGAACTCTCGTTCTCGGGGATGGAGTCGTAGCGGGAGACGTCGGCCTTTTCGGCCTGGCCATTCGCCAGGGCATCCAGGGCCGTGGCGAGCGCGACGAAGTTGAGGCGGACCAGGGGCTCGTCTGGCGGCAGGGACAGCCACGCGCCGGTCTCGATGAGGACGGTGGGCGTTCCCCAGAGCGTCATGTTGTCGCCGAAGGCACGCACCTCGAAGGAGTCGTCGTAGCGGCCGACCTGCCCGGGCGCGAGCGTCTCCACGGCGTCTCGAATCACCGCGCAGACCTTCTTCGCGAGGATGCGTCCGGGGTTGTCGCTCCGGGCGCGGTCGAAGGCGGGGGCGAGCAGGGAGATGGAGGCGGGGCGACCGGTGTCGCCCACCGCGTGACGCCAGCTCTGGTTGTGGAGGTTGAAGCCGACGGAGGGTTGGAACTTGTCGCGCAGGGACTTGAGGGTGCGGGCCTCGGGCGTCTGGAGCGCAAGCGCGTCCCGGTTGATGTCGATGCCCTGGGCATTGCGACGCTGGAAGCGCTCGGCGCCGTCGGGGTTGAGCATGGGCACGGCGTGGAGGGTGAGGCTGGAGAGCAGCCGCGCGACCCACGGTTCCTGGCGATGCGTGCGGAGATACTCGAAGAAATCGAGCAGCGCGGTGGTCGCGGTGGGCTCGTCGCCGTGCATCTGCGACCAGAGGAGGATGTGGCGCGGGCCGGTGCCCAGGGTGACGTGGTAGAGCGCGCGCCCTTCCACCGAGTGCCCCGCGACCTCCAGTTGGAACAAGTCGGGAGCGCGGGCCTGGAGGGCCTTGAGGTGTTGCTCCACGTCGGGGTGCCGGACGAGCGGCGCCACCGGGAGCGCCTTCGAGTGGACCTGCTCCCACCGCGCCGCGAGCGCCTGGGGGCCGGGGATGGAGACGGAGGAAGAGGAGGACATGGCGGGAGCGGCGGACTGCGCGGAGCGGGCGTGGACCGTGCCCACGAGGCCCCAGGTGAGGACGAGGAAGCAGCGAGCGACGAATCGACTGTAGCGACTGCGTCCGACGTGGTGCATGGCGGTGTCCTTAAGGTCGCGAGTCAATCAAGGAAGCGGCGCTCCCAGCGACGGATTTCTTCTGGGGTGAGGTTCCCCCAGTAGGCATCACCGTGGGTGTACATCCACGGTTCGAGGACACGCGCCAGCTCACGGTAGTGCGGCAACGTGTCTCCATTCTCCAGGTCTCCAGCTTCGGGCCACTCACCCAGGGACACCACTGCTCGGTCTCCCGACATCTCCTGAACGGTGGTGCCCGGAGATTTCAGTTGAGCGCGCAGCCCCGCCACACCACCCAGCCCTCCGAGGATGGGTTGGCCCAGGAAGGTGAGCCAGGAGGCCCCGCGGGTTCTCGAACCCATGACGCGACGGAGCTCGTCTATTCCTGGGAGGTCGAAGCCCGGGTGGCGTTGGCTCAGTTCCCGAACGACAGGAGTGTTATCTCTCATCCAAGCAGCCATGTGAAATGACAGTCCCGCGTGTCCCGAAACAAACGGCAGTTCCGCACCCAGCTCCATGGCGAGGTCACGAACTCGGCCCGCTCCATGTTCAAGCAAGTATTCGGTGGGCAGGTAGAACTCCACCGACGATATAGGCCGGTGCTGCTCGGACTCTCCCCAGGACTCTATTGGGGACTCTCCTCGATACTTGAATGAATGACTCAGCAACGTTGAGCCATCACTCAGCCTGATGCGCGCGCCTAGCGGTGCCTCGAACTCTGCCTGAACGAACGCCCGACCCTTCGCGTCGAGTTCTCGCCAGTCACCTTCATCATCAACGTACAGGGCAAGCGACTCGGGTCCCATCGCGGCTTCATAGTGGGACAACGACTTCTTCACTGCTTGCGAAATCTCGCTGTGATTACGGTCCACATAGAAGGTGATGCTCACGCTGTCTCGCAGGATGACGATCTCTTCATCCTCCGTTTCAACAAGGAACGGCAAACATATCCGTGGGTATCGTGGACTCATCTTGTGATCCCGTGTCCCGGTGAGACGTGGACAGATCGCAGCCTTGGCGTCAGGACCGCATCGTACAACTCCCCTTGCGTGAGCCGTCTTCCAGAACCATCCGTTGCAGAGGTCCGTCCCCAGTCGGGCACTCTCAAATCTGAACACGGGAATTTGAAGTCGTAGACCCTCTGCACGGAAAGGGGATTTCCCGAAGCATGGATGACAATGTCCGGAACGAGCGTTCCCGACAAGAGATGGAACAAGCCTTCATCAAGCCAGCGGCGTACCTCTTCGGGGTCAAGCAACCGCAGCCTGCCCGTCTTCGGGTCTCGGAAGTAGCGAGGCTCCACGCTGAAGCTCCCCGGGAACCGCTCGCTCAATCGCGCACGGGCACATTCCAGCGCGACCTCGTGCTTGGCACTCCCCATTTCCATCGCCCACGTCACCACGTTGTTCCTGGCATCGCGTCGCACCTCCTTCTCACACCACTCCCGGGTCGGTCGCTTCCCTTCTCCCAGCATCCGCTCATTCACCTCGAGGTTGGCCCGCTTCGCGCAGTCCACGAGGATATCCTCGACCTGGGCGAGCTCCGCCGCCTCCAGGAACCGGAGCGGCGCGACCACCGTCCGCGCCCCCGAAGCGGCGCGCGACAGCCACGGCAACACGGCATCGTCTCCCACCTGCGTGTAACAGGCGGGATTTCGCAGACATGCGTTCGTCGCCGAGTCCACCGTCTGCTCGTAGCGACCCGACCGTTCGTGCCGCCCCGTGCTCGTCGTCGAGCACCCGGCCAGCAACACGCAGACCCACCACGCCACGGCGCGAAGCACGGCGGACGAGACCTGGGACATGGACTCCGCTCCCTCCCGAACGGCACCACCCGACCTCGACTGCTCGCGACGCGGGCAACCTACCACGCGCCTTCGTGGACACGACGGGGCTCGCAACCCACCCGCGCGGCACCCCGTGACGCCCGCGTCTTGGCTACACTGCGCGACCGTGCCGAAAGACCTGCTCGACCTCGATGCGACCCCCGAGCGCCTCCGCGCGCTCACGGACGCCAGAGTCATCCCTCCATCCAACCTGGAGCGCGCGCTCTACCTGTCCACCGCGTCGCCTCCCGCCGAAGCCTGGCGCCGCTTCGTGTCGTCCACGCTGCTGGGACTCGGCGCGCTGCTGGTGCTCTCCGGCGTCATCTACTTCTTCGCCTACAACTGGGCCGCCCTGCACCGCTTCGGCAAGCTGGGCCTCATCGCCGCCGCCATCGCCGGCACCGCGCTGGGCGCTCGCAAGCTCGGCGACAGACTCGCGGGCCAGCTCTGCCTGCTCGCCGCCTCCGTCCTCGTCGGCGCGCTGCTCGCCGTCTACGGACAGGCCTACCAGACGGGCGCGGACCCATACGAGCTGTTCATCGGGTGGGCCGTCCTCATCCTCCCGTGGGTCGCCATGTCGCGCTTCCCACCCCTGTGGATGCTGCTCGTCATCCTCGCCAACACCGGCCTTGTCCTGTTCCAACAGCAGGTCCTCGGAGACACGGATCGCCTCATCACCTGGCTCGCGGTGGCTCTCGGCCTCCTCAACGGCTTCGCCTGGGCCACCTACGAACACTTCGCCAACCTGCGCGTCCCCTGGCTCGCGGACCGGTGGATGCCTCGCGTGCTCGCGGCGATGACCACCGCTCCCCTGCTCGCCGCCGGGGAGGCGTTCATCGTCATCCCCTCCGAAGTCGGCTCCGGCGCCGTCGTCGCCCTGGCCCTGCTCGTCGCGACCTTCGCCGCCGAATACGCGCTCCACCGTCACCTTCGCGGTGAGCTGTTCCTGCTCACCATCGGCGTGCTCAGCCTCATCACGCTCATCACTACCGTCGCGGGCCGCATCCTCATCGTCGACATGGATGCCGACGAACTCACCCTCTTCATCCTTCCCTTCGTCCTCATCGGACAGGTCGCGCTCGCCGTCAGCTGGCTGCGCGCCGAGGCCCGCGCCACCGGCGCCACCGAGGAGTCCTGACATGTCCCTGCATCCCTCCCTGCGACACGTCATCCAGGAACTCCAACGCGAGCACCAGCTCGACGAGCACGCCGAGGCCCGCGCGCTCGCCACCCTGGAGGTCCACCAGCGCTCCAGCACCGCCACACCCTGGTTCGTCAAAGCCCTCGCCGGCTTCGGTGCCTGGGTGTCCGCCGCCTTCCTGCTGAGCTTCTTCGGCTGCACCGGCCTCTACAAGGAAGAGGCCGCCCTCCTCTGCCTCGGCGTCCTGCTGTGCGTCGGCGCCACCTTCCTCCGACGCTCGGGCCAGGGCGCCTTCCTGGAGCAGCTCGCCCTCGCCCTGGCTCTGGCCGGCGTGGGACTGACGACCAGCGGCATCGCCTTCATGGCCCGTGACGAAATCATCCCCGCCGTCGCGCACTTCATCGTCTGCGCGGCGTTGCTCGTCACCTTCCCAGACCCCGTCATGCGCTTCCTCGCCACGTTCAACATGGCTGGCGCCGCGCTCTTCATCCTCTGGGATGCGCTGGGCGGCGTGGGACTGGACCTCGGCATCCTCGCGTGCGCGGCGCTCGCGCACGGCCTCTTCCTCTTCCAGTCGCGCCTGAGCGCCGGTCCCCGGGGCGCGCTCGTCGGCCCCGCGGCCTTCGCGCTCGCGAGCGGACTGCCGCTCGTGCTCCTCGCGCGGGGCCTGCCCGACGTCATCGGCACCTTCCTCTTCGAGCGCGCGGCCCTGCCCATCCCCGCCCTCACCGTGGGCCTCACCACCATCACCCTCTTCACCGCCTGGAACGTCATGAGGGAGCTGGAGCTGGACCCCACCGGCGTCGCGGGCGCGGCTGTCTTCGCCGCCCTCACCGTGACGGCCCTCATCACCCCGCACACGCCCGCGGTCATCGCCGCCGTCGGATTGCTCACGCTCGGCTTCCATCGCCGCAGCAGCATCCTGCTCGGCATCGCCGTCGCGTTCCTCATCGCCTCGGGCGCCTGGTACTACTACGACCTGGGCCTCACCCTGCTGGCCAAGGCCATCGCGCTGGCCGGCAGTGGGCTCGTCCTGCTCGCGCTCAGATGGGTCCTCACACGGCGCTACCCCACGGCCTCCACGCCGGCGGAGGCACGCTGATGCGTTCAATCCTCTTCTTCGTCGGACTCGCGCTCGCGCTCCTCGTTCCGCTCGGCCTCGTCGCCCAGAAGGAGCACGTCCTCGCCACCGGGCAGACCGTGCTGCTGGAGCTGGCCCCTCGAGACCCTCGCTCGTTGATGCAGGGCGACTACATGGTGCTCGACTACGCCCTCACCCGCGCCCTCAACGTCGACGGCCTCGACGGCCCCAGCTCCGGCCTGCTCGTGCTCAAGCTGGATGAACACGGCGTCGGCCGCTTCGTGCGCATGGACAGCCCCGACCAGCCCCTCGCCCCCGGCGAGTTCAAGCTGAGCTACCGCACGCGCAAAGGCAGGACACGCCTGGGCGCCGAGTCCTTCTTCTTCCAGGAAGGTCACGCGGACCACTACGCCCGTGCGCGCTACGGAGAACTGCGCGCCGCCACCAACGGCTCCAGCGTCCTCGTCGGACTCAGGGACGAGCAACGCCAGCCGCTCGGCGCCGGGCCCGACCCGGAAGCGTCTCCCACCGACGACACGCCACCGTCTCTCATCAACGAAATGGCGCCGTCCCCCACCGACGACACGCCACCGTCTCCCACCGACACGGAAGTGGCACCCACCGACTCGCCGTAACCCCACCGCGCCCTCTCGGGATTGACTCCCGGGCGGGTTTCGCGCATCATCTTGTTGATTTCGATAATCAAAATCAAAATCAAGGAGACACGAGATGCTCGGTCAGGGATGCGGCAAGAGAGTGCTCGCGCGGGGGCCATGCGCCGAGGTGACGCGCTGCACCTGTGGTCACATCCATCTGGCGCTGGGTCCGGTAACGATTCGGGTGGAGGAGGAGGTCCTCCGCGCCATTGGCCTGACGATGGCGGAGGCGCTGCAGAACCTGGATGAGCCGGAGCAGGGCCACGCCGAGGAGTCCGATTCCGAGTCGATGCCTTCGCTGCTGGGCGGGTGGAAGCAGTGAGCGCCACCGGCACCCTGAGGGTGTCGCGCACGGAGCAGTCCGCGCGCGTGCGGCGACTGAGCGAGAGCGAGGCGGACGCGACCGCCCCGGCGGCTCCTCGTGTGACAGCGGCGCCCCTGTCCATATTGCTCACGGAAGGCACGGCGCGGGCCCACGAGCAGGCCGAGCGCTCCGTCTTCCTCCAGTCCCTCTTCGTCGACAGCTGGGACGGCATCTACGGCCAGTTCGTCCGGGCCCAGCACTACGTCAGCTACCTGCGCCAGCTCCACGTGCTCTACGCGACGTTCGAGAGCGTGCTGCCGCGCGTGGCCCGCACCGCGCTGACGCCCGTGCTGCTGATGCCGGAGCTGCGCCGCGCCAGCGCGCTAGAAGCGGACCTGGCCTACTTCTGCGGCGAGACGCGCACGGAGACCTTCGCGTGCGTGGAGACTCGCCTGCACGCGGAGCGGCTGCGCGAGGTGGCGGAGGACGCGCCGCATCTGCTCGTGGCGCATGTCTATGCGCGGTGCGTCCTGGACTTCTTCGCCGCGCCGGAGCGCGCACGGGTCATCTCGAGCGCCTTCGAGCTGGAGGACGCGCGCGGCACGCTGTTCCACGGCACGGCCACGCCGACGGAGCTCTCGGAGTTCCGCGTGCGGCTCCACTCGCGCATCGACGGGCTGGAGCTGGAAGAGGACGAGGCGCGCGAAATCATCCAGGAGGCGCGCATGGCCTTCCGGCTCCAGGCGCTCGTGTGTGACGAACTGGCGCGAGGCGCGACGGGAATCGCCCCCGCTTCGGGCGGTGGCTACCGGGGTGGATTCAGCGTGTCCCAGTAGCTGTGCAGGCCCCGCAGGTGGCTGCCACCGTCCACGAAGAGGCTCTCTCCCGTCACCCAGGAAGACTCCTCCGAACACAGGAAGGTGACGGCGCGGGCCACGTCCTCGGGCATCCCATGGGCGCGGCCCAGGGGGGTGCGCGCGAGCAGTTCGCGGCGCACCGACGGCTCGTCGATGAAGGCGGCGGCCACGGGCGTGAGGGTGGCGCCCGGCGCGACGACGTTGACGCGGATGCCATGGCGCCCCAGCTCCAGCGCCGCTGACCGCGACAGCTGGGCCAGCGCCGCCTTGGAGGCGGAGTAGTGAGCGAACCCCTCCGTCACCACCTCCTGGCAGACAGAGGTGATGTTCACCACCGCGCCGGCGCGCTTCTCGGCGATGAGCGCGCGGGCGAACGTCTTCAGCATCAGGAAGGGCCCCTTCAGGTTCACCGCGAGCACGCGGTCCAGCTCCTCCTCGGGCAGGTCCACGAGCAGCGTCAGGGAGAGTGAGCCCGCGTTGTTCACCAGGATGCCGGGCAGCCCCAACTGCTCCGTGGCGAAGGCGTGGGCGCGCGCGACGTCCTCCGCCCGACACACGTCCCCGGCGAAGGGGACGGCGCGAGCACGCCCCTCCGCTTCGCGATTGAGGCGCTCGGCGGCGTCCGCCACCTTCGTCTCCGTTCGTCCGAAAACCAGCACGCTGGTGCCCTCGCGCATGAGGCGCGAGGCGACAGCCAGACCGATTCCCTGCGCGCCACCCGTGACGATGGCGCTGTTCGAGAGGAGCTTCACGGTTCACCCCCGGGCATCGTGGACCCGGAAGCTAGCAACGGCTCCTCTCGACGAGGATTGTACCGCGGGCCACTGGCCGGACTCAGGCCGCCTCGTCCTCGGACAGGAGGTCCGCGAAGGGCGAGCTCTCCTCACCGAGGGCCTTGTAGAGCGCCTCCACCTTCTCCAGCTCGCGCTTGAGCGCCTTGTGGTGGTTGCGGTTCTTCACCAGGCTCTCGCGGCCCAACAGCTTGAAGCCGTCGTCCCGCCCCACCTGCCGGATGGCCATGCCCAGCACCAGCCCGCGGAACGCATCCGCCAGGTCCAGGTCCAGAGGCGCGTTGCGACGCCGCGCCTCCGCGACGAACGCCTGCGCGGCGGCCCGCAGCGCTTCCGGCAGCGGCTTGCTGCCCGGCGCCTGCTCGTAGTCCAGCGCCCGCGCGACGTGCTTCTCGTGGAGCACCAGCTCTCCACCGGAGACGGCGTGCTCCACCATGGCCAGCGTGTAGGCGCGGCGGACGATGTTGTCGAGCTGCCGCAGGTTGCCCGGCCACGAGCTGCCCACCAGCATTCGCTCCGCGTCCTGCGTCACGCGCGCGTTGCCCTCGGGGGAGCGCTCGCGGTGCCGCCGGTTCACCATGTACTGGGCCCAGAGCGGAATTTCGTCCTGGCGCTCCTGCAAGGCCGGCATGCGCACCGGCAGCACGTTGACGCGGTAGTAGAGGTCCTCGCGGAAGCGGCCCGCGCGCACCTCCGCGTGCAGGTCCGCGTTGGTGCCGATGATGAAGCGCACGTCCGCCTGTCGCTCGCCGGTGCCCTCGCCCAACGGCCGGTAGCTGCGCGACTCCAGCAGATGCAGCAGACCCGCCTGAGCCTTCAGCGACAGCTTGTCGATTTCGTCGATGAACAGCGTGCCGCCATCCGCGCGCGCCACGCTGCCGGGCGCGTCCCTCACCGCACCGGTGAAGGCGCCCTTCTTCCAGCCGAAGAGCTCCGCCATCTGGAGGTCCTCGGGCACCGTCACCAAATCCAACGTCTCGAAGGGCTTGGCGCGACGGTTGGAGCGCTCGTGGCACCAGCGCGCCAGCCGCGACTTGCCCGCGCCCGTCGCGCCGCTGATGAGGATGGTCTCATCCTGCAACGCGAAGACGCGCAGGATGGGCAGGAGCTCCGCCATGGAGCGGCCCACCACGGGCAGGTACTCGTCCACCTCCGGCGTGGCCACCGGACGCTGCGGCAGCCCCGCGAGGTACGGCGAGGCCACGTCCGCGAGCAACTGGAGCTGCTCGCCGGCTTCGCGCCAGACGAACTCCTGCCCCATCGCCGCCAGACAATCAGCCTCCAGGGAAATCATCCCCTCGATGCTGCCGCCCGGCGTGCGCAGCGGCAGCACGCAGACGTGCGTCGCATGGCGCCCCAGGAAGCGCTGGCGGCTCTCGTTGCTGTGGAAGCCCGCCAGTCCCGGGTCACCCGTCACGGGCGCGTCCGGCGCATGCGGCTGCACCGTGCCCACGTTGACGTCGATGGACACCGCGCAGCGGTGCTCCACCACCGCGCGCCACGCCGTGGCCGAGGTGAAGAACGGGGTCCCCACACTCGCATCCGTAATCTCTGTTGCTCCCACATCGAGCGCGGCAAGGCGACGATAAGCCTCGCCTGGGCGCAGGTGGACGATTCCTCGGAGCACTCGGGCGCGGGCTGCGTACCGACTGGACGCAACAGCGTCCTGGGCTACGGCCAACATGCGCTTCAGGGTGGTGGCCGCGGCCGTCTCGAAATCCTTCGCCCCCCGCAGCGCGCTCATGAGCTGCGGCATCTCCTCGTGCATCCACTCGCCTCCGTCCGGTGCCATCCGAGAGTACCCGCCAAGGGCCGCTTCGGAAGGAGGCAGTGTAGCGGAGATGAAGAACGCGGAAGGAGCGGCCCCTCCTTCCGCGTTCCCGAACCTCGCTGACGGCTGGGCGCCCGGTTGCTCGCGACGCCACGCGGAAACACCATGCGCGGTTCATGCCAACACCTCGTTTCACGTCTTTTCAGGGGGTTGACCGGAGAGGGGGGCTCTGGAGGCCCGAAACCGCGTCCAAGTGGAACGCAGCTGCGTCCAGATGCGACGCAGATGGGACGTGCCAGGGGGTGTCGCTATGCTCGGAGCCCCTATGACGGCACCAGCGATGCTCCCAGAGCTGCCCGGCGTGGGAGCGAAAATCGGTCCCTACGAGCTGCTCGAGGTGCTCGGCCAGGGAGGCATGGGAGTCGTCTACCGAGGGTGGAACCCAGCCACCGGCGAGGCCGCCGCCGTCAAGACGGTGCGTGCGGCCACCGAGGTGCCGCTGGCCAGCATCCGTCGGGAAATCCATGCGTTGCGCCGCCTCAGGCACCCTGGAGTCGTACGCATCGTCGCGGAGGGGGTGGCACACGGACTGCCCTGGTACGCCATGGAGCTGCTCCGGGGGCAGACACTCCGTGGGGCGACTCGTGCCCCCTCTTCCGACGCACTGGCTGCGTCCCAGTTGAACGCAACGCTCACCCTGATGCGGAGGTTGTGCTCGGCCCTGGCCTTCCTCCACGCCAACGGCCTGGTGCATCGAGATCTGAAGCCGGAGAACGTCTTTCTGCGTCCTGATGGGACGCCGGTGCTGGTGGACTTCGGCATCGCCGCGCGCTTCGGAGGCTCGCGGGGACGGGAGACGCTGGAGGTGAGCGGCGCCGTGGTGGGGAGCGACACGTACATGGCCCCGGAGCAGCTCCGGGGTGACTACGTGGACGCCCGCGCGGACCTCTACGCCCTGGGGTGCATGCTCTACGAGCAGCTCACCGGACGGCCCCCCTTCATTCCCGGCCGCGAGGGGCCGCTGCCGCACCAGCACCTGCATCTGACGCCCGTTCCTCCGTCGCTGCGCGTGGAGGGGATGCCCGCGGAGCTGGACGCGCTGGTGCTCCGGCTTCTCGCCAAACGCCCCCAGGAGCGGCCCGGTTACGCGGAGGATGTGTCGTCCGCGCTGGAGGCGCTCGGCGCGGAGGAAGGCGAGGAAGGCGCCGCCACCACGCCCCGGACGCCGGCCTACCTGTACCGCCCGGACCTGGCCGGGCGCGGCGGAGAGCTGGGACGGCTGACGGAGGCGCTGGATTCGGCGGCGCGAGGCCAGGGAGGCCGCGTCTTCCTGGGCGGAGAGAGCGGCGCGGGCAAGACGCGGCTGGCGCTGGAGCTGGCGTCGGAAGCCGGCTGGCGGCGCATGACGGTGGTGACGGGCGAGTGCGTCCCGGTGGCCATGAGCGGCGCGGACCTGCATGCCTCGCCCCTGCACCCACTGCGTCCGCTGCTCCTGGCCGTCGCGGACCGGTGCAACGAGCGCGGCGCCGCCGAAGCGGAGCGCCTGCTCGGCCCGCGCGGTCGCGTGCTCGCCGCGTATGAGCCCTCCCTCATCCAACTCCCCGGCCAGCCAGAGCAACCCGAGCCCCCGCCCCTGCCCGCTCCGGAGGCACGCGCCCGGGTGCTGGCCGCGCTGCGCGAGACGCTCCGGGCCTTCGCGGAAGCGCAGCCGTTGCTGCTCGTGCTGGACGACCTCCAGTGGGCTGACGAGCTGACGCTGAGCTTCCTCCTGGAGCTGGATGCGCGGCACCTGGCATCGCGCCCCGTGCTGCTCGTCGGCACGTACCGGATGGACGAGATGGGCGCGGCGCTGCGCGCGGTGGTGGGCGCGCCGGACGCGGTGCGGGTGGAAGTGGGCCGGCTGGACGCCACCAGCGCGGGGAAGATGGTGCGCGGCATGCTGGCGCTGCGCGAGGTGCCCGGCCCCTTCGTCGACGCCCTGGTGCGCGAGACGAGCGGCAACCCCTTCTTCATCGCCGAATATCTGCGCGCCGCCATCGACGCGGGGCTGCTCTTCCGCGCGCCGTCCGGGGAGTGGCTCTTCGAAGCGGGAGGCAGCGCGGGCAGCCGTCCCCTGCCCCTGCCGGGCAGCATCGCCGAACTCATCGAGCGCCGGCTGTCCGACCTGGGCGCGGACGGGCGCGCGCTGGCGGAGGTGGCGTCGGTGCTGGGGCGCGAGCTGGATGGTGAGCTGCTGCTCGCCACCGCCGCGCTGCCGGAGAGCTCGGGACTGGAGGCGGTGGAGGAGCTGCGACGTCGGCAGGTCCTCGAGGAGTCCGGCGGCGGCCGACTGCGCTTCGTCCACGACAAGCTGCGCGAGGTCGCCTACGCGCGCATCGCCGACGAACAGCGTCGCGTGCTGCACCACCGCTGCGCCCAGGGCCTGGAGCTGCGCGAGGCGGGGGCACCGAGGGGACTCACGCCCCAGGCCGCGGCACTGGCCCACCACTGGTCTCGCGCCGGCGTGCCGACTCGCGCGAGCGTGTGGTTCGCTCGCGCGGGAGACTCGGCGCGCGCCGCCTACGCCAACGGCGACGCCATCACCTTCTACGAGTCCGCCGTGCGCGAGGCCGCGGCGTCCACCCGGAACGCGGATGCGTCCGCCGCGGACGCGAGCACGGTGGCCCTGGACGCCGTCTGGGAGGGACTGGGCGAGGTGCTCGCGCTCACCGGACGGCAGGAGGAAGCGCGACAAGCGTTCCTGGAGGCCCTGGCACGGATTGAGCAAAGCCAGCCCGTCCATCGCGCCAACGTGCTGCGGAAGGTGGGCAAGTCCTTGCAGACGCACCATCAAAACGAGGAAGCGCTGCGCGTCTATGCCCAGGCTCAAGCCGAGCTGGGTCCGATGCCCGACAGCGTCTCCTCCGCCCCGGGCCAGGTCGAGGCCGCCTGGTGGCATGAATGGGTGCAACTGCAGGGCGAGCGAATCACCGTCCACTACTGGCTGGCCCAGCTCGACGAGATGCGGGCCCTGGTGGAAGGCGTGCGCCCCGTAATGCGGGCCCACGGCACGCCGCTGCAACGCGCGCGCTTCTTCAACTCGCTGGTACAGATGCAACTGCGCAGCGAGCGCTATCAAGCATCAACGGAAACCGTGGCCCACGCCCGGGCCTACGCGGAAGCCGCGTTGGAGGCAGAGGGGGACGCGGAGCACGCGGGAGCCCGGTGCGTGGTCGCCATGGTGTTGCTCTTCCATGGCGCCCTGGATGAGGCCCAGTCGTGGATGGAGGACGCGCTCAAGGGCGCGGAGCGGTTGGGTGACGTGACGTTGCAGACGCGGTGTCTGAGCTATCTCACCGTCATCCTCCGGCTGCGCGGGCAGGTGTCCGCCGCGAGCGAGACGACGGCGCGCACGCTCGAGCTGGCGACGCGCTCCGGCATGGCCGACTACCAGGGCGCGGCGCATGCCCACCGGGCGTGGGTGGCCTCGCGGGCCGGGGATACCGTGCTTTCGCGAGAGGAGGCCACCGAGGCGCTGCGCCTGTGGCAGCCCCTCTCGCTCGTGTTTCCCTTCCAGTGGATGGCGCGCTGGCCCCTGCTCGCCGTGGAGCTGGAGCAGGGTCGGCTGACCGAGGCCCTGGAGCACGCGCGGGCGCTGCTCGCCCACCATCAACAGCGGCTCCCCGACGCGCTCACCCAGCCGCTGTCGACAGCCCTGGAGCACCAGGACGCACGGCGCCTGGAGGACGCTCGGGCGACGTTGCGCCAGGCGTGTGAGTCGGCGCTGCGACTCTGCTATCTGTGACGGATTGACCGACGTGCTCCTTCCCCGTCGCGGGCGTAAGGCCCGTGGCC
Organism: Myxococcus sp. CA051A; assembly: GCF_013336705.1. Taxonomy (NCBI): domain Bacteria; kingdom Pseudomonadati; phylum Myxococcota; class Myxococcia; order Myxococcales; family Myxococcaceae; genus Myxococcus; species Myxococcus sp. CA051A. The sequence goes on along the minus strand of NZ_JABUMS010000001.1, from coordinate 321,997 downwards.
CATTCCCGAGGTGCGCATGGCAGGCCCTTACTCGTATTTCTTCTTCAAGCCCGACAGCGTGACCATCCTGGAAGGCTTCAGCACGAAGCTCTCGGTGTGGGGCGTCCCCACGCAGTCTCCCGACAAGCTGGAGAACGTGACGGACCAGATGACCTTCCGGGTGGAGACCGGAGATGGCTCCATCGCCATCTCCCAGCCCAACCCGTCCGTCGTGGAAGTCACCGGCCTGGTATCCAGCGAGAAACACTCCTGGGTCATCGCCCAGCCGAAGCCCAAGGACTCCACGTTCCCGCCCATCGAGGCTCGCGCGGAGTGCATCGTGGACCAGTCGGACCTGCTCATCTACGCACCCGATGGGAATCTCTACTGGGTGAAGCCGGAGATGTGGCAGAGCGCGGAGAGAATCTCCCTCGACAGCGAGAGCCTGAGCAGCGCCCTCAAGCCGCTGCTCGAGAACGAGGCGGTGGTGGCCAACCTGCCCGAGCCCCGGAAGCCCGCCACGAGCAGCGAGAGCCCCGTGGGCGGGAGGGCCGAGCCCATCACCTGCTTCCTGCTCAACCTCAACAGCATCCTCCTCAGCTACTCGCCGGACATGCGGCTCAAGGCTGGCCAGCAGGACCCCGTCTCCCGCCCGCCCACCTCCCGCCTCTCCGACTCCAAGCCTTGATGCGCACCGCGGCCCTCGACTCCTCTTCCCCGTCCGCCTCCTCCGGGACGCCCAAGCCGTTCCGACACGGGACACATCGGGTGATGTCGCCCGAGCAGACCCTGGAGCGCGTGCGACGCCTCATGCCCGTCCTGGGCATCACCCGCATCGCCAACGTCACGGGGTTGGACACGATTGGAATCCCCGTCGTCATGGTGACGCGGCCCAATGCGCGCTCGCTGGCGGTGTCCCAGGGCAAGGGCCTCACGCTCGCGGCGGCGAAGGCGTCCGGGGTGATGGAGTCCGTGGAGGGCTACCATGCCGAGCACATCTCGCTGCCCCTGAAGCTGGCCACGTACAACGAGCTGCGCTTCCGCTCGCCCGTGGTCGACGTGGCGGGACTGCCGCGCCTGTCGGTGAGCCTGTTCCATCCCAACTGGCGCATGCTCTGGGTGGAAGGCGTGGACCTGCTCGGCGGAGGTCCGCTGTGGGTGCCGTTCGACATGGTGCACACCGACTTCACGCTGCCACTTCCCACCGGGAGTGGCGCGTTCCTCATGAGCAGCAACGGGCTGGCCTCGGGGAATCACGTCCTCGAGGCGACGCTCCATGGGTTGTGCGAGGTGGTGGAGCGTGACGCCACCGCGCTGTGGCACGCGGGTGGAGAACGGAGCCAGGCCGCCACGCGGTTGGACCTGGGCACCGTGGACGACGCGGCCTGTCGCGAGGTGCTGGAGACCTATGCGCGCGCGGGCATGGCCGTGGGCGTCTGGGAGACAACGAGCGATGTCGGGGTGCCCGCCTTCGCCTGTTACATCGTCGACCGGGAGTCGGAGCCCTTGCGCCCCGTGGCGGTGGCGGGCGGCATGGGCTGTCACCCGTCGCGGGGCGTGGCGCTGCTGCGGGCTCTGACAGAGGCGGCGCAGAGTCGGCTCACGCGCATCAGCGGGGCGCGGGATGACCTGCACCGCAAGGCGTACGAGGAGGCTCGGGAAGGCGTGGTGGCGGAGCGGCTCCGGACGCGGCTGCGCGAGGAGGTGCCGGTGCGCCGCTTCCAGGACGCTCCGCATCAGGATGCGGAGACGTTCGAAGAGGACCTCGAATGGGTGCTCGCGAAGGTGCGCGCGGCGGGAGTGACACAAGTGGTCGTGGTGGACCTGACGAAGCCGGAGCTGGGGTTGCCCGTGGTGCGCGTGGTGGTACCCGGACTGGAGCCCACGCATGAAGCACCAGGCTATGTCCCGGGCCCTCGCGCACTGCGCGCCATGCGAGGGGATGGGACATGAAGGTGTTCATCTTCACGGGCCCCACGCTGCGCCCCGAGGAGGCGAGCCAGGAGCTGGACGTGGTGTACCTGCCTCCCGTGCAACAGGGTGACGTCTACCGGGCCACGTTGGAGAAGCCGGTGGCCATCGGCATCATCGACGGATTCTTCGAGCATGTGCCCGCCGTGTGGCACAAGGAAATCCTCTGGGCCCTGGCGGAAGGCATCCACGTCTTCGGCGCCGCGAGCATGGGCGCGCTGCGTGCCGCGGAGCTGACGTCCTTCGGAATGGAGGGAGTCGGCGCCATCTTCGAGGACTTCCAGCGAGGCGTGCTGGAGGACGATGACGAGGTGGCGGTGGCGCACGCAAGCGCCGAGGACCACTGGCGGCCCCTGTCCGAGGCGATGGTGAACATCCGCGCCACGCTGGCGGCGGCTCGGTTGGGCGACGTGGTGAGTGAGAGAACTCGCGCGGCGTTGGAGCAACTGGCCAAGTCCCTCTTCTACGTGGAGCGGGTGTGGCCCACGGTGTTGACGCGAGCCGCACAAGAGGGGCTTCCTGGCGCGGAGCTTGAGGCGCTCAAGGCCTGGCTGCCGCGGGGCCGTGTGGACGCGAAGCGCGCGGATGCGGTGGCGCTGCTGCGCGAGATTCGGGCACGGATGGAGGCGGGGCTCTCGCCCAAGCAGACGCGCTTCCCCTTCCAGCACACCGACGCGTGGGAAGAGGCACGGCGGCGCGCGGGCAGACAGCCGCTGCGCTACGCGGCGAATCCCCTGGAAGGAGTGTCGTCCGAGGCGCTGCTCGATGAATTGCGACTGCGTGGCGGGCTGAAGGAGGCGCAACGGTCGAGCATGGCGCGTGCGCTCGCCGTGGAGGAAGCGCGACGGCTGGGCCGGGAGCCGGGCGTGGCGGAGCTTCGCGCGACGGAAGAGGCGTTGCGGCAGGAGCGGCAGCTCACCCCCGAGACTTTCGAGCAATGGAAGTCGGAGCAGTACGTCGACGATGCCCCTCGCCTGCTGCGCGACGAGTCTCACGTGCGCTGGGTGGAGACCCTCTTCGAGCCGGATGTCCTGCGCCACCTGGCGGACCACCTGCGCCTGACGGGCGAATACGGCGCGCTGGTACAGAGGGCCCGAGACAAGGAACAAGTGCTCACGGAGGCGGGCCTGTCAGCGCCACGCCTGGAGGACGCGGGCATCACCGAGGGCGCCCTGTGGGCCTGGTACTTCGAGGAGCATCAGGGACGGATGGTTCCAAGCCCCATCCAGCAGGCCGCACGCGACGAGGGATTCCCGGACGTGGACTCCATGCGACGGGCCGCGTTGCGTGAGCTCTGCTACGTGCTCGCGAAGGCGGGGGCGGACGCCTGAACACAGACCCAGCCTTCCGCTGGGTCTTGTTTCGCCAAGGCTTCAGCGCCTGCTCCGGTGGCTTCGTCCGTGACGAAGCCAGTGCCTGCTTCGGAGTCAGCTTCGTCGGCGGGCCGGCTTCTTCGTCGGAGGAGTCGCATCCGGCGCCGTGGCCACCTTCTTCGTCGGAGGAGTCGCATCCGGCGCAGTGGCCACCTTCTTCGTCGCGGCGACCTTCCGCGCCGGAGAGGTCTTCCTCGGCGCAGCCACCTTCTTCTCCGGAGTCACCTTCGGTGCCGGCTTCTTCGCCGCGGCGGTGACCTTCCGCGCCGGGGAGGTCTTCCTCGGCGCAGCCACCTTCTTCTCCGGAGTCGCCTTCGGCGCCGGCTTCTTCGCCGCGGCGACGACCTTCCGCGCCGGCGCGTTCTCGGAAGCCCCCTGCTCCACCGAGCCTGCATCCGGCCGCAGCACGAAGACACGGTCCAGCCGCCGACTGCCGCGTGCCACGGGTGAGCTCACGTCGTAGTCGAAGTCATACGCGGCCACCACGCTCAGCCCCGCATCGCGGAACAACTTGCCCGCCTGCGCCGCGTCGTACGTGCGGAAGAACCACGTCGTCTCGATGAGCCAGTCCTTCCCTGGACCGGTGATGCGCAGTCGGTTGCGCATGGGTGAGCGCCGCGCGCGCCGGTCCGGCAGCCCCTCGTGGGTGTTGCAGACGACCTTGTCCTTGCCCACGCGCCCCAGCCACCTCTCGTGCTCGGGCACGCTCCGCGAGTAGTCGGTGAGGTGGAAGCCGAGCACATAGATGCCGTTGGGCTTGAGCAGCCGTCGCGTGCCCTTCAAGTGCGCGAGCGCCGCCGCCTCGCTGTCCAGGTAGCGGAAGGTGGAGACGAGGTTGTGCGCGACATCCACCTTCCCCTCCAGCGCGGGCTCGAAGAACTCCTCCATGCGCGACGGGGCCAGCTTCACCCGACGACGCTCCGCCGGAGTCAGCCGATTGCGCGCATGCGCGAGCATGGCCTCGGAGATGTCGTAGCCCGCCACCTTCATGCCGCGACTGGCGGCCTCGGCCACCAACCGTCCCGCGCCACACGCGGGCTCCAGCCACTGCGAGCCTCCCGTGCCATGACGCGCGCTGAGCGCCTGGAGGAAATCCGCCTCCCGCACGGTGTCCGTGCCGAAGATGGCCTCGTAGTACTCCGGGTGCTCGTACCAGTCAGTGCGTTTTTCCATGGATGGGTGCCCGCTCGGGCGCGCGCATCCTCAGGTCCCGCGCGGCGAAAGCCAAGCCAAAGCGTGTCAGCCCCTCACGCGGTCCGCTGTTCTGACGACACCACGGGCGAGGCCGACGACTCGGACCCCGGACTCGACATCGCGTCACGCAGCCGAACCCCGAGCATCCGACGCAGCAGCACCACGCCCAGCGGCAGCGGCAACCACAGGGTGAAACCTCGCAGCAACATCACCGCCGTGAGCCCCACCTCCACGGGCACTCCCAGCGAGGACAGCGTCCCCACCGCGGTGGCCTCGAACGTCCCCACCCCTCCCGGGATGATGCTCAGGGTCATCACCAGCGTCGCCAGCATGAACGCGGCGAACACATCCGGGAAATCCACCGGGTGCCCCACTGCGAAGAACATGCACGAGAGCGTGAGCGCATCCAGCACGAAGGTCGCGAACTGCAACGCGCTCGCACGCACCAGCAGCCACTTGTCGCGCACCAACTCGGGCGGGACCTGGGAGATGGACTCCAGCAGGCCACTGAGCCCGGGGATGCGCCGAGCCCAGCGCGGCGGCTGCCAGCCTCCGTGCCGCGTCAACCAGAGGATTCCGAAGGGCACCGCGCAAGCGAGCGCGGCGAACGCCGTGGCCAACCCCAGGATGGCCGCGTGGAGCTGCGCGCGGAACCAGATGATGAGGATGGAGATGACCACGGCCACCGCATGCGCCGCATAGAAGGACACCATGTCCACCAGCAACGCGGCGGTCGCCACCCGAGGGGGAGCTCCTTCCTTCTGGAGCCCCTTCATCACCACCACCGAGCCACCAATCCCCGCCGTGGGCACCAACTGGTCGAAGGAGAGCTTCATCAAGGCCAGCCCCGCGGTGCGCATCCACGGCGCCTTCACCCCCGCCGTGCTCAGCGTCACCAGCCAGCAGCCCGCCATCGTGAGATACGAGAGCACCTGGAGCACGGCACCGGCCAGCAGCCACTCCGGCCGCGCGCGCTTCAGCATCTGGGCAAACTGTCGCTCCTCTCCGAAGCGCAGCACCACGAACGCGATGAACGCGCCCAGCAGCACCACACCTGGAAGCCAGCCCCATACGCTGTGATGTCGCGACGAGCCTTCCGCCGACGCGGAGGGCGGACCACCACCTGAGACGGCGTGTCCGTCATGCATGCGCCCACCCTCCCGTTCAAGGAGCGGAGACTCCCGCCGAGTCATCCCTGCGCGCCGAGGCCGCATCCAGCAGCCGCGCCGCCATGCGCATGAAGTCGGCCTCGGTGACGATGCCCACCAGTCGCCTGTCCCTGTCCACCACCGGAAGACAACCGAAGCGGTGGTCCAGGAGCTTGTAGATGCCGTCCCGCACGGGCAGGTCCGACCTCACCATCTCCACATCCCGCGACATGATGCGCGCGACGGAGATGGGCTCCGACTGATTCGTCGCGAGCTGACGCGCCAACGCGCGAATCAAGTCACGATGACTCACCAACCCCACCAGCCGTCCCTCGCGCACCACCGGCAGGTGACGGATGTGGTTGAGCTTCAGCAGGTCATCCACGCGAACCAGGTCATCGGTCTCTTCCAGCGTGACGACATCCCGGGTCATCAGGTCGCCCACGGTGAGCATGACAAGGCCCCTTTCGCCGCGGTCCACGAGCCTCGCGCGCACCATGCGCCGCTCGGGCCGAGTCCCCTCAAGGGTGCGCCCGCGCCCCGGTTCGCGCAGCGACAGGGCGGGCAGGCGGGCGGGGGCCGGCGTCCCCTCATGCCCCGGGCGTCACGCGCTGGAAATCAGACGGTCATCCCGCGCCAGCTCACGCAGCCGCTCCTTCAGGCTCTTGAACTGTTGGCGAAGGACGGCCGCCTTCCGCTGGAGCCCCTCCGAGGACTGGGTGCCCCCCAACTCCCGAGCGACGTCGAGCCAGGACATCCGACGGTCCACTCGCAGCAGCAGGAGGTTGCGCTCTCCCGGCTCCAGCTGCGCGCGCAAGGAACGGAAGCGGTCCTTCACGGGGGTCTGGAGCCAGGGTGCCGTGCCTGAACGCTCGACGTGCATGAGGTCGACCATCTCCCGGCTCGCCACCCGCTCCCGCCCCGGCGAGAAGGCGGTGGCCATCCGGTACGCGACATTCCGCGCCACGCGATAGGCCCACGTCCTGAAAGTACTCTCCCAACGAAAGCCTGGCAGGTCCCTCACCAGGCTCTCGCAGAAGATGCTGAAGGCCTCTCGCGCCTGCTCTGGCTCTCGCAACAACGTCCCCAGGAGTCTTCGTATCTCCGGGCCATATCCCTCCACCGCGGCTTCCACGGCGCCCGCCGTGTCCTCCAGGGTGCAGCGCTCGCGAATCCTCTGCTCCAGCGCCTCTCGTTCCTTCGGCGACATTCTTCACACCTCCGAGCGGATGGAATGGCTTGCACCGTCATCGTGACGAACGCGGAGTCCCGATGAATTCACATCCATGTCGTCGCGTCCCCATCCCAGTGGAACAGCGGCATGGCCGCCTCACCCCGAGACACCCGCATGCCTCTCATCCTCCTCGTCGACGATGATTCGACCCTCCTCGAAATCTACACCGAGGCTCTCGGGGAACTGGGCTGTGAGGTCGCTTCCGCGCCGAATGGTGAGGTGGCCCTGTCGCTCGCGCAGTCGCTGAAGCCAGACCTCATCCTCACCGACGTGATGATGCCGGGAATGAGCGGCCTGGAGCTTTGCGGGAGGCTGCGCACCGATGAACGGCTGTGCCGCATTCCGCGCATCGTCCACAGCAGCATGGAGTGTGGACCTGGCGCCGCGGATGAAGTCTTCCTGCGCAAGTCCGGTGAGCTGTCCGAGCTTTTGAAGTGTGTCTCCCGGAGTCTCGCCCACGGCGACCCGCCCTCCGAGCTGTCATCGGCGGCGTGAGCCGTCAGTCCCACTCCGCCAGCAGCGCACGCGCGGCCCAGGCATCCGCGAGCGCCTGGCTCCCTGAAAAGACCTCCTTCAGCGACTCCAGCAGCACGCGCGCCTCCGCCGCTTCGTCGGTGTGCCGCGCAAGCCTCGCCAGCTCCACCGCCGCGCCCAGCTCATGCAGTCGCGCGCCCGTGTCTCGAGCCACCGCGAGCGAGCGCCGGAAGCACTCGCGCGCCTCGCCCATGTCCCCTCGCAGCAACAAAAGCTGCCCGTGGACTCGCAACAACGTCGCCAGGGGATGGCGCGCCACGCGCCCTTCCACATGGACCCGCGCCTGACTCAAGGCGGCCAGCCCCTCGTCGACCTTCCCTCCCGCGAGGTATGCGCGAGCCAGCGTCGTCAGGCACGCGCCCTGGAGCAGCGTCGCGCCCAGCGAGTTCATCAACGCGATTCCCTCGTGGACACGCGCGACGCCGCCCTCCACGTCTCCGAGGACCGCCAGGGAGAGCCCGTGCAGGCAGATGCTCCCCACCAGGGGCAACGGAAAGCCGTACTCGACACAGAGGCCCACGGCCCGCCCTGACACCTCCAGCATTGTCGCCGGGTCTCCACGCTCCAGCGCCAGCATCGCTCCGAAGACGGACACCGTGGCGATGGCATAGGGATGGCTCATGGACTCGGCGAGGGCGAAGGCCTGCGCCTGCGTCGCGAGCGCGGTGTCGGTGTGCCCCAGCACCAGCTCGCTCACCGCCAGGTACATCAGCGCATGCAGGCACTGCTCGGAGGCATGGCCCAGCCGCCCACCGCGAATCTGCGCGAGCTGCTCCGCCACTCCCTCCCGGCCCAGCAGGGCCTTCACCTCCAGGCCATGGCTTCGACACGACGTGTAGTCCGCGCGCCAGAACGCCTGGCTGTTGAGCGCGCCGTGCAGCACCACGCGTGCCTCCAGGTCCGCGTGCTCGTCTCCCTGGCAGCGGAAGAGCTCCGCGAGGCGGTCCATGCCTTCACCATCCCCTCGCACCAGCGCGATGTTCCACAGTCCCCAGAAGAGCGACGTGGGGATGCACTGAGATGGGTCACACAGCGCGGCGGCCCGGGTGAAGGCGTCCTCCACCTCGCGCGTTCCGAAGCCCTTCGAGGCCACCAGCGCCTGTCCCAGCTCGACGCGCAGCACGATGTCGAACTCATCCCGCTCGCGAGAGGGAGGCAACAGCTCCAGTTGTCCCAGCGCCCGCGAGTAGTGGCTGATGGCCTCCGGGAAGGCCGACTTCGCGCCCGCGAGCTGGCCCGCGCTCCGCCAGAACTCCGCCGCCTGGCGCGTCAGCCCCGCGAGCGTGGCGTGGTGGGCCACCAGCTCCGGCTGCTCCTCCACCACCTCGGGGAACTGCTCGGAGAGCACCTGCACGACGCGACCGTGGTAGCGCTGACGTGTGCTGCGCAGGAGCGACTGGTAGGCCGCTTCCTGGATGAGCGCGTGTCGGAAGGCGTACGTGGTGCATGGCGGCTGGCCCTGCCGGAAGAGCAGTCCCGCCTCTTCCAGTCGCTCCAGCTCCGGCTCCAGCTCGTCTTCCCGGAGGAAGGACACCGCGCGCAGCGTCTCGTAGTTGAACTCGCGCCCCAGCGTGGCCGCGAGCTGCACCTGGGAGCGCTGCCGGGGAGGCAATTGGTCCAGGCGCGCGAGGAGCAGCTCGTGCAACACCGCGGGCACCGCGGAGAGCGTCTCACCCGAGTCCCCTCGCACGGCCTCCTGCTCCACCACCACCCGCGTCAGCTCCTCGACGAAGAGGGGGACTCCGTCGGTCCGTGACACCAGTCGCGCCACTGTCTTCGGAGTCAGGGCGCGCTGGCCCGCGACCTCGCGTACCAGCGCCGCGGTGGCCTCGGGAGGCAGGGGCTCCACATCCAGGAACTGAAGCGCCGCGCGCTCGCTCCACACCTGCGTGACGCCCGGGCGCGCGGTGAGCAGCACACACAGGCGAGTCCCCTCCAATCGCTCCAGCAGCACTCCGAGGAACTGGAGGGTGGAAGGATCCGCCCAGTGCAGGTCCTCCACCACCAGCACCACCGGCCTGCGCACATCCTCGTGATGGAACACCTCCACCAGGGCCTTCATCATCGCGGCCCGCTGCCGCTCACCGGACAGGTGCAGGAAGGGCGAGCCTTCCGGAACAGGCAGCGACAAGAACGAAGCGAGCGGACACGAGAGCTCCACGTCCACGCCCAGCACGCCCAGACGCTCCACCAGACGCGCGAGCTTGCGCTCGGGAGCGTCGTCGCGGGCGAAGCCCAGGAAGCGCTGGAACCAGTCGATGAGCGGATGGAAGGCGCTGCCCGTTCCCCGCACACCACACTGACAACGCGCCCAGGTGCTCGTCCCCGGTGCCTCCCGGTCATGCAGCTCCTGGACGAGTCGCGACTTGCCGATGCCCGCGTCTCCTCGCACCAGGACGCCCACGCCGCGTCCACTCAGCGCATCGGCCCGCCACGTCGTGAGCCGCTGGAGTTCTCGCTCGCGGCCCACCAACGGCGACAACGCGCCAACCACCAGGGCCCGGTCGAACCGGCTCGCACCCGGCCGCTCTCCCAGCGCTTCATGCACGTCCAGCCATGACGTGCCCGACAGTCCCTCGAAGGCCCAGGCCCCCAGTGAGCGCGTGCGGATGCGGCCTCGCACCAACGCATGCGTGCCCTCGGTGAGCAGCACCGCGTCGGGCCCCGCCTGTGCGGCCAGCCATGAGGCCACCTTGGGCGCCTCGCCCTGCATGGGAGGCGCCGTGCCGTGCAGCAGCGGAGAGGCATCCGCCAACGCCACGCGGTCCGTGTGCAGCCCCACCTTCACCACCACACCCGGAGGCCCCAGCCCCGCGAGCTCACCGGGAAGCACCTCTTGCAGCCGCAGCGCCGCGCGCACCGCCCGCTCCGAATCCCCCTCGCGTGCCACGGGAAAACCGAAGCACGCGAGCACCTCCGCGCCCACCGCGAGCGTCATCGCGCCCGCGTGCTCGTGGATGATGCGCGTGCAGCCCTGGTGGAAGGCGCCCTCCAACTCGCTGCAATCCTCCGGGTCCAGGCGCTCCATTCCACCGCGCTCCTGCGCGAGCCGGCACGACACCAGCGTCACCAATCGACGACCGGAGATGCTCGAGCGCGAGGCCGAGTTGACGTCCAGCGCCAGCAGTCGACGCAAGCCGCGCAGTCGCTCCAGCAGCTCGCCTCCATTCGCCGGCCGCTCCGCCGGGTCCTTGGCCAGCGCCGAGGCCACCAGTCGAACAAGTTCCTCCGGCAACCCGGGACATCTCCAGCTCACCGAGGGCATGGGCTGGGCGGAAGGGATGTGCAGGCGCAGCTCGGCGGCCTTCGAGCGCGGCAGTGGGTGCTCGCCGGTGAGCAACTCGTAGAGCAACAGCCCCGCGGCCCACACGTCGGCCCTCGCGTCCGGAGGCTCTCCCCGCCACTGCTCCGGAGCCATGTACGCGGGAGTCCCCGCGCGCGCGGCTTCGGGCGCCAGGGCGGGTCCGGCCGGTGAGCGCGCGAGGCCGAAGTCGAGCAGCTTCGCCCTGCCATCCGCGAGCACGAAGACGTTGGCGGGCTTGAGGTCGCGATGCACCAGGCGCCGCTCATGCGCATGCGCGAGCCCCGCGGCCACGTCCGTCATCAGGTCCAACGTGCGCCGCAAGTCGGGTCGCTCCCGGCGCAGCATTCGCTGCAGCGATTCGCCCTCCAGGAACTCCATCACCAGGAAGGGCACGCGCAGCGGCACCTCCTCGCCTTGCGCCAGCGTCCCGGTGTTCCACGCGGACACGTCATGGATGCGGACGATGTTCTCGTGGTCCAGCCGGGCAATCGCCTGCGCCTCCTCGCGCAATGCGGCCAGCAGCGAGGGCGTCGCGAGGCCCCGGTGCGCGGCGAGGAACTTCAGCGCCACCGTGCGCCACAGCTCGTGGTCCACCGCGCGAAACACCTGCCCCATGCCGCCGCCGCCCAGCAGACCGAGGACCTCGTACCGACGGCCGTCCAGGCCTCCCAGCCTGTCTCCCGGGAGAGGCACCGGACTCGCGGAGCCTCCATGGATGAGGCCCTGGAGCACCGCGTCCTCGAACTCCGAGCCCGCGTGCGTGGGGGCATTCCCCGCGCCGGGGGAGACCATGCCCGGGCCCTCCGCCACGCCACTGGGTGTGCTCATCGCTTCCGGCCCTCCGTCGAGGCACCGTCCGCCCGGCCGTCAGCCCAGGCGCGTGCGGCCCCTCCCTGGTGGAGAGAGCACCGAATGACGGTTTGTGACGAAACTCCGGAGCGCGAGGCTTTAGCGCACGAGCGAGCAGGCTCAGTGCGCCGGATGCCCCATCAGACGCGCGAGCCCGAACATCAGGGCCAGTCCCACGAACAGCGCCAGCACGTTGCGGCCCGGCTGGTCCTTGCCGTGCCGGTGCACGTGCGGCAGCAGGTCCGACACGGCGATGTAGAGGAACGTGCCCGCGGAGAAGGCCAGCGCCTTGGGCGCCATGCTCTCGAAGCGCAGCACCGCGTCGAAGGCGAAGTACAGCAGCGCGCCCGCCGGCACCATCAACCCGTACAGCACGGAGAGCAGGAGGATGGAGCTTCGCGAGCGCCCCTCCGTCTTCAGGATGGAGGCGAGCGACAGCGCGGAGGGGACCTTGTGCGCGACGATGGCCAGGAGCGCCATCAACCCCACGCCCTCCTCCACCGCCGAGCCCAGGGCGATGCCGTCGAACAGCGTGTGCGTGGACAGCCCGAGGAACGCGGTGAGCCCCAGCACCTGCCCGGCCTGCGCGGGGGAGCGCCCGCTGCCGGACATGTGGTCTCCGGGCAGGTCCTCACCCGCGTGCGCCACCAGGTAGCGCTCCAGCACGAGCAGGAAGACGAAGCCCGCGGGCACCAGCGCGAAGGCCCACCAGCCCCCGCCCTCGTACGCCTCCGGCAACATGTGGAAGAAGGCCGCGCCCAGCATGACGCCCGCGGCGAAGGCGAGGAAGCGGACCAGCTGCGTGGGCCGCTGATTCCACAACACCACCATCGCGCCAAGCAGCGCGCCGATGACGACGATGAGGGAGTAGAGGGCCACCGTGGCCAGGACCGACATGGGGCGCGCACCCTACAACAAAACCGCCACAACAAAACCGCCGACTCAGTAGCGCCGCACCACCACCAACCCTACCCGGCCCGGCTTCACGTCCACCGTGTGCTCCGACACCCGTCCCCCCGCTTCTACACGGACCGTGTGGCTCCCCGCCGGCACCCGGAAGCGCGCCACCTGGAACTCAGCGGGCAAGGAAAGCCAGGAGCGCAGGTCTGGCGCATTGCCAGCGTTGAGCAGGAGGAAGGCCAGCACGCCCAGCTCCTCGCTCTTGGTCGCGGCGCCGAGGCCCGCCGCCAGGCCCGCCTTCACCGCCACGCTGGCGAGCTGCTTGGCCAGCATCCCGCCGATGCGGGTGTCCAGGTGGAGCCGCGCGACGTCCGCCAGGGACGTCACCGTCACCGCCCGCTCGTCCTGGTCGCCCAGCTGCACGCGCACCGACGGCGCGCTGCCCCGGTCCCGGTAGACGGGCACCTCGATGAGGTTGCCGCCGGTGCCGTAGTCGCGGGACGTGGGCTGCTTCTCCGGCGACAGCCCCGCTTCCACCACCACGACGACCTGGGACTCGTCACGGGCCAGGGGCGGATGGGCCACCTCCGGGTACTTCTCCTTCAGCGCCGCGTAGACGTCATCGCGGCCGGTGGACTTCGACAGTCGCAGCAGGGGCTCCACCAGCGCGCCCAGCCGGGGCTCCAGCTCGTACGCCTTCGCGTAGTCGATATAGGCCGAGTCCCAGTCGCGCTGGTCCTCGCGGATGACACCGCCCAGGTAGCGGGCGATGGCGAGCTGCTGGTACGGCTTCTTCTCCTCGGTGACCATCTTCTGGAGGCGCTCGTTGACCTGACGCACCTCCACCATGGCCGCCTCGTCGTCTCCCAGCTCCGCGTAGTTGAGAGCCTGGACGACGGAGATCATCAGCTTCTCGAAGTCCTCGCCGCGGTAGGCGCGCTGACGCTCGTTCGTCACGAGCGCCCCCGCCTCCTCGCTGACGGAGACGCCGTCGAGCCGTGCGCTGAGCTGCTCCGCCTCCTCCATCACCTTGTTGCTCTCCGCCCACTCGCCAGCGGCGTGCAGCACCATGCCCTTGTCCAGGAGCACGAGCAGCGCGTCCTTCTCCGAGCCCTCTTTCGAGACGGCGTCGAGCCCCACCAGCGCGCCCGGATAGTCTTCCGACTGATAGGACACGCGGACGCCGCGCGTGCGCGCCACGTAGTCGCCCGCGCAGCCAGTCAGCAGGAGCACGCTCGCCAGCGCGAGCACGCCCCCACCTCGAGGGCGCGCCAGGTGGCGGAGAAGAGAGGTCATGAGCAGTCGAGCCTTCGCGTGGAGCCAGCGGCTTGCGTCAGCCTGCTACCAGCTGACGCCGCGCTTCTCGAACTTCTTGCGGATCTGCTTCTCGTCCGTCCACTCGATGAGGCCGGTGCGCACGTTGCTCAGCTTCGCCGTCATCTTGTAGTACACGAGCTTGTCGCGGCCGACCTCCTGGATGATGGAGGCCAGGTCTCCCGTCATCATGAAGTCCACGGACACCTGCGCGCCCGGGCCCTTGGCAGCGTTCGGGTCCACGTAGCCCGACTGCTGGTACTCGTACTCCTCCGCGATGTCCTGGCGCGCGGCCTGGTCCACCATGGCGAAGCGGCCCGTCTGCGCGAGCGCCGTCTGAATCTTGTCGCCCAGCGAGCGCATGTCGATGTGCTCGGACGTGCTGTTCTTCAGCTTGCCCACGAGGACGATGGGCAGCGAGCCGTCCGGACGCGGCGTGGAGAAGCGCGGCGAGTTGGCCAGCGACTCCGCCATCTTCTTGGCGATGAGCTGCAGGTCGTTCTCGTTGAACTGGTCCGACAGCATCTCGATTTCGTTCGGGTCTTCGTACGACCCGCGCGTGTACGCGTGCGGGCCAGTGCACGCGACGAGCGAGGCGGCGAGGCAGGCGGTCAGGATGAGGCGATGGGTCTTCATGGTGCGTATGACTCCTAGTTCCATTCGCATTCGAAGCGGCTGCCCTCGAAGTTCCATTTGTAGTTGAGCACCGCGTCACGGCGGTACCCCGCCGTCAGGCGGCACAGGCTCATGAGCGAGGCACGGGGATAGTCGAAGGTGTAGCTCTGCGACTTCGCCCGTTCCTGCGGGGTGAGCTGGGAGGGATGGGTGAGCGTGGGGCTGGCGCTGGCGACCACCAGCACGTTGTGCTTGCCGTACGTCTTCAGCGGCACCCGCCCGGAGAGCTGAACGCGGCGCACCGTGCGCGCGACGAGGATGTCGCTGCGGTCCACCGTCGCCTCGTGGCGGTTGCGGCGCTGGAGCAGGTCCGTGATGTTGGCGCTGAAGACGCGGGTGAGGTCCCCGTCGTCGACGAAGAAGTAGAGGAACGCCTCGCGCGCGACGCGGCTCTCACCGGTGAAGTCCATCGTCACCAGCAGCTCCAGCTCCCGGTTGGGCGCGATGCCGTGGCGCGACACCGCCGCGAGCACGTTCTTGTCCACCCCGGCCTTCTTCAACTTGATGAGGCCGTCCGCGCTGGCGTCACATGCGCAGCGCCGCTCTTCAATCATCTTCACCAGCTGCGCGGGCTCGAAGCCGGCCTGGGACAGCTTGGTCAGCTCTTCGTCCGTGAGGGGAAGCTGGTCCGAGCGCTCGTAGATGCGCGGCAGCTGGTTCGGGTCCCACTGGATGATGTTGTAGGTCTGCGTGGTGCCCGTGGGGAAAGGCAGGGAGACCTGCGGACCTCCTCCCGTGGAGGAGAGGCTGACGGGGGCCTGACTGGAGGCCAACGCCAGCGTGGCTGCGAGCACTTGGGCAATCATGGCGAGCGACCTCCCCTAGAACCTGTAACCGATGGACATGCCCAGCCGGTGCGTCACGCCGCCACCGCCAATGGGGATGTCCGGGTTGTAGTTGAGCCCCAGCAGGATGTTGTCCCGGTGGCCCATCAGAATCTCGGCGCCCACCTGGGGGGAGATGCCGAAGCGCAGCCCCTCCGCCTCGGGAATCACGATGGCGCCGGCCCTCAGGCCCGCGGTGAACACCAGCGGCCAGCCCCAGGTGCGGAACTTCGGTCCCACCATGCCGATGAAGCGCCCACCGTCGAAGACATAGGCGGCGCTCGCGTCGAGCGAGAACCAGTCCGCGCCCCACAACGACAGCGTGGCGCCCACGTACAGCGGCGGGCCCGACGGCGCGTCCTCGGGGGGCTCCTTGTCATTGATGGCCGCACCCCAGTCGAGCTGGAGCGACACGCCCTGGCTGTTCGAGCCCGAATAGCCGCCCTTGCCATACTCGGATTCCTCGGGCCCATCCGTGCGGCCCCGGTCCTGCGCGGCCGCGGTCAACGGCGCCGCGACGGCCAGCGACAGAAGGGCTCCGCACAACCTGGAATGACGCTTCATCTCGAAGACTCCCACATGCGGTAGGTGCGAAAATTCCAACGCAACGACGGTGCGGCATCACCAATATTCAAAACACCCTTCCGGCAGGCAAGGGCTCCCTGTCTCTGTCGCACCCTCTCAGGAGGTGCGAGGGCCCGTGGGAGGGAGGTCCTGGGGGGCATCCGGCTGGGGGTCCCGAGCCTCCGGGGGCGGCAGCGCGGTGGGGGCCTGCCGGGACTCGGTGCGAGTGAAGGGCAGCCACTCGGGATGGGCCCGCAGGAAGGCGACCAGCCGCTCGCGGACGAGGGCGCGCAGGTCGAAGAGCTTGTCCGGGTTGGCCGCGCTGACGAGCGCGCGGACGGTGAGCGTGCGGTCCTGGGCCTCCAACACGACGACGGACTGGAGCCGCCCGTCCCACAGGTGCTTCGCGTCCTGCTCGACGATGCGCCGCAGCTCCCCGCGCACCGCGTCCACGTCCGTGGAGTAGTCCACCTGGAGGGTCACGGCCCCGAGCATCTCCGTGCTGGACTTGCTCCAGTTCTGGAAGGGCTTGTCCAGGAAGTAGGTAATCGGGATGACCATGCGGCGCTGGTCCCAGACGCGCAGCACCACATACGTGAGGGTGATTTCCTCCACGGTGCCGAACTCGGTCTCCACCACCACCTGGTCGCCAATGCGCACCGGCTGGGTGATGGAGAGCTGGATGCCGGCGAGCAGCGTGGCGATGGACTTCTGCGCCGCGAGGCCGATGACGATACCGGCGATACCGGCGGACGCGAGCAGCGACACGCCCACGTTGCGCACCACCTCGAACTGCATCAGGAGCAGCGCGGCGGCCACCACATAGGTCGCCGCCTCGAAGACGGCGCGCAGCACCGCGAACTGGGTGCGCAGCGAGCGGGCCCGGCCCGCGTCGCGCATGTCGCCCGACACGCGGTTCTGCACGAAGTTGGCGAACACCCGCAGGAAGCGCAGGATGAACCACGCCACCGCGATGATGATGAGCGAATAGCTCAGCCGGTTGAACAGCGTCTGCACCGGGCGCGGCAGCAGCAGCAGGGACGTGCCCGCCGCCAGGAGTATCGCGAAGTACGGCAACCGCAGGGGCCCCCGCCCCGCCGCCACCAGCTGGTCATCCAGGGTGAGGTGCGTCCACTTCGCCAGTCGCAGCCCGAACGCGAGAGACAGCCGCTCCAGGAGCAGGGCCAGTCCCACCGAGCCCAGGAGCGTCACCAGCAGGCCCAGCCACTGCCAGGGCTCCAGGCCGAACACGGTGCCGGAGAAGAAGAAGGGCGGCAGCCACTCCGCCACGCGGGGGCCGTAGGTTTCGAAGAGGGGGTCCACCATCCGCACGGTGGACTCGCTGAACACCCAGACCAGGGAGCCGTCCTGGGCCACCCGCTGGACGCGGATGGACACATTGGCGCCCTCCAGCGGGATGATGCCCAGCAGGTCGAAGCGGGGGTCGGCCGGGTCACCCTCCGCGACCTTGCTCAAGAGGGACAGGTCGATGGAGAGCTTGCGGTCCAGGACGAACTTGAGCCGGCGGGCCAGCTGGGCGCCCCGCTCGGGCTGCTGGGCGCGGGGGATGAAGTCCAGGTCCAGGTAGTGCGCCGCAGTGGCGTAGTCCCCCCGGTGGGCCGCGGCCAGGAACCCCTGGGTGGTGGAGTGGGGGGACTGCCGGTCCACGGGGGACGAGGGGGACCCCAGGCCCGAATTGAGCGCCGCGACGGGCAGCGTCCAGAGGAGACTCCCCACCAGGAGAAGGGCCGTCCAGGCTCGGCGGTCTGGGTGCATCATGGCGCCCTGCATACTCCTTTTCGGTGGGTTTGCCGGAAGAAGTCAGGCTCCGCCCCCCGCCCGGACGACCGGGAGGGGGACGTCCACGACACCACCCCGTCTTACCCCGTGGGAAAGGCGTTGGTGCGCCGGGTGGGGGTAGGATAGAAACGGAGCCCAAGGAAGGTCGACGTGTCCGAGAAGCGAAGAATCCTCCTGATTGACGACAGCGAAATCACGCTCGCCATGGAGAAGGCCGTGCTGGAAGCGCGCGGCTACGAGGTCGTCGCCACCTCCACGCTCATGGAGTTCGAGAAGACGCTCCAGAGCTGGCGGCCGGACCTCATCCTCACGGACATCCACATGCCCGAGGCCAAGGGCACCGACATCTGCCGCACGCTGAAGAACGAGTACGGCACCCAGGACATCCCCATCGTCCTGTTCTCCAGCCTGCCCGACGACGAGCTGTCCAAGCTGGCCGAGCAGGTCGGCGCCGACGGCTTCCTGTCGAAGATGAACGGGCTGGAGGCCATGGGCGAGAAGATCGACGAACTGGTGCAGAGCATCCTCTGGTGAACCGCATGCCGCGCCCCGTCCCCCTCGCCGCCCTCTGGGGCCTGGTGCTGGTGCTCGGTGGGTGCATGCGCAAGGAGCCGCCGCCCCACCCGCCCGAACCCGAGGCGGGTGTCGGCACCGCGTCCAGTTCGGCGCCCGGCGCCATCCTCTTCGTCTCCGCTGATACACGCGGCTACCTGGGCCCCTGCGGCTGCAGCGAGAACATGCGCGGCGGCATCGCCCGCGCGGCGTTCCAGGTGCGCGAGGCACGCCAGGGCACCACCCTGCCCGTGCTGTACGTGGACGGCGGCAACAGCCTCTTCGGGGAGACCATCCTCAAGCCCGGACAGGTTCCCCAGGAGGAGCTGAAGGCGAAGGCGCTGGCGGATGCCATGCGGCTGATGGGGCTGTCGGTGCGCGCCACGGGGCCGCTGGATGACACACGCGGCGCGGACTTCCGCCAGGGGCTCGGTCTGCCGGAGGTCGCGGACGGCGCGGTGAAGCTGTTGCCGGCGGGCGCTCGCAAGGTGGGCGTCGTCGCGGGGGAGACGCCCGCGCAGCTCGTGGCGGCCAGTGCCAAGGCCCGCGCGGAGGGCGCGGACTTCGTGCTGGGGCTGCTGGATGCGCCGTTGGAAGAGGCGCAGAAGGCCGCGGAGACGCCGGGGCTCGCGGTGGACGTGCTGGTGTCCACGCGCTCCGCCACGGAGATGAGTGGTGAGCAGAACCGGCTGGTGAAGGCGTCGGTGCCCGTCGTCGCGCCGCAGAGCAAGGGGCGCTCGCTGGTGCGCGTGGACTTGAGCTACGCGCCACAGCCGGGGCGCTTCGCGCTCCAGAAGGGACAGGCCGACCTGGAGCGAGAGGTGGCCGCCCTGGAGCAGCGCACCGCGCTCCTGGACAAGGACATCAACCTCCCGGGCATCGACCCGAAGCTCAAGGCGCTCAAGCAGGCCAAGCGCGACGAGTTGGTGGCGCGCAGGCAGGCCCTGGTGACGGCGCCTCCCGCGGCGGCCACGGACGTCAACGGCTTCACGGTGCGCTTCGTGCCGCTGGAGTCGGGACTGCCCTCGCTGCCGGACGCGCAGGCGCTGGTGGCGCGCTACGACGCGGAGGTGGGCAAGCTGAACCTCGCCTGGGCGAAGGAGCACGGTCAGGACTGCCCTGTTCCCGCCAAGGGTGAGTCGGGATTCGTCGGCAACGAGCCGTGCCGCGCATGCCACGAGGAGTCCTTCCCGGTGTGGGAAAAGTCCAAGCACCACCACGCCTGGGAGACGCTGGAAGAGGTCGGCAAGCAGCACCACCTCAACTGCGTGGGGTGCCATGTCACGGGCTGGGAGCAGCCCGGTGGCGTGTGCCGGCTGGACAAGGTGGCCGGGCGCGAGGACGTCGGGTGCGAGAGCTGCCATGGGCCTGGCTCCGCGCACTCGGACGAGCCGAGCGCCGACAACATCCTCGCGTCTCCTGGTGAAGCCGTGTGCGTCACCTGCCACAACCCGGAGAACTCGCCCCACTTCGACTTCGCGACGTATCTGCCGCGAATCCTGGGGCCGGGGCATGGCAAGCCGGTGGACGCTCAGCCGTCGAGCAAGCCAGCGGACACTCGGAAGCCCGCCAAACCGTAATCACGCGTCAGCGCCTGGTAGGCCGCACCCACGGAGCGTGCAGAGTTCGGCCATACCGCGCGACTCCTTGTTTGACTGTCAAGAAAAAGGGCGAATACTTCGGCCTTCGCCTGCTTCTGGGCGCACTCTTCCTGCGACCAAATGCTGCCTCTCTGCCTGCTCGTGCTGAACCTGGCCTCGCTCCCTCTCTCGGAGGGAGTGCCACCGCCCATGCCCCCGCCTCCGCCCGGCATGCGCGTGCTCGCCGCGGATGAGACGCGGGCTGTTGCCCCCACCCCTTCGACGGTGAAGGACACGCCGCCCACCACGGGCGGCAGCGTCACGAAGACCCAGCCCACGAACACCGGTGCGGTGAAGACCGAGGGCTCTGCTTCCTCGCCTGCTGTTGGCTCCACGGCCCAGGTCGATGCGCCCACGGGCGCCGGCACTGTCTCTGGCAACACCGTGAAGGCCCCTGCCTCCGCGAGTGCAGGTGCTACTGCGAGCCCGAGCACGAACAACACGGTGAAGGACCCGACCTCCACGAGTGCCGGTGCTGCCGCGAGCCCGAGCACGAACAACACGGTGAAGGCCCCTGCCTCCGCGAGTGCCGGCGAGGCAACGAGCCCCGTCGCTGGCAACGGGGTGAAGCCCGCGACGCCCACGAACTCCGGTGGCGAGAAGACGCCCCCCGCCACTGCGAACTCGGCGCCCACGAATGGAGAGAAGACAGCCCCCGCCACTGCGAACTCGGGCAACGCGGCGAAGACGCAGGCCGCGCGCACGACGCCGGTGCCCCCGAGCACGGCGCAAGCCGCTACCGGCAACACGGTGTCCGCTGAAGAGAAGTCGTCGACACCGGGCAACAGTGATGCGCCGGAGCTCGACGACAAGCGCGCCATCGCGAACGGTCAGGACGCGGAGGACGCGGACGGGGAGCCCGAGGCGACGCGCGAGGTGGTGGAGTCCGAGTCCGCGGAGATGGAGGAACTGCGCGCGCTGGAAGGCGTGACGCTGGACCCAGCGGCCCGGCCGAGCGCGGAGGTGATGCAGTCCCTGCGTCGACTGGGGCTCGCGAACCCGCTGCGCATGCGCATGCTGGACGCGCTGGAGGAGCCCACCTTCCGCGAGGACGACACGCCGGAGCAGCTGCCGCTCATCACCAACCTGGCCGCGTTCGACGTGGGGCTGATTCAGGACCGCTACGACATCCCGGTGGAGATGCAGCCGCTGGTGGCGCAGTACATCCAGTTCTTCCAGGGGCCCGGACGGCGCTGGTTCCGCAAGTGGATGTCCCGCTCCGCGCGCTACCTGCCGGTGATGCAGCCCATTCTGGAGAAGCACGGCCTGCCTCGGGACACCGTGTACCTGGCGATGATTGAGAGCGGCTTCTCCGCGCACGCGTACTCGTGGGCGCACGCGTCCGGTCCTTGGCAGTTCATCTCCAGCACCGGCAAGCAGTACGGCCTCAAGCAGGACTTCTGGGTGGACGAGCGCAGGGACCCCATCAAGGCGACCGGCGCCGCGGCGACGTACCTCAAGGACCTCTACAGGGAGCTGGGCCACTGGTACCTCGCGTGGGCGGGCTACAACACCGGCTCCTACCGCGTGCGTCGCATGGTGGAGCGCCACGGCACGCGCGACTTCTGGGTGCTGTCGGAGGAGAAGGGCCTGGCGAAGGAGACGAAGCACTACGTGCCCAAGCTCATCGCCGCCGCGCTGGTGGCGAAGAACCCGTCGGCGTTCGGCTTCTCCGAGCAGGAGTTCGACTACGAGCAGCCCCTCGAGTTCGACGTGGTGGAACTGACGGACGCGACGGACCTGGACGTGGTGGCGCGCGCGGCGGGGGTGAACATCCAGGACGTGCAGGACCTGAACCCAGAGCTGAAGCGCTGGTGCACGCCTCCGGCGAGCGCGAAGAACCCCTACAAGCTGCGGCTTCCCCCGGGCTCGTCGCCCCGGTTCGTGGAGGGCTTCAAGAAGCTCTCGCCGGCCGAGCGACTGACGTTCCGGGTGCACACCGTGAAGCGGGGCGACACGCTGTCGCAAATCGCGGAGCGCTACGGCACGGCGTCGGAGGCCATCCTCCAGATGAACCGGCTCAAGAGCGCGCGGACGTTGAAGCTCGGCACGGATCTGGTGATTCCGGTGCCGGCGAGCAAGGCGGGCCCCACGAGTGGCGGCGCGCTGGCGAGCAAGGTGGCGCAGGCCCGCCGCAGCGGCGTGGTGGTGCACCGGCCCGAGGACGAGGTTCCCGCGGGGACTCCGAAGGGCCCCGTGGCAGCGGGTCCGGTGAAGACGGAGACGCTCAATGGGCGCAAGCGCGTGACGTACGGCGTGCAGTCCGGCGACAGCCTGTGGGTCATCGCCACGAAGTTCAACGTGTCGGTGGATGACCTGAAGAAGTGGAACAACCTGCGCCGCCGCAACCCGACGTTGCAGGTCGGCTCGTTGGTGTACGTGTGGCCCGAGGGCACCTCCCAGGTGCAGGAGCGCGCGGGCACGGTGGTGGTGGCGAAGCAGGTGGCCGCGAACGTGGGGACGCCGGGCGGAAAGGTGCACGCGCTGGCCGAGGGCGAGACGCTCTGGTCCGTGGCGCAGCGCTACGGAATCACCGTCGAGGACATCATGCGGTGGAACAACATCAAGGACCACCGCTCCATCCCCACGGGGAAGGTTCTCTCGCTGAGCGCACCCTGAGCCTCCGAGCGAGGACGTCTTCGGACGTCCCGCCGTGGGACGCGTCGTTGCCGTGTGGCGAGGGATGACCTCGACGATTCGCTGAGTTCACCGTGGGCATCCCGCGAGGGCAGATTCGGATCTCCCCTGGTCGGGCGCGCGGTTGCAGGCTGACGGGGCTCACGTCGCCTCTTCGTTCAGCGCGCACTGGGCATCCACGCGAGGGCTGCTTCGGGCTGCCCATCGTCGGGCGAGTGAATTGCACAGGGGCTGGGGATGACCTCGCCCATTTCGCGGAACGACTCACCCACCCTGCCCTTCTCGCTCGACGCCGACGACGTCCCTCTCTCGAGGGATGTGGATGCCGGATGGGCTCACACGCATCCCCCGACGCGAGCCCGAGACAACTCCGTGGAGACCGCCCCACGCGCGGCGTTCTCCGTCCAGGTCTCGCGACGCCCGTCCCACGAAGTCCGGACGGCACAACGTGGTGAAGGGGCCGGTAAGCTCGCCCACGATTTCGTAAACATCCCGCTGGGTTCGAGCCGCACACTGGCAAAAGACTCGGCCTCACTCGGGACGATAGAGCGAGCCATCACCACCGCCCGCGACATCGCGACCTCACCACGACGTCCGAGCAATCCGGCAACAGTCGCGCCCCCTTTCGGGACACCAGTGCGCACCAGCACCACCGCCCGCGACATCGCAACCGCTCCACGAGGTCCGAGCATCCTCGCAACAGACTCGGCCTCACTCAGGACTCCGGAGCGCACCATCCCCTTGCGCGGCGACGCCCTCGTCAGCGCCAACGCGGTCCTTCCCACTCCCGTGCAGCCCACCACCACGAACGGTTGGGGAAGCTCATCCTGGCTCTCGGTATCCCCGCCCCTCGGCAACGCCCGCTTCACCGGGCTGCCCCAGCTCGTAGACGTTGCGTCCGGACAACAGGTCCTCGGTTCGGGCTCGCGAGGTGACGGCCCGCGCGCGGTACAGACAGCGCTGCTGAAGATGGGCTTCGCGCTCCACGGCGGCGCGGACGGACAGTTCGGTCCGCAGACGGTGCGCGCCCTGCGCAACTTCCAGGTCCACGCGCGTCGCGACTTCCCCTCGGTTAAACCCACGGGCGTCCTGGACGCCCCCACGCTGCGCGCGCTCGATGCCCTGGCCCCCGAGCCCGGCATGCGCGGCCAGTCGCGCGGGACGCCTCCCGCCCTCTACGACGGCCAACCCGTGCGCGTCGTCGTCGCGCTGCGCGAGCACCGCACGTTCCTCTACGACGCGGAGGGCCACCTGCTGGACATCTTCCCGAATGCCTCGGGCACGTCCGCGACGCCCACTCGCGCGGGACTCAAGGTCATCCGGGCCCGACTGGACCAGGCCGCCGCCGAAGCAGCGGGCGCGCGCCTGTGGAACGACCGGCACGTCTTCGGCACGCGCATCCTCGACCTGTCCTGGGCCGACGGCCGGCACTCCGCCGAGGAGCTGCATGGAACCAACGCCCCCGCCCTCTTGGGTGCGGACGTGTCCCATGGCTGCATCCGTCACTCGAACGAAGCCATCATCGTGCTCCACGACGCGCTCTCCGCGGGAGACCGCGTGGCCATCGTGGAGCACGTGGACGACCCGCACCTGGGCGGAACCCCGGTGCCGGTCTCCTGAAGTGCTACCCCGCTTCGAGCAGCGCCTTCAGCTCGCGCACGCGACGGGTGATGGCATCACGGTCCACCGAGCGGTAGACCTCCGGCAGCAGCTCCCGGCTGGTGCACTCCTGCACCGCGACCAGGTTCTGGAGCTCGATTTCCAGCGGGTAGCTGGGGGGCACGAAGTCCGCCAGCACCGCCGCCAGGTCCTCCTTCGCCACGGACTCCCGGCCCTCCGCCAGCGCGCGGAACTTCGAGCGCACCATGACGGCCTCGATGTCCGCGCCGCTGAAGGCCCGAATCCCCTCCGGAATCATCTTGGAGAAGGAATCGATGCCCTCCACCGACACGCCCGTCTTCTTGGACATGACCTGGAACAGCTCGTCCCGCTCCGCGTCCGTCTGCGGATAGAAGAGCGCCAGGTGCTCCTCCGCGCGCCCCTGACGCTTGAGGTCGATGGGCAGCAGGTCCGGCCTCGCCGTCATCAGGAACCAGACAATCTTGCCGCGGTACTGCGTGTTGCCCATGAAGGAGGCGATGGAGCCGAACACGCGGCTGCTCGTCCCCGAATCTCCACCCGAGTCGCGGTTGCCGAGGAAGGTGTCCGCCTCGTCGATCATCACCGCCACCGGCCACAGCGCCTTGAGGAGGTTGAAGATCTTCTCGAGGTTCGCCTCCGTCACACCCTGCCACTGGCTGCGGAAGTTCAGGAACTTCACCACCGGGATTCCAATCTCCCCGGCGAAGCAGCTCACCATGAACGTCTTGCCCGTGCCCACCGGGCCCGACAGCAGGTAGCCCATGGGCATGACCTCGATGCGCCCCTTCTTCAGCGCGGAGGCCGCCTGCCGCAGCATCTGCTTCGCCTTGGCATGTCCGGCGACCGCATCCAGCGTGTGCGTCGGCTCGATGAACTCCAGAAGGCCGTGGCACTCCGCCTGGATGATCTCCTTCTTCTTCTCCTTGAGCAGGTCGGAGGTGATGCGAATCTCCCGCTCCAGCGCCTCCGTCAGCACGCGGTCCAGGTTGATGCGCGACAGGCCGGCCGTCATCTTCGCGAGGCCCGCCAGCGGCACCTCCGACAGCGACTGGAGCCGCTTGCCCTCCAGCTTGTAGCGCACGTACTCCAGCCGCTCCTCCTCGGTGGGCAGCGGCAGTTCAATCGGCGCCACGTACGGGTTGCGGGAGATGCGCGGAGAGATGTCCGCCAGGTTCTCCGCCAGCAGCACCACGGACACGTCGCCCGCGAGGAACTGCGGGTCATGCGCCCACTTGTCCAACGTGGCCAGCACGAAGCGGTCCTCGGACGACAGGTGGGAAATCTCCCCGCCCGGCACCAGCGTCTCCGCGAAGTCGATGATGAGCGCCAGCGAGCGGCCCTCGCTCAGCCGCATCCGCAGGAAGTTCTCCAGAATCTGGAGCGCGCGGCCTGGGTCTCTCGGCGTCACCTTCGCGTAGTCCGTGCCGTACATCGCGTCGTAGCCGGACATCGTCCGCGCCAGGTCCTTCTGCGTCTCCGGCGTGGCCGAGCGGATGCCCGACGAGCGGTCGTAGAAGAGGACGTGGTCCCGCCCGCCGAACAGCTCCTCGGAGAGGAAGGTCTTCAGCGTGCCGAAGCCCCGCCCGCCGTCCTCCAACTGGAGCGGCTGGAGGTCCCTCACCGCCCCGTAGAGCAGGAAGGTGCTGACCGTCTTCGTGTAGTACTTGCGGGCCAACTGCTGCGCCCAACGGGGGAGGTCCGCCAGCGGATCTTCCTTGTGAACCTTGCGCACCTTGCTCACGGACACACGCCTCCTGTCGCTCCCCGGTTCGAGGAGCTGACGCACCCGCTTCCCACGAGGGAAGCGGGGCTCGATTTCATGAAATCTAACGGCAGCGGGGCTGACGCTTGAGGGAAACCGTCGCCGTGGCGATGGATTCTCCGGCCTCCGGCGCGGGGACGTCCACCTCCGCGTCGTTGTGGCACTTCAGCTTCAGGGTGAGCTGACGCACGTTCGGGGACACCAGCACCGTGGCCGGCGTCTCCCCCAGCTCCTGGCCACCCGCGAAGATGACCGCGCCCGCCGGCTTGGAGTCGATCTTCACCGACACCTTGGACACCACCGGCTCCAGCTTCAGCGACACCTCGAACGGACCGTCACCCGTCAACGGCACGCGCTTGGAGGCGGGCTTGTGCTGCGGCGCGCTGATTTCCACCACCCACTCCTGGCCGGAGATGGGGACGCCCTTGATGAACGCGTCCGAAGCGCCCTGCGCCCGGATGACCTTGCCGTCCACCTTCACCTGGGCATCCGAGGGCTGAGTGACGAGCACCAGCGACGCGGTGCGCACCAGGCTCTCCAGTGCGACTTCCACCGGCTCCACGCCCTTGCCACTGTTGACCTGGAGGGTCCGCGTGAAGGTCTTGTAGCCCTCCGCGCTCACCGTCACCATGACCTGCCCCGCCGTCACCTCGCGCAAGAGCGTGGTGCCACCGCTCTCCACGGGGATGGGCTGGGTGTCCAGCGTCACCTGCATCCGACCTCGCACCTCGGGCGGCACGCGCTGGAGATCCAGCATGACGTAGCCGACCCCCGGACGCGTCGCCACCCACCCCACGAGGAGGAGCACCAGCAGCGCCACGGCGCCGCCCACCCCATAGAGCACCCGCTTGTCCAGGCTCCGTCGGCCCAGCGCGGGCACGGCGGCGGTCGGCCGGTCTTCCTGGTCGTCGTCCTCGTCCTGCTCGACGTGACGCGGCGGAGGCGGCCTCGGCGGAGTTCCCGCGCCGAGCATGGGAGGCGGACGCGAGTTGTTCTGCAGCCCCTCCGCCAGCGCCGCGCGGGAGAGCCCCTGCGAGACATCCGGCGGGAGCGCCGAGCGCGAAATCCCCTGCGAGGTGTCCGGCGCGGGCCCGTCCCGGACGATGCGGGGCAGCCCATCATTTCCGCCACGGCTGCCACGCGGCCCGGGGGCCGACGCGGCGACTTCCGAGGGCATCAGCGTGGGCACCGTCACCGAGGGACGTGGCGGCGCGCCCGCGGGCGTCAGCACGGGCATCGGCTGGGACATCCTCGGGGGGGCCTGGGGTGGGACGATCGACGTCTTGCCCGTGGTGGGCTCCTCGTCCTCGTCGCCCTGGGACTGGGCGCGCGTCTCCAGCGGAGTGACGGTGCGGCCCACCGTCGCTCCAGGCTGCGTGGTCGGCTCCGGCCTGTCGTCGAAGACGTGGTCGCTGGACACCAACTGCGTGGCCTGGATCTCGTCCTCCTTGGGCGCGGGCGCGGCGGTGGCCGCCGTCAACCGGGGCAACGCCGCCAGCGTGGGCGAGCGCCGCACGCCGGTGGGCGACACGGACCCCATCGTCGCGGTGGCCCGGGGCGGCGCGGCCACCGGCTGCACCACGGGAACCGCCTGCGGAGGCGGAGGCTGCGGAGCCGCCGCGGGCATGGCCATCATCCCGCCCGAGCCTCCCGTGCTGAAGCCCGTCGCCGCTTCGAGCGCGGCGAGCATGCCATCGGGAGGACGGATGTCGGCGTAGTCGGACAGGCGCTGCTTCTCGCGCTCCACTTCCTCCGCGAAGGTGGACTTCATGTACTGCATGAGGTCCTTGCGGCCGAAGATGGTCTCACTGGTGATGAGGAAGCGCTGCAGGTCGTCGCCCAGCTCGCTGGCGTACTGGTAGCGCTCGTCCACGTCCTTGGCGAGCGCGCGCATGACGATCTTCTCCAGCACCTCCGGGATGCGCCGGTTGTACGTGGACGGCGGCGGCACCTCGGCCTTGCGCACCTTCTCCAGCACGCTGAAGTCGCTGTCGCCCACGAAGAGCCGCTCGCCGGTGAGCATCTCGTAGAGACACACGCCGATGGCGAACACGTCCGAGCGCCGGTCCAACGGCAGGCCGCGGATCTGCTCCGGGCTCATGTAGCCGAACTTGCCCTTGAGGATGCCCGCCTGCGTCTTGGTCGCCTTGCCCGCCGCCTTGGCGATGCCGAAGTCGATGACCTTGACCTCGCCCTCGAAGGAGATGAGGACGTTCTGCGGCGAGATGTCGCGGTGGACGATGTTCATGTCCCGCCCCATCCCGTCCTTCTTGCGGTGGGCGTAGTCCAGGCCCTCGCACATCTTCGACAGGCAGAAGGCCACCAGCGGCACGGGCGCGGGCTCACCCTTCTTCCGGCACCGGTCGAAGATGGCCCGCATGTCCTTGCCGGGGATGTACTCCATCGAGATGAAGTAGCTGCTGGCGATCTGCCCCAGCTCGTAGATCTGCGCGATGTTGGCGTGGCTCAGCTGAACGCTGATCTTCGCCTCATCGATGAACATCGAGATGAACTCTTCGTCCTCCGCGATGTTCGGCAGGATGCGTTTGATCGCCACGAGCCGCTCGAAGCCGCTCGCGCCGAACTGCTTGCCGCGCCACACCTCCGCCATGCCGCCGATGTTGACGCGGTCCAGTAGGAGGTACTTCCCGAATGGGATGGGCTGACGCTTCGGTTGAGAGGTCGTCACGTGGGGGAGGGTCCGTTCGACGGGAGCCTAGCGATCGCCCCTCTGTAGGGTCAACCTCGCGGCGACCCTCACGCGCTCTCCAGGCGAGCAGGCAACAGGCGCGTAGCAGCGCCATTTTTCTCAAGGTTGAAGACTGGAGGTGCCGCCGTCCGTGCCGTCCTCGGCCGCGGGCCCCGGAACCTCCCGGAACGCGTCCCCCGGTTCGGCCTGTTCCTCGTCGGAAATCGCGGGCTGGACGAGCAGGAAGCGCAGCTTGCCGCCCGCGGACAGCAGCTCCGGCGCGCCGAAGCGATTCTCCTCGGCCAGGCCCACCATCGTCACCCAGGCCCCCTTGCGCTCCGGCGCGACACAGTACAGCAGCGTTCCGGGCCGCACCCCTGGGGCATCCCGCACCGGGCCCTCGCAGTCCTTTCGGACCTGGAGGGCATAGGCCGTGAGCGGCTCCCCACGCACCAGGTAGGGAGGGCGGCCGAGCTCTTCCAGCAGGGGCTGGAGCACGCGAGGGTCCTCGGCCACCGCGTCCTGGGTGGACAGCGCCTGGGCGAGCTTGTGGAAGCGCTGCAGGCTCATGGACGCCATGTCCGTGGAGTCGATGGGGATGCGGCTCTCCGACAGGACCAGGTCCGCGAAGAGCGCGCCGACCAGGAGGATGGGCAGGAGCCGGTAGCCCTTGAAGTCCTCGACCTTGCCCCGCGCAAGTCCGCCCAGGACAACGACGGCGGTCGCCAGGGCGGCCAGCGCCAGCACCACCGCGGGGCGCACGGGCGAGGGCAGCTCGACGAGGGCCGAGACATCCGCGGTGCGAGCTCGCAGCGCGTCCGCGAGGTCCCCTCCGTAGATCCAGGCGATGGCGGCCAGGCTGAGCACATTGCCCAGCAGCGTCTTTCGGGAGGGAAGCTTCATCCGGCGAGTGTCCGTGCGGGGTCGGTGGCGGCGGCGCGGCGGCTGGGAAAGTAGGCCCCGGCCAGCGCGGCCAGGAGTCCCAGCACCACTCCACCCAGCACCACCGGCCAGGGGAAGGAGAAGAAGCTGTCGGGCTTGTACGGGAAGTTGGGCAGGTAGCCCGCGGCGAAGCGGTTGACGCCGAAGGAAGTGAGCAGCGCCACGGCGGTGCCAATGGCCCCGCCCACGAGTCCCACCACGGCGGCCTCGGCCAGGACGATGGCCCGGATGTCCGAGCGCGACGCCCCCACCGCCTGCATCACACCAATCTCCTTGGCGCGCGCGCGCACCGAGGCCGACAGCGCGTGGGCGATGTTCACCGCCGCCAGGATGCAGATGAGGATGGACAGCAGCGCCAGCGCGGAGGTCGTGAGCGCGACGGCCGCGCCCGTGTTCTCCGCCATGCGGCGCTCCTGGTCGTCGATCTCCAGGCCCATGGCCTTCACCGCGTCCACCAGCGCGGGCACCTTGGACGGGTCCGTGGCGACGAGCGTGACACCCGTGAAGGTGTCCGCGTCCACGCCCGCCTCGCGGTTGATGCGCATCGCTGTCTCCAGCGGAATGGTGATGCCGGCGAACATGGCCCGGTCCGACGCCCCCACCACCTGCGTCTGCGCGGAGCGGCTGGGTCCCGACGCGGAGTTCGCCGCCACGTAGGAGCGGTTGAACTCCACCGGGAAGCCGAAGCCGACAAGCATGCTCGCGGAGAGCTGCGGCAGCTTGCGCGCCGGGGCGAACGTCTTGTTGTACAGCTCCAGGAGCCGCGTGGAGACGAGCGCCGGAATCGGCTGCCCTTCACCCGGGTCCTTGAACTCGCCCATCTGCACGTCGCCCTTCACGAGCGCCGGCTCCACGCCCACCGCCAGCACCTCCATGCCCATGCGCAGCTTGGTGCCGAAGAAGGCCCCGTCGTAGCGGGTCACCGCGGGCACGCGCACGCTCATCTTCCGATGCGCCGCCTCCACGCCGGGCAGCGAGCGCAGGCGCTCCACCGCCTCCGCGTCCAGCTTGCCGCCCCCCAGCAGCGAGCCCAGCGACACCGCCGGGGGCACCACGTCCAGCAGTCGCGCGTCGGTGGGGAAGATCTTCTCGCGGATGACGCGGCCCACGCCCAGGCCCAGGCCGATGAAGAACACCAGCGTGCCCACGCCCATCGCCACGCCGAACGCGGAGAAGAAGGCCCCCCGGCGCTCGCGCGCGAGGCTCAGTCGCACCAGTCGAGACAGCGCGTCCAGTCTCACGGAGCACCTCCCAGGGCCGCGCGCTCCGGTGCGGGCTCTTCCACGAGCTTGCCCTCCTTGAGCCGCAACACCCGCCGCGCGGCCGCGCTCATCCGTTCCTCGTGTGTGACGGCGAGCACGGTGAGTCCCTCGCGGTGCAGCTCACGGAAGAGCTGAATGACCCCGTCGCCCGTGGTCGCATCCAGATTGCCTGTGGGCTCGTCACACAAGAGCAGCCGAGGTCCGCCGTAGAGGGCGCGGGCGATGGCCACACGCTGACGCTCGCCCCCGGACAGGCGCACCGGGGCGCGGTCCTTCTTCGCGCCCAGGCCCACGCGCTCCAGCAGGGCTTCCGCGCGCTTGACGGCGTCGGGAGTGCGCGGACCGAAGTACGAGGGCAGCAGTACGTTCTCCAGCGCCGACAGGTTGGGGATGAGGTGGAAGGACTGGAAGACGAAGCCCACGTGCGTGTTGCGGAAGCGCGCCAGGTCCTTGTCCTTCAGGCCCCCGAGCGTCACTCCGCCCACCTTCACCTCGCCCCGGTAGTCGACATCCAGGCCGCCCAACAGGTGCAGCAGCGTGGATTTGCCGCTGCCGGACGGGCCCACCACCGCGACGAAGTCCCCGGCTTCGACGTCCAGGGTCATTCCGTCGAGCACCCGCACCCGGGTGCCATCTCCATCCAGATATTCCTTGGTGACGTCTCGAGCGTGAATCACGGAGTGGCCGGCTGGGTCGTGGTGGAAGACGGCGAGGTGGGGGTGAGGCGCAGGGACATCTCCGCCTGGAGCGCGCGCTCCTTGCGAGACACGGACAGCGTCACGGCGCGAAGGTCATCGGTGGCCTCCAGCCAGCGCACGGTGGTGGCCTTGATGGCGAAGCCGCCAATGCCCCACGCCTCAGACGGGAGGTTCTTCACCGAGTCCGCCAGCCGGCGCAAATCCAGCACCGCGCTGAACGCGGCGTCCTGGCCCACGTCCTTCAGGTCCGAGGTCAGCGGCCCTTCGCCGGCCTTCGCCGCGAGGGCGGTGAGCGAGGCCTCCAACTGCGACTGGGGCGAGGCGACCAGCAACTTGCCGTTGGGCCCGAGCGCGAAGTGGGCGCCCTCCCCCGCGCGATACGAGGTGAGGTACACGCGCTGGCCCTTCAGGTCGGAGGCCTCCACCTTGGCGCCGAAGTCGCTGGAGATCTGCGGCAGCTTCTCCAGGAGGGCCTGCGTCCGCGTGGCGTCCTCCAGCTCCGACAGGGCCACCAGGTTGACGAAGCGGAAGGGGTTGGTGCGGCGCAAATCGAGCGCGGGCATGCCGGAGCCCAGCTGCACCTTGGGCGACAGCGACAGGCCCAGCACCGTGCCCGGCTTGAAGTTGTCGAGCACCTCCGCCTTCACGTCGAGCCCGCTCTTCTGCACCGCGCGCGTCAGGTAGTCGCCCACGAGGTAGGGCCACACGCCGTCGAGCTGGGACGGGTCGCCCCGGAAGCGCGCCACGAAGAAGCTGTCCGGAGGCAGGAAGCCGCGCAGGTCCGCCGCGTCCTTCACCGGGTCCAGCGCGGCCAGCGACTCCTTCGTGTCCGGCCACGGCGCGTCCGCGTGGACGGTGACGGCACGGTCATCGACGAGCCCGGTGAGCGTGAGCCCCTGCACGGTGCCCGCGGGGAGCAGCAGGCCCGCGCCGCCGGGGATGAACACGTGGAAGTCTCGCTTCGACGGCAGGCGCTGGAGCGAAGCGGCCAGCACGGGCTCCTTCGCGAGCGACCTTTCCTCGGCCTGGCTGGCCAGGGGGCGCAGCGATGCGACGGAGGGCCCCGCGCCCAGGAGCGCGAACTTCCCGCCGCTGATGAAGAGCAGGCCCAGCGCCGCGGCGGGGTGGCCCGGGCGGTTGAAGGTGACGAGCTTGCCGCCCACGCCGCTCTCCTCCTTCTTCTCGGAGGCTCCAAGTCGGGTGCGCGCGAAGCCGGCGAACGTCGCCTCGAGCTTCTCCGCGTCCCTGACACCCACGACGGAGATGGCGCGACCGTCACCGAGGAAGGCCGCGCCAGCGCCCAGCTCGGGAGCAAGGCCCGCGGCCTCCAGGGCCTGACGGCTGCGCAGGTCGACGCCCACCTGCCGCATCACCGCATTCACATAGCCCTCCGCCGAGGAGAAGCTCTGGAGCTGGGCGGCGAAGGAGGCGACCTTCAGGTTCTGGAAGCGCGCCAGCTTCTCTCCGAGCGCTCCCAGGTCGTGGATGACGACGGAGGCTTGCGCATCGCGAGGCAGGTAGCGCGCGGGGCCGGAGGCCGTCGGGGCGACGGGCCCCTCGTCCTTGCCACAGCGTGAGCAGCCCGCGATGGCGAGCACGAGGAGGAGGGTCGGAAGCCAGGCTCGGCGGAACATGACGGCAGGACAGGACGGCTGGGGCGGAGAGTCAATGTATTCCTGTGCGCGGCGTACGTCCGCCTCCCGGCCAAGGGACCCGGATGATGGGCAGGCAACTTCCACGAGACTCGATGCCCGCCACAGAGGCTTCGGAGGGGAGGCCCCACCAGCAACCCGCGACGTCAATGCGACAGCAAGCCATGCCGCCAGATTGCCAATCTGACGGAGTCCCGAGGGCCACTCCAACGTGACCCGTCACGGGGCGCGAGGGCACGGCGCTTGAAACACGAGCGATGCCCATTCGCCGAGGAGTCCCCATGACGCTCATCGAGATGCTGGTGATTCTGAGTGCCCTCGCGGGCGCCGTCGTCGGAGCCGTCTTCGGGTGGCGTATCCATCCCGCCGTCAGCCTCGTGGGCCTCTTCGTCGGCGGAGGGCTGGGCATCTACGCCTGCCAGGGACTTCTCATGGGGGCAGTGACCGTCGGCATCCTCATGACGGAGGGCCCCCGCGGAGTCATTGCGTTCTGGAAGAAGCCCCTTCCTCCGCGAGACAGAGGAAGGGACGAGCAGCCCCCATGATGCGCAACCCAGGCGAAGCTCCGCGACGACGCGTCAGCGCACCCGCGAGCCATGCGGCAGCGGGCCGCGAGTCTCCTCGGTGAACTCCAGGAACTGCTCCATCTGCCGCACGGACTCGTCGGTGGCCTCGGCCTCCGCGCTCAGCATGGTGAGCTGCCGGTTGACGACCTCCGGGTCCCGGATGGCGATCGACTGCTCGTGCGTCAGCCGCATCATGTCTTCGATGCCTGCGAGCTGGTGGCTGACCACTTCCCGGCTCTCGCTCGCCTGTTCGAAGCGCGCCAGCCGCTTGCGAAGAATATCCACCCGGTTCTGCTTCACGTCCTTCAGCCGGGGATTCGTCTCGCGCGCCACGTCCTCTTCCAGTTCCCGCACGTCCTTCTCCAGGTGTCCCCGGTCGGAGCTGTTGAGGTACGAGCGGTACTGGTTCAGCGTGGAGATGAGCCGCAGGAACGACGTCAGCAGTGCGTCCAGGCGCGGCTCGCTGTCGGACTCCAGCACCTTGCCGCCCGGCAGCTTGCGGTAGTTGGCGAGAATCTTTTCCTTGAGGCCAACGAGCTGCTGGTAGTGCTCGCGCTGCGACGGCGCCAGGTCCGCCAGCAGCGAGTCCACCGCCTTGCGCGCGGCCTCCGGGTCCGTGGGCTCCCGCGAGCGGATGGCCCGCTGGAAGCGCGGCATGGACGAGAAGAGGCCCAGGTACAGCCCCTCCAGCCCGAGCGCCAGCAAGGCGGGCAACGGCTCGCCCGTCAGCGCCGCCGAAGCGGCCGCCGTGCCCAACCCCACCAGGTTGGCCGGCAGCATGAATGCGGCCTTGATGTAGTTCGGCGACTTCTTCGCCACGTCCGACCTCCCCTTCCCGGCGCCCGGTCGACTTGCCTCAGGGACCGCGCGCCTCCGACACGTACTTCAACGCTCCCAGGTCCCTCGTATCCTCCGCGAGTGGCACCTGGGGTCCCTGCTTGAGCTTCTGGAAGAGCGCGGCGGCGCTCTGGTACAGCTCGTCATAGGTGACCGGCGCCTCGCCGGAAAGGCCGAAGAACGCTCGATTGTCCGCCAGTGTCGCGGGCGGCGCGCTGCGGATGGCCTCAATCGGGTCACCCAGGTACGGCGCCACCTCACCCAGCATCCGAGCCCCCGCCGTCGGGTCCTTCAGCACGCTCTGCCCCGCGTCCAGCATCCCGCGCAGCACCCGCCTCACCGCGTCCGGATAGCGCGCCGCGAAATCCCCCCGCGCCACCAGCACCGTCGCCACCAGGTGCGGCGCATCCGCCGTCGTCGCGAGCACCGCGCCGCCCCGGTCCTTCGCCGCCAGCTCCACGTCGCCCCACAGCCCCACCACCGCGTCCGCG
Source organism: Myxococcus sp. CA051A (assembly GCF_013336705.1). NCBI lineage: Bacteria > Pseudomonadati > Myxococcota > Myxococcia > Myxococcales > Myxococcaceae > Myxococcus > Myxococcus sp. CA051A. The sequence goes on along the minus strand of NZ_JABUMS010000001.1, from coordinate 286,965 downwards.
CGGCCCTCGCGCAGCGCTCGCCCGGCATCCAGCGTGGAGGGCAGGTCCACCCAGCGCACGTCCGTCGTCCGCAGCCCCGCTCGCGCCAGCACCCACAGCGCGAAGTAGTGCGTGGAGCTGAACGGATAGACGCCCACGCGTTTGCCTCGCAGGCTCGCCAGGTCCGTCACGCCCACCGCCGCGAGCGCCTCCTGCCCCCGGCTTCGTCCCGCCAGCAATATCGTCCTCGGCGCCGCGTCCCGCAGGCCCGGGGCCCACGACGCCAGCCGGTCCACCGACAGCATGGCCATGTCCACGCCGCCGTTCTCCGCGCCAATGGCCAGGGCCTGCCGCAGCTCCTCCTCTCGGCCGAAGAGCACCGCCCGCGCGTCCAGCGCATAGGCCGTCTTCAGGAAGCCCTGCGCCGCGTTCGGAGGGGGCGCGGGGTTGTCCAGCGTCGTCGCCCCACCGGCCGCCACGAGCAGCCCCGCCGCCGAGCCGCGCGGCGTGAAACCGATGAGCACCGGCCGCAGCGGCACGGACGCCACGTCCGCCACCGGCGCCGACACGCCCGCGGGAAAGTCTCCGGGAGACAGGCGGATCGCCTCGCGCACGGAGGGAAAGAAGCGCGCCTGGAGGGTGTCCAGATATCCCATGCGGGATGCGAGCACCCAGCCCGCGCCCAACGCGCACAGGAACAGGAAGAGAAAGAGACCTGGCCCACGGTGGAGCTTCATCCGTCAGTTCCCAGGTCTCTTCCCTTCATCATGATGCCGACCGCCGGGGCCTACTCGACCCCGACCTTCTTGCCGATGGTCTTCCCCGTCTGTCCACTCACGTCAGACACCGGGGCGGGGCTCTCCATCAGCCCCATCTCCATCTTGAACTGCTTCACCAGCTCGTTGGCCTGGATCTTCTCGGCCTCTTCCTCAATCTGCGCGGACTGGTGGTCCACCGACTCGAGCGCCATCTGCATGCGCGCCTCGTTCACGGCGGTCCGCTCCTCCACCTTGCGCAGCATCTCGTCGTGCGTCGAGTCGATGCCGGCGACGGTGAAGGACTCCATCGTGTCGGCCACCTTGGCCTGCCACTTGGCGCGTCGCGCGTCGCGAATGGCCGTCATGGCCTCCGCCGTCTTCTTGTCCTTCTCCCGCATGAACGCCTTCTTGACGTTCAGCGCCTTCTCGTACGCCAGCCGCGCCGTCTCCAGCTGCGCCTCGTTGCGCGCCAGCGCTTCCTTCTCCACCTGGAGCTTCGTCGCGTACTGCGCCGCCAGGTCGTCGCGACCGGCCTGGATGGCGGCCTTCACCTTGGCCGTCAGCCCGCGCACGTCGTCCTTGTACTTGGTGTTCTCCTTCTCCAGCAGCGTCACATTCGCCCGGACCATGGCGATGGACTCATTCATCTTCGGGACCTGGTCGTTCAGGTCACGGATGTTCTGCTCGAGGATGAGCTCCGGATCCTCGATGGAGGAGACGAAGAAGCCCGCGAAGCTGCGCAACGCCCTCTTGAGTCTGTCCCACATATCGCCGGTCTACCTCCGTCCAGACCTACTTCCAGCCACCTTACACGAACTCAGGGGGGAGCAAGCAGCCGCATCCACCCCTCTGATCAGTGCTACGCGAACTCACCTAAGGCGATTGCCCACCACCCACAAGTCCCATCGCGCCTCCCTGCTCGCACGCCGCCAGTGAGGGCCCGCGAGCCGTCCCCTGGCGGCCTCCCCCAAGTGGGGGACTTGCCCCGGCGCCGGGAAGCGGGGAAAACCCTGCCCCAGTGGACAGTGCGTTGGGTTGGACCCACTCCTCCTTCGATGACTCGCTGGCGCGCGCCGTGGACGCCCAGCGACGAAGCGTGCTGGGCACGGGCGCGGCGGTGCGGCTCGTCGGCGCGACGCTCTTCCTGATTCTCACCACCACGCTGTGGCTGACCGGTGGCGAGGACTGGAGCCCCTACCCGCTCCTGCTGGTGCCCTATGTGGGCGTGGCGACGGTGCTCTTCGTCGTGCGCAACCGCCCCGAGGCCAGCTGGTTGGGCATCGTCCAGTCCCCCGTGGACGTCGCCCTCGTCTATGGCCTGCAACACCTGGCCCTCCCCATCTCGCCCTTTCCGGCCGGGGTGGCGGGCTTCAGCCTGGGCCTCTTCGCCCTCGTCGTGACGCTCAGCGGGCTCGCCCTGCGCCCCACCGTCGTCTACGGCACGGCCGCGCTGTCGTCGGTGGCCCAGGCGGCGCTGATGCGCGAGGCGGGCGTCGGCTGGGGCGCGGTGGTCATCGCCGTCGTCACCCTGATGATGGTCGCGGCGGTGAAGCACTACGGCACCGGGAGGGTGCGCGTGCTCGCGGTGGCCCTCACCCGCGCGGAAGTGGACAGCGCCCTGGAGGCCCGCCGGTTCCAGGAGGTCGAGGAGGCCCGGCGCATCATCGCCAGGATGCTCGACGAGGAGCACGCGAAGAACGACGAGCTCCGGGCGCTCCAGCACGACAAGGAGCTGCTGACGCAGTTCCTCGTCCATGACCTGCGCTCGCCCCTGTCGGCGCTGACCATGACGCTGGCCTGGATGGAGCAGGAGCTCCCCCAGGGCCACCTCCACGAGTCCGCGCGCACGGGCCTGGCCGTCACCGCGCGCCTGGACCGGATGATCACCGACATGATGGACGTGCCCCGGCTGGAGCAGGGCCGGCTGGAGCCCCGCAAGGTGCCGCTCGACATGGGCCGCCTGCTCGAGGACGTGCGCCGCTCGCTGGAGAACGTGGCCCGCGCCCGCAAGCTCACCCTGGACGTCGTCGCGCCCCGAACGCTGGCACTGAACGGAGACCCGGAGCTGCTCGTCCGCGTGGTGGAGAACCTGGCCACCAATGCCCTGCGCTACGCGCCCACGGGTGGCCGCGTGCGGCTGGAGGGCGGCACCGACGCCCAGGGCGCCTGGCTTGCGGTGCGCAACGACGGCCCGCCGATTCCAGGCGAGCTGCGCGCGCGACTCTTCGACAAGTACGTGCAGGGCGACCAGGAGCGAGACAACCGCCGGGGCTACGGCCTGGGACTGTACTTCTCCCGACTGGCCGCGGAGGCCCACGGAGGAACGCTCTCCGTGGAGGACACCTCGGACTGGCCCACGTCCTTCGTGCTGCGGCTACCGACCGCCTGAACCCCGGGCGCGCTGCCGACGGCGGAGGATGCGCTCGACGTTGGACTTCGCGCTGGCCATCACCGACGACGCGTCCAGCGTGGTCAGCACGCCGTCCTTCAACACTGGCTTGCCGTCGATGAAGACGTGCGTCACGTCGCTGCCGCGCGCGGAGTGCACCAGCGGGGCCAGGATGTCCTCGGCCGAGGGACCGCAGTGCAGGCCGCTCACATCCACCACGGTGATGTCGGCGCGCTTGCCCTGCTCGAGCGAACCCACCTCGTCCTCCAGCCCCAGCGCCCGGGCGCCGTTCAGCGTGGCCATCTCCAGGACGCGCAGGGGCGTCATCGCGCGAGGCCCCACGCGAGGGTTGTGCAGCACCGCCGCGAGCCGCATCTCGTGGAAGATGTCGAGCGTGTTGTTGCAGGGCGCGCCATCCGAGCCCAGCGCCACCGTCACGCCGGCCTCCAGCAGCTCCGGCACCTTGGCGATGCCCGAGGCGAGCTTGAGGTTGGAGCCGGGGCAGTGGCACACCACGGTGTGCGTCTCACGGATGATTTCCTGCTCCTCCGCGGACAACCACACGCAGTGGGCCAGCGTCACGTGCCGCCCCGTCAGCCCCAGCGTGTGGAAGAAGTCGACGTTGTCCCGGCCGCCCGAGTACTGGCGCACCGCGTCCGTCTCCTTCGCGTTCTCACTGGCGTGGGTGTGGATGCGCACGTTGTGCTCGCGCGACAGCTTCGCCACCTCGCGCATCAGCTCCGGCGTGCAGGACAACACGAAGCGGGGCGCGAAGGCGTAGCGCAGCCGCCCGTCGTGCGTGCCGTGCCAGCGCTCCAGCAGCGCCAGGCTGTGGGCCAGCGACTCCGCGGTGGATTCGCGCAGGCCGTCGGGCACGTTGGCGCCCGCGTCCATCATCGCCTTGCCACCCACCAGCCGGAAGCCGGAGTCCCGCGCGGACTCGAAGACCGCGTCGTAGTGATGCACGCTGCCCATGTCGAGCGCGGCCGTGGAGCCCGAGCGGATCAACTCCGCGAAGGTCAGGTCCGCCGACGCGCGCATGGAGGCCGCGTCATGGGACGCCTCGAAGGGCCAGATGCGCTCGCGAAGCCAGTCGAGCAGCTCCATCCCATCCGCGCGGCCCCGGAACAGCGTCTGGCAGGCGTGCAGGTGGCCATGGATGAGGCCCGGCAGCACCACCTTCCCCGCCACGTCCACCACGCGCCGCGTTCCACGGGCCTTCAGGCCCCGTCCCACCTTCGCGATGCGCCCGTCCTGGACGAGCACATCAGCGCCCACGAGCACCTCTCGCTCGCGGTTCATCGTCACCACGGTGCCGCCGGTCAGAAGCAGATCCACGGGTGCTCAGGCTCTCTTAGAGGAAGTCCTTGGTGAAGGCGTGCGGCAGCAGCTCGCCCAGGGAGTAGCGCATCTCGTCCCCTCGAGGGGTGCGGCTGCGCACCTGCATTTGCGGCGTGCCGAACTCGGCCATCACCTGCCGGCACATGCCGCACGGCGGGACGGGTGTGGCCGTGTTCGCGACGACCGCCACCGCCACCGGCTGGGAGCGGCCCTGCGCCACGCCCGCGGCGAACGCATTGCGCTCGGCGCAGACCGTCAGCCCGTAGGTGGCGTTCTCCACGTTGCAGCCGGACATCACGGAGCCGTCCGCGTACAGGACGGCGGCCCCTACCGGGAAGCGGGAGTACGGCACGTGCGCCCGCTCGCGCACCCGGGTGGCCTCTTCGAACAGCCGCTCCCAGGGAATCTCATCCGCCATGTCGCCGCCTTCCTAGGTGACGGGGTGGGCCTCAGCGAGGTTCGCCCGCGAGCCGCATGTCGTCCAGGTGGCGGGCGATGGCCAGCTCCGCCTCCACCGGCAGGTCCACGAAGCGCACGTGCGCGGCGGGGCCCTGCGGGCCATCCGTCACGTGGAGCACTTCGCCCTTCGCCTCCACTTCGTCGGGAAGGATGGGCAGCGTGAAGCGCACCTCCACCTGCGCGCCCGCCTCCAGTCCGGGGCCATTCCAGGCGCAGCCGCCCAGGGACAGGTCCCCATCCCGTGCCTCGAAGTCCGCCGAGCTGCCCGCCCGGCGCACCTTCAGGCGCATGGGAATCCGGGGGGAGTCGCGCCGGTCCTCGGCCTTGTCGCTCATCGAGTTGTTCCTCTCGGCCATCGCCGTTCCAGTCCTGCCGCTCATGCCCGTACCACCGCCGGAAGCCCCTTGGAGGTGGCCCGCCCCCGGGGCCACGCGCGCGGCTCACCGGGCCCGGCCGGCAGGGCGTCCTCTGGGAGGTCGAAGCCCACCCTCGGCTCCCCCTTCCAGGTCCCCCGGCGAACGGCCACGGCCGCCTGCGTCACGTGTCCATGAAGCACCATCCGCCGCCCATCATACGCTTGCCCACCCGCCAGGGAGGCGCCGAATTTCATCCCCCGCGTGGGTTCCCCCAGGAATGTCCTGTACCAGGAGTGCCCCCTCTTTGCGCCCTGCGTCGAACCCGGCGGCCCCCCAGGGCCCGCTCACGCCCCCCCGGAACGCACCCCGAGGGCTCAAGGGGGGATATCCTCGTTCCGGGTGTCCCACCACTCCTCGCCATAGCTGATGAAGATCTGCTCGCCGGGGTGGATGTCCCTCAGGGCGTAGAAGGTGAAGATGTCGCGGTCCACCGCGCGGTAGTACGCGGCGGTGGGCTCCTTCGCGTGGTTGTAGAGCATGCCGTAGCCCAGCACGAGCGCGACCCAGTCCCCCGCGGGCTGCTGCTCGCGCTCTCCCCAGCGAATCTGGAAGACGTAGTCGTCGAGTGGCGGATGCCGCGTGTGCTTCTGCAGCATCTTGAGGTAGCGACACTCCTCGATGAGTTCGCCCGCCTTGATGAACTCATCGGTGAAGACGCCGAAGCCCCACTCGCAGGGCCGGACCTTCACTCCTGGATGGAGATACAGCGCTTCGCCCGTGTTCATGCGTCCCTGCCGCCGTTGGGGCCAGAAAGATGCCGCGTTCCGGGGCCGACGTGAAGGACCGAGCGAAGCCTCCTCGACCACCGGAGGGGACGGCGAACTTCCTCAGGCGGGCGGCCACGCGAGCAGGGAGGTCCGGGCCACGCGCCGCAGGTCCTCGCGACTGGCTCCCGTGGCGGCCTGGACGGCCATGCCCTGCGAGACGGTGGTGAAGTAGCGCGCCAGGTCCGCGCAGTCGACGTGCGCCGGAACGTCCCCCTCGCGCTGCCCCTGCTCGATTCGCTCGCGAAGGGCCTGCTCTCCCGCCGCGCGCCTCGCCGCCAGCTCCCCCTGGATGGGGGCGGCATCCGCGCCGCTCACCAGCGCGCCCTGCACGGTGATGCAGCCCTTGGGCTCCCGGGGCAGCGTCTGCGCGTCCGCCAGCCCGAGCAGCAGGTGCTCGACGGCGGCGCGGGCCGTGGGCCTCGCGAACGCGTCCCGATAGAGGACCAGATGGCGCTCGACGTAGCGGTCCAACGCCTTGCGGAACAGCGACTCCTTGTTGCCGAACGCCGCGTACAGGCTGGGCCGGTTGATGGCCAGATGCTCCGTCAGGTCCGACAGCGAGGTGCCCTCGTACCCCTGCCGCCAGAACAGGCGCAGCGCACGGTCCAACGCCTCATCCACGTCGAAACCCCGGGGACGCCCCACCTGGGCGGCTGCCGTCTTCGGTTTCATACCGTTCGATACTAATCCCCTTGACGGCTCCGGGCCAGGACTCTACATCTATACCAATCGGTACACATCCCGCGCCCGGGCTCGGGCGGAACCGCGCGGAGCGCGCCTGGGTGTGTCCAATTCAGTACCGACAAGTACACAACCTGGAAGGAATGACGAACATGGCCAAGAAGCTCGCAGGCAAGGTGGCGCTGGTGACGGGGGGTTCTCGGGGGATTGGCGCGGCGACGGCGCGGGCGCTCGCGCAAGAAGGGGCGGATGTGGCCATCAGCTACGTCGCCTCGGCGGAGAAGGCCCAAGCCCTCGTGAGGGAGCTGGAGTCCCAAGGCGTCCGGGCGGCGGCCTTCCAGTCCGACCAGGGCGTACCGGCGGAGGCAGCGAAGCTGGTCCAGGCGGTTACGCAGCGCTTCGGTCGGCTGGACATCCTCGTGAACAACGCGGGAGTGGCCACGCCAGGAGCGGTCGACAGCCCGGAAAGCGATGCGGTGGCGTTCGAGCGACAGCAGAACATCAACGTCCACGGGGTCATCGCGGCCATCCGCGAGGCGGTCAAGGTGATGGGCCAGGGCGGGCGCATCATCACCGTGGGCTCCAGCATCACCGGGCGCGTGGGCATGGCCGGCATGGCGGACTACACGGCGACGAAGGCTGCGGTGGTCGGCTACACCAAGGGCGTGGCGAGAGACCTGGGCCCCAAGGGCATCACCGTCAACGTGGTGCAGCCGGGGTTCACGGACACGGACATGTCCTCCGGCCTGGAGCCGATGAAGCCCGCCATCAACGCGGCCATCGCCCTGGGCCGCTTCGGCCGCCCCGAGGAGGTCGCCGACAGCATCGTGTTCCTCGCGGGCCCGGGTGCCACGTACATCACGGGCACCGTGCTCAACGTCGACGGCGGCCACGGCGCGTAGGCGCACGGGCCATCACCGTCACGAGGGGCCAGGCACCGGACCCCGAGCCGCGCGGGCTCGAGGTCCGAGCCGCCCTACTCCACCCGCTCGCGCACCAGCGGACGGGGGGCGGGGGCGGCATCGCCGAAGTGGTAGGCCGCCAGCAGACGGGCCTTCACGCCCTCCACCGGAGCTTCGTCGTTGTAGTGAACGCGGACCACGGGCTCGCCCTTCACCACGGCCTCGCCCGTCTTCTTCAAGAGGGTGAAGCCCACGGCGGGGTCTATCTTGCTGTCCACCCGCTGACGGCCCGCGCCGAGCGCCACGCCCGCGAGGCCCACGCCCTCCGTGTCGATGCCCGTCACATACCCTCCACGGGGCGCCACCACGTCCACCGTGGAGCGCGCCTGGGGCAGGAGCGAGTAGTCGTCGATGGAGCGCGGGTCTCCGCCCTGCGACAGGACAATTTCCTTCAGCTTGCGCAGCGCGCTGCCATCCGCCACGGACTTGCGCAGCTTCTCGCGCGCCTCGTCCACGGTGGCGGCCTTCTTGCCGAGCACCAGCATCTCCGCCGTCAGCGCGTAGGTGATTTCGGTGTAGTCGTCCGGGGCCTCGCCACGGAGCATGTCCACCGCCTCCATCACCTCCAGGGCGTTGCCCACCTTGCGCCCGAGCGGCTGGTCCATGTCCGTCAGCAGCGCGACGACCTTGCGCCCCATCTCCGCGCCCAGGCCAATCATCGTCCGGGCCAGCGTGCGGGCATCCTCGTCGCGCTTCATGAACGCGCCGCTGCCGACCTTGACGTCCAGCACCAGCGCGTCGATGCCCTCCGCCAGCTTCTTGCTCATGATGGAGGACGCAATCAGCGGGATGCAGTCCACCGTCGCCGTCACATCACGCAGCGCGTAGAGCTTCTTGTCCGCGGGCGCCACCTGCGCCGTCTGGCCAATCAGGCAGCAGCCCACCTCGCGCACCAGCCGGCGGTACTCGGACGTCGACAGATTCACGTTGAAGCCGGGGATGGACTCCAGCTTGTCCAGCGTCCCTCCCGTGTGGCCCAGGCCCCGGCCCGAAATCATGGGCACCGGCACCCCGCACGCCGCCGCCAGGGGCGCCAGGCTGAGCGACACCTTGTCCCCCACTCCGCCCGTCGAATGCTTGTCCACCTTCACGGCCGGGGTGTCGGACAGGTCCAACACCTCGCCCGACTCCAGCATGGCGCGCGCCCAGGCGCCCAGCTCTCGGGAGTCCAGCCCCCGGAAGAAGACGGCCATGCACATGGCCGCCATCTGATAGTCCGCCACCGTTCCCGCCGTATATGCCTGGATGAACGCGCGGATGTCAGCCGGCTCCAGCCGGCCCCCATCCCGCTTCGACTTGATGAGCTCGTAGGGTTGCACGGGGACTGCCCATACCAGGAACCCGGGGCCCCATGCACTTCCGCGAAAGGCGCCTCCGCATCTGGTAGATAGCCAGCCATGACGCTTCGCCTTCAGGTCCTCGCCCTCACGGCGCTCCTCTGCGCCTGTTCCAAGCAGAAGGAAGAGACGCCCCCCTCCGGCGCTCCGGCCCCCGCCTCCGCTCAGCAGGAGGCGAAGAAGCCGCTTCCCGTGGGCCTCGTCATCGACGTGGGCGGCCGGGGTGATCACTCGTTCAACGACGCCGCCCTGCGCGGCCTGGAGCTGTGGGCCGCCGGCAAGCGCTACGAGGGCGGCAAGTACGTGGACGCCACGCCCGACGACGTGCGCAAGTCCCTGCCCGGCCACCTGGCCTCCATCGCGTCCACCCTCCAGCCCCTGCCCATCCAGCCCGTCGTCCTCCAGAGCAAGGCCCAGGAGGACTACGTCCCCAACCTCCAGCTGCTCGTGGACCGGGGCTCCCAGCTCACCATCGGCAACGGCTACCTGCTGGCCAACGCCGTGCGCAGCTCCGCCCAGGAGAACCCCCAGGCCCGCTTCCTGCTCATCGACAGCCAGGTGCTGGATGCCCAGGGAAAGACGCTGCGGCTGCCCAACGTGCGCACCGTCCTCTTCAAGGAGCACGAGGGCAGCTTCCTCGTCGGCGCGCTGGCGGGGCTGGTGACGAAGACGAACAAGGTGGGCTTCGTGGGCGGCATCGAGGTGCCCCTCATCCAGCGCTTCGAGGTCGGCTATCGCGCCGGCGTGAAGACGACGAAGCCCGAGGCGGCCCAGACCCTGATGTCCGTCTACACCGGCAGCTTCAACGACATGGCCGCGGGCAAGCAGGTGGCGCAGGACCTCATCGCCAAGGGCGCGGACGTCATCTTCCACGCGGCGGGCTCGGACGGCATCGGCGTCATCCAGGCGGTGAAGGAGGCGCGCGCGGCCGGCAAGAGCGTGTACGCCATCGGCGTGGACTCGGACCAGTCGCACGTGGCGCCGGAGGCCATCCTGACCTCCATGCTGAAGCACACGGACCTGGTCGTCTACCAGGCCGCGAAGGACCTGGTGGACGGCAAGTTCACCGCCACCGAGCAGGTGCTGGGCCTCAAGGAGAACGGCGTGGCCATGGCCGAGGTCCGGGTGGACTTCCCGGGCAAGGCGGAGGCGCTCCAGAAGGTGGAGGCGCTGCGCCAGCGCGTCGTCTCCGGACAGCTCCAGGTGCCTTCCGTCCCGGCGGACCTCGCCACCTTCCAGGCCGCCGCGCCCTGATTTCCCTTCGACACATCCAGAAGCGTTTCGGCGCCGTCACGGCGCTGGATGACGTGTCCCTCGATATCGGCGCGGGCGAGCTGCTCGCGGTGGTGGGAGAGAACGGCGCGGGCAAGTCCAGCCTGATGAACGTCCTCTACGGGCTCTACCATCCGGACTCGGGCGAGGTGTCCGTGCACGGCAGGTCCGTGCGCCTCAAGAGCCCTCGGGACGCGATTGCCCTGGGTATCGGCATGGTGCACCAGCACTTCATGCTCGTGCCCACGCTGACGGTGGCGGAGAACGTGGTGCTCGGCCGCGAGCCCACCCGCCGGGGGCTGTTCGACTGGGAGCGCGCCGTCAGGGAGGTCGCCGCCACCTGCGAGCGTTTCGGCTTCGTGTTGGACCCGCGCGCCCGCGTGGACACGCTCACGGTGGGCTCGCAGCAGAAGGTGGAAATCGTCAAGGCGCTGCACCGGGGCGCCCAGGTGCTCATCCTCGACGAGCCCACCGCCGTCCTCACCCCCCAGGAAGCCGACGAGCTGGCCCGCGTCATGCGCGGCCTCGTCGCGCAGGGGCGCACCGTCGTGCTCATCAGCCACAAGCTGAAGGAAGTGCTCGGCGTGGCGGACCGCATCGCCGTCATGCGGCGCGGCCGACTGGTGGCGGAGGTGAGGCCCTCGGAGACCTCGGCGACGGCCCTGGCCGCCCTCATGGTGGGAGAGAGCCAGCGCGCCGTGACGGGCCACGCGGCCTCGGGTGAGAAGCTCCCCAGCGACGCCCTGATGGAAGCGGTGGGGCTCCCGGTGCGAGGGGACGACGGAAGGCCCGCGCCAGGCGGCGGTGAGAAGCCCGGCGACGTCCTGCTGGAGGCAACGGGACTCCAGGCACGAGGCGACAACGGGTGCCCCGCGCTGCGCGGCGTGGACATGACGGTGCGCGAGGGAGAAATCGTCGGCATCGCCGGCGTGGACGGCAACGGACAACGCGAGCTGGCCGAAGTGCTCACCGGCCTGCGTCCACTGACCGCGGGTGGCGGCACGCTGCTCGGAAGAGCACTGACCGGGCTCACGCCCGCCCAGGCGCGAGCGCGCGGCGTGGGCCATGTGCCCGAGGACCGGCTGCGCCGCGCGGTGGTGAAGGCCCTCAGCGTGGAGGAGAACATCGCCCTGGGACGCCACACAGGGCCGCCCTTCGCGCGGGGCCTGTGGATTGATTTCGCCGGGCGCCGCGAGCGGGCCCAGACGCTCCTGGCCTCATACGACGTGCGCCCGCCCGAGCCGACCCTGCCCCTGCAGGCCCTGTCGGGTGGCAACCAGCAGAAGGTCGTCGTGGCGCGGGAGCTGGATGCCCGGCCGCGCCTGCTCGTGGTGGTGCAGCCCACGCGAGGCCTGGACATCGGCGCGGTGGCGCAGGTGCATGCGCGGCTGCGCGAGGCGCGGGCCCAGGGGACGGGAGTGGTGCTGGTGTCACTGGACCTGGAAGAAGTGCTGGCCCTGGCGGACCGCGTCTATGTGCTCTTCGAGGGCCGCGTGACGGGCCAGTTCACCCGGGCCGAGTACGACGAGCGGGAGATGGGACGTCGCATGCTGGGAGCGGAGCAGGCCCATGGGTGAGCGGACACGGCAGGCCCTGCCCTCGGTGCTGTCGGTGCTGTTGTCGCTGGTGGTGTGCTGGCAGCTCATCGCCCTCACCCGGGACACGGACGGCACGGCGGTCGCGACGGCGGCCTATCTCGAGATGCTCTGGGGCGGCATTGGCGACTGGCCCCGGTTCCTCGAGGGCGCCGCCGTCACCGTCCTCACCCGGCCCCTGGGCGAAGCGGCGATGAAGGCGGCGCTGCTCACCCTCACCGGCCTGTCCGTGGCGGTGGCCTTCAAGGTGGGCCTGTTCAACATCGGCGCGCAGGGACAGATGCTGCTCGGAGCGCTCGCGGCCGCGGTGGTCGGCGCGCACGTGGCCCTGCCGGGCGTCCTGCACATCCCGGCCGCGCTCCTCGGCGCGGCCGTGGCCGGGGCCGCCTGGGCGGGGATTGCCGGCGCGCTCAAGCTGTACCGGGGCGTGCACGAGGTCATCTCCACCATCATGCTCAACTGGGTGGCGGTGCGACTGGTGGACAACTGGCTCGTCGTCGGGCCGTTGCGCGGCGTGGCCGAGGCCGGCGCCTCCATCTCCGGCACGGCGGAGATCCACCCCACCTCGCAGCTTCCTCGACTGCTGGGTGACAGCTCCCGCCTCAACCTGGGCTTCATCCTCGCCGTCGTGGCGGCGGTGACGGTCTGGGCGTGGCTTGCGCGCACCCGCTCCGGCTTCGAGACGCGCGCGGTGGGCCTGGGTGACGAGGCGGCGCGGGCCGCGGGCATCCCCGTGGCGCGGCGCGCGGGGCTCGCCATGGCGCTGGCCGGAGCGCTGGCCGGACTCGCTGGCGCGGTGCTCGTGCTGGGCACCGAGGGCCGCTATCCGGGCACGCTGGGCGCGCCCTACGGCTTCGACGGCATCGCCATCGCCCTCATCGGCAACAACCATCCGCTGGGCGTGGGCGCAGCGGCCCTCTTCTTCGGTGTTCTGCGAGCGGGTGGCACGCGCATGCAGCTGCTCGATGTGCACAAGAGCTTCCCCGAGCTCATCCAGGGCCTCGCGCTGCTCTTCGTGGCCGGACGCCTCATCTGGCTGGCGGCGCTGCGCCGTCGAAGCACCCCGACAGTCGCCACGGCCGCGCCGCCTGCTCCGGCCGCGCAGGTGCCCCATGCTTGAAATCATCCACCGGCTCCTGTTCGCCACGCTGGACGCGGCCCCCGCGCTCGTCTTCGCCGCCCTGGGCGCGGTGCTCTCCGAGCGCGCGGGCGTCGTCGCCGTGGGCGTGGAGGGGATGATGCGCGTGGGCGCCTTCTGCGCCGCGGTGGCCGCGCTCGTCATGCCCACGCCGCTGGCCGTGGGCGTCGGAATGCTCGCGGGCGCGACGCTGGCGGCGGTGCACGGCTACCTGTGCATCCGCTGGCGCTCGGACCAGGTGGTGTCCGGCATCGCCCTCAACCTCGTGGCCCTGGCGGGCGGCACCTTCCTGCTCGAGACGCACTTCGGGCCCAACGGGACGCCCCCCATCCAACAGCTCGCCCCCTGGAACTGGCCCGAGCTCGCCTCGGTGCCCGTGCTGGGCGCGCTCTCCGGCCACGCCGCGCCCACGTACCTGGCGCTGCTGTTGCCGCTGCTGCTCCAGGGGATGTTGACTCGCACGCCCCTGGGACTCCGCCTGCGCGCCGTGGGCGACAAGCCCCACGCGGTGGCCACCCTGGGACTTTCCGTTCCTGCTTTGAGGTGGGGCGCGGTGCTGGGCGGTGGACTGCTCGCGGGCCTGGGTGGCGCCGTGCTCTCCACCACCGTGCTGGACCGCTTCGAGCAGCACACGCCCGCGGGCCTGGGCTTCATGGCCCTGGCCGCCATGGTGTTCGGCCGCTGGACACCCCTGGGCGCCTTCTTCGCCGCGGCCTTCTTCGCCTTCGGCAACGCGCTGCGAATCGGCCTCGCCTCCAGCGCCCCGGGCCTCCTGGACGTCGTCCCCCAGGGCGTCCTGCTCGCGCTGCCCTACCTCCTCACCCTCCTGGTCCTCGCCTTCCAGGGCCAGCGCAACAGCACCCCTGCCTCACTCGGCGTCCCATACGAGCAGGAGTCCCGCTGAGGTCACCAAACCAGTGCGAGTCATTCTATACCCGGGTATAGAATGATTCCTGGTCAGGAGTGACCCCCAGGTGTCTGGTGGCCAACGTCCTCTCCTTCGGATGGTGGAGAAAGACGACACTCCAACCCCCTGCCGTTATTGGATGGAACTCCGGGTTTCTCCGGGATTGAGACACGGGGCGTCGGAAATCACGACGGCACGCGCCTCGCATAATGAGGTCAGGTCGGGCCGCGCCGGATTGGAATCAGGCCACCGGGGGGGAGGCTTCATCCAATCTGTCGCAAGGTCCGGAGGGACTCCTTGTGAAACCCGGGCCCGGTCGGTCCGGTCAACACGGCGGGGGTGGGTGATGCTGGATACGACGGGAACGACCGAGACGTACAGACCCCGCGTTTTGGCGGTGGACGTGGAGTCAGAAGGCATGGAGCGGCTGTGCTCCATCCTGGCCCCCGCGGGCTACGACGTCCTGCCAGCGCGTGGGAGCGGGGCCCGACAGGCCGCGGACCTGGTGCTGCTGGACGTGGAGCGTCCGGGGACGGATGGGCTGGCGGCGTACCGACGGCTCCAGGCGGAGCTGGGTGCGCTGTCTGTGCCGGTGCTGATGCTGACCCGCAGGGCGGACCGCCAGACGCGGCGACAGGTGCTGGAAGCCGGAGTGGATGATCTGCTGACCACGGAGCCGTTGGATCCGCTGGAGCTGAAGGTCCGCGTGCACACGCTGCTGGAGCTCAAGGCGCACCGCGACCGCGGTGGGCAGCGGGCCGAGGAGCTGTTGGATCCACGCACCCGCTGGGTGGAGATGGAGCGACTGGCGCGCGTGGGCACGCTGGCGGCGGATGTCGCGCAGAACCTGGGTCACATCGGCGAGGGCCTCCAGCGGGCGCTGGGACACGTGCGCGAGCGCGCGATGCAGGGCCTGCCACCGGACGTGGAGGAGCTCAAGAAGCTGGGTGTCGCCGGCGAGCAGATGCGGCTGTACGGCCAGCACCTGCTCTCGCTGGGCCCCACCAACCCCAAGGACATCCAGCGCTTCGACCTGCGGGAGCTGGTTCCCGGGGTGGTGGAGCGGGTGCGGGGCAACGGCCGTCTGGGCGCCGCCGAAGTGACGGTGGTGCTGCCGGAGGACCCCATCGCCGTCGTGTTCAACCGCCGCCAGTTGGAGCAGGTGCTGGTGGAGATCCTCGCCAACGCGGCGGAGGCCGTGGAAGACGTGATGGACCGGCCGCGTCGCATCCACGTGGGCGTGGAGCTGCCGGACATGTTCGGCGACTTCGGCCCGCGCCTGTTCGTG
Organism: Myxococcus sp. CA051A; assembly: GCF_013336705.1. Lineage (NCBI taxonomy): Bacteria > Pseudomonadati > Myxococcota > Myxococcia > Myxococcales > Myxococcaceae > Myxococcus > Myxococcus sp. CA051A. The sequence continues at coordinate 271,676 of NZ_JABUMS010000001.1, read as the reverse complement.
AAGGACACGGGCATCGGCATCTTCGAGGACGAGCTGCAGGCCGTCTTCGAGCCCTACTACACGACGAAGCCGCCGGAGAAGGGCGCCGGGCTGGGCCTCACCGTGGCGCGCGCCCTGGTGGAGTCCATGGGCGGCAAGCTGACGGTGCAGAGCCGCGTCAACCTGGGCAGCACCTTCACGGTGGAGCTGCCCGAGCAGACGTCCTCCTGGTAGGCCCGAACCGGCGCGTCGCCTAGAAGCGGTAGGCGATGCCGAAGAGGGCTTCCATGGCGAACTCGCTCTCATCCCAGTCGGGGATGAGCGAGGGGCCCATGCGCAGGTTGAAGGTGGCCGCCAGCCGGCTGTCGATGAAGTACTCCAGCCCGCCACCCACCAGGATGGGAATGACGGGGCCGATGCCCTCCCCGAAGTAGACGTGGAAGGGCATGTCGATGCCCACGTTCACCATCAGCGCGCTGGACACGGGGATGCCCACGACGAAGGCCACCGGCAGCGCCAGGCCCACGTCCGTGTCGCCGTCGTCGAAGTAGAAGAGCGGCCCGGGCTGGAAGGTGAGCGCGAAGGAGACCTGGTTCGTCTTCGCCAGCTCCAGCCGCATCCACGCCTGCAGCTTGATGCCGGGCGAGGTGTGGCGCACCCAACCCTCGCGGCCCCAGTTGAAGCTGAACTTGCCGCCGATGTCGAAGCGCTCCGAGCTGCCGTGGAGCACGCCCAGCGTGAGGCCGGGCCAGCCAATCTGGCCGGAGAACGCCGTATTGCCCCGCCCCAGCGTGTCGGCGGCGAGCACGGACCAGCCCTGCCCCCGCGCCAGCGCGGTACCAGGAAGGGCCATCAGACAGCAGGCGAGGAGGACTCCAGGAACGAGGCGCTTCACACGAATCCTTTCGACGGGGGCCACGCGAGGCGCGGCCAGGGGGGAACCGAGGCGCGAGATGAGGTGTGAATCAAGACTCAGGTGGGTTGTCCACGCTCACGTGCGAGCGCGACAAAAGCGTCGATGAAGGAGGTCAACCGGGCCTCGGCGCGAGCACGAGCCTGGGCCAGGGGCTCCCCGGCACCCGGCGTCTCCTTGCGCTCGAAGTAGTACTTGATCTTCGGCTCGGTGCCGGACGGACGCAGGGTGACGCGGCCCCCGCCCTCCAGTTCCAGCGCGAGCACGTTGGACGGCGGCAGGCCATTCACGCCCCGCTGGTAGTCGAGCACGGCCCGCACGGCCTCCGTGCCGATGTGGGAGGGAGGCCGGGCACGGAAGGCGTCCATGATGCCGCGGATGACCTGCGCGCCCGCGGCGCCGGGCAGCGTGACGTTGCGCTGGGCACCGACGTAGAGGCCGTGCCGGCGCTGGATTTCCTCCAGGTAGCCGAGCACGGTGGTGCCGCGCGACTCGCACCACGCGGCCAGGTCCGCCATGACGAGCGCCGCGCCGACGCCGTCCTTGTCCCGCGTCACGGTGCCGGCGGTGTAGCCCAGCGCCTCCTCGTAGCCGAAGACGAACTGAGTGCCTTCGGCGTGCTCGCGTTCCAGCGCGCGGTTGGCGATCCACTTGAAGCCCGTGAGCACCTCGTCATACGCCGCGCCGAGCGAGCGGGCGATGTCCCCCAGCTGCGTCGACGAGACGATGGTGGTGACGACATGTGGCCGAGCGTGCTTCGTCCCCTGCGTCAAAAGGTAGTGGCCCAGCAGCACACCCACCTCGTTGCCGGTGAGCATGCGCAGCCCACCGTCCGCCTCGCGGGCCATGACGGCCAGCCGGTCCGCGTCCGGGTCATTGGCCAGCACCAGGTCGGCCTTCACGCGCTCGGCGGTGGCGCGAGACAGGTCCATGGCGCCGGGCTCCTCCGGGTTGGGGAAGCGCACCGTGGGGAAGCGGCCGTCGGGCATCTGCTGCTCGGCCACGGGCGTGAAGCGCGGGAAGCCCGCGTCGCGCAGGGCCCGCTCCGCCCAGACTCCGCCCACGCCGTGCATCGCCGTGTAGACGATGGACAGCGTGTCGGAGCCCTTCTTGTGCACGCGCAGCCCGAGGATGGCGCGCAGGTAGTCCTCGCCCAGAGAGTCCGGGATGTCGCGCCACAGGCCCTGCTCGCGCGCCTGGGCCACCGTCAGCAGGGGCACGCGGTTGGCGGGCTCCACCCGGGCAATGGCGGCGGCGATGCCCGTGTCGTGCGGCGGGATGATTTGAGCGCCGTTGCCCCAGTACACCTTGTAACCGTTGTACTCGGGTGGATTATGGCTGGCCGTCACCATGATGGCGGCGGCGGCGTTGAGGTGGAGGCAGGCGTACGCGGTGAGCGGAGTGGGCACCGGCGGTGAGAAGACGTGGGCGGGGATACCTTCGGCGGCGAGCACGGCGGCGGTGTCCTCCGCCAGCTCCGCGCTCAGCTTGCGCGCGTCACGGCCCACCACCACGCCCCGGGTAGCGGCGTCCGGCACATGCTCCTTGAGGTAGCGCGCCAGGCCCGCGGTGGTGCGGCGCACCACGGCGCGGTTCATCCGGTTGGGCCCGGCGCCCAGCACGCCACGCAGGCCCGCGGTGCCGAACTCCAGGTCTCCGGCGAAACGGTCCGCCAATTCAGTGAGGTCTCCCTGGGCGAGCAGCCGCGCCAGTTCGTCGGCGGTGGCGGGGTCGGGGTCCGCCAGGCGCCACGCCTCCGCCCGCTCTCTCAGTCCGGTGTCGTTCATGGAGCCTCGAAGCCTCGTACGGTCTGGGCGCGCGCGGAAGACAAGCCTCGCCGCGCCGGTGGAGTTTTTCAGCTGTAGTCGGTGAGCTTGCGACGCGTGGCGCGGCCCTTGGGGCCGTCCTTGCCGCCCTGGCACGTCACGCACAGCTCCGCGTAGGGCATGGCGCGCAGCCGCCCGAGCGGAATCTCATCCCCGCACTCCTCGCACTCACCGAAGGAGTCTGGCTCGTCGCGCAGCTTGCCCAGCGCCTTGAGCACGCGGGCCAGCACGCCGTCCATGTTCCGGTTCCGGTTGGAGGCGATGGCCTGCATCATTTCGTTGAGGGGCTGCTCGTCCTCGTCGCCGCCGATGCGCGCCTCATCGGTGCGGTTGGGCTCGATTCTCGAGGGCGTCTTTTCGGTCAGCTCGGCATGCAGCGCCAGCAGCAGCGCCTTGAGTTCGTCTCGCTGTTTCGCGTTCACGTCGGCTCCGCCGGGTCAGTACTTCGCGGTGGAAACCTGGCCGGTGACGATGGCCACCGACGCGGAAGCGCCCAGTCGGTTGGCGCCCGCGCGCAGCATGTTCATGGCGTCCTCGAACGAGCGGATGCCGCCGGACGCCTTGACGCCCACGTCCTCGCCCACCATGGCGCGCATCAGCGACACGTCCTCCACCGTCGCGCCGCCCGAACTGAAACCCGTGGACGTCTTCACGAAGGCGGCGCCCGCGGCCTTCGACAGCAGGCAGGCGAAGACCTTCTCTTCGTCCGACAGCAGCGCCGTCTCCAGGATGACCTTCACCGGCAACGGGCTGCTGGCCTTCACCACGGCGGCGATGTCCGTGAACACGAGCGTGTGGTCCTTCGCCTTGAGCGCGCCGATGTTGACCACCATGTCGATTTCGCGCGCCCCGGCTTCAATGGCCTCGCGCGCCTCGAACGCCTTGGCCGACGACAGCGCCGCGCCCAGCGGGAAGCCCACCACGGCGATGGGCACCGTGGAGGAGCCCGCGAGGATTCTGGCGACGGTGGCCACGTGCGAGCTGTTCACGCAGACCGTGGCGAAGCCGTGCTGACGCGCCTCCTCGGACACCTTCACCACGTCCTCCTGGCGCGCCTCGGGCTTGAGCAGCGTGTGGTCGATGTACGGCGCCAGGTCCGAGGCGGACCGGATGGAGTCCGGGTCCACGCGCCCCGTGCCGTGGCGGGTGAAGGCGTCGGGAGCGGCGTCGGTGGGGGGGGCCTCCCGGGCGCCCGTCAACGCCTGAACGCGGCGGCGGGCCTGGTCGGCGATTTCCTCGACGTACTTGAAGAGGTCCTCGGAGTCGGACATGGCGGCCCCTTAGCCCACTTCGAGGTCCTCGGGAAGCGCGCGGGCGACCCGTGCGTTTCCTGCTCGCACCCGAGGTGCCGAGGGTGGGAACGTGGCGGTAGAGTCCGCACCGTGATGTCCCGTCTCCGGCTGTCCAGCTTCCTCGTCCTCCTGCTCGCCGCGCTTCCAGGCATCGCCGCGGGCCCACCCTCCCCTCCCACTCCCAGCACCGACACCAGGCCGCTCACGGTCCACTTCTTCGACGTGGGCCAGGGCGACGCCGCGCTCGTCATCTCCCCCACGGGCAAGACGGTCCTCATCGACGGCGGCCCTCCCGAAGCCCGGGAACGACTCGCCGCCCGCCTGCGCACCCTGGTGACGGGGCCGCTGGACCTGGTCATCCTCACCCACCCGCACCTGGACCACCTGGGCGGACTCACGGACGCGCTGCGCGCCGTCGGCGCCCGGCGCTTCATGGACCCGGGCTTCAACCACCCCAGCGAGGCGTACCGGGATTTGCTCGGCTTCGTCGGCGAGTCGGTGGGCCAGGTGATGAACCCGGAGCCCAATCCCGCCACGCCGGACTCACTGCTCACCATCGGCCTGGGTGAGGGCGTCTCGCTCACCGTGCTATGGCCGCGCGCGCCGAAGGAGCCCTTCCTCGTGGGAACGCGCTCGGACGCCAACTCCAACTCCATCGTCGCCAAGCTGACGTACGGGAGGACGGCCTTCCTGCTCGTCGGCGACGCGGAGCCGGACACCGAGGCCGCCCTGCTCCAGCGCCCCCTGGACCTCACCACCACCGTGCTGAAGGTCGCCCACCATGGCGGACGGCACTCCTCCACGGCCGCGTTCCTCGCCGCGGCGAAGCCCCAGGCCGCCGTCATCTCCTGTGGCGCCAAGAACGACTACGGCCATCCCGCGCGAGAGACGCTGGAGCGGCTCGACGCCGTCGGCGCGCACGTGCTGCGCACGGACCGGGATGGCGAAGTGGTCGCCGCCAGCGACGGCCATACCGTCACGCTGCGTGCGAACGGAGGCACCGGCGCGCTGCTCGTCGTGCCGGGCGGAATCACCCCGGGCCCCATCGCGCTCGGACCCGTCGTGCCTGGCCACTCCCGGCCAGGGCGCGGCACCGTCGAACCGCGAGACGAGGTGAAAGTCCCTTCACCTGGAACCGCACCCGGTGAGCGAGGCTCGACGCCCGCGAACACCGAGGGACAAGGCCCCTACGTGGGGCTCAAGGGCAGCAAGGTGTTCCACCGCGAGACGTGCTCCACGCTGAAGCGTTCCAAGTCTGAACGCACGCTCTTCCTGAACCGCGAAGCCGCCCTACGCGAGCGTCGCCCCGCCGAGGATTGTCACCCATGAGCCCGCGCCATCTCGCCCTGCTGGGGACCCTGCTGGCCCTGGCGGCCTGCAAGGAATCGCCGGACCCGTCCGCCACGCGTGCCACGGAGGCCAAGCGCTACTTCGGCAACGCCCCCGACGGGAAGCTGCACGTCTACTTCTTCGACGTGGGCCAGGGGGACGCCGCCCTCATCGTCTCCCCCACGGGAAACACGGTGCTGGTGGACTCGGGCCCGGAGAAGGCCGCGGGCCACCTGGTGAACCGCCTCCCGGAACTGCTCGTCAAGCAGCTGGACCTGGTCATCCTCACCCACCCGCACAACGACCATCACGGAGCGTTGGACCCGGTGCTGCGGCGCGTGGGCGCGCGACAGTTGATGGAGCCGCAATTGCCCTCGGCGCCGCGCGAGTACGACGCCCTGCTCACCTCCATCAGCGGGCGCCGCATCCAGGTCGTCTCGCCCGCGCCGCCGACGTCCACGCCCAATGCCCCCCAGCGCATCAACCTGGGGGACGGCGTGTCGCTGACCATCCTCTGGCCCCGAGCCCCCAGCGAGCCGCTCCTGGAGGCGTCCGAGGCCACGCTGGAGATCAACTCCATCGTCATGCGGCTCTCCTACGGCGAGACGTCGGTGCTCTTCGCCGGTGACGCCCTCGCGCAGACGGAGGAGTACCTGCTCGCGCGAGAGGTCCCCATCCAGTCCACGCTGATCAAGGTGGGGGCTCACGGGCTCGCGGGCGCCACCACCGCGCCCTTCCTCGCCCGCGTGGGCGCCCGCGCCGCGGTCATCTCCGTGGGCGCCGACAATCCCTTCAAGGCGCCCGCCGCCGCCACGTTGGAGCGCTTGAAGGCCGCGCACGTCCAGGTGTTCCGCACCGACGTGGATGGCGAGGTGCAGGTGGTCAGCGACGGCAAGTCACTGGTCGTCACGCCCGAGCGACTGCCGCAGGGCAGCCCCAGCGACACGCGCTACACGCACCCGGGTCAGGGCCCCACGCCGGAGCCGGACTTCTGGGCGGGCAAGCCCCTGCCCGAGAAGAAGGTCCCGCCCCCGCCCCCTCCCCCCGAGGACCTGCGGCCCATCGACACGCTCCAGACGACCCGGACGGAGCCGCCCGCGCCCGTGGCGGAGGGGCGCACGGACCGCTCGAAGAAGTACAAGGGCCCGTACCACGCCAGCCGGAAGCGGCAGCTGTTCCACTTCCCGGACTGCGACGGGGCGAAGAAGATCCACCCCGAGAACCTCATCGTCTACAAGACGCGCGAGGCGGCGGCCCAGGAACGACGTCCCGCCCAGGACTGCAACCCATGACGAAGACACGCGTGTCGCGGGCCACGCTGGACCGCATCGAGGACGACGTCGCGGTGCTCATCGTCGAAGGGCGCGAGGTGACGCGGCCCCTCACGTCACTCCCCTCGGGCGTGCGCGAGGGTGACGTGCTGGACCTGGAGACGATGCGGGTGGACGCGGAAGCCACCGAGGCGCTGCGCGAGGAAGTGCGCCTGGCGCGTCAGCGGGCGATGCAGGGCAAGAAGCCTCCCGCGGGCGACTTCGACCTCTGAGGCGGACGCTCGGCGGCCGCGCCAGGTCCCGAGGCCTCCCCTCGACGAGAGGGAGAGGCCCGGCGCCCTGGCTTGGGACTACCGCCCGGAGAGGACGAGCGGAATCTCCAGGTCGACGTCCTCACCCGAGAAGCTGGAGAAGACCATGCGCTTGGCACGGTCCCGGATGCAGGTGCCCACCGTGTTCGAGGAGCCGTTCAGGTCCTTGCGGCTGAACGTGGCGGCCTTCACCGCGCCCGACGTGCCCACGGTGGCGGTGAGCGTCACCTTCCCGCCCTTGAAGGACGGATTGCGGCGCAGCTCCTGGTCCACGCAGTCGCGGAACGCGACCTGGGTCTGCTCCACGATGCGCTCCACTTCCTCGTCCGACGGACCGCCCACCTCCTCGGTGTCCGCCGCGGCCACGTCCGCATCCTCGCGGACCTCCGGAGCGACGTCCTTCTTCTCCGTGTCGTTGTAGACCGCCGCGACCTGCTCCTTGGAGGGAGCCGCCACGGCGGCGCCCTCGGTGCCGGCCGTCGGCTCGGCGGCCTTGGGCTCGGTGGGCTGCACCGCGGCGGGCGCGGCCGGGGGCGACTCGGGCGTCACCTTCGTCGCAGGCGGCGGAGCTGGCGGGGGCGTCTTGCCCAGCAGCTTGTCGCGCAGCGCGCCCATGCCAGCACCGGTGAAGACGGACTGCTCCACCCGGTTGCCCTCGGCGTCCACCGTCGTCACCCGCAGCGGCATGACGCCCAGCGACTCCGACAACACGTAGGCGGCTCCCACCGGCACGATGATGAGCAGCAGCGCGAAGACGGCGTACTTCCAGCCGGAGTTGCGTCGCGTGACACCCGCCTTCTTGGCGAAGTGACGCGTGTCCTCCCGAGGCCTGCGCTCCTCTTCGTCACCGCCGCCCAGCGAGGCCAGCGGGTCCTCCTGGGGAACGTCGTCCTGGTCCCCCCGCTCTGGAAGGTCCAGGTCGGAGAACAGCTCGTTCAGCGGCGCCGCGCTGGCGGCCGGTGCCGCCCCTCGCCGCGCCGAAGCCTGGGACTGGCCCCGAGGATCAGGCTCGCCGAAGTACGTCGTGTCCGGGTCCTCCTCGGGCACCCACGCTCGCTGGGGCTCGGGCTGCTGCTCGGGCTCCGGCTCCTGGGGGTACTGCGGCTCCGGCTCGGGGAAGTAGGGCTGCTGCTCGGGCTCCGGCTCCCGGCGAGCAGGTGTGCTCTTCGAGGCTCGGGCGGGAGGCGGCTCCGCCACGGGCGGAGGGGGTGGAGGAAGGGGCTCCGGCTCGGGTGGCGGGGTGAACAGACCAGCGAGCTCCGGCACATCCGCGCCGCGCTTCCAGTCCGCCATGCCCTGCTGCCAGAAGAAGCTGCGGCCACTGATGGTGCCAGTGGCGACGAGCTCCCGGAGCGCCCCCTCGTCGAGGGGGCCTTCCTGCTTGTTGCGCACCATCACGAACCAGGGCGAACCGGTGGCCCGCAGGGGTGCGGCACGCGTGGGCTCATCGTCCCAGGGCGTTTGAAGCGCGGCGGGTGGCGCCTTGGCCAACGCGGGCGCGGCGGTGACGGGCGCGGCGGCGGGCTCGGCCAGGGAGCGCTCTTGCGCTCTCAGCCGCTCCACGTCCGCGAGCGACACCACGCGGGTGCTCTCCTCTTCGGCGGGTCCTTCGACGGTGATGACGTTCTGGCAGTTCTTGCAACGGACCTTGACCGTCTTGCCGCGGACTTTTTCGTCCGCAATGGAGTACCGCTTCTGGCAATTGTCGCAGGTGAAGTTCAAGGGGAGCGTCCGGCTCACTGAGGGGAGACTGGGTTCTGGATGCTACCGCTAGAAATCTCCCGCGCAAACCATCGGTTGACTCCGTCTTGCGCGCCAACTATGCAGCCGCCCTCTGTCTTCTCTCGGCCTTATTCAGAAGGTGGCGAATGCCGGCGAAGGACCTCGGATCGAAGTTCGTCTGCTACAAGTGCCAGACGAAGTTCTACGACATGAAGAAGCCTGACCCGCTGTGCCCCAAGTGCGGCGCGGACCAGCGGGAAAGCCCTGCTCTCAAGCCCCAGCCCGAGGGACGACGCGGACGCTTGGCCGCCGCCCCGAAGGTCATCGAACCGATTGAACCCGAAGAGCCCGCCGCCGCGAGCGAGGAAGAGGAAGAAGACCTCGACTCGTTCGATGACGACGAGACCGCGACCGCGGAAACCGAAGAAGAAGAAACCTGAGTCGTGGGGTTGTAGGGACTCCCTGGCATTCGCCGGGAGTCCCTGCGCCTCGGTGGTACCCACGAGGCCTTGAAGCGAGGCGCGCCCGTCCAGGGGCGCCGCCAGGGCTCCGTTCAGCGTGACGCTTCGGCTCCGCTCAAGTCCCTGACGCCAGCGACAACTCCATCAGCGCACGGCGGATCTGCTCGTAGAGGCCAGGCCCCATTTCCTGCATCCCCACCGGCCGGACTTCCTTGCGGGTCGGCTCCTGGTGGGTGTGTGCCTGGCTCGTCAGAGTCGTTCGCTTCTTGGCCTGCTGCATGACTCGGCCCCCCTCTCGTGGTGTTGCTCGCCAGTATTGTAGCAATTTTTCGGCCGCAGCGGAAATGAAATCCGGATCACCCACGCCTCGACATGTAGAACGCGCAGCGCCGAAAAACTTCCAGACTCTTTTGCTACAGGCCTGAGCGGGCCAGCTACTTCAGGTCTCCTACCGCCCAGGACTGCTCCACCTCGACGACCTCTCCGGCGCGGACATTCACGGTCTGCTCGGCCTGGGGCAGCCGCTCGTGCCAGAGGACGAGGGTGTGGGTGCCCTCGGGGACCTCCAGGCGGAAGCGCCCTTCCGGGCTGGTGGTGGCGAAGTACGAGTGGTCGAAGGTACGCACCACGGCGCGCATCCACGGGTGGATGTCACAGCGGATGGGCACCACGCCCGGCTCCGCGGGGAGCGGCTTGCGGGTCGTCATCCCCTCCAGCGGCATGGCCACGTTGAAGAAGGAGCGGTTGGAACCGGAGGCGGCGCGCACGTTGTGCACGAGTGGATCAGAGTTCCGCAGCGTCAGGGTGCCGCCTGCCCGGGCGGCCAGGACGGGCGGCTCGTAGACGCACTTCTTCTGGTCCAGCACGGGGTCGGCCGGGAGGCTCGCCGGTGCGGGGAGCCCGGCGCCGGACTTGAGGGAAACCACTGTGTGGGCGAGTGCCCCTTCGGCGCCGACGACGAGAGAGCGGTCCTCCGCCTGCTCGCCGCACACGGACACAACGGTGCCGGTGGTGGGAGACAAGGTGGGGGCCGGGGGCGTGCCCGTGAGGCGAACGCGACCCTCGATGACACCCCACTTCACGTCGGCGGCAGGGCGCGCGGGCGAGGGAGCCGTCGGCGCGGGAGCGACGGGGGCCGAGGGAGGGGGCGTCTCGCGGCAGGCGGAGACGAGCGCGAGGAGGAGCAACGGGCGATGAAAGGTGGCGCGGAGCACGTGCCCGGTCTAACGGGTGCGTGAAGCTCTTTCAAATGGCGAGGAGCAATCCAAGGGCCCAGGGGATGACTCATGGTCCATTTGGGCGTTGGACCCTTATCACCCTTGTTGGTAGAAGAGCGCGCGGCCGTACACGGTGCGGCTCTGTGGGAGGCAGCAACTTTGCGGGAGAAATTGAAGGCGCTGGCGGAGCTTCAGAATGTGGACCTGGAGGTCGCATCGCTCCGGAAGGCCGCGGACGTCCACCCCCGTCAGATTGCCGAGTTGGAGCGGGAGTTGGGTGTAGCTCGCAGCGCCATCGAGGCTGAGCGCGCGCGCGTCACTGACATGGAGCGGCAGAAGACGGAGCGCGAGCAGAACATCACGGACGAGAAGGACAAGGTGAAGAAGTGGGAGGCGCGGCTGAGCGAACAGCGCTCCACCCGCGAGTACTCCGCCCTCGCCCGTGAAATCGACATCGCCAAGAAGGCCAACCTGACGATGGCCGAGGAGCAGGTGGAGCTGATCAAGCAGCTCGGCCTGGCTCGCGAGGCCCTCAAGGGGAAGGAGGCCGACTTCGGAACGAAGCAGCAAGGCCTCACGGCGCGAATGGCGGAGCTGCGCGGCAAGCTGGGCGAGTCCGAGGCGCAGGTGAAGACGCTCGAGGGCCGTCGCTCTGGCGTCGCGAGCGCCGTCGATTCGAACCTGCTGCGGCGCTACGAGGTCATCCGCAAGAAGAAGCTGCCCGCGCTGGTCGGCGTGGTGGCGGGGACCTGCCAGGGCTGCAACATGAACGTGCCCCCGCAGCTCTACAACAACCTGCGCACCTCGCTGGGCACGGACGTCTGCCCGTCCTGCAACCGCATCATCTACGCGGTGGAAGCCCTCCAGGAAACACCCGCGGCGGCGAAGTAGGCCGCGATGCCCGCACCGTCCCTCGTCGACATCCTCCGCCACATCGCGCGTGAGGAGCCGCTCTCGTCGACGGTGCGCACCTTCCGCGGACTCACGCGGGAGCGACTGGGTCAGCTTCTCGACGAAGCCGCCACCCGTCTGGGCCCTCCCTCGAGGGCCGAGGACGGAGTGACGGCGACCTCGGCTCCCGCCTCGACAGCGGTGCAGCCGTCCCCTCCTTCCGAGCCCCTTCCTCGCGTGCGCGTCTATTCGGACGGCGCCGCGAGAGGAAACCCCGGGCCCGCGGGCGCGGGCGCGGTGGTGACGGACCCCGAAGGCCACGTGGTGGCGCGACTGGGCCGCTTCCTCGGGACGCAGACGAACAACTCCGCCGAGTATCAGGGGCTCCTGCTAGGCCTGAAGCACGCGAAGTCGATGGGCGCGCGCGAGGTGGACGTCTACGCCGACAGCGAGCTGCTCATCCGCCAGCTCGGTGGGCAGTACCAGGTGAAGAGCATGACGCTGAGGCCCCTCTTCGAGGAGGCGCGGCGGCTGCTGGGACTTTTCTCCAAGGTGAAGCTCCACCACATCCCCCGCGCGAAGAACGCCGAGGCGGATGAGATGAGCAACCGCGCCATCGACGAGCGGATGTAGTCCCCCAAGCCTCGCGAGCCCCCTGGAGTGGACCGCTGTCCCGAGCCTGTTGTAAGGGACAGGTGCCGGAGTGGTCCGGGTGAACGCCGGCCACCGCAGTCACGGGTGGCGGGAGGAAAGTCCGGGCTCCATAGGGCAGGGTGCTGGCTAACAGCCAGTCGAGGCGACTCGCAGGAAAGTGCCACAGAAAACAGACCGCCTGTTCCCGCAAGGGGGCGGGTAAGGGTGAAACGGTGCGGTAAGAGCGCACCGCGTCTGGGGTGACTCAGACGGCACGGTAAACCCCACCTGGAGCAAGAGCCAATAGGAGCGCGTCCCCGCTGTCCGGGGGACAGGGATTGCCCGTCCCATGCGTTCGGGTTGCTCGCTGATGAGGCCCCTGGGTAACCAGGGCCCTAGATGAATGTTCATCGCCCGTTCCGAAAGGGGCGGGGACAGAACTCGGCTTACAGGGCCACTCCGGCGCTTTTCCTGTTCGCACAATGCCCCGCTCGTCTCCCAGCCCCCTCCCCCGGGGGTGGTCAGGTGGGCGGGAGGTCCGCTGCGCTGCCCTGCCCGTCTTGTGGGCAGTGAACAGCGCGCCAACCTTCGTCATGACGTTCCCACGAGGCTCCACCTCGAGCTCTCCCCAGGCAGACCGCGGGGGCCCGAGCGGCGCCAGGTGGAACGCCTGCCTCGAGGGCCCCCATGGCGGAGCAACCAACGAAGGGCCCGCCCGCGCGGCGGGCGGCGATGAGCCTCTGGGCGGTCAGCGCGCTCGGAATCGGCTCCATGGTGGGAGCCGGCATCTTCGCGCTGCTGGGACAGGCCGCGCTGCTCGTCGGCCCGAAGACCTGGCTCGCGTTCGCGCTCGCGGGAGTCGTCACCCTCTTGTCCGGTTACTCCTACGCCAGGCTCAGCTCGCGCTACCCCAGCTCCGGCGGCATCACCCTCTTCTTCGAGGAAGGCTTCGGACGAGGGCTCGTCTCCGGGACGCTCTCGCTCATCTACCTCGTCACCCTGGCCATCAGCATCGCCATGGTGGCCAAGACGTTCGGAGCCTACGCCACCCGCCTCTTCCTCCCGAGCGGAGGACACCTCTGGTTCAGCATCTTCGGGTCGGCCATCGTCATCCTGCTGTCGGTCCTGAATGCCGTCGGCTCGGGCGCGGTGGGCAAGGCGGAGGTCGCCCTCGTGTCCATCAAGCTCGTCATCCTGGGCGGCCTGCTCGCCGTGGGCATCTACTCCATGACCCAGGGCGGAACGCAGCACCTGAACTCGCACCCCCACCTGGGGCTCACCGCCCTCGTCTCGAGCGTGGGGCTGTGCTTCTTCGCCTACTCGGGCTTCGGCATGATGGCCAACGCCGCGTCGGATGTGGCCAATCCCAAGAAGACCATTCCCCAGGCCATCTTCCTGGCCATCGGCGTGGTGACGGTGCTGTACGTGGGGCTCTCCGTGACAGTCCTCTCCCTGGTGCCCCCCGCGGAGCTCGCCCGTGACGCGGACACCGCCGTGGCCCAGGCGGCGCGGCCCGTGCTCGGCGCCGCGGGGTTCACCATCGTCGCGCTCGGGGCCTTGCTCGCCACCGCGTCGGCCATCAACGCCACGCTCTTCGCCGCCCTCAACGTGTCGTCCGCGCAGGCTCGCGCCGGCCAACTCCCCCAAGCCTTCAGCACACCCCTCAAGGGCAAGAGCACGAAGGGCTTCATGTGGGGCGTGGTCGCCATCCTGGTGATGGTCAACACCATGAGCCTGGGCGCCATCGCCAATGTCGCCAGCGCGACCTTCCTCATCTGTTACATGGCGGTCCACGTCGCGTGCTGGAAGCTCGCGCGCCAGACGGGAGCCTCGCGCGCCGTCATTGGCGTGGGCGCGACACTGATGGGAGTCGTCCTCATCACCTTCCTCGTCAGCTCCGCGAAGACCCAGCCGCTCTCGCTCGTCCTCACCGTCGTCGCCGTCGCGGGCAGCGCGCTCGTCCAGTGGCTCATCCAATCGCATCACCACGGCCTGCCGCACTCCCGCGCGCGCTGACAGGCCCGCACGCGCGACATCCGCGCGGGGAAGAGGGCGGCCCGCTTTCCAACATCGGGCAAGACTCGCTAGCTGGGATGACTGGCACCAGCGGGTCCCTACGTTTTCAGCCACTTCGCCGTGGCGGCAACGGACCCGATGACCTCTTCAGTCCCTTCACAGCAGTTCCCTGGTCGCGGCGTCGCCATCGCGCTGATGGCGTCACTGAGCACCCTCGCCTGGGACGCCCAGGCCCAGGAGTCCTCCTCCACGAGCCAGGACGCGAAGACAGACACGTCCTCCGCTGCCCTGTCGCCTAGTGAGGAACTGGCGCTCCCGGAGCTGCCCTTCCTCGACCTGAAGCTCCCCTCCAACACCCAGGCCTTCGCTCCACGGCCCGACCACGCGGTCTTCGACACGACGCTGCCCGGTTACTTCCGGATTCCGAGCACGAAGGTCTTCCTGAAGCTCGGCATCGGCGCCACCACCGCGTTCACCGTCAGCTCCAAGCTCCTGGGCACGCCCACCTGGTTCACCACGTCCGCCATCCCCGTGCGCGGACAACCCTTCTTCCACTCTCCGGGCACCCACACGACAGCCACCGCCAACCCGTCCGACATCTCGCTGGAGATGCGCGGCAGGACGGAGCTGGGGCCGATGCGGCTGCTCTTCACCACGAGCTTCGCCCAAGCTCAGCCCACCTTCGGCTTCCACCCGAACTACGTCTACGCGCAACTGGGCGGCGTGCTGGCGGGCTTCACCGATTCGACCTTCGCGGACGTCGATGCCTATCCGAGCACCCTCGATTTCGAGGGCCCCAACGCGCTCGTCTTCTCCAAGCATGCCGTGGCCCGCTACAGCCACACCCTGTCCCACGACAAGCAGCGGCGGATGTTCCTCCACGTCGCCCTGGAGCAGCCCGGCTCCAACGTGCCCACGTCCGCGGGAGATGCGCGCGACATGCTCCCCGACGGAGTCCTCGCCTGGCGCACCGAGGGAGCCTGGGGCCACCTGCAGCTCGCCGGTCTGGTGCGAGCGGTGGGCATCCAGTCCAAGGACAGCAAGGACAGCAAGACGGTGCTGGGCATCGGCGGCAATCTCACCGGCGCCCACCACTTCTCCCACAAGCACACGCTGCTCATCGGCGTCGCGGGGGGACAAGGCATTGGCGCGTACCTCAACGACACGGGCGGCGCGCAGTACGACGCCGCGCTGAACACGCGCGGCGCACTCAAGGCCGTGCCCCTGCTCGGGGCCTACGCGGGCTTCGCCTACGCATGGACACCCAAGCTCAGCTCCACCGCGACCTATGGGTGGCTCAAGCTCTGGGACCGCGACTTCGAGGCCTCGCTCGACGCGAAGAGCTTCCGCCGCTCGCAATACGCGTCCCTGAACCTGGTGGCCAAACCCATGAAGGGCGTCCTCGTCGGCGTCGAGGGGCTGTGGGGCTACAACCGCGCCATCGACAGCCAGTCCGGACAGGCCGTCCGCGGACAGCTCACCCTCCAGTACCGCTACTGAAACACCACACGAACCAGGACCGAGGGAAGACTCCATGGAGTCGGGGACGACCAGAAAACCCATTGCCGCCAGTGCGGCGCCCAAGCTGGGCGTGCTCACGCTGGCCATCATGAACGTCACGGCCGTCGTCAGCCTGCGAGGCCTGCCCGCGGAAGCCGAATACGGGCTGACGTCCCTCTTCTATTACACCTTCGCCGCGGTGTTCTTCCTCATCCCGGTGTCGCTGGTGGCGGCGGAGCTGGCCACGGGCTGGCCCGAGAAGGGCGGTGTGTTTCGCTGGGTCGGCGAGGCCTTTGGTCCCCGGTGGGGCTTCCTCGCCATCTTCCTGGTCTGGATGGAGTCCACCATCTGGTTCCCGACGGTGCTCACCTACGGCGCGGTGGCGCTGGCGTTCGTCGGCCCCAACCAGACGTGGGACAAGTCGCTCTCCAGCAACAAGTTCTACACGATTCTCATCGTGCTGGGCCTGTACTGGGCGGCGACCTTCGTCTCGCTGCGCGGGCTCAAGACGTCCTCGAAAATCTCCAAGTGGGCGGGCCTCATCGGCACCATCATCCCCGCCTTGCTGCTCATCGCGTTTGGCCTCGTGTACATGGCCTCGGGACGACCGCTCCAGATTCAACTCGGCTGGGACAAGGTGATTCCCGACTTCAGCCAGTTCGGAAACCTGGTGCTCGCCGCGTCCATCTTCTTGTTCTACGCAGGCATGGAGATGAACGCCATCCACGTCGTGGATGCCAAGAACCCCTCGCGCACCTATCCGCTCGCCATCCTCATCGCGTCAGTGACGACGGTGGTGCTCTTCGTGCTCGGCACGCTGGCCATCAGCTTCATCATCCCCAAGACGCAGATCAATCTGACCCAGAGCCTGCTCGTCTCGTACCGCGACTTCTTCAAGGCGTTTGGAATGGCCTGGCTGTCACCGGTGATAGCAGCGGCCCTCTTCCTGGGCGTGCTGGGCAGTGTCACGGTGTGGGTCTCCGGCCCCTCGGCGGCGCTGGGAGTCGTGGGCCGAGCGGGCTATCTGCCGCCGTTCTTCCAACGAATGAACAGACACGGCGCGCCCAGCCACATCCTCATCGTCCAGGGGCTGGTGGTCACCTTCCTGTCGTTGATGTTCGTCATCCTTCCGTCGGTGCAGGCGGCGTATCAAATCCTCAGCCAGCTCACGTCGACGCTCTACCTCATCATGTACATGCTGATGTTCTCGGCCGCCATCTACCTGCGCTACAGCGAGCCGCACACGAAGCGCGCGTACCGCGTCCCAGGTGGAGAAGTGGGCATGTGGGTTATCGGCGGAGCGGGCCTCATCGGAGCGCTCGTCGCGTTCGTGCTCAGCTTCATCCCGCCGTCGCAAATCAAGGTCGGCAGCCCGATGACGTACGTGCTCATCCTCATCGGCGGCAACGTCCTCTTCGTGGCCATCCCCCTCATCCTCTATGCGCGGCGCAAGGCCAGCTGGCGCTCGGCGGCGGGGGCGCGCGACCTGGCCCCCTTCAACTGGGAGAAGCCCGGCGCCTCGGGCCACCCCGGCGCGGCTCCGACGCAAGACGAAGAGGAGGCCTGGCCTCCCACGACTCCCCACGACAGGAGGCAACCCGATGGGCGCACCGACGACACCCGCCACCATCCGCGCGGCGACCACTGAAGCGCACCAGCGATACCTGGACCTGAAGGAAGGACAGAACGCCAGCTACATCCCGGTGCTCGCGCGCGTCCAACCCGAGCGTTTCGGGCTGGTCGTCATCACCGCGGACGGACAGGCGACTGAGGCCGGGGACACCCGCTCCGAGTTCGCCATCGAGTCCATCTCCAAGGTCTTCACCCTCGCGCGGGTGCTCGACGAGGTGGGCGCGGAAGTCCTCCGGAAGAAGGTGGGCGACAACCCCACCGGCGAGTCCTTCGCCTCCGTCCACGCGCTCGTGGTGCATGACGGCAAGCCGCTCAACCCCTTCGTCAACGCGGGGGCCATCGCCACCGTCAGCCTGATTCCCGCGGACTCGGCGGCGCACCGCTGGGAGAAGATTCACGAGACCCTGTGCGCCTTC
The DNA here is from genome assembly GCF_013336705.1 of Myxococcus sp. CA051A. Lineage (NCBI taxonomy): Bacteria > Pseudomonadati > Myxococcota > Myxococcia > Myxococcales > Myxococcaceae > Myxococcus > Myxococcus sp. CA051A. Next base: position 254,267 of record NZ_JABUMS010000001.1, on the reverse strand, counting down.
GCGGGCCGCAAGCTCGAGGTCATGGACGAGGTCTACCGCTCGGAGAGCGCGACCAATCAGCACAACCGCGCCCTCGCGTGGCTGCTCGACAGCAGCCACACCCTCTACAGCGACCCCATGGAGGCGACGGACGTCTACACGCGCCAGTGCTCGGTCGGACTGACCACCCATGACCTGGCGGTGATGGGGGCCACCCTCGCCGCGGGGGGCATCAACCCCCTCACCCGGCAACGCGCCGTCAAGGCGGAGCACGTGCCCCGGATTCTCGCCGAGATGACCATGAGCGGCCTCTACGACAACACGGGCACGTGGCAATACGAGGTCGGGTTGCCCGCCAAGAGCGGCGTGGGCGGCGGAATCCTCGCCGTCGTTCCAGGCAGGCTCGCCATCGCCGCGTTCAGCCCTCCGCTGGACCGTTTCGGCAACAGCGTGAGGGGCCAGCGGGCCATCCGGCACCTCTCGGAGGTGCTCGACCTCAACCTCTTCGCGACCACCACCGGGTCCTCACCACCCGCGAGGTGAAGCACGACGCGACGCGTCTTTCAGTGGGCCACGGGGACCTGGGCGATGAGGATGCGGTCCCTTCCGTCGTTTCGCACCGCGTCCCGGTTCGTCAGCGGCAGGCGGGCATCCGTCTTCGGGTCCCACAGGCCCAGCCAGATGTTGAGGGCCTTCGGGTTGGCGTCGGCGGGGAGGTAGATGGAGAACTCGTCCTTCACCGTCTCGCCCGGCTTCCACTGTGACGTGGGCAACATGCCGTTGGCCGGCATGTGGTCCAGGTTCATCCGCTCCATGCGCCCGCCGGCGTCCTCGACGTGGACGAAGATGAGGTAGTCGGCGTCCAGGGCCTCGAGCACCTTGAAGTAGACGGTGACCTGGGCCCGCTCCCCGGGCGTCAGCCGCCCGGGTTGCACGGTGGCGGCGACCAGCTCCACCTTGCCGCCCAGGTTTGCGCCATTGCGCACGGACAGGGCTGGTACCTGGGTGACGGTGGCGGCTCGCCGCTGCTCGGGACTCGCACCACCCGGGGCCTCGACGATGCAGGCACTTCCCAGCAGGAGGACCGACGAAAGCATGACGGTGGGGAGCTTGAGGCGCATGGCACGTCGGTTCTACTCGGCCACGGGCGCTGCATCCACCGGCGTGTTGGTGTATGCGGAGCGGCGCACATGAAGACCCCCAATGCCCTCGACGCCCTGACCGCTCAGGTGCCGCCCTCCCCCTCCCCCGCCCCCACTCCGGGCGGGGAGACGACCCAACCGGGGACGGGAACCCCTCCGTCGGATGGCCTCACCGCGGGCGACGCGGTGGGCATTGGCGGAGCCGCCCTCTTCGCCCTGCTGATGATTCTGGCGGCCAAGAAGCTCTTCTTCCGCAAGCGCGCCCCCGAGCCCGGCAGGAAGCCCGGCGTCCCCGTCCCGGAGCAGAGGCCCGCGCTGCCCGCGGAGCGGCCCGAGCTGCGCGTGGAGCTGCCGCCCTCCGAGAAGGAGGCCGCCCGGCTTCGCGAGGTGGACGAGGCCCACGCCCGCGCCCAGGAGCTGGCCCGTCAGCGAGAGGAGGCCGCCCTCGCCGCCAGGACCACCACCGACTCGGGCGAGCGCGCCCGGCTGGAGGAACAGGCCCGGGTCCTCAAGGAGCGTGAGGAGGAGGAGAAGCGCGCCGAGTACCGCGCGAAGAAGGCCGCCGATGAAGAGGCCCGGGAGCGGCGCAAGCGCGAGCAGGCCGAGGCCCAGCGGCTCGTGGAGGACGAGCGCGCCCGGGAGGCCGCCGTCGTCGAGGAGGCCCGTCGCGCCGAGGAGGCCGCCGCCCGCGCCAAGGTAGATGCCGAGGCCGGCCGTACGCTGGCCCAGGGCCTGGACAAGACGCGGAGCCAGGGCTTCATGGCCCGCCTCAACGGCCTGTTCGGCCAGCAGCGGCAGGTGGACGAGTCCGTGCTGGTGGAGCTGGAGGAGATTCTCTTCACGGCGGACATCGGCGTGCGCACGGCCAGCGAGTTGGTGGAGGTGGCACGCGAGAAGCTCAAGCGCAGCGAGCTGAGTGACTCCCATCGCATCAAGGACCTCATCCGCACGGAGGTCGCCCGCATCGTCGACCTGCCCGTGCCGCGCTCGCTGGAAGGCGGCGGACCGCCGCACGTCGTCATGGTGGTGGGCGTCAACGGCGCGGGGAAGACGACGACCATTGGCAAGCTCGCCGCGAAGCTCACGGGCGAGGGCAAGAAGGTCATCCTGGCCGCGGGCGACACGTTCCGCGCCGCCGCCACCGAGCAGCTCGACGTGTGGGCCGAGCGCGCGAAGGCGCAGTTGGTGAAGGGCACCGAGGGTGGTGACCCGGGCTCCGTCATCTTCGACGCCATCAAGAAGGCCCAGGCCGAGGGCGCCGACGTCGTCATCGCCGACACGGCGGGCCGGCTGCACACCAAGGCGCCGCTGATGGAGGAGCTGAAGAAGGTCAAGCGCGTCATGGACAAGGCCATGCCCGGCACGCCGCACGAGGTGCTGCTCGTGCTGGACTCCACCAACGGGCAGAACGCCATTCAGCAGGCCAAGCAGTTCCACGAGGCCGTGGGCATCACCGCCATCGCCCTGACGAAGCTGGACGGCACCGCCAAGGGCGGCGTCATCATCGGCATCTGCGACGAGCTGAAGCTGCCCGTCGTATGGGTCGGCGTGGGCGAGAAAATCGCGGACCTGCGCCGTTTCGAGCCGCACGAGTTCGTCCAGGCGCTCTTCGACTGACGCCCTGCCCTCACTGCCCCAGCAGCGAGGGTAGAATCGACTCGAGCAACTCCTTCGTCTGCGGGTCCAGGTTGTCCACGTCCAACCCGCTTCCGGCGCCCAGCGTGCCCATCACCGCGTCCAGGTTGGGCAGGCCCAGGTCATCATCGCCACGGGCCTCGTTCCACCAGCGCACGCGCAGCCGCTCCAGGGCCTTCGCGTTCCCAGGGCTCGCCTTGGCCAGCTCCTTGGTGAAGCACTCCTTGCACGTCCACTTGAAGCGGTACGCGTCCACGTAGGAACGCAGGCCCTGGAAGAACGCGGTGTCGCCCACCAGCTTGCGTGACGCGTGGTGCAGCAGCGGCGCCTTGCCGTACACCAGCGCCCCGTACTCCGTCTCGTTGTCGAACGCGCTCGTGGGCCGGTCCGCTCGCGCGTCCTCGCCGCCCGCCAGCCGATACATGTGGTACGGCGACACCAGCAGCTCGCGCCGGAGCGCCTCCGCCGCCGCCTTGCCGTGCTTCCACTCGATGTAGAGGAGCGCGGCGTACTGGGCCAGCGACTCGTCCACCACGGGGGCGTGGATGGGGTCCGAACCCACGAGGCCCGCGAAGTACTGGTGCGCCACCTCGTGCGCGACGGTGAACTCCAGCGTGCGCTCCAGCGAGCCACTCAGTTGTGTCAGGGGCGCGGAACCCGCGGGGCCCAGCATCGCCAGCACTTCCTTCAACTGCTCCACGTCCACCTGGCCGGCCACCAGCTCGAACGGGTCCACCACGCCGCGATACAGCATGCTCGACACGGTGATGAGGCCGGGGAACTCCATGCCTCCCGCCCCACCGGACAGCGGCGCCTCCACCACCCGGAAGTGCGTGTACGGCAGCGGCCCCAGGCGCTTCTCGAACTCCGCCAGCGCCGACGAGGCGTACTTCAGCACGCGCTCGCCCACGTCCTTGTCCTTCACCGCGTAGTGGCTCTCCACCGTGACGCCGTTCACCGTGGCCGTGGACACCTCGTAGCCCTTGGACACGAGGATGGGGAAGTCGCGCACCGCGCCCGCGGCGAAGGCGAAACGCACGCGGCCGTCGCGCTCGGGCACCTCACCCATCGCCACGCCCGTGGCATGCACGGACCAGCCCGACGGCACGGTGATGGAGGCCAGCACATGCGCCGGCGCATACAACGCCAGGTCTCCGATGCCCTGCGGCCCCGCCCAGGGCTGGCCCTTGTCGTCCAGCGGCGGAACCTGGGGCACGACGCCGACCAGGCTCATGAAGTCCGCCGTGACAGAAAAGGCCCCGTGGTCGCCCTTCGGCCCCTGCCCTCCACCCCCGAGGAGCGTCGCCGCGGGCTTCTCCCCCTTCGGGGCGACGGCCCGGACGGCCACGTCCAGCACCGCCGCCGCGCCCGGAGGCACCGGGTCCACCAGTCGATAGCGGTACAACGTGGGCTCCGGCTGCTCCAGGACGATGGGCTGGCGCCCCAGCCGCGCATCGGACAGCACCACGCGCTTGCCCCCCTGCGCGTTGGGCGTCACCCGCAGGTACAGCTCCGTCAGCGGCTTGTCGCGGGCCATCACCTCCACCTGCACCCGCCCCTTCGCCTCGCGGGAGACAGGGTCCACCTCCAACTGCACCCGGTAGCGCGGCAGTTCATCCAGCGGCCCCAGCGCCTTCGCCGCGCGCTCCCGCTCGGCGGGCTTGAGGTGCTGGAGGCTCAGCTGCACCTCCGGGGAGACCTCTTCTCCTCGAGCGGGCTGCCCGAGGAGCATGCACCACGACAGCAGGCCAGGCAGGAGCGTCCGCATGCGCGCATGCTAATTGACCCGGGGCACCACGGCTCGTCTAGCCTTCGTGGGCATGCACTCTCGAACGCTTCTCCTGGCCGCTGCCCTCGGGTGGATGGCGTGTGCGCGGAACGTCCCCGCGGCCGCCCCCACCCCCTCTGTTTCCCTGGCCCCCCGCGCCGTCCGCCTCGTGGCCGACACGCCGCCCCAGGAGACGGAGTCCTTCGACAAGGTGCGCGATGACGTGGAGGTCGACACGGACGAAGGCGAGCGCACGCCTCGCGTCGTCACCTTCGGAGAGAGCGCGGTGCTGCGCCGGGATGGCCAGCGGGCCCGGCTTTACGGCGACGCCAAGGGCACGCTCGGCTTCAGCGTGGACAACTTCCTGCTGCTGGAAGTGCTCGACGGCCAGGGCAAGAAGGTGGTGCGGCGCGCCGTCGTGGGCTTCACCGAGAGCGTCCACATGGGCAACGAGCAGGTCGACAACGTGGGCCGCCGCGCCTTCAGCTTCGAGCCCGGCGAGATTGACGTCACCGAGCTGCTGCCGGAGTCCTCGCCCTTCAAGGTCCGCGTCACCGTCCTGGACTCCTGGGGCGTGGGCCGCGTGTCGGACGTCTACCTGGTGCTCACCGCCCCGGAGCAGCGCGCCGTCGAGGATGACTTGCGCGGCGAATGAGGCCCGACAGGCCGCGCTCCCGCCGAAGCAGCGCGGGCGCGGCCTGGAGCACCCAAGCCTAGAAGCGCAGCCCGCCGACCGCGGGCGTCTTGAAGGGACCCGCACCGGCGCCACCAGAGCGTGGGGCTCCGCCCTTCAAGAAGACGCAGTCCTCGGGGCACAGCGTGTTCTTGTCCTGCAGCTTGAGGGTGGGGTCCCGCGTGGCCATCACCGCGCCCACGGTACCGGCGGCGACCACCGCGCCCACTCCCGCCCAGACGTACCAACGCCCGTACCAGGGCTTGCTGGAGCTCTCCACCTCCACGTCCGGCGAGTCGTTGTCGAACGACAGGGCCGGGTTCGGCTCGTCAGGCATCGACGTCGAGGGGTCCAGCACCGGCGGGGTGCGCGGAGAGTCCCCGGCACGCGCCGTGTTGCTCGCCAGACCCGTGTCCACCGCCGGGCGCATCCGCCCGGTCAGCTCGTAGTTCGTCCCGGCCAGCACGTTGATGTTGTGGACGTGGGACTTGTAGCCCTCGGCGCGGAACTCGATTTCGCGCGAGCCGGGCTTGAGGAGGATGTCGCTCAGCGGCACCGTGCCCACCTCGACGTCGTCCACCAGCACCACGGTGCCGGCCACATCCGCGAGCGCTCGCGCGAAGCCCATGGTGGCCTCCAGCGCCACCTTGACCTCAGTCTGCGTGCCCTCCTTCACGTCCAGCCGCCGCGTGTATTCCGCGTAGCCCGGCTTGCGGACCACCAGCGTGTGCTCGCCCGGCGTCACCGTCAGTTGCGTGGGAGCCGGCGTGAGCACCCCCACGTCGCGACCATCCAGCGTCAGCCGCGCACCCCGGACGGGGCCGCCGATGAACACCGCCAGCTCCGTCTTCACCGGGGCCAGCGGCGCCAGCAGGCCTTCGTCGGGAGGCGGCAGGTTCTTCTTCTTGCTGCCCCTCGCGGTGGCCGGAGCCTTGGTGCGCGCGGGCTTCTTCGTCACCTTCTCCGCCTTCTTCTTCTTCACCACCTTCGTCTTGCCCGCCTTCGCCTTCGACGACTTCGACGGCGTGAGGGGGGCCAGGAGGTCATCGGCCTGCGCGAGCGCGGAAGACGGGGCCACCAGGGCGGCCACCAGCGAAAAGAGGACGAGGCGTCGAATGCTCATGACGGACCGAAGGTTAGAGAGTCGTCCAAGGGGAATCAAACGAAGTCCCTCCCAACCGTCCATTCAGCCAATATCCGCGCCCCATGCACCGCGCCCTGCCCTCATTGGCCCTCGGCTTCAGTGTTCTCTGTCTCACGGCGTGTCCCGCCAAGGCTCCTCCCACCGTGGAGACGCGGCCCCCACCTCCGCCCCCTGTGCGCGTCCCCGCGGGGTGCGAGAGCAGCCAGGCAGGCGAGTACCGCCACGCCGAGAATCCGGCCTTCCGCTACCACGGCGAAGATGATGGCGGGACGCTGTCACTGGCCGTGGTGCGAGCCCGCGCGGACGGCGACGCGGGCACGGAGTCACCCGACTCGAGCACCGCGTCCATCATCCTCGAGCGCACACCCGGAGGTTTCGTGGGCGAGACGCGCGCCACGGGCTTCACCGGCTCGGGAGCACCCTGCCCCGTCGCGTTCCCCACGGAGCTGGTGGCGTGTGACGACGCGGGCCTCACGCTGCGCGCGGTGGCCAGCACGTCCATCGACGAAGGGTGCCGGCCTTCCCGCTCCGGTCCGCCTCCAGTGAGGCTGCGGCAGATACTGCTTCGAGACCCGCCGGACGCGGGCCTCTAGGGACACAAGCCACCGCGCCCCGATGCAAAGGGGCGCGGCGCGAGTCACCTTCAGGCGGCGCGGCGGGCCTGCTCCTCGGCGGGATTCACCGCGGGGCTGGCGTCGCTGAGCTTCACGCGGCCGGCGAGCCCCTGCAGCAGGCTGGAGATGCCCACGTAGAGGAAGCCCGCCTGGAACAGGATGATGAAGGGCAGCGACGTGTAGATGCGCGCGTCGATGGCGAACCACAGCGCCCCGGTGAAGTACGCCGCGAACAGCAGCTCCACCACCGGCATCAGCGTCTTGCTGCCGCGGTACGCCTTCTTCACCGCGATGACCTTCTTGCCCTCGGCGCCCGTCTTCGGCGTGCGGGCGAAGCCCGACTGCTGGTTGAGCAGCGCCTCCGCCACGGCCTTGGCGTTGTTGATGGCCAGGCCGATGCCCAGGCTCATCAGGAACGGCAGGTACTTCACCCGCTCCCAGCCCGTCACGCCCCGCTCCCGCTGCGCGGCGACGTAGAAGAAGCACACGCTCGCCGTCGCGGAGATGAAGAAGGGCAGGTCCAGGAACAGCGTGCCGTAGAGGCCGTGCTGGAAGCGCACCACCATGCTGATGGGCATCAGCACCGACAGCAGCACCATCAACAGATAAGCCATGTTGTTGGTGAGGTGGAAGAACGCCTCGCGCTTCACCGCCAGCGGCAGGTCGCTCTTGAGGATGGTGGGGAGCAGCTTCTTCGCCGTCTGGATGGAGCCCTTGGCCCAGCGGTGCTGCTGGCTCTTGAAGGCGTTCATGTCCACCGGGACTTCGGCCGGGGAGATGACCTCCGGGAGGAACACGAACTGCCAGCCCTTGAGCTGAGCGCGGTAGCTCAAGTCCAGGTCCTCGGTCAGCGTGTCGTGCTGCCAGCCACCCGCGTCCGCGATGGTGCCGCGACGCCAGATGCCGGCGGTGCCGTTGAAGTTGAAGAAGCAGCCGGAGCGGTTGCGCGCCGTGTGCTCGATGATGAAGTGGCCGTCCAGGAAGATGCTCTGGGCCTGCGTGAGGATGGAGAACTCACGGTTGAGGTGCCCCCAGCGCACCTGCACCATGCCCACCTTCGCGTCGGAGAAGAACGGCACCGTGCGCAACAGGAAGTCAGGGCTCGGCACGAAGTCCGCGTCGAACACGGCGACGAACTCGCCCCGCGCCGACTTCAGCCCGTGCTCCAGCGCGCCCGCCTTGAATCCCTCGCGGTTGACGCGGTGGATGTAGACGATGTCGTGGCCCTTCTGCCGGTGCCGCTCCACGCACGCCCGGGCGATGCCACACGTCTCATCCGTTGAGTCGTCGAGAACCTGGATTTCCAGGAGCTCGCGGGGGTAGTCGATGCGGCACACCGACTCCACCAGACGCTCCACCACATACATCTCGTTGAAGATGGGGAGTTGGATGGTGACGCGTGGAAGCTCCTTCAAAGGGCTCTTGGGCGTCGGCAGCTTGAACTTGTGCCGGTAATACAGGAACGCCATTCGGTACCGGTGCGAGCCGTAAACCGCCAGCACGCACAGGACGCTGAAATAGACGCCCAGGAAGATGATCTCGACGGTGGTCATCAGTGACGCTCAGCCCCTCCCGCGCAGCCCCCGTGGCCCGCGGTCCTTCCTTGCGTGGCGGCATCGGAATCCCGTCTCACGCCGACCGCCGCCTCCTGGGTCCGCTGAGCCCCCGTCCCGTATGTGCCCGAAAAGACAAGGCTTTAACCATCCAGGACTGATCGCGCCGGACAATAGGGAGGCGTCAAGGACGTGTCAAATTATTCCCAGAGTTTGAACGTTCCGTTCAGGTCCGGGGTGACACCTCGCGTTACCGGGGCTTCGAGGAGATCCAAGGGGTTGGCGCCGGGGCTGAGGCGGCGCCAGGACTCGGACTACCCGGAAGGTCAGCTCACCGCGCGGCGAGGCTCGGAGATGGTGGGAGCGGGGGCGACCACGGGCGCGTCCCTGACACCCGCCTCGTCCCGCGTCGCCAGCGCGAGGATGCGCTCGACGAGCTCCGGGAACTCCACGCCCGCATGGGAGGCAATCTTGGACAGCAGGCTGGTGGGGGTGAAGCCGGGCAGCGTGTTGACCTCCAGCACCACGTCGTTGTCGGTGTCGGAGCACAAGAGGTCCACTCGGGCGTACCCCCGGCAGCCCAGGGCGCGGTACGCGGAGAGCGCCAGGGCCTCCACATTGGCCACGCGCGTGGCGGACAGGCGGGGCGGCAGGAAGTAGCGCGCGCCGCCCTTGTACTTGGCCTCGAAGTCGAAGCCCTCGCGAGGAGTGCCTACCTCGCAGCTGCCCAGCACCTTGTCGCCGAGGATGCCCACCGTCACCTCGCGGCCCGGAATGAAGCGCTCCACCAGCGCCTCGCCGCCGAAGCGGCACGCCTGGGCCACCGCCGTGACGAGCGACTCCGGCTCGCGGACGATGGACAGGCCCACCGACGAGCCGCCGCATGCGGGCTTCACGACGCAGGGGAAGCCCAGGTCACCTTGCAGCTCCAGGGCGCGCGCGGCGTCGTCGCGACCCACGCGATACCCCTGGGGCGTGGGCAGGTTGTGCAGGCGGAAGAGCTTCTTGGCCATGGGCTTGTTCATCGCCAGCGCCGAGGCCAGCACGCCCGAGCCCGTGTACGGCAGCTCCAGCAACTCCAGGAGGCCCTGCACCCGGCCGTCCTCGCCCATGCGCCCGTGCAGCGCGATGAAGGCCACGTCCAGCTCCGCGGCGCGCAGCGCCCTGTCCAGACCCGGCCCCGCGAACACCCGGGTGACCTGATGGCCGCGGGATTCCAGCGCCGCGACCACGGCCTCTCCCGTCTTGAGCGAAATCTCCCGCTCCTCGCCCCACCCGCCCATCAGCACTCCGACGCGCTTGCCCATGTCGATGAAACCTCCTGGGCACACGACAGAGCACGGCGGATGCCAACCCCTCCCGGGAGGGTGGCCCCCCCGGCTTCGCCCCGACAGTCCCCGTGGAGACGGGGGTTTGCGTCGGCAGGGGGGCCGCCAGGCGGGCGTGTCCCCGAGGACACGGCGCGGCAACCGGACCACGCGAAGCGAGGGGCTGTAGGAACTACCGCCCCTCGCGGCGGCGACTACGGCCCGGCGTCCACCGGGCCCGCGTCAACCGGACCCGCGTCCGTCTGCCCTGGCGAGCCCGCATCCGAACCGGAGTCCGTCTGCCCTGGCGAGCCCGCATCCGAGCCGGAGTCCGGAACGGCGCTGCTGTCCCGGACACAGCTGTCGTCCTTGCAGATGAAGCCCTCCAGGCATTGGTTGCGGTCGTCACACGGCTGCCCCTCCTCGTCGAAGTCGACCAGGAGGCTGCACGCGGACAGGCCCAGGGACAGGGCCGCGAAGGGAATGAGGAAACGAAGGGGACGGCGCATGGCTAGTAATTCCGGAGATCGTCTTCGTCGATGGACGGCCGCTTCTTCTTCTCGTCTTCCTCGCGCTTGCGCTTCTCCTCTTCCTCGCGCTTGCGCTTGGCCTCCGACTCCTCCTCCTGCTTGCGGCGGTCCTCCAGTTCGCGGCGCTGGCGCTCCACCTCTTCACGCCGCTTGCGCAGCTCTTCTTCGCGCTGGGCGGCCTCGTCGTCCTTGGAGCGGCGCGTGTCCTGCGAGCGCGTCGTGGGCGGCGGCGGCGGCTCGCTCACCGGGGGCGGCGGGGTCGTCTTCGCGGCGGGAGCCACGGGCGTCGTCTTCGCGGCGGGAGCCACGGGCGTCGTCTTCGCGGGAGGGGCCGCGGGCGTCGTCTTCGCCGGGGGCGGCGGAGGCGGCATGGGCAGCGACTCGCCCACGGGCCTGGTGCCCTTGGGGGGCGGAGGCATGCTCAACGAGTCGCTCTTGGAGTCGGACTTGGGGGGCGGCGTGGCACGCGAACGCTTGGGTGCGGGCGCCGGCGCGGGGGTGGGCTTGGAGTCACCGCCACCGCTGCCGCCACCGGAGAAGGCGAAGTAGCCACCGAGTCCCGCGGCGACCGCGCCCGTGAGCAGCCCGATGTCCGCGACCAGCGCGTACGTCTTGCCCGTGTCCTTGAAGTCCTGAGCCCGGGGGCTCGTCTGCGGCGCGCGTCGGAAGTCATCCTCCTTCGAGGACGCCTCCATGCCGAAGTAGATGCCGCCCGCCAAGAGCGCCACGCCGGTGGCCATCAGCACATAGCCCAGCGTCTTGCGGTTGGAGCCACCGCCGCTCGCGAAGTGGGTCACCGGCTTGTTGCCAGCGAGCCGGGCCGTGTCGGCGCCCACCAGTGAGGACAAGAGCGCGTCGGAGCCCGTCGCCATGGTCTCGCCCGCGGGAACCGGTCCCAGCGCGTAGGCCAGGTTGTGTCCGTCCGCGACGTCGAGCCGCAGGCCCGTCACCTGGAGCGGAGCGGTGCCCGTGCCACCGCGAACCAGCAGGGCCAGCACCTGGGACACGCCCGCGAGCGTGCCCAGCTCGCGCAGGGCCAGGTCACGCTCCGGCCCCTCCGGCTTGCGCACAATGCGCTCGGTCAGCGTCTGGAGCGCGCGCATGGAAGCGGCGGGAGCCAGCGTGAGCGTCGTCTCGCCCTCGCGTGCCCGGCGCTGCTCCACCTCGAAGCCCGGCGCCATCACCGTCACGTAGTGGTCCGCGGGCGTCAGCCCCTTGAGGTCCACCGGCGACACGCCACGGAACTGGCCGTCCACGTACACCTGCGCGGGCACGGGCTCGGTGCGCACCGAGAGCGTCGCGGTGGAGCCGGCCAGCGCCGCCTTGCGCTCCTTGTCCACGAAGGCCATGTCGTCCGGCGGGAAGAAGTTGGGCGAGAACTGGGCGCGGGGGTCCACCGCCAGCACCGCGCGAATCTCCAACTGCGCCGCCGTGCCCTCGCCGTTGGCCACCTGCGAGGCCGCCTTCATCACCCGGGCGCGGCTCAGGTCGCCGAAGTTGCGCGACAAGTCACTCGCCTCGAACGCGCGCGCGGCCGCCTCGAACTGCTGGAGCGCCTTCTGCGTGTCCAATTCGTCATACGCCGTCTGGCCGTCCTTCATGGCCGACGCGCCCTCGGCGGCCTTCGCCTCGCGCGCCGCCTTGCCCTGCGCGTCCAGCGCGTCCGACAACCGCACCAGGTCCAGCCGTCCGGAGCGCGCCACCGACTGCTCCGCCCAGTACGCCAGCCGCGCCGCCTCCGTTCGTGATGTCGCATCCAGCGAGATGGCCACCACCGTCACGGAGGACGGTGAGGCGGTGGGTACTGCTCGGGGAGTCAGTCGGAGGGGGAGGCTCGACTGCGCGGCGGCGGGGCCGACGGCCAGCATGCCCACCAACCACCCGCTGAGGGCCGCGTGCATCGCGCGATTGCTCGAAGGTCGCATCACTCGTTCACCTTTGTCCGCCCGCCATCAAATGGAGGTCTCGCCGAAATGCAAGGGGGAAGGTGTCTTCAACGACCCTCGGCGTGAGCCGGAGGGCGCCCCGAAGCGGTGCTGAGGCCGTTGAGATACTCGAGGGCGACCTTGAGCGGATAGTCCTTGAGGGCCGCGGTGGCGTCCCACGGCGCGAGGTTCTCGGGCAGGCCGCGAGGCGCGGAAGAGGACGACTCGGAGGTAGAGGTGGACTCGGCGCGGAAGTGACGCTGGAGGTCCTTCTCGCGTGGCGTCTCACGGCCCGGCTTGCCACCCGGCTCGTCCGGCACGACGTAGTCGGGGGTGATGCCCCGCTCCTGGATGCTGCGGCCCTTGGGCGTGTAGTAGCGGGCGATGGTCAGCTTCAAACCGGAGCCGTCCTCCAGCTCGATGACCGTCTGGACGCTGCCCTTGCCGAACGTCTGCGTGCCCAGGACGGTGGCGCGGCCGTGGTCCTGGAGCGCGCCGGCCACGATTTCGGACGCGGACGCGCTGCCCGCGTTGACCAGCACGACGAGGGGGTAGTTCTTCTCCGTGTCGCGGTCCTTGCTGCGCTCCTCGGTGGAGTTGCGACCGTCACGTCCCCGGGTGGAGACGATGGGCAGGTTGCCCGGCAGGAAGCGGTCACTCACCGCCACCGCCTGGTCCAGCAGGCCGCCCGGGTTGTTGCGCAGGTCCAGCACCACGCCGCGCAGCTCCTTGCCACCGTTGAGGCCGCGCAGCCTGTCGAGTTCCTTGCGCAGGTACAGGTCCGTGCGCTCCTGGAAGTTCTTCACCTTGACGTGGCCGAAGCCGCCGTAGAGCTCGCTCTCCACGGAGACGATGCGGATGTGGTCCCGGATGATGGCGATTTCGCGAGGCGCGCTGAAGCCGTGCCGCAGGATGCTCAAGAGCACACGTCCCCCCGCGGGCCCTCGCATCTTCTGCATGGCCCGCCCCACGTCCATGCCCCGCGTGCTCTCGCCGTCGATGCCCACCAGCTCGTCGCCCGCCTTGATTCCCGCGCGCGCCGCCGGCGTGTCGTCGATGGGAGCCACGACGACGATGCGGTCGTTCTTGCGCGCGATTTCGATGCCCAGCCCACCCCACTCGCCCGAGGTGTCGATCTTCATCTCGCGGAAGACCTCCGGAGGCATGAAGACGGTGTGCGGATCCAACGTGTCGAGCATGCCCTGGATGGCGCCGTAGATGAGCCGCTCCTGGTCCGGCCCCTCCACGTAGTTGTTCTCCACGTACGACAGCACGCGAGCGAAGGTCTCCAGCTGTCGGTAGGTGACGTCGTCCTTCTCCGCCCGTACCGCGCTGGAAGCGGAGGACCGCGCGGCCGCGTCCTTCTTCTCTTCCGCGGCCGAGGGCCCTGACAGGAGGAGGAGCGCGGCCAGCGCCGCGCGCCATGGCTGGTGGAGACCCGTCACGTCGGTACGTCCTTTCGCGGTGAGGCTCGAAGGGCGGCCCAGTCTATACCCGGCCCTCAGAGGCTCGACGCATCCGCGAAGCGCACCAGGTGCGACACCAGCTCGTCCGGACGCTCCATCTGCGGCACGTGCCCGAAGCCCTGGACCACCCGCACCTGCGCGTGCGCCGGCAGGTGGGCACGGAACCAGTCCAGGGAGCGTGACGGCAACAGCCGCTCGCTGCCACCCCAGAGGAACAGCACCGGCATGGACAGCTTGCGCACCGCTTCTGGCTCCAGGCTGAGCCGGGTGGACATCGCCTCGGCGGTGAGGGCCTTCACGGTGGGTGTGTCATAGAAGCGGCGCAGCTCGGTCGCCAGGAGCAGCGCGGGCAGCGGGGCCTGGTGGAACAGGCGCCTCGTGAAGGCGCGGGCCTCCGCGGGCGTGCCCACCTTGAAGGAATTGAGCAGCGCGGTGCTCTCCTCCACCGGCAGCTCCGCGCCCGCCGGAGCCACCAGCACCAGCGCGCGCACCCACTGGGGATACTCCGACGCGAGGCTCACCGCCATCGCTCCGCCCAGCGAGTTGCCGACGACGAAGGCCGGCTCCTTCACCTCCTGCTCCACGAAGGCGCGCAGCACCTCGAACTGGTTGCGCACGCAGACCTGCCCACCGCAGTACTCGGTGGAGAAGCCGTGCCCTGGCAGGTCGGGCGCGACGACTCGCGAGAAGCGCTTCGCCAGGCCGAAGAAGGTGCGGCCGAAGCCATTGGCCGAGCCGCCCAGTCCGTGCACCAGCACCACCGGCGGCCCCTTCCCCTGCCCCTTCAGCGAGTAGAAGTGCACCGACTGCCCCCCGACATCGACTGTCGAGGACTGGACACCTCGCGCCACCAGCACGCGCCGTACCGCCTTCTGCATTCCGCCCATGAGGTCCATGCGCTCGCCTGCTCCTCTCGTGGTGGGAGTCTGTTGCCTCAGGATAACAAGGCGCGAATCGTTTCGCCGCAACGCGTCATGGCACAGGGGCCAGCCAGGGCCCGGGGTCGACGGCCTGCCCGGACTTTCGGACCTCGAAGTAGAGGTACGAGCCCTTGAGCGAGCCCGTGTCTCCCACTTCGCCCACCACCTCGCCGGTGGCCACGGCGGCGCCCAGCTCCAGGGCGATGACGGACAGGTGGGCCATGAGCGTGTGGTAGCCGTCGCCGTGGTCGACGATGAGCAGGTTGCCGTAGCCCCGCAGCGAGCCCGCATAGACGACGGTGCCATCGGCGACGGCGACCACGGGTGTCCCGGTGGCGGCGCGAATGTCGAGCCCCTTCTGCACGGTGACGGTGTTGAAGCGCGGGTTGACGACCTTGCCGAACGCCACCTCGATGATGCCGCGCGTGGGCTGTGGCAGCTTGCCGCGCAGGGCTCCGAAACCATGCGTGGCGGGGGCTTCCTTCAGCTCGCGCACCACCTGGGTCAGCTCCGCGTCCGCCTGCTCCAGCTCCTTCACCGCGCGACGGGCCAGCTCGGCCTCGCCCGCGAGCGAGCCCACCACTTCCTCGAGCGCCTCGTGCTGCGCGCGGGCCAGCCGCTCCTGCTCCTGGAGGAAGGTGACCCGCGCGGCGAGCGAGGTCTGGAGCCGCTTCAGCTCGAGCGTGGACTGCCGCTGTAGGTGGGCCACGCGCTGCACGCCGCGCAGCAGGTCCAAATCGCCCGACATGCTCGCCTCCAGCGCGCGGGCCCGCCACACCAGCGCGGCGAAGTCCTCCGCCGACAGGAGCACCTCCAGCGGCCGCCGGCGCATGACGCGGTAGAGGGTGCGCAGCCGGGGGGACAGTCGCCGCAGTTGCACGCGCAGCGCCTCGCGCAGCAGCACCTCCTCGCGCTCGGCCAGGATGACGCGCTTGCGGAACACCGCGAGGTCCGCCTCCAGGGCCCGCACGCGCCGCCGGGAGAAGGCGACCATCTCCTCCATCAGCTCCAGGCCCTCGAGCACCGTGAGCTTCTTCGACTCGACGAGCGCCAGCGTCGCGCGCTGGGCGGCGAGCTTCTCGCGCAGCGCGGACTGCTCCGCCTCCTCCAGCTTCTGCGCGTGCGCGGGGAGGCCGGCCAGCACCAGCGCCAGGGCGAGGACGAAGGAGCGGCTCATACGCGCAGGAAACGACCCACCGCGACGAAGCTGCCGCCCAGCCCCAGGCCGCACCCCGCGCCCACCAACTCCAGCACCAATCGCGGCTCCACCCACGGCGCGGCGACACCCGGGCCCAGGAGGAACGCGAACAGCGAGCCCAGCGTGGGCCCCACCAGCCGACCAAAGGCCCACAGCCCGAGCAACGCCACACCCGCGCCGAGCAACCCCTGGAGCAGTCCCTCCAGCAGGAAGGGCGCCTTGACGAAGCGGTCCGTGGCGCCGACCAGCTTCTGGATTTCAATCTCCTCGCGCCGCGAATAGATGGCGAGCTGGAGCGTGGCCGCGACGATGACCACGGTGGCGCCCAGAACGACGACGAAGGCCACCAGCGCGCCGAAGCGCAGGGCCCGGGCGATGGCCGTCAGTCGCTCCACGGCCTGCTCTCCGTAGTCCACGCCGGACACCCCGGGCAGCGCGCGCAGCTCCTTCGCCAGGGCCTGGAGCGCCTCGGGCGTGCGCTGCTCTGGAGGGACACGCAGCTCCAGCGCCGCGGGCAGCGGGTTCTCCGGCAGCTCCGACAGGGCCTCGCCCAAGTCGCCCAGCTCGGTGCGAAGCCGCTCCAGCGCGGCATCCGGAGGCACCAGCGTCACCTGGCCCTGGCTGAGCTCCTCGACGCGGGCGCGCACGCCATGCGCCTCGTCCTGTCCCAGCTCCGGTGCCAGATACACCGTGACTTCGACTTCGCCGCCCAGCGACGCGAGCAGGTTGTCCAGCACCCGGGCGCTGCCCCGCGCGAGCCCCGCGGAGAACAGGGCGATGGCGATGGTGGTCACCGCGATGAAGTGCACGAAGGGCGAGTGCTTGAGCCCCACCGCCGCCGAGCGCCAGAAGTACCGCGTCTTCGCCAGCGCGCTCATACCACCATCCGTCGCGCCGCCTTGACGCCGTCCTCGTCGGAGACAATCTGCCCGCGCTCCAGGCCCACCGTGCGCTTCTGGTAGCGCGACAGCAGCGTGGCGTCGTGCGTGGCCACCACCACCGTGGTGCCTCGAATGTTCACCTGGGTGAGCAGGTCCATGATTTCGACGGTGAGCGCCGGGTCCAGGTTACCGGTGGGCTCGTCCGCCAGGAGGATGGTCGGGTCATTGACCAGCGCCCGCGCGATGACCACGCGCTGCTGCTCTCCACCGGAGAGGCGCAGGGGGAACGAGTCCGCCTTGTGCTCCAGACCCACCAGCTTCAGCATCCGCCGCACCTTGTCGCGCGCTTCCGCGCGCGGCACGCCCAGCACGTCCAGCGTGAAGGACACGTTGTCCTCCACCGTCCGGTGCGGCAGCAGCTTGAAGTCCTGGAACACGACGCCGATGTTGCGGCGCAGGTACGGCACGGCGGACTCACGGATGCGGGCGATGTTGCGGCCCCCCACCAGAATCTGCCCCTTGGTGGCTTTCTCCGCGCAGAAGATGAGCTTGAGCAGCGTCGTCTTCCCCGCGCCGGAAGGGCCCGTGAGGAACACGAACTCGCCCTTCTCCACACTGAGGTTGATGTCCGAGAGCACCGGCGGATCGCCGGGATACGCCTTGTAGACGTGGAAGAATTGAATCATGGCGCGGCGCGGGAGAGCGCCAACCTACCACGGCCGGGCGGGAGCGCCCCACGCACGCCGGGCCGCAGCCGGGGCTTTCCCCTCCCACCCCCGGCGCCACCTGTGCGACGGTGCCACGACTTATGAGCGAGCAGGCCGTGCGGCGTGCGACAACGGGACAGTGGGTGGGACGCATCGCCGGGCCCGTGGCCGCCGCCCTCATCTACGGGATTCCCTCCGGTCTCCACACCCTGCCTGGCCTGGACCACCGCCCCGCCGCCGCGGCCGCCGTCGCCGCGTGGATGGCCCTCTGGTGGTTCACCGAGGCCGTCCCCATGGCGTGGACGGCGGTGCTCCCCGTGGCGCTCTTTCCACTGCTGGGCGTCTTCGACACGGACAACGTCGCCGTCGCGGTGGGGCGCGCCACCCTGCCCTTCCTGGACCCCTACATCTTCCTCTTCATGGGTGGCATGGCCCTGGGCGCGGGCATGGAGCAGTGGGGCCTGCACCGGAGAATCGCCCTGCTCATCATGCGCGCCGTCGGCACCGGGCCGGAGCGGCTGCTGTTCGGCATGCTCGCGGCCACCGCCGCCGTGTCGCTCTGGATTTCCAACACCGCCACGGCGGTGATGATGGTGCCCATTGGCATGGCGCTGCTCTCCCAGCTCCGCGCCGCGGAAGGACGCCCCCTGGAGCACTTCGGCGCGGCGCTCATGCTGGCCGTCGCGTACGGCTCCAACATCGGCGGCATCGGCACCAAGATTGGCAGCCCCACCAACTCCGTCTTCGCGGGCGTGGTGTCGCGCCGGCTGGGCACCGACGTGGGCTTCGTCGAGTACATGGTCGCGGCCCTCCCCTTCGTCCTCATCTTCCTGCCGCTGACGTGGGCGGTGCTGTGGAGGTGGGCCCGTCGCGACAAGATGGGCCCCGGCCAGGGCGGGGACGTCATCGACCGCGAGCTGGCCCAGTTGGGCCCCCTCTCACGGGGGGAGCGCACGGTGGGCCTCGTCTTCTTCGTGGCGGCGTTGCTGTGGATTTTCGGCGACCCGCTGCGCCAGGTGCTCGCCGGCCCCGTGGCCCACGCCTTCAACGGCTTCAAGCTGGGGGGCAAGCACTACGAGGCCATGGTGGCGATGGTCGGCGCGCTGACGCTGCTCGTACTGGGGCGTCTGTCCGTGGCAGCCCTGCGGCGCGTGCCCTGGGACACGCTGCTCCTGCTGGGCGGCGGCTTCGCGCTGGCGGCGGGCATCGAGGCCAGTGGCCTGGCCTCGTGGATGACCTCACGGCTGTCCGGCCTGGAGTCGCTGCCAGTCCTGGTGCAGCACGGCGTGGTCGCCAGCGCCACCATCCTGCTGTCGGCCATCGCGTCCAACACGGCCACGACGAACGTCATGCTCAACGTGCTGCCCGCCTCGCGGCCCCTGCTGGCGGTGAGCACCTTCGCGGCCTCGTGCGACTTCGCCCTGCCCGCGGGCACGCCGCCCAACGCCATCGTCTTCGGCAGCGGAGTGGTGCGCCTGCCGGTGATGATGCGCGTGGGAGTGCTGCTGGACCTGCTCGCCGCCGCGGTGCTCATGGTGTACGGAGCCACGTGGGTGCGGTGGGTGCTGCCCTAGCCTGGAACTGTCGACTGGCCGACACCGCGCTCCCGGGGCGAGACGCCACCGGGGAGCTGGGGGGCTACTGGTCGCCTTCTCCGGCGAGGTAGCTGAGGATGACCTCGTCGAGGCTCTTCTCGGAGATGAGGTCCTCTCCGAACAGCGTCTCGACGCCGACCTCGTTGATCTTCGGCTTCTCCTTCAAGGCGCGAGCAGCGGCGACCTCGGGGGGGAGCGCGGGAGGCAGGGGCGCGACGGGAGCGACGACGACCGGCTTGGGCGCCATCGGCTGACCGGGCTGCAGCTTCGCGTGGGCCTGTTCAGCCTCCGAGGCCAGCTGACCGGGCTGATAGTGCCGGACCGTGGACTCGAAGTTGTCGTACACGTTGTTGATGAGGTTGCGCAGCATCTCCTTGTGCTGCTCCTCCATCAACTCACGGACGACCTCCGCCAGATTCTCCGCGTTGAGGATGTCCGAGTAGGACGTCTTCTTGGACGCGAGGATGTTACCGCCCACGAACAGGTGGGTGATGATGTGGGGATTGTTGACGCCCGAGTCCTCGGTCTGGACGTGGTAAACCTTCCCCTTGTGCTTGATGTTGTGGTTGAAGCCGGTGACGGCCTTCTCGAAGGTTTTCGTCATTGCCGAGTGGGCGGACCGTACCAGCCGCTTCCCCACGACACAAGGTAAGCGTCAACCCCGCATGTCGCGCCAGGGGAGCCTGGCCGCTGACCCCGCGCATTTCTTGCGGACGACGCCCGCCTGCCATGCAGCCCACCCTTCATGTGAGAACGCGACCCCGGTCCGTTGAAAAGCCGAAAGCGGCTGGGGTACGTACAGAACATGCGGTGCGGTGGTCAGCGGCGCCAACGTCCAGGACTCCACGGATGAAGAAGACGAACGAGATCAAGAACAAGGTTCGCCTCCAGGACGCCCAGGTCCTGGCCGGAGGCTACTCACCCGCCATCCGCGCCATGGAGATTGGCGCCATCGTCAGCTTCATCGCGCTGGAGCTGTTCCTGGTGTACCGGCTCTACAACAACCCGCATGGCGGCCCGTGGCTGCTCCTGGGCGCGGTGCTGTTGGGCTACCTCGCCGCGGACTTCGTCTCCGGCTTCGTCCACTGGATGGGCGACACGTGGGGCTCCACGGAGATGCCGATTCTGGGCAAGGCCCTCATCCGCCCGTTCCGCGAGCACCACGTGGACGAGAAGGCCATCACCCGCCACGACTTCGTGGAGACCAACGGCAACAACTGCCTCATCTCCCTTCCCGTGGCCGTGGCCGCGGTGTCCATGCCGCTGAGCAGCTCCGGCTGGGTGTTCTGCGCCAGCTTCCTGGGCGCGATGATCTTCTGGGTGATGGCGACCAACCAGTTCCACAAGTGGTCGCACATGGACTCGCCGCCGGCCATCATCGGCTTCCTGCAGCGCGTGCACCTCATCCTGCCGCCGGCGCACCACCGCATCCACCACACCGCGCCCTTCAACAAGTACTACTGCATCACCGTGGGCTGGCTGAACTGGCCGCTCAACCTGGTGCACTTCTTCCCCCTGGCGGAGCGCCTCGTGACGCGTGTCACCGGCCTGGTGCCGCGCGAGGACGACATCGGTGACGAGGCCGCCCGCGCGCTCGTGGAGGCCCAGGTCGCCGCCGAGGCGCCCGTCGTCCAGGCCGCCAAGGAGCTGCTCACCAAGGCCACCACGCCGGAAGAAGCCCCGCCCGCCACGGCCACCACCCGCCCATCCGCCTGAGCCGGCCCACGGGCGGAAGACGCCCGTGTTCCGATGACTCGAGCGAGGTCCACGCGATGGACCGCCGAGGGGTGAGGCCCGCGTGCCGCGCGGAGCGCCTCCCCCGACGCCAGGGACTCAGAACTTCAGGTCGACCTGCTCGGCGGCATCGATGGGCCTGCCGAGGAACCTCGCCCCCACTTCCATGAAGCGCTCGGGAACGTCGGTCACGTAGTACGCGTGAGACGGGGCACGCGTCGTCGCGGGCGCCAGCAGCTCCTTGCGAGCCAGCAGCGCCGCCACCGCCAGCGCGGTGGCCTCCGCCGAGTCCACCAGCGCGACCTGGGGCCCCACCACCTCCGCGATGACGCCCTTGAGCAGCGGGTAGTGCGTGCAGCCCAGGACGAGCGTGTCCACGCCTTCCCGGGCGAACTCCCCCAGATACTCACGCGCCGTCAGCAGGGGCACGTCGCCCGTGGTCCATCCCTCCTCCGCCAGCGGCACGAAGAGCGGACAGGCGCGGGCCTTCACCCGCACCCCGGGGTTCGCCGTCTCCAGGGCGCGCTGATAGGCCCCGGAGCGGATGGTGCCCGGCGTACCGATGACGCCCACTCCGCCGCCTCGCGTGCGCTCCAGGGCCGCCTGGGCTCCTGGCTGGATGACGCCCACCACCGGCACCGGCAGCGCCGCCTCCAGCGCGGGCAGGGCCGCGGCGGAGGCCGTGTTGCACGCCACCACCAGCAGCTTGATGCCGCGCTCCAGCAGGAACTCCGCGTTCTTCAGCGAGTAGCGCGTCACCACCTCGCCGGACTTGGTGCCGTAGGGCACCCGGGCCGTGTCCCCCAGATACACGGTGCTCTCGTGGGGGAGGTGCTCCATGAGGGACTTGAGGACCGTGAGCCCTCCGACACCTGAATCAAATACGCCAATGGGACTGTGGCTGCCTTGCCGCATGTCCGGTGTCCCTATCACGTTTGATGCCAACGCCACGGGCTCCCCGCAACGCGAAGAGGGCCGAGGCACGTGGCCCCGACCCTCTTCTTCACCCCACGAGCGAGCGGGCTCGACTACGGGAACAGCGACACCAGCGCGGCGCTGCTCGCTCCCGGGAATACGTGGCCATCGACATTGATGAACACGCTGTCGTTCACCGAGAAGTACTCCGTGCCGTTGCCGGCCTTCGCGTACATCTCCACCTCGTAGCGGCCCGGGCGGAGGAACTCGTAGACCACCGGCGCGTCGTTGCAGCCGTGCCGGTCACCGACGATGCCGTACACCAGCTCCCCAGTGAAGACATCGCGGAAGTTGATGGCCACCTCGGTGATGCCCGCCTGCGAGCAGCTCAGCGCGGAGCCACCGGCGCGCAGCTCCCACTTGATGGACGCCCCGCCAATCACCCACATCGGGGCCAGCACCTGCTTCGTCTCGCCGGACTGAATCGAGAACTGCGCGCTGTAATAATACCAGGGACGGTTCTGCCCATCGACGGCCACCAGCTGCAGGTCGTGGTTGCCGGCGTTCAGCGTGGGCGTGGTGACGCTGGCGCCCGAGCTGCCCTCCGAGCAGCTGAAGCGGACCCATTCGCCCCCATCGATGCGGGCCTCCACGTGCGTCACGCCGGCCTGCCCGCAGCCCAGCCTGCTCGACCCCTCCACGAACTCCCAGCGGATGGTGGCGCCGCTGCTCGTGGTGCGAAGGGTGGCGGTGTACGACGTCGGCTCGCCGTAGCGGGTGGAGAACCGCCCGCTGTGGGCGTACAGCGTGCGCTGCTGCGAGTCGAGGGCGACCAGCTCCAGGTCGTGCTCACCCGGGTCCAGGTACGGCGTCTTCACGCTGTTGCCGCCATGGCCCGCCGTGCAGTCGAAGCGCGCCCACTGCCCACCATCCACCCGGGCATCCACGAAGGCCACACCCGCCTGGTTGCAGTTCGGGTTGCCGCTGCTGGAGTTCGCCGGGAACAGCCAGTTCACGTACGCGAAGGACGGCGGGGCGCCCAGCGGCGCGAGGTCGATGCTCACCGTCACGTCGCCATCCACGCGGAAGGTGCCGCTCGCCTCGTAGAGCACCTCGTTGGTGTAGCTGATCGCCTCCACGTTGAAGCTGTAGATGCCCGGCGCGAAGTCGTGGAGGACGATGCCGTCGAAGCCGTTGGCCTGACACGCGTATTGGCCGTCGTTGGCCAGCCGCTCGCCGGGAATCGTGATGTTGACGCCCTTGATGTCGCGGTCCTCGTCGCAGCGCAGTCCGCCGAAGGTCCAGCGGAACGTCGCGTCGCCCGGGTAGATGGGCTCGTCGTAGTCGTCTTCGCCGTGGATGATGCAGCCGGTGGAGACCGCCGCCAGGCAGAGGAGAGCGACCAGCAGTCTGGAGTTCATGGGGGGCAACCTGTCCGTGGGGTGTTGAGGTGTTCGGCCCGTTTCAGTCACCTCTGACGACCCTCTCCGGGAATTATTCATCCGTACGGCCAAGCAACTTCAAGCAGGCAACCGGCCCCCGTCCCCGTTTGTTTGACCCAGTTGTAGCGGAGTGTTACGCGCTCCACCTCATGACGCCCCACCTGCCCCTGGCGCTTGGCGCCATGAACTACGTGGAGATCATCCGCGACGCTTCCTTCATCGAGCTGGCCGTCCTGCTGCTCCTGATGGGTGTCTCCGTGGCTTCCTGGGCCCTCATCGCCATGAAGGCCACCCAGCTCGCCAAGGCCCGCGCACAGTCTCTCACCTTCCTCGACACCTTCTGGAAGGCGTCCCGGCTGGAGGCCATCTACCAGACGGCCCAGAAGCTCGACGCCTCGCCCCTGTCCAAGGTCTTCTGCGCCGGCTACGAGGAGCTGTCCAAGCTGGCCCAGGCCAAGGAAGGCGGCGCCGAGGGCGCCATGGCGGAGCGGCTGGGCGGAATCGAGAACGTGGAGCGCGCGCTGATGCGAGCCTCCACGTCGCAAATCACGGAGCTGGAGGCGCGGGTGTCGTTCCTGGGCACCGTCGGCGCGGCCTCGCCCTTCGTGGGCCTGTTCGGCACCGTCATCGGAATCCTCAGCGCCTTCAATCAAATCGCCGAGCAGGGCAATGCGACATTGGCCACGGTGGCGGCGCCAGTGGGCAACGCGCTGTTCGCCACGGCGGCGGGCCTGTTCGCGGCGATTCCGGCCGTGGTCGCCTACAACTCGTTCGTCAGCCGCATCAAGGTGTTCGACACGGAGATGTCGAACTTCTCCGCGGACTTCCTCAACATCATCAAGCGTCACTTCTTCCGCTAGGCGGGCGCGACCATGGGAATGGGCGGAGGCAATCGCAGTGGTGGCCGCACCACGATGAGCGAGATCAACGTCACGCCCATGGTGGACGTGATGCTGGTGCTGCTCATCATCTTCATGGTGACCGCGCCCCTCATCCAGCAGGGCGTGAAGGTGAACCTGCCGGAGACCAAGGCCGCGCCCGTGGAGGCCACGGAGAAGAAGGTGGTCCTCTCCATCGATGCGGGCAAGAAGGTCTACATCGGCGACGCCGAGGTGCCCCTGGAGGAGTTGGAGGCGAAGCTCGCCGCCAACGCCAAGGTGCAGGCCGATAAAGAAGTGTTCCTCCACGCCGACCGGGACGTGCCCTACGGCACCGTCGTGGAGGTCATGGCGGCCGCGCAGCGGGCGGGCATCAACAATGTGGGGATGATCACGGACCCTTCCACGGGGGCCAAGACGTCCAACACCTCGTCGACCTCGAAGAAGCCGAAGGAGGCGAAGCGCTAGCCCATGCACTCCGCGGTGAGCCACAGCCTGCTCGTCAATCGCTCCGCGCGGGTGTCGCCGTTCGTCATCGCGTCGGTGGTGGGGCACATCGCCCTGCTGCTCGCCGCGGTGCTGTATGCGCGCTTCAACGCATCGCCCCCGGTGGACCTCACGGCGCAGCCCATCCGCGCCACGCTGGTGCGCCTGGGCAAGCCCCGCGACGCCAAGCTCCTGCCGCGCAAGGAGCAGCCGCCACCGCCGCCCAAGCAGGTGAACGCGCCCAAGCCCGCGCCTGAAGCGCCGCCTCCGCCGTCCTCCGCCGCCGTCGCGGTGCCCATCCCCGGCGTCAAGCCGGAGCCCTCCTCCGCGCCCAAGCCCACGCCCGTGAAGGGTGAGAAGGAAGGCGAGGACCGCCGCAAGCGGCTCTTCGGCGCCTTCGACAAGACGGCCAAGGCGTCGCCGGATGAAGAGCCCGAGGGCGCCGAGGATGGAGACGCGGACGGCGACTCGGCCACCGCCGAGGGCGAGCGCTACTTCGGGATGCTCCAGGCACAGGTGCGGCGCAACTACAGCGTCGCGGACACCATCCCCGAATCGGAGCGTCTGCACCTCAAGGCGCTCGTCGCGCTGCGCCTGGGCCGCGCGGGCGAGGTGCTGGACGTGAGCCTCACCAAGCCCAGTGGCAACGATTTGTTCGACGCGGCGGTCCTCAACGCCGTGCGCAAGGCCTCACCCTTCTCGCCTCCTCCCGACCACCTCCGAGACGCGCTGCAGAAGAACGGCGTCAACCTGATGTTCAACGCCCTATGAAAGCCCTGCTCCTCTCCCTCGTCCTCGTGCCGCTCGCGGCATTCGCCCAGACGCCGACCATCGAAATCTCCGGCGCCAACTTCCGCCCGCTGCCCGTGGCGGTCCCCGCGCCCATCACCCAGAACGAGGGTGCCAAGGCGCAGGCCAACACGTTCGACACGGCGTTCAACTTCGACCTCGTGGCCTCCGGCATCCTCCAGGTGCTGGACCGCAAGAGCTTCACGGCCGACCCCAAGGAAGGCATGGCCGCCGGCACCATCACCTTCAGCCGCTGGGCGGACGTGGGCGCCGAGGCGCTCGTCAAGGTGTCGCTCGCGGACGACGCGGGCACGCTGCGCGGCGAGCTGCGCCTGTTCAACGTGGGCACCGGCCGCGAGGACCTCAAGGTCGCCAAGGACGCGCCGGCCAACAACCCGTCGCTGCTGGCCCACCGGCTGGCGGACGCGCTGTACCGGCACTTCACCCGCGAGCCCAGCCCCTTCCTGTCGCGCATCACCTACGTGCGCAAGGCGGGCAACAACCGCGACGTGGTGGTGGCGGACTGGGACGGCGGCAATCCCGTGTCGCTCACCAAGGGCGGCATCAACATCCTCCCCTCGCTGAGCCAGGACGGCGCGCAGGTGGCGTACACGTCCTACCGGAAGAACCGGCCGGACATCTGGGTGCAGCGTCCGAGTGGCGAAGCCCGCTCGGTGGTCTCCGCCGGGCAGATGGCCACCGGTGGCGCCTTCTCTCCGGACGGCAAGCGCCTGGCGTACTCGCTGGCCGAGGGAGAGAGCGCGCAAATCTACGTGTCCGGCGCCGACGGCAGCGGCGCGAAGGCCATCACTGACACGCCCTACGGCCTCAACACCAGCCCCGCGTGGTCGCCCGACGGCAAGCGCATCGCCTTCGTGTCCAACCGGGGTGGCAGCCCTCAAATCTACATCATGGGCGCGGATGGCTCGGGCGTGCGGCGCCTCACCTTCCAGGGCAACTACAACCAGACGCCGGACTGGTCTCCGCGCGGCGACCTCATCGTCTTCACCGCGCGCGACGAGCGCAACGCGTTCGACCTGTTCACCATCCACGTCGAGTCGGGCAAGGTGACGCGCCTGACGCAGGACCAGGGCAACAACGAGGAGCCCGCCTTCTCGCCCAACGGTCGGCTGGTGCTCTTCTCCACCACCCGGGCAGGCGGCTCGCAGCTGTTCGTGATGACGGCGGACGGCAACAACCAGCTCCCCCTCCGGGCGGAAAAGGGCACGCTGTTGACGCCCGACTGGGCGCCGCTCGCGGACGCGCAGCCGTAGGACTCGTGGCGCGTTGACAGGGGGCGCGTGCTCGGGTCCAGTTCCCGCGCATGAGCGCCCCCCTCCGTTCCCACTGGCGACTGGACCCCGAGGTCCTGTTCCTCAACCACGGCTCCTTCGGTGCGTGCCCCACCGCCGTGCTCCAGAAGCAGTCGGAGCTGCGCGCGCGCATGGAGGCCGAGCCCGTCCGCTTCCTCCACCGCGAAATCGAGCCGCTGCTGGACGAGGCCCGGGCCACGCTCGCCGACTTCGTCGACGCGGATGCGGAGGACGTGTCCTTCGTCGCCAACGCCACCAGCGGCGTCACCACGGTGCTGCGCTCGCTGCGCTTCGAGCCGGGTGACGAGCTGCTCACCACGGACCACGAATACAACGCCAGTCGCAACGCGCTGGACTTCGTCGCGGCGCAGTGGGGCGCGAAGGTCGTGGTGGCGAAGCTCCCCTGGCCCGTGACTTCCGCGCAGTCCATCGTGGACGTGGTGCTCGCGCATGTGACGCCCCGCACGCGCCTGTTCCTGGTGGACCACGT
Organism: Myxococcus sp. CA051A; assembly: GCF_013336705.1. Lineage (NCBI taxonomy): Bacteria > Pseudomonadati > Myxococcota > Myxococcia > Myxococcales > Myxococcaceae > Myxococcus > Myxococcus sp. CA051A. Next base: position 227,183 of record NZ_JABUMS010000001.1, on the reverse strand, counting down.
CTCCAGCCAGACGGCGCTGGTGATGCCCCTGGCCCGGCTCATCTCCGAGCTGCGAGCCAAGGGAATCGAGACGCTGGTGGACGGCGCGCACGGGCCCGGCATGGTGCCCCTGTCGCTGCGCTCGCTGGGCGCGGGCTACTACGCGGGCAACTGCCACAAGTGGCTGTGCGCCCCCAAGGGAGCGGCCTTCCTCCACGTGCGCCGCGACCTGCAGGAGGGCATGACGCCCCTGGCGGTGAGCCATGGGCGCAACTCGCCCCGCACGGACCGCTCCCGCTTCCGGCTCCTCTTCGACTGGACGGGGACCATGGACCCCACCGCCGCGCTCTGTGTCCCGGAAGCGCTGCGAGTGGTGGGTGGCCTGCTACCCGGAGGCTGGCCCGAGGTGATGGCGGCCAACCGGAGCAAGGCCCTGGCCGCGCGCGCACTGCTGTGCGAGCGGATGAAGACCGCCCCCGCCTGCCCCGAGGACATGGTGGGCAGCATGGCGGTGGTCACCCTGTCCGCAGGCTACCCGGAGCAGCCCGAGCCGCCCCTCTACCTGGACCCGGTCCACCTTCGCCTGTTCGACGAGTACCGCATCGAGGTGCCCATCGTCGCCTGGCCCAAGCCGCCCCACCGTCACGTCCGGGTGTCCGCGCAGCTCTACAACACGCCAGAGGAGTACCGGGCGCTGGCGGACGCTTTGGAAGCGCTCCTGCGTTGAGTAGGCTTGCGCGCATGCCGCGATTCGCCACCATCGATATCGGTACCAACTCCGTGCTGTTGCTGGTCGCGGAACGCACGGCGGAGGGCCGCTTCGAGGCCGTCCGGGAGCGCGCGGAAATCACCCGGCTGGGCCGTGGCGTGGACGCCACCCGTCGGCTGTCGGCGGAGGGCATGGAGGCCACGCTTTCGGTGCTGGAGGCCTTCGCGCGCGAGGCGCGGGAGCTGGGAGCGGAGGACATCGCGGTGTCCGCCACCAGCGCGGCACGCGACGCGAGCAACGGGGCGGAGTTCCTCTCCGCCGCGAAGGAGCGCGCGGGCGTCACGGTGGAAATCATCTCCGGGCAACTGGAGGCGCAGCTGTCCTTCGCCGCGGTGTACTCGGACTTCGCGGGCGAGGCGGCGGGGCCCCTGCTGGTGCTGGACATCGGCGGAGGCTCCACGGAGTTCATCTTCGGCAATCCCGCGGGCCACGTGGAGTTCCGGCACAGTTTCGACGTGGGCGCGGTGCGGCTCACCGAGCGCTTCGTGCGCTCCGACCCGATGTCCTCGGAGGACCGGGCGCGCATCGAGTCGCACCTGCGCGACACCTTCAAGACGCTGCCGCCGCCACCTCCCGCCTCGGGGCTGGTGGGCGTCGCGGGCACGGTGACGACGCTGTACGCGGTGCGACACGCCATCGACCCGTATGACGCGGAGCGGGTGCATGGCGGCACGCTGTCCGTGGGCGAGCTGACCGCGCTGGCGGACCGGCTGTGCCAGATGCCACTGGAAGAGCGCAGAGCGCTGCCGGGCATGCAGCCCAAGCGCGCGGACGTCATCCCCGCGGGCGCCATCATCCTGCTGGAGTCGGTGAGGGCGCTGGGATTGGACGGATGCCGCGTGAGTGACAGGGGCTTGAGGTGGGGACTGCTCGCGCACCGCTTCGGAGCCGGGGCGGCCCGGTCATGAGCACGTCTTCCGTGAGCCTCTCCCCCTCCCCGACCACCGCGCCCATCGCTCCCGCGGCGAATGCCGGGTACGCGCTGCTCGTCCTCACGCTCATCAACCTGGTCAACTACCTGGACCGGTACATCGTCGCGGTGGCGCTGCCGGGCATCCAGAAGGAGTTCGGCATCAACGACACCCAGGCGGGGCTGCTGGGCACCATGTTCATCGTGGTGTTCATGCTGGCCTCCCCGGTGGGTGGCTTCCTGGGTGACAGGTATCCACGCCGGCTGCTGGTGGCGGGCGGGGTGTTGCTGTGGAGCCTCGCGACGGGGGCGAGTGGACTGGCCACGTCCTTCATCGCGTTGCTCGTCGCGCGCGCGGTGATTGGCATCGGCGAGGCGGGCTATGGCGCGGTGGCGCCGAGCATCATCTCCGACCTGTACCCGCGCGAGCAGCGCACCCGGATGCTCGCGTTCTTCTACATCGCCATTCCGGTGGGCGCGGCGGCGGGCTACGGGCTGGGCGGGTGGCTGACGCAGGCTTATTCGTGGCACGTGGCCTTCTTCGCGGGAGGCGTGCCGGGCCTGATTCTGGGGGCCCTGGCCTTCTTCATGCCGGAGCCGAAGCGCGGGGCCATGGATGGTCCGGACGCGGCGGCGAAGCTGCCCTTCATGGTGGGGCTCAAGGGGCTGGGTCGCAACGCGGCCTTCTGGGCGGTGACGGCGGGCTACACGCTGATGACGTTCTCCATCGGCGGCCTGGGCTTCTGGATGCCGACCTATCTGGTGCGCGAGCGAGGGATGGCGGCGGACAGCTCCGGCTTCATCTTCGGCGCGATTACGGCGGTGGCGGGCCTGCTGGGGACGGTGGCCGGCGGATGGCTGGGCGACAAGATGGACCGCAAGCGCGAGGGTGGTGGACTGTGGATGTCCGGCATCGGCCTCTTGCTGGCGGCGCCGTGCATGTACCTCGCCGTCAACTTGAAGGACGTGGGACCCGCGCTCGCGGCGATGGGCGTGGCGCAGTTCCTCATCTTCCTCAACAGCGGCCCCATCAACGCCGCCATCGTCAACTGCGTGCCACCCGCGTTCCGCGCCTTCGCCATGGGGCTGAACGTGCTGTGCATCCACCTGCTGGGGGACGCGATTTCGCCCACGCTCATCGGCAACATCGCCGACGCGGCGAACCTGCGCACCGCCATCGCCGTGAATGCCCTGCCCGTGCTGCTGGGCGGCGTGGCCCTGCTCATCGGCGCACGGCTGTTCCGCGAGGCCGTGCCGCGAGAGCGCGCTACGGCCTGACGGCTGGGTGCCCTACCCGGGGCGCACCCCTCCGCATCCGGATGCTGCGGTGCGGAGAGCGCGCTACCGCCTGACGGTGGCGTCGACCTTCGGCCGGTACTCTTCCGCCAGTCGCTCCACCTCCGCGGCCAGCCGCTCTCCGTCGGAGAGCAGCAGGGCCTTGAGGCGCGCGCGGTTGCCCAGCGTGAAGAACACGTCGATGTCCCGCCGGAGCACATCCCAGCGCTCCGCGAAGTAGAGCGTGAACAGCGCCAGGGGCGGCACGATGAGGAAGGTCGGGAGCGCCCAGAAGGTGCCTCCCCACAATCCCGCGGCGACAGTGAGCGCGGCCCACCACACGAGCGCCACGACAAAGGCCGTGAGGAACTTCACCGTCGCCTGCACGTCGAGTTCGGCCTTGCGGCTGGCCACCCTGGGCACCTGGTAGGGCAGCCAGAAGAGCACCAGTCCCAGCGCGAAGAGCGGCAGGCCGAACACCAGCGCCAGCAGGTTCTTCACGACGAAGGGGACGACGTTGCCTGTGCGGTAGACGAGCGCGAGGTCCTTGGGCCCTTCCGCGTGCACCAGCGCGAGACGACGCTGGAAGGACGCGAGATGGGTGCGCACGTCCTCGAACCGCTCGGGCTCCTGGGCGCGGAACAGTTGCACCCCACGCGCCCACAGGCGCAGCCGCTCCGCGTCCAGCGTTCCCCTCTGCTTGAAGGAGAAGAGCTGCTCGGCGAGCTGCACGAGCGGCAGGTCCGCCCACTCTTCCAGGTTGAGCGTCACGGCGCGGAGCCCCTCCGCGATACGCTCGGTCAGGGCGCGCACGGAATCAGGTTCCGAGGCGGCATCCGCGGGAAGGAAGGTGGCGACTTCGATGGCGGGGCCCACGTCGATGAGCACCTCACTGCGGAAGACGTGCTTCTCCGCGTAGGTGAGGCCCACGGGAACGATGCGCACCGGGGCACCTTCCTTCGCGGCACTCAGCGCGATGCGCGAGGCCCCCGTCTTCAGCTCCGCCAGGCCGGGCTCGGAGTGGCTCTTCCCCTCGGGAAAGATGGTGATGGCGCGGCCTTGCACGAGCGCGCCCTTGGCGGCGTCGAGCGTGCCCTCGTTGCCCCCCATCTTCGTCGGGTCATCCTGCTTGCGGTACACGGGCAGCGCATCGAGTCCCTTGAGCAGCCAGCCGAGGACGGGCATGCGGAACAGCGGCGCCTTCGCCAGGAACGTCACCTTGCGGCGCGTGAGGATGAAGACCAGGGCCGGGTCGATGAGGCCATTGGGGTGGTTGCCCACGAACAACACCGGGCCCTCCGGCTCGGCGCCGGGTGCATTCACCTTCACCCGGTAGAAGAGTCGCAGACACACCGCCACCACGGCCCGGACGCACGCGTAGAACACGTCCCGGACTGTACCTCACGGGAAGGCGCGACAGCTCACGGGTACTGGTCCACGACGAGGATGACGCCCGTGTTGTCCTGCACGACGGAGAAGCCCTTCATCGGGCTCGGGTAGGCAATCAGCCCCTCGCCGTCACGGTCCCACCGCGCATCCAACAGGATGCCGCAGAACGGCACCGACATCGCGCCGCTCTCCGGCAGGAACACCCGGTCATAGCGACCGAACACCCGGTGCTTCGTCACGTACAACCGTCCACCGATGCGCGCGCCGGGCAGCTTCTTCTCCCCGTCGTCCCGAGGCAGCGCAATCACGAAGCTGTAGTTGTACCGGGCGGGACCCGGATGGTCCTGGATGGCATCGACAATGACGGGGACCTTGTCCCCTGGCTTCAACCCCAGCCGCTCCATCTGGACGAGCGCGCCCTTCGGACACGTTCCCTCCGGAGGCATCCACTTGGGGCGCTCCGGCTTCATCGCCGCGTCCTCCGTGTGGCCGCACCCCACGCCCCACGCCACCACCACCAGCGCCGTCAGCCATGCGGACCCGCGCATCCCGCCTCCTCAGAACGTACCGATGCTGAAGTGGAACTGCGTCCGCGCCTCGTTCACTTCCTCATCCGGGTCCAGGTTGAAGCCCACGTCGAACGCCAGCGGGCCCACCGGCGTCACGTACCGCAGGCCCACGCCCGCCGCGTAGCGCAGTCGCTCAAAATCCAACCGCGTCCGGTCCAACCACAGGTTGCCCGCCTCGAGGAAGAGCCCCAGGTCCAGCGACGTGAGCGCCGGCACCCGCAGCTCCGCCTTGCCCAGCGTGAAGAGCTCACCGCCCTGGCTCCCCGGCACCTGCCCCGCGAGCACCGCCTTCAGCTCTCCCGAGCACCCCGACGGGCTGATGAGCGAGCGGCAATCCCGCAGTCGCTGATGCAGCGCCTCGCGCACGTCCTCCGGCAACACACCGTCCTCGCGGAAACCACGCAGGCTCGACGAGCCACCCAGATAGAACAACTTCGAGCCGATGGTCTGCGCGCCCGGCTCCAGCGGGACGATGGTCCCCGCGCGCGCCGACAGCGCCAGACTCGCCCTGCGTCCCAGGGGAATGTAGCCACTCAGGTTGCTCGCCAGCTTCACGCTGTTGATGGGGAACGCCGCCACGGCATTGCCCGCCACGTCCGTGGGCTTCACGCTGATGCCTCGCGTGAGCTCCGCGCTGCTGATGAGCACCAGGCCGCGCCGGGGATTCGCCGGGTCGTCCCGGAAGTCGAGGGTGATGGACGGCCGCAGCGAATGCAGCGCGAAGTCGCCGTAGGGGTAGCGCAGCCGCTCCTGGTCGGCGCGGTTGAGCAACTCCAGCACGCCCGCGCGCGAGCGCAGCCGGTTGTTCTCCACTTCGTACGACAGCGAGGCGTTGAACCAGGACGTCACCGCCCAGTCGAGCGCCGCGGCCGCCGCGAATCGCGCGGACACATACGAGGGCCGGTGCACGCGCTCGGCAATCAAATCCAGTCGCGCGCCCACTTCGAACGGCAGCAGGAAGTACAGGCGCGGCTGCGACAGCGCCAGGTTGCCACGACCTCCCAGGCCCGCCAGCCCCTGAAGCTCCACGTCACAGCCCGCGGAGGCCGCGCCTCCGGACTGCTGACAGGCGATGCGCCGGTCCGCGGACAGCGCCTCCGCGCTCCAGCCCGCGTAGTTCACCTTCCCGCGGGCCAGCAGGCTCAAGCCCAGCCCATCGAGATTGCGATACGTCGTGTCCAGGGTGATGCGAGGACCGTCGACGAGGAAGTAGCCACCGGAGACCTGCCCATCCAGGCGCGGCCGCTCGTGCACCGTCACCACGATGTCCTTGGACGGCTCGCGGCGAGTCGGGTCCGCGAGCGAGACATCCACCTGTCGGAACAACCCCAACCGGGCCAGTCGACGCTGGCCCTCCGTCAGCGCCTCCAGCGCGAGCGGCTGCCCTTCCTCCAGGTTGAGGTTGGCCATGATGAGGTCCGGGTCCGTGCGCGTCAGCCCCTGCACCAGCACCTTGCCCACCTTCACCTGGGGCCCCGCGTCCGCGCGGAACACCACCGTCGCCGCCCGTCCGTCCTCTCCAACGGACGACTCCGTGGTGACGCGGGCGAAGAGATATCCCTGCTGCCCCAACCCTCGCTCCAGGGACAGGCGCGCCGCCTCCACCGCCTCGAAGCTCAGGGGCAGGCCCTTGTGCACCCCCCCCACCCCCGCCCCCGTTGAGAGCCGCGCCGTACCTTCCGGCAGCCCCTCGTAGCGGACCTCCGTCACGCGCGCCTGCGGCCCTTCCTCCACGTCGAAGTCCGCCACCGCCGTCCGCGTGCGCGCATCCACCGTCAGCCCACGGAACACCACGGACGAGGACAGGAAGCCCCGCTCGCGGTACGCCTCGTTCATCGCCTCCGTCGCCTCCAGCCACGCCTCTTCCACGTAGACCGTGGACGGGTCCGGCACGGGCTCCATCGCCGCGGCGCGACGGCCATGGCGACCCTCCGCATCCAGCGGGTCGTCCTGGAGTCGCAGGTCCAGCTCCGGCTGGAGCTCGCCCGCGCGAATGCGCTCCGCGAGGAACTCCCTCAGCGTCCCCGAGCCGAGCGAGGCGTTGCCATGGAAGCGGACCTCGTTGACGCGCAGGGGCTGGCCCTCGTCCACGTCGAAGGCCAGCACGGCCACCTCTCCGTCCGGCCGGACCACCTCGCGCGAGCGCACCTTCGCGTCGTGGAAGCCACGGTGCCGGTAGAAGGACTCCACCCGCCGCGCCAGCCGTCCCGCCACCACCTCGTCGAGCGGCTCCGCGGCGTCATGCGCCAGCACACCCTCCAGAATCTCCGCGGAGAAGCGGTGGTTGCCATGGAAGCGCAGCGAATACCGAGGCCCCGCTGACAGGGGCACCGCCACCGAGGCGGAGCTGCCCTCCACGAGCACCGAGGGCGTACCCACCTGGGCTCTCCAGTGGCCCGACTCACGCAGCAGCGCACGCAGCTGGTCCAGCCCCGACTCCAGCCGCGCCCGGTCGAACACGTCGCCCGGCGGCATCGCCAGCACTTCCAGCAGGCGCGGCAGCGGCAGCCCCGGGCTGCCCGAGAAGCTCACCTGTCGCACGCGCGTCGGCTGGCCCTCGGAGACGAGGAGCAACACCGCCACGCCGTCCGTCACCGGCTCCTGCCGCGCGGTCACCTTCACGGAGTCATAGCCCTTGCGCTGGTACGCCTGGAGCACGGAGGACACCGCCCCCTCCAGCTCCTCGCCATCCAGGGGGCCGCCCTCCAGGAGGCCACTGGCATCCAGCAGCTCCCCGTCCGACAGCACCGCGTTGCCTTCGAAGCGCAGCCGCGCGAGCCTCGACACGGGCGTGAGCTGGAACACCAGGCGCACCCCACCCGGCACGTCCACCACGCTCGCCACCACATCCGCGAAGCGCCCCGTGGCCCACAGTCGCTCCACCGAGCGGCGCACTGCCGCGGGCGTCAACGACTGGCCCTTGCGCACCGCCACCAGTCCGCTGAGCCCCTGCCCGTCCACACCGCCCGGCAGGTGCAGCTCCACGGCCACCACTTCCGGCCCGGGAACGTCGACCTCGCGAAGCTGGGCTCGCGCCAGGCCCGCGCACAGGACGCAGAGCCCCAGTGCCAGCGCCATGGCGGCGCGGGCTACTCGACCTCCCAGCTCAGCTTCAGCTCGAGCCCGAGGTTGCCAAACGAGGCTTCGCTGTTCTCGTTGTCCCACTGGGCCTGCGCGGAAAGTCTGTCGTCGAAGCGGTACTCGGCACGCGCCCGCGTTCCTCGCCCACTCACCGGTTGAGTCATACCGATTTTAAGCTGCTCGCTGAGGAACTTCGACTCCAGTTGCGCGGTGGGCTCCGCTTGACGTGTGGCGTCGTTGTAGGTCGTGGAAATCTGGAGGGACAAATCCCGCAGCACCGGATTGCTGGGGAGGAACCGCTGGACCTGCCGGTCCAGCCCCGACACGTTGAAGAGGGCCTCGGCCGCCAGCCCGGCTCCCGCGGACGCCGCCGTGTCCCGGTCCGACGAGGTGAAGCCCAGGGTCAGCAGGGAGACGATGTCGCCTTCCACCAGCGCCGGCTCCGAGGACAGGAGCACCTGAGGGTCCGAGGGCTTGCCGAAGGCGTGCAGCTTCACCACGTACTCGCGCACCAGCGTCTGGGCCTGGACCTCGAAGACGGGCTCCAGGCTGGTGGGGTCCTGGAACTCCAATTGCCCCTGGCTGATGGTGAAGGGGTTGTTGCGGAAGAACGCCTGGCTGCCCTCGGCCAGCTCCACCCGGCCCAGGAGACCCGGCCGCAGGTCCGTGCCCGTCAGCCGCACGTCCCCCAGCATCCGCGCCTTCGCCAGGTTGTTGTCCACGAGGACGTCGCCGAAGTGGACGTTCACGTCCCAGATGACCCAGGGCTTCTGCTGCTCGCCCGCGATGACGTTCGCCGCCGACGCCACGTTGGCGCGCTTCTGCATGGACTTGAGCAGCGACTCCACATCCAGCGCTTTCTGGTAGCGCATCTTGACGATGTCCATGCCGCCGGTGACGGTGAAGCCTCGGGGCGGCCCCACCACCTGGAGCAGCCCGGAGAACGTCGCCGGCAGGTCTTCCGTGAGGCGGTAGGGAACCTCGTCCAGCTGCACCGTGAGGCCCAGCCGCTGGGGCATGAAGCGCGCGAGCCGCACGTCGCCGCGGGCGGAGATGCGTCCCTCGTTGAGCTGCCCCTGCAGGTGCTCCAGCAGCAGCCGCTGCCCCGTCATCTCCACGCGCCCGGACATGCCTCGGATGTTGACGGGCAAGTCCCGCATGGCGAGGCGCAGGTCCAGCAGCTCCGCGCTGCCCACCACGGACGGCGCCTCCAGCGTGCCCGTGGCCTCCGCGTCCACGGTGACGCGGCCCGTGGAGCGCTCCACCATCGCCGGCAGGAGCGACTCCAGGAGGCGCAGGTCTCCGCCGCCGCGCAGGGTGAAGCCGATTCCCCCGCGCGTGGTCATCCAGCCGCCCAGGTTCAGGTCGACGTACGGCCCGAGGAAGCGGAAGGGCTGCGCCTCAAACCGACCCTTCTCGTACGCGAGGCTGATGGGCGCCGTGTTCTCGCCCCGCACGTCGTCGCGGGACAGCACGAGCTTGTCCACCGTCGCCCGCACGTGCGCCGCCTCGGGCTCCATCAGCGGCCCCTTCGCCGTGAGCGCGCCGGACACCGCGCCGGACACGCCTGCCCACAGCGGCTCCGAGGGAAGCAGCGGACGGATTTCCGGCAGCGACAGCGTCAGCGACGCGTCATAGGGCCACGAGTCCTGGACCCTGAGCTTCACGCGGCCGTTGGCGTCCTGGAAGGGGCGGCCCCAGACCTCCAGGTCCTTGCCCACCAGTCGCCCGGTGAGGTCCATCGCGCCCAGGCCGCGCTCGGCGAACGTCACACGCGGGGCGCGCAGCGTGACGTCGACCACGGGCACGTCGGAGGTTCCGGACACGACGCCGTCCATCACCATCGTCCCCTGGATGCCCATGCGTCGCGCGAGCTCCGGCTCCACCGTCTCCGCCAGCGACAGGCCGTCTCCACCGAAGCGGTAATCCAGCCCTCCCGCGAACAGCAGCGTGCCCTCCGCCCACGTGCGCCCCAGTGGACCGCGCAGCTCCGTGCGCTCGAGCACCATCGCCTTGCCGTCCACGAAGCGCAGCCGCGCCGAGCCATCCCCCAGCCGGCGTCCGTAGTACGTGGTGTCCTTCACGTCGAAGGCCACCAGCCCCTCCAGTCGCTCGATGGGACTGTCGATTTCCACGCGGCCCGAAGCCGTGCCACCCAGCGTGCCCTGCATCACCGCCAGCGACGGCGTCAGGCCCGCCACCACGTCCACCAGGTCCTCGGTGCGTCCCTGCGGGACATTCACCTCGAGCCGCAGGTTGAGCAACCGTCCGAAGCCCACGCCGGCCTTGCCGTAGTACTGCGTGCGCCCCTTCTGTCCGGTGAACGAAGGGAAGGCCAACACCCCGTCGGAGTAGCTCAGCTTCCCTTGCAACACGCCCAGCGAGAAGCCCCAGAAGACGAAGTCGCGGAACGACAGCCCGGACTCCACCTTCACCTGCGACACGGGCCCCGTCACTGAATACGTGGCGTTGCCCCGTCCCGCCCACTTCAGGCCCGCGATGTGGCCAAAGTCCGCCAGGTCCAGCTCGCCCTGTCCGTGGATGTCGAGCCCCAGCCCGCCGCCGATGAGCAGCCCCACGTCGCCCTGGACGCGTGAGCGCCCCACCTCCGCGGAGACGTGATTGAACGACACGCGGTCCGCCTGGAGCTTCACCTGCGCCTGCGCGCGCCCCTTGTCGAACTCCAGGATGGTGATTCCATCGGTCGATGGCGCGTCATAGGCCCGCGTGGCCAGCTTGAAACGGCTGGTGCGCAAATCCAGCGGTCCCGACAGCGAGAAGCGCGGCAGCAGGTTGCCCGTGAGCTGCGCGTCGAGCGAAGCCGCGAAGTCCACCCACGCGCCCTTCACCCCCGCCTTGTCGAGGATGCGCGCCAATGACGCATCCTCCGTCTTGAGGCTCACCTCGAGGGGGAACAGCGGCGTCAGCCCCAGCTTGCCCGTGGCGCGCACCCGGCCTGCACCCACGGGCACCACCACCTCCTCCACCCGAAGCTCATCGCCCGAGTACGACAGGCGCGCGGAGATGTTGGCCGGGCCAAACCTGTCGTACCCCAGGCCGTTGCCCGACAGCTCCAGCGACACCGCGGGCGACTCCGGCTTGCCGGCGATGGACACGCGACTCCACAGGTGCCCCGTCGCGGGCTTCGGCAGGAGCTTCGCCTGCGACAGCGTGCGCAGCGGGAGGAAGACCTGCGCGTCCAGCGCCAGGTGGGGCTGGCACAGCGAGTCCACGCGTCCCGACACCGTGGTGATGATGTCATCCAGGGACACCTCGGCGCGCTCCAGCTCCAGCAGCGCCTCGTCGGGGTCCAAGGCGCCAGCGAAGGCCAGCCGCTGCAGCGCCAGCTCCGCGCCATCCGCGCCCAACCGCACGAGGCCGCGACGCGCCTCCGCATCCAGCTCGATGACGCCCCAGCGCTCCGTCCAGCGCACGTCCAGGTCCGCCACCTCCACGCGCCGGCCCTCGGGCAGCGCCAGTCGCAGCTCCGCTCCGCTGATGTCCAGGTGGGACACCCGCACCCGCTCGAGTGGATCCAGGAAGCAGCCCTCCGACTTCTTCGCCGGGTCCGTCGAGGGCTGGGACAAATCCAGCGTCACGCGCGGCCGCTGGGCCCGAACCAGCGCGAGCGTCAGCCGTCCGGAGAAGGGGCGCAGGAACCCGAACTGCACTTCCGCGGTGTCCGCCGCCACCAGCGGCGTGTCCTCGCCCGGGAGGAAGAGCGAGAAGCCGTGCACCACCACGCGCGAGCCGAGCGGATCCATCTCACACCGGCCGATGCCCACGTCCAGCCCGAGCACGTCCGGCAGGTGCCGCCGCGCGACGGTGCAGGCCACCTCCCACGTCTCGGGCATGCGCAACGCGAGCACACTCCCCGATAGAACGAGGAGCACGAGCAGCAGCGCTCGAAGCGCACCGTTGCGGCTCTGTGTCGCCAAAGCCCCTAGAGCTTACCCAGCCCTTCGAGGTAACGGTCTATCTCCGCCAGATCGAGCTTGTTGTTCGACGCTCGGGGCAGATGGGTCGCCGGGGCGCTCGCCCGCTCGCCTGCTCCGGGAGCGGCCGCATTGATGCCCTGGAGTCCCAGGTTCTTTCCAATGCGATGCACCAGCTCGGCGGAGACCGTCTCGGCGCGCGCGAGGAAGGCCTCGAAGAGCGCGTTGTCGCACAGCGTGTTGATGACACGCGGCGAGCCCGACGAGTGCTCGTGCACCGCCAGCAGGGCCTCCGGAGAGAACGGCATGCGCGGGCAGCCCGCGAGCCGGAGGCGGTGCTTGATGTAGGCCTCGGTGGACTCGGCGGTGAAGGGCTCGAGCTTGTAACGCATGGCCACGCGCTGGGCGAGCGGCGGGTCCAGCTTCAGGTTCTTCTCAATCTCGGGCAGGCCGAAGAACACGAAGGAGATGAGCTTGCGCTCCGGCACTTCCAGGTTCAGCAGGCCGCGGAACTCCTCCATCAACTCCCGCGTCTCCAGCATCTGCGCCTCGTCGATGAGGACGACGGCCTTCTTGCCGGACTCGTAGATTTGCAGGAGCCGCTGGTAGAGCTGTGACAGGAGCGCCAGCTTCTCCTGCGCGGGGTTCTCCACGCCCAGTTGCAGGGCGATGCGCCGCAAGAGCCAGTTGGCGGTGATGCCCGAGTGGATGATGACCAGCAGCGCGGCCTCGTACTCGGACTCGGGCAGCGAATCGAGCATGCGGCGGGCCAGCGTCGTCTTCCCCGCGCCGATGTCGCCGACGAGGATGGACAGGCCCTTCATGTAGCTCACCGCATGCATCAGTCGGGTGAGCGCCTGGGAGTGCTGCGCCGAGTTGTAATAGAAGCGGCTCACCGGAGCGTTGGAGAAGGGCTCCTGGGTGAGGTCGAAGAAATCGAGGTAGGTCGTCATGGGCTCGCCGGACCTCGGGGGCAACTACACGTAACCGACCTTGCGCGCCTTGGGCGCGCCGGCCGCTGGCACCGGGGGATTCGCCACCGCCGCTGCGGGTGCGGCACCATGGGCCTTGGAGCCATTCACCGCGGCGGGTGCCGGGGTCGGCAGGGGGTCTTCTTCCGGTTGCGTACTCGCCGCGATGCGGGACACCTGCGTCCCCACGTCGCGGTACTTCGCGTCCATCACCGCCACTCGCTGGTAGTGGTACAGCGCCTTGCCTGGCTCGCCGTTCGCCTCGTAGGCCGTCGCCAGCTCGAAGCCGAGCGCCTTGGCCGCCTCACCCGTGGCGAACGGGCTCGCGAGCCCCTCTCGGAAGGTCTCCACCGCCGAGCCGCCGTCACCGCGCAACAGGTGCAACATGCCCATCATCGTCAGGCAGTCCACCTCGCGCTTGGTGCCCGCGCAGCCCTGCCGGGCCACCTCGAACTCGTGGAGCGCGTCGTCCAGCAGGCCCATTTCCTTGTAGGCGATGCCCAGGTCGTAGTGCGTGTCCACGTCCTCGGGCTTCACCACCTTGGCCAGGCCCTTCTTGAACTCGGAGAACACCTCCTCCACCGAGTACTGGAAGTCCTCTTCCGCGGGCGCCGCGGCCGCCGTGTCGTCGCCCAGGTTGTCGATTTCGCCGGCCAGCTCCGCCGCCAGGTCGAACGCGTCGCGCTCCGCGCCCGCATCCGTCACCGGCTGCACGGAAGGCACCGAGATGGGCTCCAGCGGCTCCTCTTCGGGCGCCGCCCCACCACTGGCCTCCATCGCCTCCAGCCGCTCCATCAGCTCGGTGGCGCGCGCATGGCCCGGGAAGGCAATCGACACCGTCTCCAGGATTTCGCGGGCCTCTTCCATCAGGCCCTGGTCCAGGAAGAAGGCCGCCTCGTCGCACTCCTCGGCCGCCGGCTCCTCTTCGTCACCCTCGCTGGCGCTGTCGGCGACGAGTTCGGCGGACGCCTCCTCGGGCTCCTCCACCGACTCGAAGTCGGGCTCGGCCTGGGACTCCAACCCGAAGTCGGTCTCGTCCTGGGGCTCCGATTCGAAGTCGGACTCGACCTGAGGCTCCGAGCCGAAGTCGGTCTCTGGGTCCTCCGTCGGCATGTCGTCCAGCGACACGACGGCGTGCGAGGCGGTGGGCTCCTCTTCCTCGAACGGATCCCCCAGCGAGGGCATGTCCGAGCCCGGCGCCTCCTCCAGCTCGTCGAGCATGGAGGCATCCAGCGGAGCGATGCCCACCCGCGTGGGCATCTCGTCCACGTCGAGCTGCGCCTCTTCCACGTACACCGGCTGCTTGCGCGTGTTCGGCGCGGCTTCCTGGAGCAGGGCCCGCGTGGGCGCGCGCACCATCGTCGGAGGCGGTTCGTCCTCGTCTCCGAGCGACAGCGCCGCCATCGACGTCGACGTGGCCTCGTCGTCCGAGTCCCCCAGCGACAGGCCCTCGTCGCTGGCGTACGACGCATCCAGGTCGGCCGACTCGACGAGCGGCTCGTCCTCCGACGACACGAGGCCGGGCTCATCCGTCAGCATCAGCCCGTCGTCGTCACTGGAGACGAGCGTCTCGTCCGCGGAGTCCGCGGCCAGGTCTTCCGGCGCGGGCGTGTCGAAGACGTCGTGCTCACCCGAGGTGATGGCCTCGCCGACGAGCGCTTCCTCACTGACGACGGTGGCGTCCCCGTCGTCGTCGATGACCTCGTCGGAGTCGTTCGAGGGCAGCGTGGCCAGCGCCAGCTCGTCGCCGGGCGGGTGCAGCAGCGCGTCCTCGGGGGGCGGCGCGACGAGGACCTCGTCGTCGCTGGAGTCCACCAGGATGGCGTCCTCGCCCACCGACTCCACCACCGTGGCCGACGGCGCCGTCGTCACCGGACCTTCCACGCGCAGCACCGACAGGAACGCCGGCACCTCCGGGTGGGAGGGGTTCTGCTGGAGGATGGTCGCCAGGTACTGCTGCGCGCGCGTCGAGTCCGCCGCGCGCGTGCACAGTCGCAGCACGTTCAGCAGCTGCTCGGACGCCTGCGCCGCGTTCCCGGACGCGACATAGATTTGATACGCCTTCTCGTGCGCGTCCAGGTTCTCCGGGTCCACGGAGAAGACCTTGCGCAGGTGCTCCAGGGCTTTGTCGTGGAGCCCGTACTTCACGTAGACGTCGGTCTCCGTGAGCAGCTTGGAGAGCTGCTCGCGCGCCAGTCCGCCCTGCTGCGCGGGCGGCGCCACGGGAGCCGGAGCGGCCTGGGGCGTGGGCTGCGGCGCGGCGCGAGCGGCGGGCTGCGGCGCGGCGGCGGACTGCGGGGCCTGAGCAGGCTGCGGCGCGGCGGCGGGCTGCGGCGCGGGCGCGCGGCGGGCGAGCAGATCCGGGTCCTGCGGATCCAACACTTCAATCTGCGTCCAGACGGCCTCCGCCTCCGTGGGCCGGCCGCGCTCCTGGTGGATCTTCGCCAGCTCCTTGTAGACAGACACCGTCTTGGACGTCTGCCCCAGTCCCTGGAACGCCTGGGCCAGGAGCGACAGCGTCTCCACGTCGCGGCCGTCCGCCTTGAAGCACACCTGCAGCTTCGCGAGCGCGCGCTTCTGGTCACCGCGTTGCAAGTACGAGGACGCCAGCTCCTTGGCCAGGGGCAGGTTGTCCGGCTCGAGCGTGGACAGTCGCTCGGCCACGCGGGCCCAGTCGTCGCCACGGCTGTTGCGCTTGAGGTACTCGGCGGCGCGCTTGAACTCCTGGATGGCTTCGCGCGTCATGTTCTCGCGCGCATAGAGCTCCGCGAGTTTGATCTTCGACGCCACGTTCTCCGGGTCGAGATCCACCATCTTCTTCAAGGTATCGAGCGACGACTTGGTGTCGCCCGCCTTGTCGTAGTGGTTGGCGACGATCTGGAAGTACGCCATCGCCTCCGACATCAGCCCGAGCTGCTGGTGAAGCTCCGCCAGCTTGAGGTTCACCTCCAGCAGGTTCGGATTGAGCTTGAGGACTTGCTTGTAGAGAGCGACGGCCTTGAGGAAGAACCCATCGGAGGAGTAGCTCTCCGCGACCTTCGTGAAGAAGTGCGCCGCCTGGGCGTTGTCGTTCTTCTTGACGTACAGCTCCCCCATCTTCTGGAGGACCCGGATGTCCTTCGGGTCGACCTCCAGGACCTTCTGGTACTCCTTGATGGCTTTGTCGTAGGCGCCCTTCGCGACGAGCTTCGCGGCGGCTTCGATGATCTTGTTCTTGTCCATCGAGCGTGGGCTTCCGGAAAGCCGAAACCCCTTGGAACTTCGCGGGTTTCTATCTTCAAAAGGGGGAGAGTCGGAGGCTAACGGAATCCTCCAACGCGGGTCAAGAAACAGCCCGGCTCCCCCCGGGGCCAGCTCACCTGCTTGCATGCCCGCCCCACGGGCGGGAACGCCACGTAGGCGGACGTGTGCTACGGCGTCTCTTCGACTGCTTTTTTCAGCCGGCGAGAACCTGTCTCACTGGCCAGGAGACGCTCGACGAAACGCGTGTCGTAGTTGCCTTCCTGGAACGACTCGTCCGCCAGCGCCGCGCGGTGGAAGGGGATGTTGGTGCGGATGCCTTCCACGACGTACTCGCCCAGCGCGCGCTGCATGCGGCGGATCGCCGTCTCGCGGTCCTCCGCGTGGACGATGAGCTTGGCCAGGAGGCTGTCGTAGTACGGCAGCACCGTGTAGTTCTCGTAGGCCCCCGAGTCCACGCGCACCCCGTAGCCACCCGGGACGCTGTAGCCGGTAATCTTGCCGGGCCACGGCGCGAAGGTAATCGGGTCCTCGGCATTGACACGGCACTCGATGGAGTGTCCGCGCATCTGCACGTCTTCCTGCTTGAAGCGCAGCGGGTGGCCGTAGGCCATGCGGATCTGCTCACGGACCAGGTCGACGCCCATGACGAGCTCCGTCACCGGGTGCTCCACCTGGATGCGCGTGTTCATCTCCATGAAGTAGAACTCGCCGCGCTCGTCCAGCAGATATTCGATGGTGCCGACGTTGTTGTAGCGCAGCTTGCGCATCGCCTGGACGGACACCTCACCCATCCGCTGCCGCAGCTCCGGCGTGAGCGCGGGTGACGGGCACTCCTCGATGAGCTTCTGGTGCCGGCGCTGCACCGAGCACTCGCGCTCGTTGAGGTGGATGACGTTGCCGTGCTCGTCGGCGACAATCTGGATTTCGATGTGGCGCGGCTTCTCCACGTACCGCTCGATGTAGAGGTCGCCGTTGGCGAAGGAGGCCACCGCCTCCGCCTGCGCGGTGGAGAACGCCTGGGCCAGCGCGCTCGGCTCGCGGACGATCTTCATCCCCTTGCCACCACCACCCGCGGCGGCCTTGAGGATGACGGGGAAGCCAATCTCCCGGGCGAACGCCTCCGCCTCGCGGGGGTCCTTCACCGTGCCGGGGCTGCCGGGCAGCAGCGGCATGCCCGCCTCGCGCGCCGCCTGCCGCGCACGGACCTTGTTGCCCATCATCCGCAGCATCTCCGGACGCGGACCGATGAAGCGGATCTTGCAGTTCTCACACACCTCGGCGAATTCGGCGTTCTCGGAGAGGAAGCCGTAGCCGGGGTGGATGGCGTCCGCGCGGGTGATTTCCGCGGCGGAGAGCAACTGCGGGACGTTGAGGTAGCTCTCCTTGGACGCCGGAGGGCCAATGCAGACCGCCTCATCGGCGAAGCGGACATGGAGGGCGTTGGCGTCCGCCGTGGAGTGCACCGCCACCGTGGCGATGCCCAGCTCCCGGCAGGCGCGGATGACCCGCAGGGCAATCTCCCCGCGGTTGGCAATCAGCACCTTCTTGAACACGGGGGTGTCTCCTGAAACGGCCGGCTCGGGCGCGCGCCCCGCGAAAAGCGAAGGCGCGCGCGCCGCGTCAAGCCGGCTCGATGCGGAACAGCGCCTGGCCGAACTCCACCGGGCGACCGTTCTCCACGAGGATCTCGGCCACGCGACCGGACACCTCGGACTCGATTTCGTTCATCAACTTCATCGCTTCGATGATGCAGAGCACCTGGCCCTTCTTCACCACCGAACCCACATCGACGAAGGCGGGCTGATCCGGCGCCGGCGTCCGATAGAAGGTACCGACGAAGGGGCTGGTGACCACGTGGCCCGGCTTCTCCGGCGCCTTCTCGGCCACGGGGGCAGCAGTGGCCACGGAGTGGGCAGCGGCGACCGGGGCGGCGCGAGGCGCCGACGGAGCCGTGTACTCGACGGCCGGGCCCACCTGGACGGCCGAGGGGGCCGAGTGGTGGACGATGGTCGTCTCCGGGGCGTGGCCGCGGCGGATGAAGAGCTTCTCTTCCCCGCGCTTCCACACCAGCCTCGTCACGTCCGAGGCCTCCAGGATGTTGACGATTTCTCGCAGGGCCTCCACGTCCAGGGACGTGTTGCCCGCGTCTCGCGCGCTCGCCGGGGCGGGCGCGCTGGTGGGCGCGGACGCCCGGGTCGACTTGCGCTTGGTTGCCATTCTCGCGTCCCTCCGAGCGGAGCCTGAGCTAGCCCGCGGTGGCGACGCGGGTCAGGTACTTGCCACCGTCGCGCGTGTCGATCTTCAGGACGTCACCCTCGTTGATGAACAGGGGGACGTTGACGACGAAGCCGGTCTCCAGCTCTGCGGGCTTCAGCGCACCGGACACGGTGTCACCGCGCACGCCCGGGTCGCACTTGACGACCTTGAGGTCCACCGAGTTGGGCAGCGTGACGGCAATCGCCTTCCCGTTCCAGAACAGGATGGTGGCGTCGATGTTCTCCTTCAGGAACTTCTTCGCATCGCCGAGCGATTCCTTGCTGATGAAGGTCTGCTCGAAGTCGCGCTTGTCCATGAAGTAGTAGTCTTCACCCTGCACATACAGGTACTGCATGTCCTTCTCTTCGATGTCCGGCTTGCCCACCTTCTCGCCGGACTTCAGCGTGGGCTGGAGGACGCGGCCCGAGAGGAGGCTGCGAATCTTGGTGCGAACGAAGGCGGAACCCTTGCCGGGCTTCACGTGCTGGAACTCGACGATGACGAACGGCTCACCGTCGATTTCGATCTTCATGTTGTTGTGAAACTCGGACGTATCAATGAATCCGGCCATGGGGACCGACTCCTTCAGACTCGAAATAGCGGAAGCTTGAAAAGTCGGGGGTGTCTAGCCCATGCCCCCTTCCATGGGAAGGGGAAACCAGTGGAGCGGCGCGTCGTCTGGATGACTGGTTTACAGCGAGCGCGGCTACAGCTCCGCGCTCACCTTGGGGGCCGTCACGCGCAGCACATAGCGCCCCTTGCCGTAGTTGCCGTCCGCGCGCAGCGCCAGCACCAGGAAGTACTCCGGTGACACCAACCGCATCAGCGTCAGCACCTTGTCGCTGTTGACGCTGACCTCACTGACCGTCCCCGTCTTGAGCGTCTCCGCTGCGTTGCGCAGCTGCGTGAGGAGGTTGGCGTACTCCACCCAGGCACCACTCAAGTCCAGCTCGCTTGCCTCCTCGCGCTGGAAGGTGTCCACGGAGATGCCGTCGAAGCCCATCACGCTGCAGGCGAGGGCTCCATCCACCTGGTTGACCACTGACTCGAGGTGCGTGCGAAAGGACATGGGCTCTCAGGGTTCTTGGGCAGCGGCGCCGCTCAGGGCGACACGCACTCGGGGACAACGCCATTCTGCCCGCGCGGGTCACACGGCCCCACGCTGGGGCCGTGGACATCGCCAGGCTTGGGGCACACGTAGGGGGCAAAGCCCACGACCAGCGGGTAGGAAATCTCGTTCGTCTCCACGTCGCCGCCAGCGACCGTGTGTCCTCGGACCCGCAGAGTCACGAGCACGTCGACAACGGAGCCTCCTCCCCCGACCGCGGACCGCAGTGCGCTTTGCGCGTCGCGCGTCAACAGGCCGAGCACCATGGAACCATCCTGATTGCCACGGAAGGTCCCGTAGATGGGAACCGTCGCACTGGGGATGTTGAGCTCGGGCTCCGTCTGATAGCTGAGCTCGAGTTCGGTGAGATAGACGGCGGTGGAGTCGATATCGGAGACCGGCCCCTCCCCGACGACGATAGGTGTGTCGGACAGGTTGGAGGTGACAGTGAGCCCGGCGAGGTAGTCACCAGCCAGCGCGAGGTTCAACGAGCCGCTCAGCAACGCCACGTCATCCGGAACATTGCAGTCCTCTTCGGGTGGAGCGGATTGGAGAATCTGGAGCTTCGGGAGGTTGTCGACACAAGACACCGTGCCGAACGCCAGCAGCGCGGCGAGATAGATGGGCTTCATGAGCGAACGCTCTCCTGCATGAAGAGGCGCGATGCCTTACAGGCTCTGCGCGATGGTCTGCCGGTTGAGGATGCGGGGCGTGATGAAGATGAGCAGTTCCTGGCGCTCATCCCGCTCCGAGTAGTTCTTGAACAGGAGGCCCAGCACCGGAATCTTCGAGAGGAAGGGCACCGCGTTGGTCGTGGTCGCGCCACGGCGGACGTAGATGCCGCCGATGACCGTGGTGTCCCCATCCTTCACCAGCACCTGGGTGTTGGCTTCCTTGCGCTGGATGGACGGCTGCCCGTTCGCTCCCGTGTTGGACTGGTCCGGCTGGTTGTTGGAGGCGTTGATGGACATCAGGATGCTGCCGTCCTGGGTGATGTGCGGCGTCACCTCCAGCGACAGGCGGGCTTCCACGAAGGTCGTGTTCACACCACCGGCCGACGTCTGGCTGAACGGGATGGACACACCCTGACTGATGCGCGCGGTGTTGTTGTCCAGCGTCGTCACGCGGGGCGCGGAGATGGTCTTCACCGTGCCCTCGTTCTCCGCCGCGGACAGCCGCAGGTTGAGCTGCAGCGCGCCGCCGGCCGAGCCGAAGACGAAGCCGAGCGCGCCACCGGCACCCTCACCCACCGTCGCCGGCAGGTTCACCGCGAAGTTCGGCGCGGCGGGAAGACCCGCGGCGGTGCCCACGGAGCCGCCCGTGACGGCGACGTTGTTCGGGAAGATGAGGCCCGTGGGGTTGCCCGTGCCCTGGGAGGCGCGCGCCTGGCCGCCCCACTGCACGCCGAGCTGACGG
Organism: Myxococcus sp. CA051A; assembly: GCF_013336705.1. NCBI lineage: Bacteria > Pseudomonadati > Myxococcota > Myxococcia > Myxococcales > Myxococcaceae > Myxococcus > Myxococcus sp. CA051A. The sequence goes on along the minus strand of NZ_JABUMS010000001.1, from coordinate 206,282 downwards.
CTGAAGGCGGTGCTCGCCTCCACGATGCGGCTCTCGATGAGCACCTGCGGAGTCTGAGTGTCCAGGCTGCGCACCAGCGCGCGGGCCTTCTCCGTGTTGGAGCGCACGTCCTTCACGATGAGCACGTTGGTGCGCGTGTCCACCGTGACGTTGCCGCGCTCGCTCAGTACGTCCTTCACCCGCGCGGCCATCTCAGACGCCACCGCGTAATTGACGGGGATGAGGTTGACCAGCAGGTCCTCCTGCTGCTGGAGCGACTTCTTGCGCTCCTGACGCAGCCGGGCCTCCTCCTCCAACGTCTTCAGGGGAGCGATGCGGATGATGTTGCCGAACTCCTCCTTGCCCAGCTGCTTGGTGCGCAGGATGAGGTCCAGCGCCTGGTCCCAGGGAACGTTGCGCAGGCGGATGGTGACGCGGCCGGACACGTCGTCCGCGACGACCACGTTCTTCTTGGAGATCTCCGCGATGACCCGCAGGAGGTTCTGGATGTCGATGTCCTTGAACTCGAAGGAGACGCGCTTGCCACGGTAGCGGGCCTGCTGCGGCGCGCCCTCGGCGGCGTAGGCGGGCGCCTCGGCGGTGAAGCCGGCGGTGCGCTGCGCCACGGACACCTCGTCCGTCTTCACGCCCTTCACGTCCAGGCGCCAGGAGAGCGTCCCGCCGTTCTGGGTGACCTTCTCCTCGATGGCGCCGTCGGCGGCGACGACCACGCGCACCTTGCGGCCCTCACCGGGGACACTGAAGGCGCTGATCATCTTCACCGGCGTCTCCAGCGCGCTGGTGTCCAGGCTGCGCTCCAGCTTCTTCGGCAGCCGGGCGTTGTCCAGCGTCAGCACGGCGCTGCGCGGGTCGGGACGGTCCACCTTCCAGGCGGCCGTTCCGGACAGCTTCAGCACCACGCGACCACCCGCCCCACCCTCCTGGAAGGACAGGTCCTTCACCTCCACCAGGGAGACCGTGACAGGCGCCTCCACCGGCTGGGGCGCGGGGCGCAGCGGCTCCACTTCAGCCACCGACGCGATGACCTCTTGCGGCGAGGGCTCGGGCGCGGCCTTGCGGGCCACCGCTCCACCCAGCACCACTTCCAGGCCCTTTTCGGCCCGGTCCACCCGGTAGGCGGGCATCTTGCCGCGCACGTCGAGCACCAGCCGGACCTTGTCCGAGTGGGCGCCGACACGCACGTCCCGGAGGGTCGCGCCATTCACGCGAGGGGCGCGGGCGGAGAGCCCCACCCCGTACAGGTCCACCGCGAGCCGCGGCGGGTCCGCCAGCTCCAGCACCTCATAGCGCGCGATGTCGCCATCCGCGCGGATGCGAAGCGTGTCGTCGGAATAGGCCAGCTGCGTGATGCGTTGAGCTGGCTGAGCCACCTCACGCTCATCCGCCTCGGCGGCGACCACGTTCTCTGGCAGCGCGGGCTTTTCAGCGGCGGGCTTCGCCGGCGCTTCAGCCACCATGACGGCGGTGGGCGCGGCGGGCTTGACCTCGGCGACCGGTGCGGGCGTCGGGGCAGCGGGAGCCGTGGCGACAGGAGCGGCGACGGGCTCCGGACGCTTGACCTCGGCGGCGGGCGTCGCGCCATCCACCGAAATCACCACGCGGTTGCCATCCGCCCGGACGTCGTACTGCGACGCCTTGTCCAGCGCCAGCAGCACCCGGCCGACGCTCGCGCGCTCGTCCGAGAACTGCGACGCCACGACCCCGGCCACGGGGCCGGAGCCGTCGTGGTGGCCCTTGATACCCGTCGCGTCAGCCGACGAGAGGTCCACCACCAACCGCTCCGGACCACTCAGCCGGAACACGGTGAAGGTGGGGGGCCGGGTTCCGGTCACCACCACCTGGGCGCCCGAGCCGGTACGGGACACATCCAGGTCCCGAAGCGTATTCAGTTCGGCGCCACTGCTGCTGGCGCCCGCAAGGACGACCGCAAAAGCGGTCGCCAACATCCACTTGCCCCTCGTCACAGCGCTCCTCTCGAGCATGCGTCCCCTCACCAAGTTGGAAGCGGGCTGCCGCCCGCGGGCGCGCCACAGGGGGCGCTACTCCCCGTAGTTTTTGCCCGTCATCAGATTGTAACTAGGGTCCTGCTGGTCATCGGGCTTGAGCTGCAGAGTCACCGGATTCTTGATGATCTCTCCGTTGCCCGAAAACACCTCGGTCACCGTCAACGAATCGCGAAGGATTTGCGTGACCTTGCCACCCTGGCGTCCAACCCGGGTGTTGCGGCGCACGATGTGACCTCGACCCAGCGGGTCTTCGACCATCGCCAGTGGATTGGCGTCACCCGTGACGACCGCGACCAGCTTGAGCTGGTCCAGGTCGAACGCGCACAAAGGCTCCATGCACGTCGTGACGGGATTGGCCTGGGCCACCGGGCCCAGCTCTTCCAACGGGCTGCGGAACGGATCCCGCTTGCCCACCGGGTTGTAACTGTAGACGTATGGCGCCACGGCCGCGGCCTCGACCGCGGTCGGTGCCGTCTCCACGGGCGCCGCGGCCTGCGCCGCGGGAGGTGGCGCCGCCACCGGCGGAGGGGGCGGAGGTGCCTCCTCGCAGGCAGCGAGCGTCAGCGCGAGCGCGGCAGTCGTCATGGTGGCCTTGAACATCTTCATCCTCAATCCCCTTGTCGCCCTACTTTCCGGACGGATCAAGTTTCTAGTTCTTGGTCTCGACGAACCGGAAAGTCGTCGCCAGGAAGGTGCTCTGCAGCACGACCTTCTCGTTCTTGAGGGTCGGCTGGCCGAGGTTGATGTTGTTGACGTTCACGATGCGGCGCATGTTCGCCATCTCCTGCAGGAACATGCCGATCTCATGGTAGTTGCCGCTCACCGTCATCCGGATGGGGATGCGGGCGAAGAACTCGCCGCCGCCCACGTATTCGCGGTCGGGCTGCACCAGTGAGATTTCCAGGCCGCTCTTCTTGCCGATGTCGTTGATCTGCGCGAGCAGCTCCTCGACATCCTTCTTCTCCGGCAGCTCCGTGAGGGCCTCGGCGAGCTTCTGCTCCAGCACGTCCATCTCACGCCGGCGCTCGTTGAGGTTCTGGGCGATTTCACTCTTCTCCGCCAGCTCCAGGTCCAGCGTGCGCCGCTCGGACAGCTGGTACTTGATGCGGGTCTCGGTGGGGTCGATGAGCAGGAAGAAGTTGGCGACGGTCATCAAGATGATGACCGCTGCCAGGCCACCGAACTTGGCGGCCGGGGACGCCTTGACGAATTGGTCCAGGTACTTGTCCATGGCGGTGGCCTCGGTCAGATGGCGTAGTTCGCGGTGAGGGTGATCTTGAAGTCAACCAGGGAGGGCACACCCGTGGGCCCGGTGGCCCCCTTCGTCTGCACGGCGCTGGTCAGGTCGATGTTGGTGAAGAACGGGGTGATTTGCCCGGCGGGGAACTCCTCGATGGTGGCTTCCGCCGTCAGGAGCTCCACGCGAGATGTCTTCGTGTCCCGGCGCTGATCCACCAGGCGCCCCATGCCCTTGGGCGTCCACACCACGCCGTTGAGGCCGCGCATGAACTCGGCGACCTCATCGTGGCTGACGGCCGAGCCATCGATGGCGACCGCGCTGCTGGTCTCGACGAAGGCCTTCACCCAGACCTTCTTCGGCGTGGCGGAGGCCAGCGCGTCCATCATCCGGACCGGACCGTTGCGGCCCTTGCGCAGCGAGTCCAGCACGGCCAGCTTCTTCTCCACCTCGGTCTTGCGGGCGTTGATGTTCTTCACCTCGCCGATGACCTTCTCCAGCTCGGCGATCTTCGCGCGCGTCTGTGTGATGGCCAGGGCGTTGCGCTGGAACTCACTGTCGCGGTCGTCGAACCAGAGGTAGTTGCCCACGGCGGCGCCAATGAGCGCCAGCGCGAAGAGGACCAGGATCTGCCGGCCCTTCTGCTGGGTCTGAACCTTCCGGACGGGAAGCAGGTTGATGCGAATCATCATGTGCGTCGTCTCCAGGAAGTGGACGGTCTAGGCCAGCTTGTCGCCAGGACGCCGGAGCGCCAGTCCCACTGCCACCGCGGCCATGGGCGCCACGTCCATGATGAACGCGGGGTCGAACTTGCGGTTGTCCACTTCAATCTTGCGGAACGGGTTGAGGATCTCCACCGGCACCCCGGTGCGCGCTTCAATGGTCTTGAACAGGGCCGGAATCTTCGCCGTGCCGCCGGACAGGTAGACCTTGGTGAAGTTCGAGTCCGCCGCGGTGCCCGCGTAGAAGTCCAGCGAGCGCTGGATTTCACCGGCCACCTGCTCGGCGACACTGGAGAGCACGCGCTCGACCTCCTGAGGCACCACGGCATCCGCGTCCGCGCGGTTGCCGCCGATCTTCAGCGCTTCCGCCTCCTCGTAGGAGACGTTGAGCTGCTTCTGGATCTCCTCGGTGAACTGGTTGCCACCGATGGTGACGTCGCGGGTGAAGACCGTCACGCCGTTGGCGATGATGTTGATGTTCACCACCGAGGCGCCCGCGTTGATGAGGACCACGGTCTCCTTCTCCGGCAGGTCGTAGTTGACGGAGAACATGTTCTGCACGGCGAAGGCGTCCACATCCACGACCACCGGGGCCAAGCCCGCCTCGGAGACCACCGTGGTGTAGTCGTTGATCATGTCCTTCTTGGCGGCCACCAGCAGCACGTCCATCTGCCCGGTGGCGTCGTTGCCGCCCCCGTCGAGGATCTGCGTGTCGATGTTCACGTCCTTCACATCGAACGGGATGTACTGCTCGGCCTCCCACTGGATGCTCTCCTCGAGCTCCTCCTGGGACATGCGCGGCATCTGAATCTTCTTGATGATGACCGAGTGGCCGGACACGCCGATGGCGACGTCCTTGCCCTTCACCTTCAGCTCGGACATCAGCTCCTGCACCGCCTGGACGATGGCGGTGGAGTTCATCAGCGCGCCATCCACGATGGCCTCGGGCGGCAGCGGCTTCATGCCGAAGCTCTGCAACGCGAAGCCGACCTCACCCCGCTTGCGCTGCTCCTTGAGCAGGATCATCTTGATGGAGGTCGATCCGATGTCCAGACCGAGTGCCAGTTTGCCCTTCGCCATGCTTGACTCCGTCGAGAGGCAGCCAGCGTAGCACTGGCCGTCAACCCCTCCTAAAAAGTGCCCGGAGCCCGCCTGCTCTCCGTTCGGCCGGGACCCCTGCGTCCAAACTGCGCCGGGCCCCCCACCACGGTCGCGGAGGCCCGATTTTCCGGCTCCGGCCGCATTCCGTCAAATACGGCCCGACGGAATCTCCCCCTTCAGCTCCGTTCGGCCTCCGCGTCCGGGTCGATGCCGTACTCCTTGATCTTGTACAGCAACGCCCTGTGACTGATGTCCAGGACCTCCGCCGCCCGGGTCCGGTTCCCCTTCGTCCGTCTCAGGGCCGCCCGGATGTAGGACTCCTCCAGCTCCCGGATGGCCCGCTTGAGCGACAGGTCGCTACCGACCTGTGGCATCCCGCCGGTGTTGGTTCCCGTCGGCCCGGGTGCGGGCGCGGCCCACAGCCTTTCGGGCAGGTTGGCCGGAAGGATGTGCGGGCCATCCGCCAGGAGGACTGCCCGTTCCATGGCGTTCTCCAGCTCGCGCACGTTGCCCGGCCAGGCGTAGGCGGACATCAGGGCCTCGGCCTCTGGCGACAGGCCTTCCACGGGAGACTCGCGGTTGAGCTCGCGGTTGAAGCGGTGGATGAAGGCGCTCGCCAGCAGGGGCACGTCCTCGCGGCGCTCTCGCAAGGGAGGCACCCTCACGTTCACCACGTTGAGGCGGTAGTAGAGGTCCTCGCGGAACTCCCCCTTCTCCACCAGCTTGCCCAAGTCCCGCAGCGTCGCCGCCACCACGCGCACGTCCACCTTCTCCACCCGGTTCTCGCCCACCGGACGGATTTCTCCTTCTTGCAGCACCCGCAGGAGCTTCACCTGCGCGGGCAGCGGCAGCTCGCCCACTTCGTCCAGGAAGAGCGTGCCGCCGTCAGCCTCGGAGAAGAGGCCGCGCTTGGCCGTGCGCGCATCGGTGAAGGCGCCCTTCGCGTGACCGAACAGCTCGCTCTCGAGCAACCCTCCCGGAATGGCGCCGCAGTTGACGGCGACGAAGGGGAGCGGGGCTCGCGGGCTGCGCGCGTGCAGCTCCCGGGCGATGAGCTCCTTGCCCGTACCGCTCTCCCCGCTGATGAGCACGGTGGTGTCCACCGGTGCCAGGCGCGCCACCTGCTTGAGCACCGCATGCAGCGACGCGCTCCCTCCGAGGATGTGCCCCTGGGGCACGGAGGGAAGACCGCCCTGCTTGAGGCGCCGGTTCTCGCGCAGCAACCGCTCGCGCTCCTCGGCCTTGCGCAGGACGAAGACGATTTCCTCGGGCTTGAAGGGCTTCTGGACGTAGTCGTACGCGCCGGCGGACACCGCCTCCAGGGCCTGCTCCTGCGAGCCGTAGGCACTCATCACCACCACGGTGAGCCCCGGGTGCGCGGCCTGCGCCTCGCGCAGCAGCGTGAGCCCATCCTTGCGAGGCATCCGCACGTCGGAGACGAGGACGTCGTAGTCGCGCGTGGCCAGCTCCCGCAGCGCCTCCTCCCCGTCCGCGACAGCGCGAACGTCGTAGCCCTTGTCGGTGAGCACCAACGTGAGGATGTGCCGGATGGAGGGCTCGTCATCGGCGACGAGGATGGTGCGGAACAAGGACATGGGGGCCTTCTGGCATCATCCCCCAGTCCCGAGGCAGGAGATAGCTTCTGGCCGGACAGCGTCCGCTCACACGGCGGGCAGGGACACGGTGAAGCGCGCGCCACCTTCGGGCAGGTTCTCCGCCCCCAGCCGCCCGCCCATGACCTGCGTCAGCCGCAGCGACACCGCCAGCCCCAGCCCCGTGCCCTGTCGCCCCTTCGTGGTGAAGAAGGGCTCGAACAACCGGGGCATGACCTCGGGCGGAATGCCTGGGCCGTGGTCCCTCACCACCAGCCGGGCCTCTCCCTCTTCACGAAGGGTCACCACACTGACGCTCCCCTGCCCTCCCATGGCCTGCGCGGCGTTGAGCAGGAGGTTGATGAGGATCTGCGACAGCGGGCCCGCCTCCGCCCGGGCGAACACCCCCGGTTCCAGCGCCAGGTCCACCGACACACCCGCGAGCTCGGGCGCGGCGCGGACCAGCCGCACACACGTCTCCACCACCGAGCCGACATCCACCGGTCCTGGGGACGCCGTCTCCGGACGCCCCAGGTCCAGCAGGCTCCGGACGATGCGGTCGATGCGCTGCACCTCGTGGTCGATGCGCTCCAGGTAGTCCTTCAGCTCCTCCGTGGGCGCCTTCATCCGCGCCAGCGACAGGTACCCGAGGATGCCCGCCAGGGGGTTTCCCACCTCGTGAGCCACGCCCGCCGCGAGCCTGCCCACCGTGGCCAGCCGCTCGGCGGAGACCAGCTCCGTCTGGGCTCGCGCCAGACGGGTGTTGGCCTCCCGCAGCGACTCCACCTGGGAGCGCGTGAGGGCCTGCTCCGAACGCAGCGCCTCCGCCAGCCGCTGCAACGCGCGCTGCATCCTCGACAGCAGCGGCCCGCCTTGCGTGGGTGTCAGGTGCGGGTCCAGTTCCAGTCGCCCCAGCTGTTCCACCATGGCCTCGGCGGAGCGCAGCGGACGGCCCACCGTCAGGTCCAACACCACGTACGACAGCAACGTGAGCGCGACCAGGTCCAGTCCCAGCGCGAGCGGCAGAAAGCCTCGCACCTGCGTCAGCACCTCCGCGTCCGGTGTCCCCGGCGACACGAGCCGGCGCCCCAGCTCCAACAACCGGATGAGGACGGGCTGCAGCGACAACCAGGAGAGTCCCGTGCAGAGCGAGCTCAGCAGGAACGCCACGCTGGCGATGCGCCACTTCATCGCGCGTGCGCGCGCTTCACGGCGCGCCCCCGAGCAACATCGCGATGTCCATCGGCAGCACGCGCGCGAGCCACGGCCCCAGCAGCATCACCTCCAAGCCCGCCAGCGCGAGCCACGGCCCGAAGGGAATGTTGGTGGGCCCGGGCACCCACTCCTCTTCCTCGCCCGTTTCATCGTCCATGGGCGCATCGGGAATCGGCTGGAAGAGCAGGCACCAGGGCACCAGCAACAAGCGCTTCCACAACGGAATCCCCGGCCGGGTGAACTCCCACGTCATCGTGGATTCGGTCTCGGACTCATTCGTGCCCTCGGGCCCGGCCGTCGTCGCGCCGATGCCAGGAGACGACGCGTCAGTCGGAACGACAGGCGGAAGCGCCGCGCTCTCGGTACCGGGAGGCAGGGCGGCGCCCTCGGTCGCGTGCGAGACGAGCTTCTCCTCGGAAGGGGAAGCCGCGCCTTCGGATGGCTTGACGCTCGGGGCATCCGGAGGTGGCGCGACGCCCTCGGGAGGCGTCACGGGCCTGGCATCGGGAGGTGTCGACGGCCCCGCGCGCCCGGTGAGTCCGAGCATGGCCAGTCCCACCACCGCGCCTTGCAGCGATGACAAGAAGAGGATGCCCAGCAGGGCTCGCCAGGAAAGAAACGCCCCCAGGAGCGCGACGAGGAACTTGTCACCGCCGCCCAGCGCTTCCTTCCGGAAGACCTTCCAGCCCACGTACTCCATCAGGCGGAAGGCGAGGAAGCCGATGACCGCTCCCAACGTGGCGTCCACCACCGCGTCCGCGCCTCGGGGCACCGCGAGCACCAGCCCCGCGGCGATGCCCGGAACCGTCAGCGAAAACGGAAGGATCCAGTGCGCCAGGTCGATGAAGGTGAGCGGTATCAGCAACGACACGAGCACGAGCGCGGGGAACAACTCGTACGTCCACCCGAACCTCCGCAAACACGCGAGGAAGAGCAGTCCGGTGAGCAGCTCCACCAGCACGTAGCGCGGGGAGATGGGCGCGTGACACGAACGACACCGAGCCCTCAGCGCGAGCCACGAGAGGACGGGGATGTTCTCGTACCAGGACAGGACATGCCCGCACTTGGGGCAGCGCGAACCCGGCCGGACGATGCTCAGTCCTTCAGGGACACGGGCGATGACGACATTGAGGAAGCTGCCGATACACAGGCCGAGGACCAGGAGGAAGGCGGTGAAGAGGGGCCCGGCCCAGCCTGGCACGAGTGAGGAGTCCGTCACGGAGTCGGGCATCCTAGCGTCGCGGCCCAGGGAGGACAGCATCGGGGATCGACGATTTGCGGCAGGCGCGGTGACAATTTTTGGCAGCTCGGGCGAGGAGCGAGCGAGATCCGCCCCACCCCGCTGTGGGAATTCACCGGGTTGGGGCAACTGTTGGCCATGGCACCGTTCGTGCTATGAATCCGGGCTGTCGTTCAACCCCCCTCTGCACCTGCGGAGCACTCCCGACATGCTGAACCGTCTCCTGAAGAAGAAGGGTGGCTTCACCCTCATCGAGCTGATGATCGTGGTCGCCATCATCGGCATCCTGGCCGCCATCGCCATCCCGAACTTCATCCGCTTCCAGGCCAAGTCCAAGCAGTCCGAGGCCAAGACGAACCTGAAGGCCATCTTCACGGCCCAGAAGGCGTACTTCGGCGAGAAGGACAAGTACGTTTCGGACTTCAAGGTCGTTGGCTTTGATCCGGAGCCGGGCAACCGCTTCACCTACGCCATCAAGGCGGGCTGCGCTCCGGCGGCGCAGGCCGTGAACGCGCGCGACTATCTCAACGGCTGCATCGGCCAGGACTCGGCGCGCTTCAATCAGGCCCCCACGGTCGCGGCGCCCATGGGCAAGATCGGCGTGGACGGCAACTGCCCGAACTGCGAATTCTACGCGACGGCGGCCGGTAACGTCGACAACGATGCGTTCGGCGACACCTGGGGCATCACCTCCCTCGCGACGGTGTCCACCGCGCTCACCAACACGTGCGGCATCGACCCGCCGGGCACGATCGGTGGCGGCGAGCCGGGTAACGCGTACAACGACGTGAGCTGCCCGTAATCATGTAGGCGCTGGACCTCTGGTTGGGTGAAGCGCCGCGCTGTATCAACGGGACATCCGGGGCTCCTCGGGTGTCCCGTGTCTGCTTCTTCAAGGGAATGATGCGCAAGCTGCCTACCGTGCTGCTGGTTGCTGGACTGCTTCTGGTGGTCTACCTCTCTGGCCAGCCCCGCCCCCCTCCGCATCTGGGTGACCGTCCCATCCTGCCGCGCCCCGGTTTCCTCAAGGCACTGTTCAAGGCGCAGCTCGGCCTGGTCACCGACTACTTCTGGATTCTGACGATCAACCGGGTCGGCTCGGCCAGGTCTGTGTCTGATTACCGCGACGTCTACTACTACGCGGACCTCACGACGGACCTCGACCCCCGGTTCGCCAAGGTCTACACGTTCGCGGGAATCACCATCCCCATCCACATGGGTCGTGAGCAGTACGCGAACGTCAAGGAGTCCTCGACCATCCTCCGCAAGGGCATGGCCAACACGCCGGAGGACAAGCGCATCCACTTCCAGCTCGCCTACAACCTCATGTTCTTCGAGCGCCGCTATCAAGAGGCGGCCGCCATCATCGAAGCGCTCGCGAGGGAGCCCGGCGCGCCGGAGTGGTACTCGGGGTTGGCGACCCGGTTGTATGCCCAGGCCGGGGAGTTCGAAACCAGCCTGGGTCTCGCGCAGACGTTGCGCGACAGCGCCGAAGACGAGGAGACGCGCACGTATTACGAGCGCCGCGTGAATGAAATCCTCCAGGAGCGGCTTCTCCGGCAGCTCGACGAGGCCCTCGAACACCACAAGGCTCGCACCGGCCAGTTGCCCGGCTCCCTTGAAGCCCTCGTCTCAGCAGGAGACCTGAGCGAGCTTCCTGGCGATCCCCTGGGCGGCAAGCTCTTCCTGGGTGACGACGGACGCGCCTATTCCACGGCGACGCGGTTCCGGCTGGGAATCATCTACAACGAGAAGACGTCGGACGGGGAGCGCCTCGTTCCAAAGCCCATGGACGCGAAGAACCATGAATCCCCTCAGCCCTGACGCCCCTCCCATTCAAGTCCGGGGACTCTCGAAGACCTACAAGGTAGGCTTCTGGTTCAACCGCACCGTTCGCGCCCTCCAGGGCCTGGACCTCGAGGTGGGCGCCGGGCAGATCTACGGCCTGCTCGGTCCCAACGGCGCCGGCAAGTCCACCACCATCAAGATTCTGATGAACCTGGTGCGGCCGAGCAGCGGCAACGCGTTGCTGTTCGGCCAGCCCGTGGACAAGGCCGCCACGCGGCGACTCGTGGGCTTCCTGCCAGAGAATCCCGCGCCCTACGAGTACCTCACGGGCCGTGAGTTCGTGACGCTCGCGGGCCAGCTGTGCGGCATGAGCGGCCACGAACTCGACGTGCGCGTGACGGAGGTCCTCGGCTCCGTGGAGATGGGGGCCGCGGAGAAGCTCCAGATTCGGCGCTACTCCAAGGGCATGGTGCAGCGCGTGGCGCTCGCGCAGGCGCTGGTGGCCCGACCGAAGATGCTCATCCTCGACGAGCCCACCAGCGGTCTGGACCCCGTCGGACGACGGCAGATGCGCGACCTCATCCTCGCCGAGAGAGACCGGGGGACCACCGTCCTGTTCTGCAGCCACATCATCCCGGACGTGGAAGCACTCTGTGACAGGCTGGCCGTGCTCGTGGGTGGCCGTCGCGTGCGCGAGGGCAGCGTCAGGGAGCTGCTCTCCACGCAGGTGCCCACCGTGGAGATGGTGGTGGAAGGCCTGCCGCTGGAGCAGGTGAAGAGCCTGGGCGTGGCCCTGGAGTCCACCCAGTCCCTGGACGGGCGTGTGCGGGTGCAGGTGCCCGATGCCCAGAGCCAGAAGATGCTGAGCCAGGTGCTGGCGGCCGGCGGACGCGTCAACAGCCTCCAGGCGGCTCAGTTCTCCCTGGAGCAGCTCTTCATGGACGCCCTCAAGGATTCCGGACGAACGACGAGTGTCGGCGGGGAGATCAACACATGAGCGCGTTCGGCGCGATGGTCTGGAACGGGTTCCGGGAGGCACGCCGCAACCGCGTCACGGTGGTGGTCGGCGCCTTCGCGGCGGTGGTGCTGCTGTCGTCGACGTTGATTACGGAGGTGACGGTCGCCACGTTCGACCGGGTGCTCACCGACTTTGGCCTGGGAATGATGAGCCTCATCCTCGTCTTCCTCACCATCTTCCTGTCGAGTGGGCTGCTGAGCCGCGAAATCGAGCGGCGCACCATCTTCCTCGTCGTGAGCAAGCCCGTGTCGCGCACCCAGTTCCTGCTGGCGCGGCTGGCGGGCAACATGCTGACGCTCGCGGTGATGATGGGGGCGATGATGCTCATCTTCGCCAGCCAGTTGCTGATGTTCCAGGTGAGCATCCACTCCACGCAAATCGTCGCGGCGGTGGGTCTCTGGTTCGAACTGCTGGTCCTGACCAGCGCGGGAATCCTCTTCTCGAGCTTCACGGGCCCCGCGGTGTCGGCCATCGCCACCACCGGCATCTACTTCACCGGCCACCTGGCGTCGGACCTCTACGACATCGCGAACCGACTGGATGATGGCTCGGTGAAGACCTTCGCGAAGGCGCTCTACTACCTGCTGCCGAACCTGGAGCGGATGAACTTCCGCCCCTATGCGACGTACGGCCTCCCCGTCGACACCTCGACCTTCCTCTCGGGCGTGGGCTACGGCCTGGGCTGGGCTGCGCTCTTCACCGCCGCCGCCATCTTCATCTTCGAGCGGCGCGACTTCCGCTGACGAGGTGGGGCCGGACCGAATGGGCCGCCCCTCACTCGCGCTGTCACCTGAATCAGGGCGGGGAGCCCAGGGCCATCCGGGCCTGCTGCAATCCTCGCCGAGCGGGCTCTGACTCTGGCTGGAGGCGCAAGGCCTCCTCCAGTGGAGCCACGGCCTCCGCCGGGCGTCCCATCTGCAGCAGCGTACGCCCGAGCTCCAGGTGAGAATCCGCGCGACGCGGAGCCAGCCGCAAGACCTCCTGAAAGCGAGCAACCGCCTCCTCCATCCGCTTCGTCCGCCGCAACGCGAGCCCGAGGTTGTGGATGACCACCGGCTCGCCAGGACGAAGCTGGAGGATGCGCTCGAACTGGACGATGGCGAGGTCCATCCTTCCCAGGAGCGCGTAGGCCACCGCCAGGTCGCTCTGGATTTGATAGCTGCGTGGCAGCTCCACCGCGGCAAGCTGGAGCTCGGCCAGGGCCTGCTCGGGGCGACGCGCCTTGAGATAGGCCCCGCCCAGATAGCCTCTGAGGATGGGCTGGCCAGGCGTCATCGCCACCGTGTCTTCCCAGAGCGAGACCTCGTCATGCCAGGCGGGCACACGCACCAGCGTCAGCACGGAGCACACCACGACGACACCCCCCACCAGGAGCTTCACTGCTCGCGCATGCTCGCGCCATCGCTCCAGGAGGCCTCGCAGCCCCGTTGCGGCCAACAGGCAGAAGCCCACGGAAGGCAGGTAGAGGAACCGCTCCGCGTAGGCCTCCACGCCCCTCAGCTGCAAGAAGAAGACGGGCAGGAGCGGGGCCAGGAGCCACACGCCGCCAGCGAAGGCCGGCCCCGCGTCGCGGCGCTTCCACCACAGCAGGCCGAGCAGGGCCACGAGCAACACGGAGCCCAGGGCGACCTGGGTCGGCTCGGGCGGAACACGCAGGGGAATGGTCAGCACGAGCGGATGGGGCCAGAGCAGCTTGCCCAGCAGCTTCCCCGCCAGGGCCAGCATGTGCAGGGGATACAGCCCCGTGCGCCCCGACCCCACGGGGACGGGAAGAGACAGGCCCACCGCGTTGAGCCGGAGGGCCGCGTACCCCAGCAGCCCCAGCCCCAGGGGGGCATATCGGAGCGCCCACCCTCGAAGCCCCGGGCGGGCGGGACGCGTGCCCACCGCACGGTCCGTGGCCCACAGCACCACGGGGAACACCACCGCCACTTCCTTGAACAGCAGGCCCGCGAACCACAACAGGCCCGCTCCCACGCCCCATCGCCATGAGCCGGAGCTCCCCACCATGAGGCGCACCGAGAGCAGGACCATCAGGGTGGCCGCCACGTCCATGCACCCACTCACCCAGGCCACCGACTCCGTGTGCACGGGGTGCACGGCGAAGAGCAGCGCGCCGGCGAGCGCGGCCCAGCTTCCTGCCTCGGAGAGGTTCTCCCCGGGGCGACGGAGGCACTCACGCAGGAGCCATCCCACCAGGAGCGACGCCAGGCCATGCAGGAGCATCAGCACCAGGTGGTGCGGCCAGGCCGTGGTGCCGAAGAGCGCGCGTTGCGCGAAGAACAGCACGTGGGCGAGCGGCCGGAAGTAGCTCTCCGCGGGGCTGCGATCCACCTGGGAGGTGGGCTCGTCGTCGAACGCGAACAGCGGGCGCTGGAAAGCCTCGGCCAGCGTGTCCAGCGAGCGCAACCACGGGTTCTGCACCACGAGCGGGATGTCGTCATAGACGAGCCCGTTGCGCAGCGTCCCCGCATACACCGCCAGCGCCGTGACGAAGACGAGGAGGGAGTGCGGAGAAGGACGGAGGGAGCTGGGGCGCGCGGCGGAGGTTGCCATGAGGGGCCTCGAAAGCTCAGGGCCAGAAGGACGGGATGACGGCGGATTGAAACGCCGCGAGGGACGGACTCGCGGCGCCCACACGTTCGCGCGCTCGCATGACGCGCATCAACGTCCGCCCGTTTCCGCGGTGGGCGCGGGCAAGGCGGGAGGAGGCGCGCCACCGACGTCCAGGGGCTCCAGCCGGAAGGGGTCCGGGGCCTTGCCGGGCACCATTCGGAAGAAGCGGCGATCCGGGAACCGCGGTCGCAGCTTCTCCGCGAAGCCCGGCCCATCGTGCAGGACGATGAGGTCCTCCTCGTAGCCCGGGTGCGGAGGCGGCCACTCCAGGACGAAGCTCCCCACCTTCCGGAACGCGGGCACTTGATTCCAGGCCACGGCGTACTGAGGCGCCAGCACCACCGCGCGCCCCAGCCTCGCGTCATTCAGGTACGCCTCCATCGACTCGTGGATGAGGGCTTGCTCTCGCAGGGCCAGCGCGTTGCGCATGTCGAAGATGCCCAGTCCGACCACCAGGGAACCGAGCACTCCCGCCATGACTGTCGCGGACGGCAGCTCGGCCCGGCGGGCCACATCCACCAGCCTCCGCAGCCCATGCACGGCCACCAGCGCCAGCGCCGGCGCGCATTCCGAATAGTGAATGGGACCCACCGAGTGGATGCCGTGGTTGTCGTGGAAGAGCCCCAGCCCCAGCAGCGCCAGCACCGACAGGAGCAACAGCTTCGTCAGCCGGTCCCACGACGCCCCGACTCCCACGAGGAGCACCCCCACCGGCCCGAGGAACCACACCGCGAGCATCAACGCGTTGTAGCTGGTGTTCGCGCCGAAGCGCTCCAGCATCGAGGCGTCATGCGCGGAGAGCTTCGCCGGGAAGGTGTACATGGACACGCGCGCGGGGAGCAACGCGTCCCCCGTCACCGCATGGTTGAAGGCGAGGAAGGCCACCACCGCCGGCAACCAGCCCAGCACCAGCCCTCCCAGGCACGCTCCCACGGGCAGCTCCCGGCGCACCAGCCGCCAGAGCACCCAGAGGTAGAACGGCGCCAGGAAGAAGAGGGTCTCGAACGGCCGGCACAGGAAGGAGACACCACTCACCAGCCCCAGCCACGTCCACCAACGCCCGCCCTTCTCCTCCGCCTGGAGGAAGCACACCACCGCCACCGACAAGGCCGCGCGGGACAGCAGGTGCGCATGAGCGGTCATCGACAGCAGCGCGGACATCGGTGACAGCAGCACCAGCAGCGCGGCCACCCCACCCCACGCCGGGCCCAGCCGCCGGGTGGCCACCCAGGCGACCACCACCGCGGGCACCGCCGCCGCCAGCGAGAAGACGAGCGAGCCCGTCCCCGTCAGCTCCCCCAACGCCCACGCCACCTGCAGCCCGAGCCACTCGAAGCTGGAGCCCATGCCGTCCCGCACGTAGAGGAAGATGGTGGGGAAGGACTCCAACGGGTCCGTCAGCTTCACCAGGAACCTGCCGCTGGCGAGCACCTGCCCACCGAAGCGGGCCGCCTGCTCGTCATCCGTGATGGGACGGTCCAGCAGGAACACGAAGCGCCCGACTCGTGCGAGCAGGAAGGCCACCACCGCCACCAACACGGCTCCAGCGCGCCGCTCCTGCGCGCTCAGCGCCTCCAGTCGGCGCCACATCCGGACCGCTGGCGCCGACAGCCCATGCACGAGCGACAGCCCCAGCAGGACACCTCCCGGCACCAGCAACAGCGCGTGGCCCAGCCACTGGTACAGCTCTCCGGAAGAGCTGGCGCTGAAGGGCATGCGGAAGGAGACGGTCAGCCCGGGTGCGGTCTCTTTCAACCCGAAGAAGGCCGCCACCAGAAAACACCCCAGGGCGCCCTGGGCCACCGCGTTCCATCCCGTACTGCCACGAGCCGAAGTCATCGCTCTCGTGGGGTAGCACACCCCTCGCGCGCCGGGCAAAGCCGCAAGCACGGACGCGAGGACGAACAGGGGGCAGGCAGCCCCTCAGCGAGCCCGCTGGCGCCAGCCCCAGATGGCCTCGGGTGCTTCCGGCCCCAGGTGGAAGAGCACATCCAGCACCGTCACCGCGTGCTCGAAGGGTGGATGGGGCTGGGGGTACGTGGGGTACCCCGCGTAGTCCTTGTAGGTGAGCTGGATTCCCGCGGCGTCGAAATCCTCCTGTCGAAGGTAGTCGCGAGCCGCGGGGCCCGAAACATAGTGCGTGGCGCCCGCGTGCCGCAGCAGGTCGAGGATCCGCTCCCGCTTCGCGCCGGTGAGCGTCCATTCGCGCGAGTCGCGAAAGCGCACCTGGATGCCCAGACACTCCTCGGCGATTCGGCGCACCAGGAACTGGTTCAGCTCCGACAGGTGCGTCCACGTCCGCTCCAGGTACACCTCACGCAAGAGCGGCGCATAGCGCTCGAAGTGGGGCGCGCGGCCGTACTGGTGTCGCAGCGTCTCCCAATGCTTGCGCGCCCACGTGCCCTCTTCGATTCGCACGTCGCAGATGAGCCGGTCCGTGCTGGAGCCCACCGGCACCGTGAGCCACACCGGCCCCTGGGCCGTCTTCACGCGATTGCGGTTGCGCCAGTCGCGGTGCGTGTACTGCACGTCATCGTAGAAGATGAACGTGTCCACATCGTGAATGATGTCGAAGTAGCCCTTCCAGGGCAGGTAGTTGGACTGGATGATGGCGACGGAGTGCCGGGCCGCTAGCACCGAAAATCCCTCACGGCGGAGAGCACCGTGGACTGCTCCGCTTCCGTCATCGTGCTGTAGAACGGCAGCCGCACCAGCCGGTCGCTGACGTCCTCCGTCACCGGGCAGGCGCCCACCTCTCCGCCAAACTTCCGGCCCATCTCCGAGCTGTGCAGCGGCAGGTAGTGGAACACGGCGTTGATGCCCTGCTGACGCAGTTGCTGGATGAAGCGCGTGCGGGCCTCCAGCGACGGCATCAGCAGGTAATACATGTGATAGGCCTGCTCGCAGTGCGCGGGCACGTGGGGCTGGGCCACGCCCTGGGCTGTCGCCCAGGCGGAGAGCTCCCGGTGGTACGTGTCCCAGAGCGCCCGGCGACGCGCCTGGATGCGCTCATGCTCGCGCAGCTGCCCGTAGAGGAAGGCCGCCAGCAAGTCCGACATGACGTAGCTGGAGCCGATGTCCACCCACGTGTACTTGTCCACCATGCCGCGGAAGAAACGGCTGCGGTTGGTGCCCTTCTCGCGGATGATTTCCGCCCGCTCGGCATGGTGCGCGTCGTTGATGAGCAGCGCCCCACCCTCTCCACAGCTCACGTTCTTCGTCTCGTGGAAGCTGAGCGTGGAGAAGGTCCCGAAGGTGCCCAGGGCCCGTCCCCGGTAGTGGCCAAAGAGGCCATGCGCGTTGTCCTCCACCACGGCCACGCCTCGGCGCGTGGCGATGTCCATGATGGCGTCCATCTCACAGCCCACGCCCGCGTAGTGGACGGGGACGATGAGGCGCGTGCGCTCGGTGATGAGCGCCTCCAGCTTGCGCTCATCCAGGTTCAGCGTGTCGGGCCGCACGTCCGCGAAGACGGGACGCGCGCCCCGCAACGCGAAGGCGTTCGCGGTGGAGACGAAGGTGAAGGACGGGACGATGACCTCGTCCCCCGGCTGCAAATCGAGCAGCAGTCCGGCCATCTCCAGCGCGTGGGTGCAGGACGTGGTCAGCAGCGCCCGCCTCACGCCCAGCAGCTCCTCCAGCAGCGCATGGCACTTGCGCGTGAACCCCCCATCTCCCATGAGGTGGCTGTTGGCCAGCGCCTGCTCGATGTACTTCGCCTCGTCTCCGAGCATCTGCAGCCGATTGAAGGGAATGGTCATGGCGTCACGATGAAGCAGGCGGGAGGGCCTCCAGGCTACAGCACCCTCCCGGGCTCCGGGAGCCGCTCGAGCCTCGGAGGGGCTCCCCCGCCCGCCCGGAGGACACCGTGCTCGGGGTGCCCCAGGGACTCGCGGCGACCAGGCGAGCGCACTCCGCCGCGCGACAGGTCCAGGGAACGCGGTAGGATTCGCGAGCGTTGGGCTCCCCCGCCCGCCCCCCTTCGCATGAGCCCACCCGTCGTCGACATCTCCGTGGTCGTCCCCTGCTTCCGTGGGGAGTCCTCGCTCCCCGAGCTGTGCGCGCGGCTGGTCCGCACGTTGGAGGCCCGCCACACCCCCTTCGAAATCATCCTGGTCGACGACAGCGCCAGGCCCGCGCTGTGGGCCGTCATCGAGAAGCTGGCGCAGGGGGATGAGCACATCGTGGGCGTGCGGCTGATGCGCAACTTCGGGCAACACAACGCCACGGTGTGCGGCTTCCGGCATGCCCGTGGGCGCTGGGTCGTGACGCTCGACGAGGACCTGCAGAACCCGCCCGAGGAGATTGGCGCGCTGCTGGCCCGCGCCGAGCAGGCCGACGCGGACGTCGTCTACGGTCTGCCCCGCGTGAGGCAGGGCCCCGGGTGGCGCTCGCTGGCCTCGCGCCTCATCATGGTCATCCCTCGCAGGGTGATGCGGGTGGCCTTCGACATCTCCGCCTTCCGGCTCATCTCCGGGCGCGTCGCCGCCGAGGTCGCCCGCAGCGAGCGGCACGACATCATCCTCGACATCTACCTGTCCTGGGTCACCGACCGCATCACCGCCGCCGAGGTGCGCCACGAGCACCCCGAGGGGCTGCGCAGCTCGTACACGCTGGGCCGCCTGGTGACGGTGTTCTTCAACCTGCTCTTCAACTACGCCACCTTCCCCCTCCGGCTCGCCTCCGTCGGCGGCTTCCTCTTGTCCGTGCTGTCCGCCATCGCGGGCGGAGTGGTGGTCTTCTCGCGCATCACCGGGACCATCACCGTGCCTGGCTGGGCCTCGCTGGCCGTGGCGGTGCTGTTCTCCTCGGGCGTGACGTTGCTCGGCGTGGGCATCCTCTCCGAGTACGTGGCGCGCATCTTCCTCCAAATCAATCAGAAGCCCCAGGCGGTGGTGCGGCAGGCGACAAGCACCTCCAGGCTGGCCGTCGCGGAGCCACGGGCCGAGCCCGCGCGACAGGAGACCCTCCATGGACATCGCTGAAGAGCAGCGCGCCTTCTACGGCGCGCTCCTGGACCAGTACGGAGACGACCCACGTGCCCTGTCGCACCGGGACCAGGCCACCCAATACGAGCGCTTCCACCGGCTGGCCCGACTCTTCGAAGGCGCGTCGGGCCCCTTCTCCGTGCACGAGGTGGGGTGCGGCATGGGGCACTTCGGCGAGTTCCTCCAGCACCATCACCCAGAGGCCCGCTACTCCGGCAGCGACGTCCATCCCTCGTTCACGGAGTCGTGCGCGCGCAAGTTTCCCCAGGGCACCTTCCATACGCGCGACATCGTCGCGAGCCTTCCGCCCGAACGGTACGACTACCTGACGCTGTCGGGGACCTTCAACGTCCGGCTCTCGGCCACGCCCGAGGCCTGGCGCGGCTTCGTCGAGGGCATGCTGGCCGCCATGTACGCGCTGTGCACGAAGGGCTTCTCGGTGAACTTCCTCACCACGTTCCACGACCCCGAGTACACGCGCGACGAGCTGTACTATCAGCCGCCGGGCGCGCTGCTGGACTTCGTGGTGGGCAAGCTGAGTCGGTTCTGGGAGCTGGATGCCGCGGGGCCCCTCTACGAATACACGTTGCGCGTGTACCGCCCCGAGCACGTCCACGCGCGACACGCGGACCCCGCCTTCGCCCGCTACTTCCGCTCCGCCCCGCGCCCCGTCTCGCCATGAGCATTTCCGCCTCCAGCGCCCCCTCGCCCCTGTCGCCCCGTCCCCGCATCGCGGTGGTGGGTGCCGGCCCCGCGGGCCTCACCGCCGCCTATGTCCTGGCGAAGGCCGGGGCCCAGGTCGAGGTCCACGAGGGCAGCCGCGTCGTCGGCGGACTGTCACGCACCCTGGACTTGTGGAACCAGCGGGTGGACCTGGGGCCGCACCGCTTCCACACGCAGGATGCGCGCATCGACTCGCTCTGGAAGAGCGTGGTGGGAGAGGACTGGGCCACCGTCGAGTCCCATCCCGGCGTCTTCCGGAATGATGGGAAGGTGCTGCGCTACCCGCTCCAGGTGGTGGATGTGGTGCGCAAGGTGGGCCTCACCGAATCCATCCGGTGCGTGCTCGACTACGGGCGCCAGCAACTGCGCCCGCTTCCGGAGGTTCGAACGTTCGAGGACTGGCTGGTGCAGCACTTTGGCCGCCGCGTCTACGAGCAGTTCTTCCGAGACTTCAACGAGAAGTTCTTCGGACGGCCCTGCTCCGCGGTGGACGCCAGCGTGTCCGGCGCCGCGGCC
Organism: Myxococcus sp. CA051A; assembly: GCF_013336705.1. Taxonomy (NCBI): domain Bacteria; kingdom Pseudomonadati; phylum Myxococcota; class Myxococcia; order Myxococcales; family Myxococcaceae; genus Myxococcus; species Myxococcus sp. CA051A. Next base: position 185,520 of record NZ_JABUMS010000001.1, on the reverse strand, counting down.
AAGGACGCCTCGCTGGTCGACACCGTGCTCGCCGCCTTGCGCACGGGCGCGAGCAACGCCCGGGCACGCGCCGTCAAGCAGGTCACCGAGCAGTTCCCCTACCCCCAGCGCGGCACCGGAGAGGTGTACGAGCGCATGGCCCAGTTCGTCCGCGACCACGGCGGCGAGGTGTTCCTGGAGAGCCGGGTGGAGGCGCTGGAGGTCGAGGGCCGCCGCGTGACGGGGCTGAAGTCCTCCCACGGCTCGCGGGCCTACGACTACATCATCTCCAGCGCCCCGCTGGTGCCGCTCGTGGCACAGCTTCCAGGCCAGCCCCCCGAGGTGCAACGGGCGCTCACCGAGGCGCGCGACGTGCTCACCTTCCGAAGCGCGCTCCTGGTGTACCTGGAGGTCCACGAGACGGGGCTGTTCCCCGAGTCCTGGCTGGAGATGCACACGCGCGCGGTCAGGACCTGCCGCGTCACCAACTTCCGCAACTGGGTCCCCGGACTCTACGGCGCGGAGCGCTCCACCATCCTCTGCGCGGAGTACTGGTGCTCCCAGGACGAGGCCCTCTGGAGCGAGTCCGATGAAGCCATGGCGGCGCTCGCCAGGAAGGAGCTGGAGTCCGTGGGCCTGCTGGGACCGGCCCCGGTCGGGCGATTCCACGTGGTGCGCCTGCCGCGCTGCTATCCGGTGTACCAGCCCGGCTTCCAACGCGTCCTCCAGCCCCTCCAGGAGCACCTCGACAACTTCGAGCGCCTGAGTTCCATCGGCCGCGGCGGCCGCTTCTCCTACAACAGCCAGGACGCCAACTGGCGCATGGGCCTGGAGGCCGCGGACGGCGCCAGGGCGGCGCTCGGCTTCTAGGTCTCCGGGCCCGCGAGGGGAGCGTCACTCTCCGCTTCGCACCGGCGCGGGGTCCTCCAGTTCGTCCGTGAGGCCGTGCTTCGCCAGCCGGTAGCGGAACGAGCGGAAGGACAGGCCGAGCAGGTCCGCCGCGCGCGTCTTCACCCCACCCGCCTGCTTCAGCGCCGCCAGCAGGTAGCGCCGCTCGCTGTCGTCCAGGTGGCGCTCCAGATTGAAGCCGCCGCTCAACTGGGGCTCGCCGCCCTCGCCCGGACGCGCCACCGGCTCCGCCTCGCCGCGCACCGCGGGCGGCAGCGTGGACGGCCCCAGCAGGTCCGAGTCGGACAGCGTGGCCGCGCGCTCCACCATGTTCTGCAGCTGCCGCACGTTGCCGGGGAACGCGTAGCGCTCGAGCAACGCCAGCGTCTCTGGCGCGAAGCGCAGGCCCGGCCGCCCCAGCTCCTCCGCCATCCTCGACAGGAAGTGGCCCGCCAGGAGCGAGATGTCGCCCGCGCGCTCGCGCAGGGGTGGCAGCTCCAGCGTAATCACATTGAGTCGGTAGAAGAGGTCCTCGCGAAAGCGCCCCGCCTTCACTTCCGTCTCCAGCCGCCGGTTCGTCGCGGCGATGACTCGCGCCTGGAAGGGCACCTCCGCCGCGCTCCCCACCGGCTTCACCTTCCGCTCCTGGAGCACCCGCAGGAGCTTCACCTGCGTGGCCAGCGGCATCTCGCCGACTTCGTCCAGCATCACCGTGCCCTCACCCGCGGACACCAGCAGGCCCGCGCGCTCGTGCAACGCCCCCGTGAAGGCCCCCTTCACGTGGCCGAACAGCTCGCTCTCCAGCGTGCCCTCGTTGAGCGCCGCGCAGTTGAAGGGCAGGAAGGGCTGGGCCGCCCGATTGCCGCGCATGTGGATGCCACGCGCCACCAGCTCCTTGCCCGTGCCGCTCTCCCCCGTCACCAGCACCGTGCTGCGCCCCGGCGCCACCTTCTCCACCAGGGACCACACCGCCTGCATCCGCGCGCTCTGCCCCACCGCCACGCCCAGCCCGGGCAACAGCCGCGCGCGCAGCGTGATGTTCTCCTGCCGCAACGTGCGCTTCTCCAGCGCCTTCTGCACCAGCAGCCGCAGCTCCTCGTTGTCGAAGGGCTTGCAGATGTAGTCGTACGCCCCCTCGCGCATCGCCTCCACGGCGGCGGACGGCGTCCCGTAGGCCGTAATCAGCACGACTTCCGGAGGCTCCTTGCGCGCCCGCGCCGTGCGCAGCACGTCCAGGCCGCTGCCCGTCCCCAGCTTCATGTCGGAGATGACCAGGTCCACCCCGTCGCGCGCGAGCACCTCGCACGCGGGCTTCACCCCGGGCACGCTCGTCACCGCGTAACCCTCGCGGTGCAGCAACAGCTCCAGGTACTCCCGCATGGACAGCTCGTCGTCCACGACGAGAATGTGGCCTCTCACTCCGCTCTCTGCTGCATGCGCGGTCGTCACAGCGGCAACCCCACGACGAACTCCGTTCCCTCGGCCGGGTCCGAGCGCACGCGGATGGAGCCGCCATGCGCGCGGACGATGGAGTGCGCGGTGGACAACCCCAGTCCCGTGCCTCCGTCCCGCGTGGTGAAGAAAGGCTCGAACAGATGGCCCATCATCTCCTCGGTGATGCTTCCCGCCGAGTCCCACACCCGAATCTGCGCTTCCTTCTCGCTTCTCGCCAGCCCCACCCGCACCTCGCCCCTGGGTCCCGCCGCCTGGAACCCGTTGCGCACCAGGTTGATGAGCACCTGACGCAGCTGGTCCGGATCCACCGCGGCCGTCAGCCGCTCCTGCGCGGACACCTCCACCCGCACGTCCCGCGCCAGGGGGTCCGCCCGCAACATGTCCACCGTCTCCGCCAGGAGCGCGTCCAGCGACACCTCGCGACGCATGGGCTCCGGAGGACGCGCGAAGCGCAGGAAGTCCTCCACCAGCCGCCCGAGCCGATCCGACTCGCGCACCAGGATGTTGGTGAGCTTCTGCACCACCACGTCCCGCGAGCACTCCTGCGCCAGCAGCTGCGCGGAGCCCCGCATCGCCGCCAGCGGGTTGCGCAGCTCGTGCGCCAGCTGCGCGGAGAGCGCCCCCAGGCTCGCGAGCCGGTCCGAGCGCTCCAGGTCCTCCTCCATCCGCCGCAGCTCCGTCAAATCCTGGAAGACGATGAGCAGCGCCCCCGGCTCGCCCTCCAGCGGCGTCACCGACAGCCCGAGGATGATGCGACGACGCCCCCCGTCCGTGCCCACCACCATCTCGCCGCGCGACGAGCGGGGCGCGAGCCCCGACACTCCGGGGAGCAGCGACTCCAGCGGCTGACCGGTGCTGACCATGTCCCCCAGCTGAAGGATGCCGTGCGCGGCGGCGTTGACGTATGTAACGCGCTTCTGGGCATCGCAGGTGATGAGCCCCGACGGCATGGAGGAGAGAATCTGCTGCTGGAGCCCTCCCAACCTGCGCAGGTCCGCCTCTCGCGCGGACAGCGCGCCGCCCGTCGCGGAGAGCTGCCGGGACAGGTAGCCCGCCAACACGGCGATGAGCGCCAGCGCGAGCAGATTGCTGCCCAGCACGAAGAAGCCCCGGCTGGACAAGAGCGGCCCCAGCGGCGCGACGTCCGACAGCCGCAGCACCCCCACCAGCCCGGCGAAGGACAGCGCCGCCGCCGCCGCCACCCAGAGGGCCCCTCGCCAGTCCAGCACCACTGCGGCGCCGATGACGGCCAGGCTGTAGAGGAACGTCAGCGGGGAGTCGGAACCACCACTCAGGAACACGAGGCCCGTGGCGATGACGACGTCGCCCAGCACCTGCACCCACGCGTCCAGCCGGCCGGCCTTCTCCCGCCGCAGCCGGATGCCCACCACCACCGTGGAGACATACGCGGCGACAATGACGGAGAGCGAGAGCGAGTCTGCCCGGCTCGGCTCCTCGAGGGGCTGGAGCAGCAGGCGACCCACGGTGATGACGAGCGACAGGCTCGCCGCCACCGTCCGGAACAACACCAGCCAGACCAGGCGCGCGCGGAGCCTCTCGGACTCGTCCGCGCGCGCCCTGGCGACAGCGGAGCTACTTGATGGCACCGGCAATGGAGAAGATGGGCAGGTACATGGCGATGAGGAAGCCACCGACCACGCCGCCGAGGAACACCATCAACAGGGGCTCGATCATGGCCGTCAGCGCGCTGACGGCGGTGTCCACTTCGTCGTCGTAGAAGTCGGCGATCTTGTTGAGCATGGTGTCCATGGCGCCCGTCGCTTCACCGACGCCAATCATCTGCACCACCATGGACGGGAACACCTTCGTCTCGAGCAGCGGACCGGCGATGTTCTTGCCTTCGGAGATCTTCCCGCGAACGTAGTAGATGGCCTCTTCCACCGTGCGGTTACCGGCCGTCTTCGCCGTCACGTCGAGCGCGTCGAGGATGGGCACGCCCGAGGAGATCATCGTGCCCAGCGTGCGCGTGAAGCGCGCCACCGCCACCTTGCGGAGCACGGGGCCGAACAGCGGCAACTTCAGGAAGACCTTGTCCCAGAACTTGCGGCCCCTGGGCTGCCTGTAGCTCCAGGTGAAGGAGACGACCAGCGCGGTGATGATGCTGATCACATGCAGCCAGTACGCTTCCGCCCAGGCGGACAAATCCACCACGAACTGGGTGGGAGCGGGCAGCGCCGAGCCGAAGTCCGCGAACATGGCCGCGAACACGGGCGTCACCTTGAGCAGCAGCAGCGCCGTCACGCCAATGGCCACGAGGATGACGATGGCCGGGTAGGTCATCGCGCCCTTGACCTTGCGCTTGAGCTTCTCCGCCTTCTCGCGGTAGGCCGCCAGACGGTTGAGGATGGTGTCGAGGATACCGCCGACCTCACCGGCCGCGCAGAGCTGGATGTAGAGCTCGTCAAAGACCTTGGGGTGCTCCTTGAGCGCATCCGCGAAGGTGCTGCCCTGCTCCACCTTCGCCTTGATGGCCAGCACCACCTTCTTGAAGGCGGGGTTGTCCATCTGGTTGGCGAGGATGTCCAAGCACTGCACCAGGGGCAGACCCGCGTCGATCATCGTCGCGAACTGACGCGTGAAGACGAGGATGTCCTTGCCCGTGACGCCGCCGAAGCCCGGGAGGCTGATTTCGCCGTCCAGCGCGCTCTTCTTGCGCACCTTGACGGGATTGAGGCCCAGGGACTTGAGCCGGGCGTTGACGGCCTCGCTGTCCGAGGCCTCCATCTCGCCCTTCTTCGTCTCCCCGCTCTTGGTCTTCGCCTCCCAGAGGAACTGGGCGGTGTTCTTCTTGGAAGCTGTTGCCTTCTGGACTGCCGGTGCTGCCATGAGCTCGACCTCCGCAAACGCCGCGCGAGTCTAACCGCTGAATCTCGAAACCAGGAACTAACGACCCGTCGCTCCTCCGGCTGGTCGCTGGGTACCCGGGAGCCCGCCACCCCCGGTGGAAAGAATGTTGCGCAGCTCGTCCGGGTCGCTGGAGCGACCGAAGGCCTCGTCCTGGGTGATGAGCCGGCGCAGGAGCAGCGCCGCCAGGGCCTGATTGAAGGTCTGCATGCCGTACTTGGCCTGACCCACCTGCATGGAGGAGTAGATCTGGTGGACCTTGTCCTCGCGGATGAGGTTCCGGATGGCGGGGTTGGGAATCATGACCTCCAGGGCGAGGATGCGGCCCGGAGCGCCCGCCTTGGCCACCAGCGCCTGGCTCATCACGCCCTCCAGCACGAAGGACATCTGGGCGCGCACCTGCGGCTGCTGGTACGGCGGGAACACGTCCAGCACGCGGTTGATGGTCTGCACCGCGCTGTTGGTGTGCAGCGTCGCGTAGCAGATGTGGCCCGTCTCGGCGATGGTGAGCGCGGCCTCGATGGTCTCCAGGTCGCGCAACTCGCCCACCAGCACGATGTCCGGGTCCTGACGCAGGATGTACTTGAGGGCCGTCTTGAAGTTCCGCGTGTCCGCACCCACCTCGCGCTGATTGACGAGGCAGTTCTTGTGCGGGTGCAGGTACTCGATGGGGTCCTCGATGGTCATGATGTGCTCATGACGCTCGGTGTTGATCTTGTCGATCATCGAGGCCAGCGTGGTGGACTTGCCCGAGCCCGTGGGTCCCGTCACCAGGATGAGGCCGCGCGGCTTCTTCACCAGCTCCGCCACGACGGGCGGCAGGCCCAGCTCCTGGAAGGTCAGGATCTTGAAGGGAATGGTGCGGAACGCCCCGGCCACCGCGCCACGCTGCATGAAGATGTTGGCGCGGAAGCGCGACAGCCCCTTCACGCCGAAGGACAGGTCCAGCTCGTTGTCCTCCTCGAACTTGTGCTTCTGGGCGTCCGTGAGGATGGAGTAGCAGAGCTGCTTGGTCTCCACGGGCGTCAGCGGCGCCGTCTTCAAGGGGACGAGCTCGCCGTCCACGCGCAATTGCGGCGGCGAGCCGGTGGTGACGTGGAGGTCGGAAGCGCCCTTCTCGACCATCGCCTTGAGGAGCTGGTGCAGGTTGGCCACGGTGGGGATGTCCTTCGGTGAGGCTGGGGGAGGGGGTGACTAGAACCGGTCCGGGGCGGTGTTGCCGACCACTTCTTCCAGAGTGGTGAAGCCGTCCATCACCTTCTTGAGGCCACTCATGCGAAGGCTGCTCATGCCCAGACGGATGGCCTCCTGCTTGAGCTCCGCGGCGGACCCACCGTTGATGACCAGCTCCTTGAGGCCGTCCCAGAAGGGCATGACCTCGTAGATGGCCACGCGACCCCGGTAGCCGCGGTCATTGCAGTCGCGGCAGCCGACCTTCTCGTACACGGTGAAGGTGCCCATCTTGTCCGGGGGGATGCCGGCGTCGATGAGGGCCTGCTCGTCCACCTTGTCCGCCGGCTTCTTGCAGGCGGGGCACAGGCGGCGCGCCAGACGCTGGGCGAGGATGAGGTTGAGCGAGGCCGTCACGAGGAACGGCTCGATGCCCATGTTGAGCAGACGGCTCACCGTGCCAGGGGCGTCGTTGGTGTGCAGCGTGGAGAGCACCAGGTGGCCGGTGAGGGCGGCCTTGACGCCGATTTCCGCCGTCTCGAAGTCGCGGATCTCACCAATCATGATGATGTCCGGGTCCTGGCGGAGGAACGAGCGCAGGCCCGCGGCGAAGTTCAGGCCGATGTCTTCATGCATCTGCACCTGGTTGATGCCGGCGAAGTTGAATTCGACCGGGTCCTCGGCGGTGCAGATGTTGGTGCCAACGTCGTTGAGGCTGGAGAGCGCCGAGTACAGCGTCGTCGTCTTGCCGGAACCGGTGGGGCCCGTCACCAGCACCATGCCGTAGGGACGGTCGATGGCTTCCTTGAACCAGGCCAGGGGCTCCGCGTCGAAGCCCAGCTTCGTCATGTCCAGCTGCAGGTTGCTCTTGTCGAGCAGACGCATCACGACCTTCTCGCCGAAGAGCGTGGGACACACGCTCACGCGGAAGTCCATCTCCTTGCCGCCGCCAATCTTGATCTTGATGCGGCCGTCCTGCGGCAGGCGTCGCTCGGAGATGTCCAGCGAGGCCATGATCTTCAGACGCGACGTAATCGCGTTGCGCAACTTCATCGGCGGGCGCATGACCTCGTACATCACGCCGTCGATCCGGAAGCGGACGCGGAAGTCGCGCTCATACGGTTCGATGTGGATATCGGACGCGCGCTTCTTGATGGCGTCCATGAGGATGAGGTTCACCAGCTTGACGACGGGCGCGTCATCCGCGGCCTTCGCCATCTCGTCGATGTTCTCCGTCTCCTCCTTCGCCAGCTCGACTTCGTCGTCGACGTCGCCGACGATCTCCTCCATCGAGGGGCCCTTCTCCGCGTAGTAGCGCTCAATGGCCTCGCGGATGGAGACCTCCGAGGCCACCACCGTCTCGATGTTGTAGCCGGTGAGGAACTTCAGGTCGTCCACCGCGAAGATGTTGGACGGGTCGCACATGGCGACGATCAGCGAGGGACCGGCGCGATTGACGGGAATCACCAGGTGCTTCTCGGCCACTTCCTTCGGCACGAGCTTGATGATGTCCGGGTCGATGTCGAAGTCCTTCAGGTTGATGGCCGGCACGCCGTACTGCTTGGAGAGGAAGTCGGTGAGCTTCGACTCCTCGATGGCGCCCGTCTTGATGAGCGCGGTGCCGATGCGCGTGCCGCTCTTCTGCTGTTCTTCCTGGGCCTTGCGCAGCTGCTGGACGGAGATGAGATTCTCGCGGACCAGCAGTTCACCCAATCGACCGGACATTCGTGAAGCCTCTTCCTTGTGGCACAGAAGGATGAGACGGGCGGGGGCCCGCCTCGCTCTTGGGAGACAGGGGCGTTGCCTCGGGGCCCCACAGCACCTTTGGCACGGTTCCTGACAGCGAATTAGAGGGGAGCCGCGCACATCCGTCAAGGCGCCCTCTGGGGGGCCCGGACTCGCCAACCCGTTGAACAATCACGGGAAAAGTGCGTGCGTCACTCCCCGGCCCGCGCAATCACCGTGCGAGCGGCCTCCACGTCGCGCTTGATCTGCCCGGTCAGCTCCGCCACGGAGCCGAACCGCTGCTCGGGGCGAAGGCGCTCCAGGAACTGCACGCGCAGCTCCCGCCCGTAGATATCCCCCGCGAAATCCAGCAGGTGCGCCTCGATGGTGACCTCGGTGCCGCCAAAGGTGGGCTTGATGCCGATATTGGCGGCGCCCCCATGCCAGGTGCCCACGCCCTCCCCCGTGAGGAAGCGCACGCGGATGGCATAGACGCCCGGCGCGGGCCGCAGCTCGTTCTGGGTGTCCACGTTGGCGGTGGGAAAGCCGATGGTCCTCCCCCGCCCCGCCCCCGCCACGACCATGCCGTCCAAATCGAAAGGGCGGCCCAACAGCCGGCACGCGGCGGACACGCGCCCCTCGAGGATGTACTCGCGCACCCGTGAGGACGAGGCCACCACCCCGTCCACCGTGACGGGCGTCACCACGTGGACGCGCGCGCCCCGCCGGGACGCCGCCTCGCGCAGCGTCTCCACGTTGCCCGCGCGCGCCACGCCGTAGGTGAAGTCGCTGCCCACCACTACGTGCGCCACGCCGAGCGCGTCGAAGAGCGTGGCCTCGAAGTCCGCGGGCCCCGTGCGCGCATAGTCACGCGAGAAGGCCTGCACCACCGTGGCCTCCAGCCCCAGGTCGGCGAGCAGCTCCAGGCGGCGGGGCAGCAAGGTAATCAGCTTGGGCGCCAGGTCTGGCTGGAGCACCTTGCCCGGGTGGGGGTTGAAGGTGAACGCCGCGGGGGAAGCGTGCTTGCGCGCCTCCGCGAAGAGGGCCTGGTGGCCCACGTGCACCCCGTCGAAGTTGCCCAGGGCGAGCGCTCGGCCGATCAGCGCCCGGCCCGCCTCCGCCACCGACTGGAAGACCTTCATCCCTCCCCTATACCAGTGTTTTTCCCTGGCCAGACCCCGCTCGGCCGTGGTTGGAGCGCCCTCCTCATGCCACGCCCCCGCTTGCTGCCAGACCCCGTCGGCCTCCACCTCATCGCCCAGGAGACCCCTCCGGACTGGGACGCCGAGTTCGGCTTCCCGGGCCCCCTGGAGCTCGAAATCGGCTCCGGCGCCGGGGGCCACGCGCTGGAGTACTGCCGCCGCAACCCCACCATCCGCTTCGTCGCCTTCGAGTGGCGCAAGAAGTACGCGCGCGACACCCAGGAGCGCGCCCAGAAGGCCGGGATGAAGAACCTGCGCGTCGTCGAGTCCGACGCCCGCTTCGCCGTCCCCCGCATCTTCGCGGCCGGCTCGCTCTCCGCCATCCACCTCCAGTTCCCCGACCCCTGGTGGAAGCGCGCCCACGCCAAGCGCGCCGTCGTGCAGCCGGATTTCGCCGCCCTCCTGCTCACCAGGCTCGCCCCCGGCGGCCGCTTCGACATGCGCACCGACGTCGAGGACCGCGCCCACAACATGCTCTCCATCCTGGAATCCGTGGGTTTCCACAACCCCTTGGGTTCCGGTGTTTTCCATCCGTATGACCCGGAGGAGGTGCCCTCGACGCGTGAGCGGCGGTATCTCACCTCGGGAGAGCCGGTGTACCGGGCCCGCCTCGTCAAACCCGCCTGAGCCTCCGAAAGACGGGGACTTGCCCTACCCCTTGGCTTCCTGGAGTCGGCGGGAGACAATCACAGGCATTCTGGCAGCGCGGGATGATTGCACTGGGGGCGCAACCGCATGGCGGAGGGTGACAGGAAGAGGACGCCGGAGGTAGCCCGGCGGACTGGGGCAGGCGGCGAGCTGAGCGGCCGGACGGTGCTCATCGTCGATGACGATCCATCGCACGTGGCACATGTGCGCGAGGGGCTGGCGCCGCGGGGGTACGTCTTCAAGGAAGCCCATGACGGCACACAGGCGCTGTCGGCCATTCGCGAGGCGCGGCCGGACCTCATCTTGATGGACGTGGAGATGCCGGGGCTGGGCGGCGTGGAGGTGTGCCGCATCATCAAGGCGAACTCCGGGGAGGAAGGCTTCGGCTTCATCCCGGTGATTCTGATGACGGCGCGGCAGGCGGCGGGAAAGGTGGAGGGGTTGGAGCTGGGGGCGGACGACTACCTGGTGAAGCCCTTCGACATGTTGGAGCTGTCGGCGCGGGTGAAGTCGATGCTGCGGCTCAAGGCGCTCCAGGACGCGCTGGTGGAGAAGAACCGGGAGCTGGACAAGGCCAACAAGGAGCTGGCGCGGCGGCGCGAGGAGCTCCTGGCGCTCAGCCGGACCGACGCGCTCACGGGGCTGTTCAACCGGCGCTGCTTCGAGGAGCGCCTGAGCGACGAGTTCGCGCGCTCGCGGCGCTACCAGTCCCCCTTGTCGCTGGTGATGCTGGACATCGACCACTTCAAGCGCATCAACGACACCTTCGGCCACCCCTTCGGGGACCAGGTGCTCAAGGCGGTGGCGCAGACGACGCGCTCGCGGCTGCGCGAGGTGGACGTGCTGGCGCGTTATGGCGGGGAGGAGTTCATCGCGTTGTTGCCAGAGACGGCGACGGCGGACGCGCTCAAGGTGTGCGAGCGCGTGCGCGAGGCCATCGCCGGCCTGCGGGTGGAGCACGTGGGCGTGGACGGGAAGCGGCAGGAGGTGCGCCTGACGGCGTCGCTCGGCGTGGCGACGGTGCCCTCGGAAGACCTGGGGAGCGCGGAGGAGCTTCTTCGCGCGGCGGATGCGGGGCTCTACGCGGCCAAGGGAGCGGGGCGCAACCGTGTCCAGCAACACGTTCCGTGAGACGGACGCACCCAAGGCTTTCCCCCGGCGCCGCTTTGACCTAAACCCCACGTCCATGCGCCTGACCGCGACGATGCCCTGGTTGCTGGCCCTGCTCCTGGTGGGCGTGGCCGGCTGCAACCAGCCCCGCTTCGGCACACCGCAAGATGCGTATACGTCCTTCCACCGTCTGGTGAAGCGCGGCGAGTTGCGCGCGGCCTGGGGCGCATTGTCCCAGCCCACCCAGACGGCCCTGACGAAGCGGGCCCAGGCGGTGAGTGACGCCTCCGGGGGCGCGGTGAAACCCGAGCCCCTGGGCCTCTTCTTCGCGAATGTCCCCCCTCCTCCGGATGTTACGGAGGTCTCCCTGGTCCGGGAGGCGGGCGACGAGGCGACCGTGCTCGTTCGCTCGTCAGGCAGCACCCACGAGGTCCGGATGGTCCGAGAGCCGTCTGGGTGGAAAGTGGACCTCTCAGCCTCCCTCCAGCCGTGAAGCCGGGCATGCTCGGGCTCCTCGCATCAGGTAACGTACGACTGTGAACGATCGGAAGACACGGCGGGTGGTTCCCGCGGTCGAAGTCATCCGGCGGCCGGCCTCGACGCCCGGCAGCGCCGCCCAGACTCCGTCCCCCTTGGAATCCGCCCCTCCGGCGCCCACGCCGCGCCCCACGCCCACGCCCCGGCCCACCGCCGGCACGGCGCCCCCCCTCACGCCGGCGGTTCCTCGGCCCTCGGGGGTGAGTCCTTCGCCCCGCCCCGCCGCTCCCGCGGCGACGGCGCCGACGACCGCCGCCCCCCTGCCCACTCCCCGGCCCACCGGCGCGGCACCCGCACCCTCGCCGCGTCCGGCGAGCGTGACGCCGGGGGCCCGTCCACTGGCGCCGAGAGCACCCGGAGGCCCGGGGGGACCCGGCGCGCGTCCGGGCGGCTTCGGTGGTCGGCCGGGGGGCTTCCGCTCCTCGACGCCTCGGCCTCCGCCCACGCCCGAGCAGATCCTCGCGCTGGCGCAGCGCGAGCATGTGCCCGCGCGCATCGCCAAGGGGGAGCTGGAAGGGAAGATGAAGGCCCGCATCTGGCGCAAGCTGCACGCCGAAGAGGCGAAGCGCTTCGACCAGGTCTACGAGCTGATGGGCCAGACGCCGAGCTTGTCGTTGGGGGATGCCTTCGGCGTGCTCCAGAGCGGCATGACGGTGGCGGAGTTCATGGCGCGCAAGGAGCGCACCCAGCGCAAGGCGGCCATCAAGCAGGCGCGCGGCGAGGTCGACAACGCCGTGGTGGCGGAGCTGCTCGGCGGCCTCATCGCCGGCAAGGTGGAGGTCTCCGTCGTCCTGGCGGAGCGCTCGCTGCTGGACACGCTCGTCGCGGAGGAGCCCATCGCCTTCACGCTGGAGCGCACCGGGCGGCTGGAGAAGCTGCAGGTGGTGCTGCTGGCGCGTCGCGCGGAGTGGGAACGGCTGCTGCCTGGCCTGGAGCGCGACGCCAAGCTGACGCAGAAGCCTTCCACGGTGGCGCGTCAGCCGGACAAGCGTCCGTACTCGGACCCGCGCGCGTTCCTGGACCACCTGGGCGAGACGGTGAAGCTGGTGCTGCGCAACGGCATCACCCTCCAGCTCCCGCTGATGCACGTGGGCCGGTTCGACCTGCTCCTGGGTGAGCCGGGCCACGAGGTCTTCGTCCCGCTCCACGCCCTGCTCCGGTTCGAGCCGGGTCCCGCGAGCGCTCCCGTCGACGAGGCCTGAGGGCCCTGACGTCGGGGGCGCCGCCCCTTTCACCTTCGCAAGTTCTTCGTTCGAGGCACCCCATGCGCCCCTTCTTCTCCCGCATCATCAAGCCCTGGCTCGCGCTCGCCGCGACGGCCGCCATGGTGGGCGCCACGCAGCAGGGATGCACCAAGGACACGCCCGCCGCCGAAGCGGCCCCCTCGGCGCCCACCGTCCCCGAGAAGCGGGAGAACGGCGTGCGCGTGGTGGAGCTGACGGTGACGGAGAAGGGCTACGAGCCCAGCCCCGTGACGCTCAAGAAGGGCGAGCCGGTGAAGCTGGTGGTGACGCGCAAGACGGACCAGACGTGCGCCACCGAAGTGGTGATGGACGGCTACGACATCAACACGCCGCTGCCGCTCAACCAGCCGGTGGACATCTCCTTCACACCCAAGGAGTCCGGAAAACTCGTCTACGGGTGTGCCATGGGGAAGATGATTTCCGGCGTTTTCCTGGTGGACTGAAGACGTAGGCTGAAATCTGGGCACCGCGCCGGGAAGCGTTAGTCTCCCGGCCCTGCATGGGCGGCGCGGCGGAGCTTTTCACGCGGCATGTCTTCCTCGACCTCGAAACCACGGGGTTGGATCCACGTGCCGACGAAATCATCGAGCTGGGGTGTCTCTTCTTCGAGAACGGACGCGAGGTGGACCGCTTCGCGCGGTTGTACTCGGCGTCGCGACCCCTGCCTCTCACCATCCGACGGCTGACGGGCCTGACGGACGCGGACCTGGCGGGTCGGCCTCGCTTCGGGACTGACATCGAGGAGCTGCGAAGTCGGCTCACGGGCTGGACGGTGGTGGCGCACAACGCGCCGTTCGAGAAGGGCTTCCTGCCGGACTTGCTGGGTCCCATCCGCGCGCCGGTGCTCGACTCGTGCGAGTTGATGCACTACCTGCACCCGGAGCTGACCAGCCACTCGCTGGAGTCGCTGCTGCGCTGGGCCGGGCTGGGCATCCGCCAGCCGCACCGCGCGCTGTCCGACTGCGAAGCAGTGCACGCCGTGCTCGTGCAGACGATGGACCGCTTCGTGCGCGAGGGCCGGGGCGAGGACGTCTCCGACCTGCTGGCCACGCTGGACCCTCGGGCCGCGCGGCGGCTGGGGCCTCCAGAGACGGACGGCGGCGCGTTCGACTACGAGGAGTGGCCGCTGCTGGAGCTGCTGTCGCGACTGAGCGACGCCTGTCGCGCCGCGCCCGCGTCGCTGGCGCTGGAGACGCAAGGCTTCCTTCGCGGGAAGCCCGAGCGACGACGAGCGGCCGGTGTCCCCTCGCTGCCCGAGCCCGAGACCGACGCGCCGGTGCTGCCTGTGCGGGCCGACGAGGTGACGGCGGTGCTGGGCGCTGGAGGCGCGCTGGAGCGGATGGAGGAGGGCTTCCGGAGTCGGCCCGCGCAGCTCGAGATGGCGCATGCGGTGGCGCGCGCGCTGTCGGACGGTGAGCAGGTGGCGGTGGAGGCGGGCACGGGCACGGGCAAGTCGCTCGCGTACCTGGCGCCCGCGGCCCTCTTCGCCGCGCGCAACGGGCGCAAGGTGGGCGTGGCCCCGCACACGAAGACGCTCCAGGACCAGTTGCTGGAGAAGGACCTGCCTCGACTGCACAAGGCGATGGGCGGCACCTTCGGCTACGCGCTGCTCAAGGGACAGTCGAACTACCTGTGCCGACGCCGCGCGCTGGAGGCCACGCGCGTGGAGCCGGGCATGGGGCACTCGGCTCGCGCGCCTCGCGCCTACCTGCGCGCGTACCTGCGCCGCAGTGTGGATGGCGACATGGACCGGCTGAGCCACTGGTTCCGCGAGCGCTTCCCCGTCCTGATGGGCCTGACGCCCGCGGTGCGCTCCGAGGCCGCGACGACGCTCGGCGAGAAGTGCCCGCACTACCACCGGTGTTTCTACCACTCGGCCGTGGCCCAGGCGCGCGAGGCGGATGTGCTGGTCATCAACCAGTCCCTCGCCTTCGCGTGGCCGGCGCGCTACCCGAAGCTGGAGCATCTGGTCCTCGACGAGGCCCACGAGGTGGAGGACGTGGCCACCACGGCCCTCACCGTGGAGCTGTCGGACCTGGCCTTCCAGCGGCTCACCGAGCGACTGCACGGACGCGATGGACGCCACGGCCTCTTCGCGGAGCTGCGGCGCGCCCTCTCCGCGTCGCGTCGCGAGGAGTCGCGCGCGCTGATGGGCCAGGTGGAGGACGCGCTGCGCCGGCTGATGGACGAGGCGCGGGACCTGGGCTCGCGGGTGACAGAGCTGTGCGAGCCCTCGGCGACCACTGCGGGAGAGGACCCCGACGAGGGCGCATATGCGCCGGAGCTGCGCGTGACGGAGGCGGTGCGCGCGTTGCCCACGTGGGAGCCGGTGCGTGACGGCCTGGAGCTGGTGCGCGGCGCGCTGCAGGCGCTGCACACGCTGCTCGCGGTGCGGGTGCTGGAGGCCCTGCCGGAGCTCGCCGCGCGGATGCCCGCGCTGGAGCGCGAACTGTCCGGTGCCACCACGGAGCTGGGCGAACTGGCGACGCTGGCGCAGGAGCTCTCGGGCGAAGCGGCGGCGGGACGGTGCTACTCCGCGACAGCCGAGCCTCGGCGACAGCGATGGAACGTGGGCGCGCAGCCAGTGGACGTGTCGTTCCATGTGTCGCGTGACTTCGCGGCGAACAAGCGCGCGCTGGTGTTGACCTCGGCCACGTTGGGTCCCACGAGCCACGGCTCGGGAACGCCCTTCGTGTTGAAGCGGCTGGGGCTGGATGGACGCGGAGACCGCCCTGCCCCTCGGCTGTTGCGCGCACCGTCTCCCTTTCAGCTCCACGAGCAGGCGCTGGTGGTGCTCGTCACCGATGCGCCGCGCGCGCACGAGGACCCGTTTGTCGAGTGGGCCGCGACGCGGATTTCGGGCCTCGCGCAGACGATGGGTGGACGGCTGCTGGGCCTGTTCGCCTCCACGCGGCGCATGGAGCGCGTGGGCGCGGAAGCGCGGAGCCGACTGGAGCCGCTGGGCATCGAAGTGCTGCGGCAGTCGCGCGGACACAGTCGCTCGCTGGCGGCTCGGCAGGAGCGCGACACGGGCACGGTGCTGCTGGGCACGAAGAGCTTCTGGCAGGGCGTGGATATCCCAGGCCGGGGCGTGGGCTGCGTCTTCATCGACAAGCTCCCGCTGGAGCCCGCGCTGCGTCCGTTGGTGGCCGCGCGTGAGGAGCCGCTGGCCCGCTCCGGTGGCGAGTACCAGGGCTTCCTCCAGTACCGACTTCCGCGCGCGTTGCTGCTCCTGCGCCAGGGCGTGGGTCGACTCATTCGCTCCACCACGGACCGAGGCGTCGTCATCGTCGCGGACCCGGGCCACCCGAGCTACCGCGCGCACCTCATGGAAGCGCTCGAGGGCTATCGCGTGGAGGCGCTTCCGTGGGCCCAGGCACGCCTGCGCATCCACGCCGTGCTCAAGCAGACAGGGCTCACCGTGGACGTGGCCTCGCCACCGTGAAGCTTCACAAGTCCGCTCCCGTGGACTCCTTCACGGAGTCCTGGAACGCGATTCACGCGCATTGCTTGATTTCTGCTTCAGAGCGCGCGCGATTGTGCATGGCCCACGCATTGCTCATCCGCCTCGGGCATTGACGCGCGAGGCTGCCAACTCCACGCTTTGAAGCATGGGACGGCACGCGGACAGAGTTCGTGGTGACGCCTTCCCTCGGGCGCCCACCCAGGAGGCGTGGGACGCGATGGGGCCCGAGGAGAGGGCGCAGGTGGTGGAGTCACTGCCGGCGGAGGTGACGTACCGGGAGATGTCGCCGCCCGAGGGGGACTTGCATCAAGACGCGAAGCACCGGGTGCTCGATGTGCTCAGGCATCACTTCCGTCATCGGCGGCGCAAGGCCTACGTCGGCTCGGAGCTGCCCGTGTATTACCCCGGGGAGCGCCGCTTCGCGCCGGACCTGCTGGTGGTGTTCGACGTCGAGCCACACCCTCGTGAGAAGTGGCTGGTGAGCCATGAGGGCAAGGGCCTGGACTGGGTGATGGAGGTTCACTCGGGCGGCAACCGGAAGAAGGACGCCGTGGTCAACGTGGAGCGGAACGCGCGGCTCGGCGTCCGCGAATACTTCATCTACGACGCGGGTCGGGAGCGACTGGAGGGGTTCCGGCTGAAGTCCGCCAAGGACAGGACCTATGTCCCCCTTCGGCCGAAGCAGGGACGGTTCACCTCGAAGGTGCTGGGGCTCGAGTTCGAGGTCCGTGGCGACAAGATGCTCGTCTGGGCCGGTGAGACGCTGTTGCTCGAGTCCACCGAGATGATTGACCAGCTCAAGGCCCGGATGGAGAAGGCCCGGCTGCGCCGACAAGCGGAGGCCCGTCGACGTCGGCAGGCGGAGACCCGGCAGCGACGTAAGCTGGAATTGGCTCTCAAGGACGCCGAACAACAAATGGCGAAGATGCAAGCCGAGCTCCGCAAGCTGCGTCCCCGGAAGCACTGACCGGGGACGGCTGCGCGGGGCTCAGGCCTCCAGGCGCGCGCGGAAGCGGGACTCCAGCGCGCGCAGCTCATCGAGCGACTCTCCCGGCACACCGGAGCGCTCCGCCGTCTCCAGCGCCTTCGCCAGCACCCGAGCATCCTCTTCGCTCTGGTCTCGCAGCTTCTGCATCATGCTCCGCGTCGCGTCGAACAATTCCCGCAGTTCGTCGCCGTCGCGCAGGCCGTACTGCGGCGGGCGCAGCTTGCCCTCGTACACGTCGCCCACCATGCGCCGGATGCGCAACAGCGGCCCGGCCACCCGGTGCGTCACGACGATGGTGCCCATCGCCACCACGGCGATGAAGCCCACCAGGAAGGCCCCCAGCACCCACCACGTCGCGCGCTGACGCCACTCCAGCTCCGCGCGTTGCTCGACGATGGCGGCCCGCTCCGCCTCGTAGGCCGCGTCGATGCCTTGCGCCTTCTCCCGGAAGGTGGCCTCGAACGTCGGGTCGTCCATCCGCGCGAGCAGCTCGTTGGACAGCGTGGCGCCGGACAACTCCCGGCTGACCTCGGCGGCCCGGGAGCGGGCCTCCACCGCTGTCGCCGTCTCCCGCATCAGCGCCCAGGCGGAGCGCACCAGGAACACGCCCAGCAGGGCCGACAGCACCACCGTCACTCCAACCATGTACGCGGTCAGCTTGAGCTGGAAGCTCGTATCCAGGAGGAAGTTACGCCAGCGCCGCTTCGGGGCCGCCGCGTGCGCCGTCGTGCTTGTCGTCATGTCTCGTTGCTCCACTCGAAGGTTTCCGCTGCTTCCTCCACCGCGCGCGGCACCAGCGCCTTGAGGAGGTCCGCCGGCTGCGCGCCCGCGGCCTTCACATCCACCTGCCCCAGCAGGGACAGGTCCGGGTAGCTCAGGCAGACGATGGCCACCCGCAACCCGCCTCCCTCCATCGCATGGACCTCCGGGGTGATGCGATAGCCATGCAGGCCCAGCTTCTTCAGCGCCCCCTTCGCCGCCGCCTTGGACTCCTTGGCCGGCGCCAGCAGCGCGCCCCGGCGAATCAGCCGCGAGCGCAACCGCGCCTCGGTGGCCTTCACCAGCTCGGCCGGCAACGAGCGCGTGAGGTCCTTCATCCCCTCCAGCGAAACGTAGAAGCGCGGAGGTCGTGCCTGGTACTCCTTCAGCGCGCTCACCGCCTCGCGCACGGCAGCCTGCACCGTCGCGTCCGCCTCCGTCTTGTGGGCCTCCAGACAGGGCAGCGCGGAGGACTCCTGCAGCTTCGCCAGGGACTTGGCGACGGCCGCGCGCACCAGCTCGCTCGGGTCCTTCAGGCCGCCACACAGGGGCGTCACGGCCTCCGGATCCTCGGTGGCCCCCAGCACCAGGGCCGCCTGGGAGCGCGAACGGGGGTCCTTGCCCTGCGTGAGTTGGCGCCCGAGGAACGCAAGGCGGGTGTCCCCCTGGGCGAGGGTCACACCGGGCACGACGAGCAACACGAGGAGGGGGAGGGCAGGCAGCCGCATGGCGGGGACGACGGAGAGTGTAGCGCCGTCTGCCCGCTGACGAACAGTTGCAGGATGCCCGGTCCACGCACACCCACCTTCCCTGCTTGCGTAGGCAGGGTGGATCCGACCTGGGGCCATCCTGGGGTAACGTGCGCACGTCCAGGAGGGCATGCCCGGTGTCATTCGCTTCCCGGTTGGAAGGTCTGCTGCAGCAAGTGGGGTTGAGCGGCGTGGTGGAAGAGGTGCGTTCGCGCCTGGGCTATGCGCGCCCGCAGGCCCCTTCCCGCAACGGTGCCGACCATTCCGCACCCCGTCACGTGGATCGGCGGGACTCGCCGTCCCCTGCCCCCGTGGCCGTCGCGCCTCCCAGCGCGCCAGAGTCCACTCGCGTCGAGCGCACACCGCGCCCGCGCCCCATCTCCGAGGCGGACGGCCCTCCCGCCGAAGCCGTCGCCGCCGAGCCACCGGCGCCTCGTGCCTCGAAGGTGGCGAAGAAGACCCGGGCCGTGAAGTCCGCGAAGCCCGCCACCGCCAAGGCCTCCGTCACGAAGTCGGGCAAGAGCCCGGCCCGGAGCAAGGCCCGCGCGAAGAAGCGCGAGGCAGCTCCCGCGTCCCCAGCGGCATCCTCGGCGGACACGGGTCAGGCCGTGGGCCAGCTGATGGAAGCGCTCCGCGCGCACCCTCGTCACGAGGAGCTGCGCTCCGCGGGCAAGCTGAAGGATCAGCTCGTGCGCTCGCTGATTCCGCTGTACCTGGCCCGGGCGGTGGAGCTGGACCTGGAAGTGACGTCGGGGACGACGTCCCGCTTCTGGGGCGAGCTGGGCGTCACCTACGCCGCCCCCAACGCCGCGAAGGCCCTGCGTCTGCACGCCGGCTACGCGCAGGACACCAAGAAGGGGAAGGCCATCACTCCCAAGGGCGTCCAGTACGTCGAGGAGGCCCTGAAGCGGCTGCGCGAGAGCGCGGCCTCCTGAAGCACGCGCCCCCGTGAGCCACCGAGCCGAGTGTCCGCCCGGTGGCACTCCAGGGCCAGCGCGGACCGTCGGAGGTTCGCTGGCGGACGCTCCCCAGGGCCTCTCGAACGAGCGGCTGGCCCGGGCCAGGAGGTCCCCTAGATTGGCGCGGAGCGATGGCCACGACGCGCCCTTCACCCTGGACGGCTTCCCTGTCTCCCCCCACCTCCCTCCTCGGGATGGCGAGCGTGGGCGAGGACCGCCTCCAGGCTGAGACGCCGTCCGGTCGCTGGGGGGTGGCGCGCGGTGGGGCATGGGCCCGGACGCGCTGACCTTCTACCGGGCCGCGAGGCGGCTGAAGAGCCTGGGTGTGCCCGTGCTTCCGAGCATGGTGGCCGCCGTGGGTGACCGGCTGTTGCACTGCCACGTGGACATCGACGCGCGCCTGCACGCCTCCGTGGGGCTGGGTTACGGCGGCGTGGGCGTGGTGGTGGCGCCGGGGGTGGAAGTGGGCGAAGGCAGCTTCCTCTCCCAGAACGTCAGCGTGGAGCCGAGGCGCGGCGAGGCGGGAGTCCCCCGCATCGGCCGCAACGTCTATGTGGGCGTGGGCGCGCAGATCATCGGCCCGGTGACGGTGGGAGACGGCGCGGTGATTGGCGCTGGAGCCCTGGTCATCTCGGATGTGCCCCCCATGGCCGTGGTGGCGGGAGCCCCCGCCCGGGTGGTGAAGCAGAAGGCCGCGAACGGACACTGAGGGGCGGACCCCACGCGGGCGTGGCGCGGTGTTTCCCGCCCCCCACCCCACCTGCCGTCCAGGCGTGCCAGGGCTGTCGGAGTCCCCCCTCCCGGGCCGTCCTCCCCCTCATGCAACCTCCAAGAACTCCTGCGCGGCCTCCTCTTGTGGCATATACCCGCACCATGCCTTCCGCCCTGACCGCCTCCGAGATTCGCGAGGCGTTCCTCAAGTTCTTCGAGGAGCGTGGACACCGCCGCGTCCCCTCCTCCTCACTGGTGCCGGCGAACGACCCGACCCTGCTGTTCACCAACGCGGGCATGGTCCAGTTCAAGGATGTCTTCACCGGCCGCGAGCGGCGCGACTACAGCCGCGCCACCACGTCGCAGAAGTGCGTGCGCGCCGGTGGCAAGCACAACGACCTCGACAACGTGGGCTACACGGCCCGGCACCACACGTTCTTCGAGATGCTCGGCAACTTCTCCTTCGGCGACTACTTCAAGGCGGACGCGATTGCGTACGGCTGGGAGTTCGTGACGAAGACGCTCGGGCTCGACAAGGCGCGGCTGTCCATCACCGTGTTCAACGGCGAGGATGGCATCCCCTGGGACGAAGAGGCGTTCGAGCTATGGGCGCAGCAGGGCGTGTCTCGCGACCGCATCTACAAGCTCGGCAAGAAGGACAACTTCTGGTCCATGGGCGAGACGGGCCCGTGCGGTCCCTGCTCCGAAATCCACTATCACCAGGGTGACGACATCCCCTGTGTCGAGGAAGCCGCGGGCCGCAAGTGTCAGGGCGTCGCGTGCGACTGCGACCGGTGGCTCGAAATCTGGAACCTCGTGTTCATGCAGTTCGAGCGCAAGGAGAAGGACGCGCCGCTGATTCCGCTGCCCAAGCCGTCCATCGACACGGGCGCGGGCCTGGAGCGCATCGCCTCCGTTGCGCAGGGCAAGCGCTCCAACTACGACACGGACCTGTTCCAGAACATCATCGCGAAGGTCGTCGAGGTCTCCGGCAAGCCGTATTCGCAGGAGACGGGCGCCTCCCACCGCGTCATCGCGGACCACGGCCGCGCGGCGGCGTTCCTCATCGCGGACGGCGTGCAGCCCTCCAACGAGGGCCGGGGCTACGTCCTGCGCCGCATCATGCGCCGCGCGATCCGCCACGGCACGCTGCTGGGGCTGGACCAGCTCTTCTTCTTCAAGGTCGTCGACCGCGTCATCGAGGTGATGGGTGACGCGTACCCCGAGCTGCGCGAGAGCCGTCCCTTCCTGCTCAAGGTCTCCGAGCACGAGGAGGAGAGCTTCCGGCGAACGCTCAGCCGCGGCATGAAGATGATTGAGGAGAACGTCACCCGGATGAAGAAGGCGGGCGAGACACTGATGTCCGGCGCGGACGTCTTCCTGCTCCACGGCACCTACGGCTTCCCGTGGGACCTGACGCAGATCATCCTCCGTGAGCACGGGCTCGACGCGGACATTCCCGGCTTCGACGCGGAGTTGGTGAAGGAGGCCGAGCGCGGCAAGGGCGGCGAGCTCAACAAGGACAAGGCCGTCGGCGACGTCTACCTCAAGCTCGTGGAGAAGCTCGGGACCACCGAGTTCCTCGGCTACGAGGGCGAGGGCCACGAGGGCGAGGGCAGCATCCGCGCGATGATTCGCGACGGCGTGGAAGTGGTCCAGGCGTCTCAGGGCGACAAGGTGGAGCTGGTGCTGGACCGGACGCCCTTCTACGGCGAGTCCGGCGGTCAGCTCGGCGACAGCGGCAACATCGTGGGCCACGGCGGCAAGGCGGTGGCGCAGGTGAAGGACGCGCAGCGTCCGGTGCCGGGCCTCATCGTCCACTCCGTGGAAGTCACCGAGGGCACCTTCAAGGTCGGCGACATGGTGCAGACCGCGGTGGACGTGGAGCGCCGCAAGGCCATCCGCTCGAACCACTCCGCGACGCACCTGCTGCACAAGGCGCTCAAGCTGGTGCTGGGCGAGCACGTGAAGCAGGCGGGCTCCGTCGTGGCACCGGACTTCCTGCGCTTCGACTTCTCGCACTTCGGGCCCGTCACGGCGGAGCAGGCGGAGAAAGTCGAGGACCTGGTCAACGGCTGGATTCGCGACAACGCCGCGGCCGAGACGCGCGTCATGGCGCTCGAGGACGCGAAGAAGTCCGGCGCGGTGGCCATGTTCGGCGAGAAGTACGGCGAGACGGTGCGCGTCGTCACCGTGCATCCGGAGTCCACCGAGCTGTGCGGCGGCACGCATGTGCGGCGCAGCGGCGACATCGGCCTGTTCAAGCTCTCCAGCGAGAGCGGCGTGGCGTCCGGCGTGCGCCGCATCATCGCGCTCACGGGCGTGGGCGCGCTCCAGCACGTGCGCGAGCAGGAGCACGAACTGCGCAAGGCGGCCGAGCTCTTGAAGACGTCCCCCAAGGACGTGGTCAAGCGCGTGGAAGCGGCGCAGAAGCGCGTGAAGGAGCTCGAGCGCAAGGTCGAGGAAGTGGCCGTGAAGGCGAACACTGCCGGCAGCAAGGACCTGCTGGAGCAGGCGCGCGACGTCAACGGCATGAAGGTGCTCGCCACGCGAGTGGACCCGGCGGACGACAAGGTGTTCCGCGGCATGGCGGACCAGCTTCGCGACCGCATGCGATCCGGCGTCATCGCCATTGGCGGCGAAAAGGACGGCCGCGCCATCATCCTCGTCGCGCTGACGAAGGACGTGGTGGCCAAGGGCATCAGCGCGGGAGACCTCGTACGAGAGATGGCCAAGGAGGTCGGCGGCAAGGGCGGCGGCAAGGCCGACATGGCGCAGGCTGGCGGCCCCGACGCGTCGAAGCTGCCCGCCGCGCTGGAGAAGCTGTACGAGCTGGTGAAGGGAGCGGGCAACGCGTGAGCGCTCGCGCCTCTCTCGTGCTGGCGCCGGTGGCGCGCCTCCTGGCTGCGGCCCTCCTCATCGGGGGCTGCACGAAGGAGGAGCCCTCGTCCGAGGCCCTGGGCACGGCGGATGAGCGCACGCTCCAGAAGCTGCGGCAGGAAGTGGACCGGGTGAACCAGGGGGGGCGCCAGGCCCATGGACCCGAGGCCACCCGGGGCGCGCCGAACGCCCAGCTCGCGGGACTCGCCGCGGGACTGGAAGAGGCCGCGCCCCGACAGTTGGGCGTGCCCGAGGGCAACGCCACGGTGCATGTGGACTCGGTGGCGGTGAAGCTCACCGGGCTGGAGTCCTCTCACTCGGCGAAGGGCTCGGGGAAGATGAGCGTGACGACGGAGGAGCTGTTCCTCCGCGTGCAGTTCGTCACCCAGAACGTGGGCCCGAAGCCCGTGACGCTGGACCTGGAGTCAGTCACGGTCGTGGACGCGCAAGGCGCGTCGTATGTGCTGGCCCGGGACGCGCAGGTGCTCGCGGGAACGCGGCCGCTGCGCCGCACCTGGGCCCCTGAAGAGCGCGCCGACATCATCCTCCTGTTCGAGCTCCCCCCGCCGGCCCTGCGGGAAGGTGCCCTGCACCTGATCATGCAAGGGACGGGGGGAGAGGTGCGGATCCCCCTGCGATGAGCGGGCTTGTGTCCAAGCTGCTTCCGCTGCGCATCCGCCTCCCGTACAGCACGGAGGAGGAGTTCGTCGACAAGTACGGCTCGAACGTGGCGCGCGGAGGCGTGTTCGTCGCCACGCGTGCCCTGAAGCCCGAGGGCACCGGACTGGCGTTCGAGTTCGTCCTCGCGGATGGCACCCGACTGCTGCGCGGCGAAGGCGTGGTGGTGAAGTCGCAGGTGGACGCAGGCGGCGGGCGCGCTGGGATGACGGTGCGCTTCGTGAAACTGGACGCCGCGAGCAAGGCGCTCGTCGACCGTGTGGTCGCGCGTCGGGCCGCCCCCGAGCCGCAGCAGACCGTCCCTGGGCTGGTTCGCAAGACGCAGGCACCCAAGCCGGTTCCAGTCCGCCCACCCGAGCCGCCGGCGCAGGTAGCGACCTCCCAGGATGAGCGCGGCGAGGCGGAGAGTCCTCCTGCTGCTCCGGAGACCGGACCGCGCGGTCTCTTCGCCACCGAGGCTGCTCAAGGCAGCTCCTTCGCCACCGAGAGCGACCACACCCCGGAGACTCCGCAAGGCGGCCACTTCGCTCCAGCGACCGATGAAGCCGGGACGCCCAGCGAGGCACTGAGCCCACACACCGGAGATACCGCACGGCACGTCGAGGACACCGCTCCTCGCCTGTCACCCGAAGCGGAACCGCCAGTGCAGCACCATGGCCAGGGTGAGCCGTCGGATGCGGCTTCGTTCAACGCGAGCGCCGCCGACACGTCTCCAGGACTCGAGAACACGACCGAGCAGGCATCGTCCTCGTGGACGGAGAGTGCCGCGGCCACGGCGTCCGCATCCTCCGAAGCCACCTCTCTCGCCGCTGACGAAGATCGCGCACTCGACTTCGACATCACCGCGAGCTTGTTTGATCCCGATGAGGACGAGCCCTCGACAGGGAGTGAGCAGGGCACGGGGCACGGGTCGACGGAGCAGCCCTCACAGGCGCCAGCAACGGACGAGCGCATCCTGGACGCAGGAACAGCCCAGGCACCCCGCGACCTCTTCTCTTCCTCGGAAGCAGCAACGAGCGCGGTGAGCGCACCCAAGCTCGGTGCGGCCCATGCGTCCGATGCTTTCGACCAGGAGCACGACCCAGGCGCGAGGAACGCGGCCTCCGGAGCCGGCGCCGAGGAACAGCCCTCGAACTTCGCGTCCTCGTCGATTGACGCGATGGAAGCGGGCTCGAGCTTCGAATCGGGGACCTCCGCGAGCGTCGCACCCGAAGTCTCCTTGAATCGCTCCGGCGCGGGAACTTCGGGTACCACCGAGGACACGTCGTCCGAGGTGCCCTGGTTCGGAACGCCGGAGGTCCCAGCCTGGGAGGCCAGTCCCTCCGAGGTGACTGCCCCTCCCCCTCTCGACGCAGCCACCGGGATGTCTCGGGGCACCGAGGAGCAGGCTTCGCCCTCCAGCCGTCAGGGCGCCGACGACAAACGCTTCGAGCCGACGAACACCTCCGGGGCACCGTCTCACGCAGTTGCTGCGTCTTCTCGCGCCGAGTCGACCCCCACGTCGCCCATCGAGCCCACGAGCGACATAGACCCGTGGGGCATCACGGCCAGCTCCAGCGGCACTGAATCAGCCATCACGGAAGAGCCCTCGACTCAGTCGCTCGCTTCGCATGAGGAGGCCATGGTTGCCACCGAGGCAGCCGTGTCCATGGACCTGCGGGCACGTACCGAGTCGCCGAACAACACGACCGTCCCTATCTTCACTGCTCACACCCAGACCAACGTCGGCACCGACATTGAGTCCACGGCAGCGGCACTGTCGCGCATCGAGAACGCGGCGTCGGAGGCAGCGCAAGACACCTCGGCACGTGCTGAGTCGTTCGCCACTTCAGCGGCCCGGTCCTCCACGAATTTCCCAGGTCGCACTGAACCAGCAGTCACGCCGTCCGCGGCAAGGACCGAGCTGCCCGCGACCCAGGACGCTCGCGCCTCCAGGGAGCTTACGGCTCGCACGAACCCAGCAGTCGCCCCGACCGAACGGGCATCCACGGGGCCTGCCGTGCAGGCGGCGTCTGAGGCGCTCGCCGTCACGAAGACCACAGCGGCAACTACGGCAGGTCCGGCGCCCGCAACCTCAGTGGACTCCATGGAGCCAGCCGCACTGCGGCCGGACGAGGCTCCCGCCGACACGGGTACCCCAGCAACAGCTACGGCGCCCACAGCCGAACAGTCCTCCACCGTGCCAGTTGCACACGGATTGACCGAGGCGCGCACCGACGGAAGCGCGTCCGCCGCCGCAGCGAAGACAGGCGCTCCGACAGCGCACTCCGAGCATGCGGCACAAGTCACTACGGAGGCCACCGTACTCGGAGCGACCGAGGCACGCGCCAACGCCTCCACCTCCGAAGCATCACCGACCGCGAGCGCTGAGTACGCAGCACGAGTCGCTACGGAGCCCACCGCACTCGAAGCGCCCGAGGAGCGAGACGCCAGCGGCGCCACCTCCGAGGCATCACCGACCGCGAGCGCTGAGTACGCAGCACGAGTCGCTACGGAGCCCACCACACTCGAAGCGCCCGAGGAGCGAGACGCCAGCGGCGCCACCTCCGAGGCATCGCCAACTGCGCGCGATGAGCACGCAGCACGAGTCGCTACGGGGCACACCGTACTCGGAGCGCCCGAGGCACACGCCACCTCCAGCGACTCCACCTCAACACCATCGCCAACTGCGCGCCCTGAGCACGCAGCCCGAGTCGCTACCGAGCCCACCGCACCCGGCACAATCGAGGCACGCGCCACCTCCAGCGACTCCACCTCAACACCATCGCCAACTGCGCGCCCTGAGCACGCAGCCCAAGTCGCTACCGAGCCCACCGCACCCGGCACAATCGAGGCGCGCGCCACCTCCAGCGACTCCACCTCCGCGACATCGCCGACGCCACGCTCCGAGCACGCCGCAGATGGCCTCAAGGAGCCCGCTGCGCTCAGTTCGACCGAGACTCGAACCAGCACCAGCAACTCCGCCTCCTCGACGGAAGCAACGGCCTCCGCCACTCAGCCAGCCACCACGGCCGAGCAGGCCCCCACGACACTGGCCTTTCAAGCCAGTAACACGGGTCCCACCGACCAGTCCCCAGGGGCCACCACCCCCGCCCCTGCTCGCGCGGAGCCAGCCCCCGCCACCTCGCCGCGCCCCGTCACCGAGGCACGCACCGAACCCACCGAGCCACCCGCCCCCCAGGACGCCGATACCGCGCGCAATCGCCGCCGTGCGCTCCTGGAGGTCCCTGTCTCCGCGCCTTCCACCTCCTCCTCCGTTCCAGAGGTGGTGCTCGGCATCGACCTGGGCACCTCACACGCCCGAGTCGCGGTCTTCCACGAAGGCGTCGCTCGACTCGTTCCCCTCCCGGGCACGGACGGCCACGAACTTCCCGCGCTCGTCGCGGTGGACGGCAATGACGAGCTGCTCGTCGGCCCGGCGGCTCAAGTCGAAGCCATGCGCGCTCCCCGCCGTGCCGCGCCCGGCCTCATGCGTCTGCTCGGTCTGCGCGCGCGCTCCCCTCGACTCCGCGCCCTGGCCCCACAACTCCCCTTCCCCGTCGCGGCCGACCCGAGCGGAGATGCCTGCGTGGAGCTCGGTGGCCGGCTCGTCGCCCCCACCCTCTTCACGGCCCTGCTCCTGCGCGAACTCAAGCACGCCGCCACGACCTTCGTCGGACGCAAGGCCACCCGCGCCGTCATCTGCGCCCCCACCCACTTCACGGACCGCCAGCGCGCGGCCCTGCGTGACGCGGCCACCCTCGCGGGGCTCGACGCACAGCGCATCCTCACCGCCCCCGCCGCGGCCGCCCTGGCCCACGGACACGGACGCGGCCTGGCTCGCAAGCGCGTGCTCGTCATCGACCTGGGCGGCGGAGGACTCGGCGTCGCCGTGGTGCAAGTCACCGGCGACGACCTGGAGGTCATCACCACCGGCGGCGACCCCACGGTGGGTGGCCTGGACTTCGACGCCCGCATCGCGGAAGCCCTCGCCAGCGACCTCGCGGACCAGGGCATTCCCCGCCCTGAACACGCGCTCGATTGGGGCCCCCTGCGCACCGCCGCCGAGGCCGCCAAGGTGGCCCTCTCCGAGCGCGAACAGGTGGACGTCACCCTGCCCTCGGGCACCGTGCCCCCGCTGACCCGCGAGCGCATGGAGGCCCTCACCGCGGACCTCGCCCAGCGTGTGACGTCCGTCGTGCGCGAAGTGCTCGACTCGAACGCCCTCTCGCCCCAGGGCCTCGACGCCGTGCTGCTCGTGGGCGGACAGGGACGCACGCCCCTGGTCCGCCGCCGGCTGGAGGAAAGCCTGGGCGTCCCCGTGCGCGACGACGTCGACGCCCGAGGCGGCGTGGCCCTGGGCGCCGCGCTGCTCGGCCGCGGAATCGTGCTTGCTGAAGGCGGCAAGCCCGCCGCTTCCGTCTCCGAGGTGCTCTCCGCGCCCATTGGCGTCGCCGAGCGAGGAGGCACCCTGCGCCGAGTGCTCGAGCGCACGACGCGACTGCCCGCCGGCAAGACGCTCGTCATCCCCATCGCTCCAGGCCCCCTGGAGCTCGCCCTCTTCCAGGGCCCCTCGCCGCTCGCGGCGGAGAACGAATACCTGGGTCGGCTCTCCCTCAACGTGGAGCGCGCGGGCGAGGTGGAGCTGCACTTCTCGCTCTCCGCCGACGGAGCCCTCTCGCTGGAAGCCACGCTGCCCGGAGTCCGCCGCCAGCCCGTCTCCCTCTCCCTGGAGGACCTGGACGACGCGGGGCGCGAGGCGCTCGTTGCCCGCTCGCCGCTGATTGGCGAACCCGAGGCGCGTCCGGGCGGCCTGCTGTCCGGGTTGAAGAAGCTGTTCGGCCGCCGCTGAGCGCCTTCCCGTCCGGCTCCTCGAGGGCCCTGCGGTCCACCGCCAACCCAGCGGGCCCTCTCTGTAGCCGACTCAACGGATGCCCACCTTGTCGCTGACCGAAACTTCGGGGAGGTATGCGATGCGACGTTCGATGGTGGGAGGAGTCGCCGTGGCTGCCATGGCTCTGGCGAGCCCGGCTTTCGCGATCGAGGCCCAGCGAGTGGCCGGGGCCTTGGACATGAAGAAGGAGCCGGAGGTCGGCATGGACGTGCGACTGGGTCTCGGCAGCTTCACGGGAGACCTGGGCGAGGACGTCGGCGTGGGCGCCACGTTCGGCATCAACGCCGACGCCCAGGCGTGGAAGTACGTGGGAATCGAGGTGGGCTATGAGCTGCAACGCCTGCCCATCGATTCGCGTCGAATCGACGACGAGGATGCGGGCCTGTGGCGCAACAACTTCGGCGTGCTGGCCAAGGCCGGGCCGCTCATCGACCAGAAGTGGCGGCCCTTCGTCGGCGCGGGCTTCGGCCTGAGCTACCTGGACCCCTCCGACGGCGCGGACGACGTCTACCAGAACGACTGGATGACCGAGATTCCGCTCGCCGCCGGCGTGGACTATCGCTTCGGCAGCGTCCTGTTCGCGGGGGCCCGGGCCACCTATCGCCTGCTGGGCGGCGAGGACGTCGTCGACCGCCCAGGCACCAACAGCGCGGCGAAGGGCAGCCTCTTCAACGCGAACCTCACGCTGGGCGGCCGCTTCTAGCGGCCTCGCTTCACACGCTCGCCAGCGAGAGCACTGTCTCGGGGCGTGGGTCCTTCGCCCACGCCTCGAGCAGCACCGCCGCGGGGGAGCGCTTCGACGCGGCCACTTCCGCCAGCGGGTCCAGGAGGGGCGCGTCCGCCGCGTCCAGGCGCAGCAGGCCCCGCCGGGCAATGCCCACCATCTCCTCCGCGAGCCGGTACAACTCGTGCGTGCCCAGCTTCCCGGCCAGCCCCTCGCGGCGCGCGGTGTCGTGGAAGGCCAGGTGCTCGGTGTACGTGAGCTTCGGCAACAGCCGCTCCGCCTCGTCCAGCGCCGTGGCGTCGTAGAGGATTCCGCGCCACAACGCGCCCAGCGCGCCTGTCATCGCCGCGTTTCCACAGTCCGCGCCGCGTACCTCGACGACCTTCTTCAGGCGCACCTCGGGGAAGAGCGTGGAGAGATGGTCGGTCCAGTCCGCCAGGTCCGGGGGCTGTCCCTCGAAGCCCTGCTCCAGCAACTGTCGGAAGGTGAGCTTCGGGTGCAGGTACTGGCCCTCGCGGCGCAGGAAGAGCAGCGGCGCGTCCATCGCCCATTCGACATAGGCCCGGTACGAGAAGGAGCCGTCGAAGAACGCGGGCAGGTAGCCACAGCGCGTCGGGTCCACCTCGTCCCAGACGCGGTTGCGGTAGGACAGGTAGCCAGAGGGCTTGCCGTCCACCAGCGGGCTGTTGGCGTACAGCGCGTTCATCACCGGGGAGAGCCGCGCCACCACCACCGTCTTCCGGACACAGTCCGCCTCGTCCTTCCAGTCGAGCGACACCTGTCCGGTGGCCGTCATCAACATCATGTTCAGCGCCAGCTGGCCCCGCTCCGGCAGGGTGCGCCGCATCACCAGGTAGCGCGACTTGGGCATCCACGGCATCGTCGCCGTCGTGCCCGTGGGGCGGTACCCCATCGTCACCAGCCGCAGCCCCAGCTCCCCCGCCGCCGCCTTCACCTGCTTCAGGTGGGCCAGGTTCTCCGCGTGCGCCTCGCGCGCCGTGTGGAAGGGGCTGCCGGACAGCTCGAACTGTCCACCCGGCTCCAGGGAGATGGTCGCCTCGCCGCGCTCCCGCTGGAGGGCGATGACCGGGGACTCGGGCGTCTCCCGGAAGGGGACATAGCCCTCGGGGGCCAGCCGGTTCAGCAGGGCCCCCACTCCGGACGGACCCTCGTAAGGGACAGGAGCGTCTGAACCCACGGGGAACAGCAGCTTCTCGTGTTCCAGGCCCAGACGAAGGTGGCCCTGGGGCTTCTCGGCGGACCGAAAACCCGACACCAGCAGGTCGACGGAGGTGATCGGCTCGGAGTTGGCGCGCTTGAGGTCGAGGGACATGAGCGCGCCCTATATAACGTGTAACTCCAGAGCCGCTTTCGATTTGCACACCGGCCCCGCCATGCCCCCCCCATCCCCCATCCCTTCCATCTCCCCGCAGCCCCGCCTGGCCGACTTCTTCCAGGGGCTGGGCCTGCTCGGCCGGGCCTTCGGCCTCATCTTCCGCTCCCGGCGCCTCTTCGTCCTGTCCGCCCTGTGCGCCGCCGTCACCGCCGTCGCCCTGGTGGGGCTGGCCTGGCTCCTGTGGCACTACGCCCCGGGGGCCCTGGGCTCCCTCTGGACCCAGCCCGAGTCCTGGTATGGCCGGGGGGCCTGGTACACGGTGCTCGTCCTGTCCTGCCTCGTGCTGTGGGTGGTGGGCGCCAACATCGTCCCCCCGCTCCTGCTGGCCCCCCTCCAGGACCCCCTCTCCGAGGCCACCGAGGCCCTCTGTGGGGGAGGCGACGGCCCGCCCTTCACCCTGTCCAGCTTCGTGCGGGGCATCGTCACGGGGCTTGCACACACCCTGGCGCGGCTGTTCTTCCTGCTCGCCGGGCTGACGCTCCTCTTGCCGCTCCACCTCTTGCCCGGGGTGGGCAGCCTCTTGTGGACGGTGCTCGGTGCCCTGTGGACCATGACCTGGATGGCGGGCGAGTTCCTGGCGGCCCCCATGACGCGTCACCTCTACCCTTTCGCCGAGGTGAGGCGCATGCTCCGCCAGCGCCGGGCCCTTACCCTGGGCCTGGGAGCGGGCGTCTACCTGCTCCTCTGGGTTCCCATCCTGAATACCTTCTTCCTGCCCGTGGCCATCGTCGCCGGGACGCTCATGTACCGAGGGCTGCGCGAAGCGAACCTTCTGCCGCCTCCGCCCACGAGCAGCCAGGGGGCGCTGCCCTGAAATAAACGCCTCCACCGACTGTCGGTCCCTCCAAGGCGGGAACGCAGTGCCCGCCAGGGACGTTCTGCCTCTTCAGCGGAGAGTCGATGCCTTGAAGCACCAGAAAGCCGTGATTAGGCTTGCCCGGCCGCTTCAATGCCCAGCTACCGTTTCAAACGTTCGGATTTTCTAGGCATTTCACGCCACACCCCGGGGCGCCCACAAGCGCTCCAGCTTGGATGAATCACATGCCGCGTTTTCTCCGCCGCATCGCCGCTGTTGCCGTGCTCCTCGGCGCCTGGGCCCTCGTGGGCAGTCACCGGGCGCCGATTCCGCTGATGATGGGAGCGGCCGAGGCCGGGCAGGGACAAGGCACCTGGGATGGCAGCCTGCCCTCCGCCAAGGGCGAGAAGGCTCCCCACGACCTCAACAGCCTTCGCGTGCTGACCAAGGTCATCCTCTACGTGAAGGAAAACTACGTCGACCCCAAGCGCATCAAGCCGAAGGAGATGATGATCTCCTCGCTCGAATACGTGGAGAAGAGCGTTCCGGACGTGCTGGTGGACGGCAATCCGGAGACGGGCAAGCTGGCCGTCAACGTCAACGGCAAGACGCGTGAGTTCGACATCGGGCATGTCGACTCGCTGTGGAAGATGTCCTTCGCCCTCAAGGACGTGTTCGACTTCCTGTCGAAGAACATGCGTCCCATCGAGGACACGCGCGACATCGAGTACGCGGCCGTCAACGGCATGCTGTCCACGTTGGACCCGCACTCGGTGCTGCTGCGCCCGGAGCTGTACCGGGAGATGAAGCTGTCCACCAAGGGTGAGTTCGGCGGCCTGGGCTTCGTCATCCAGATGCGCGAGGGCAACCTCACCGTCGTCAAGGTGCTGCCCAAGACGCCCGCGCACCGCGCCGGCATCCAGAAGGACGACCGCATCAAGAAGATTGGCGAGGAGTCCACCGTCAACATGGACCTCAACGAGGCCGTGTCCAAGCTGCGCGGCCCGGTGGACAGCCGCATCATCATCACCGTGGAGCGCGACGGCTGGGACAAGCCCCGCGTGATGACGCTGGCCCGCGCGATGATTTCCATCGAGAGCGTCCAACACAAGATGCTCTCCGGCAACGTGGGCTACATCCGCCTGAAGAACTTCCAGGGCAACACCACGCGGGATTTGGAGTCGGCACTGGGTGAGCTGCGCAAGCAGGCGGACGCCAAGGGCGGCTTCAAGGGCCTGGTGCTGGACATGCGTGGCAACCCGGGCGGCCTTCTGGAGCAGGCCATCCAGGTGTCCGACACATTCCTGTCCAACGGCACCATCGTCGCGACGGTGGGCCTGTCGGACAAGCTGCGCGAGGAGAAGCGCGCGCGGCCCACCGAGGGTGAGGACACCTATCCCATCGCGGTGCTCGTCAACGCGGGCAGTGCCTCCGCGTCGGAAATCGTGGCGGGCGCGCTGAAGAACCTCAACCGCGCGGTCATCATCGGCCGGCAGACGTTCGGCAAGGGCAGCGTCCAGGTGCTGTACGACTTCCCGGACGACAGCGCGCTGAAGCTGACCATCGCCAAGTACCTGACGCCCGGCGACGTCTCCATCCAGGAAGTGGGCATCGTCCCGGACATCCAGTTGGTGCCCACTCGCGTCACCGACGAGCGCGTGGACGTGTTCGCGTCGCGCCGCTCCATGGGTGAGGCGGACCTGGATCAGCACTTCGGCAACCCGGACTCGGCCACCGTCGCCAAGAAGCGCGAGGACGTGTTGGACCGCGAGAAGCCGCGCGAGAGCCTCAAGTACCTGAAGGTGGACCCCAAGCAGCAGGAGAAGCTGGCGGTCGCCGCGAAGGAGGAGCCCAAGAACCCCAAGGCCGTCGCCGCGAGCAAGGACGGGGACAAGAAGCCGCATGGGGAGAACGACCCGCTGCTCGACGTCGCGGGCCAGGGCGAGGACCTGGACGACCAGCTGGACGCGGAGTCGCAGGAGGAGATCAAGGAGGACTTCGAGGTGCAGTTCGCGCGGGACTACGTGCTGAAGGCCCCGGCGGCCACCCGTCAGCAGCAGCTGCAGCAGGGCAAGGCCTTCATCGAGCAGAAGCGCCGTGAAGAGGAGACCCGCATCAACGCCGCCATCGCCGCGCTGGGTGTGGACTGGAGCGCGGGTCCCACGCCGAAGAACGTGCAGCTGACGGGCACGCTGACGCCGACGCCGGACACCAAGATTCACGCGGGCGAGCTCTTGGAGATGGTGGTGACGGCGGAGAACAAGGGCACCGAGCCGCTCAAGCGCGTGCGCGCCTGGACGGAGAGCGACAACGCCTTCCTGGACCGCCGCGAGTTCCTCTTCGGCGCGCTCAACCCGGGCGAGAAGAAGTCCTGGAAGGTGAAGGTCCGGCTGCCCAAGGACCTGACCAGCCGCCGCGACGACGTGACGGTGCGCTTCTTCGACGACCAGGGCGCGCTGCCGGAGACGCGCGTGTCGGAGCTGAACTTCGCGGAGCTGCCGCGGCCGTCCTTCGCCTTCAACTGGCAGGTCGTCGATGACTGCGCCAGCTGCAACGGCGACGGCACGGTGCAGCGGGGCGAGTCGGTGGCGGTGCTGCTGGACGTGACGAACGTCGGCCCCGGCGTCGCGATGGATTCCTTCACGCAGATCAAGAATGGCGGGGACGCGAACATCTTCATCGAGAAGGGCCGCTTCAAGCTGGGCGAGCTGAAGGCCGGCGAGACGAAGACGGCGCGGTTCCAGGTGGAGGTGAAGAAGGGCTACAAGGGCGACACCTTCCCGCTGAAGCTGGCCATCATCGACGAGCCGCTGGAGGAGTTCGTCATGGAGAAGATGGAGCTGCCCGTGAAGGACGCTCCGGTGGCGACGCTCGAGGCGAAGAAGGGCTCGGTGCGCGTGGCGGAGAAGACGGAGTTCCTCGGCTCGCCCGTGGAAGGGGGCCGCACGGTGGCGAAGCTGAACGCGGCCGCGGTGCTGCCCGTGGAGGCCGCGAACAAGGGCTTCTTCCGCGTGGAGCTGGAAAAGAACCGCTTCGCCTTCGTGCGCGCCCAGGATGCCCGCGAGGTGAAGACGGGCAAGCCCGTGCAGCCGAAGCTGGCGTGGACGACGACGCGGCGCCCGCCGGACATCAAGCTGGACGCGGACCCGTCCGCGGGCGGCCTGGTCGCCAACGGGGAGAAGTTCACCCTGTCCGGCGTGGTGACGGACCCCAACGGCCTGTTGGACGTCTACGTGCTGGTCAACGACCAGAAGGTCTACTTCAAGGGCGTGGACCCGAAGGGTGGCGAGCCGAACACCCTGAAGTTCTCCACCGAGTTCACCCTGAAGGAAGGCAACAACAATGTGCTGGTGGTGGCGCGGGAGAGCACCGACTTCGCCAGCCGCCGCACCCTGGTCATCCGCCGCCGTCCGGCCGAAGTCGCCCAGAAAGTCACGGGCCAGAGCCCTGGCGGGGTGAAGCCGCAGCCGCAGTAGGCGTCTGACGACACTCGGCGCCGCCTTCCGGGCGGCCCTTCCGGTGGGTTCTCCTCACGAGACTCGTCGGAAGGGCCGCCCGTTTTGTTGACGCTCCTCGCGGGCTGGCGTTAGCGTCCGCCGCTGTGGGGCGCCCCCGGCCGGCGGGTTCCCGGGAGGCGGTGACTCGAATGCGGACGTTCAGTCGGTGGCTCGCCCTGGCGGCGTGTGTCTCGGGAGCGACCGCATACGCGGACGACAACGATTTGCGCATCGCCGACTTCGGAGATCCGAAGGCGATGCAGGGCGGAGCGCTCACCAACGCCGCCGCGAACGCGAACTTCCGCGCCTTCGCCCGCGTCATGGGCGCCGCAATCACCTCGGCGAACCTGATGCCGCCGGAGACGACGGGGCACTCGGCCTGGGCCGTCAACGCGGAGCTGTCCGTGGTGTCGCTGCCGGACAGCGTGCGCATCCCCACGGAGAACCCGGAGCAGCCCTCCACGGTGCTCATCCCCTCCTTCCACGTGCGCAAGGGCCTGCCCTTCTCGCTGGAGCTGGGAGGGCGCGTGGGCTGGGTGGAGAAGAGCAGCCAGGTGGTGGCCACCGGCGAGGTGAAGTGGGCTGTCAACGAGGGCTTCACGTGGCTGCCGGACGTGGGCCTGCGCGGGCACGTGACGAAGCTGTTCGGCGCCCGGGACTTGAGCCTGACGGTGATGGGCCTGGACATCGGCGTCGGCAAGCAGTTCCCCCTGGGCGGCATGGTGACGCTGACGCCCTACGGAGGCCTGGACCTGGGCTTCGTCGGGGCCACCACGAGCCGCCTCGACTTCGACCCCTCGCGCAGCTACGAGGACTCCACCGTGGGCGACTCGCGCGGTGCGCTGACGGGCACGGACAACTACGCCAAGGTGTCCTTCGGCGACAACGTGAACCAGCGCATCTACGGCGGCGTGCGCTTCATCGGCGGCGTGCTGCAGCTGGGCGCGGAGCTGTCGCTCACGCGCACGGGCAGCGTCGAGACGCCTCGCGCGGACAATCCGAACGCGCTGGAGGACCGGGGTCTCCCGGCGGTGTTCGCCTTCAGCACCACGCTCGGCCTGGACTTCTAGGCACGGCGGTCAGGCCGCGGCGCGCAGGGCCTCCCGCAGCGCGCCGGGCCGGTTGGTGATGAGGTAGCTGACCCCCATCTGCTCCAGCGCGCGGGCCCTCGCGGCGTCGTCCACCGTCCAGGTGGCCACCCGCAGCCCCGCGGCGCGCCAGGTGGCGACCCGCTCCGGAGTGCAGTCCTCGTAGTAGGGGTGCACCGAGTGGGACGAGACGAGCGGGCTCACCGCGTACGCGTGCACGCCCCAGCGCCGGTCCGGGTCGATGAGGTAGCCCCGCCGCAGCTCGGGCGCGACGGCGAGGAGGCGGAAGAGGCACAGCGGGTTGAAGCTGGAGACGACCACGCGCTCAGCCAGTCCCCGGCGGCGCACCAGGTCCGCCACCTTCTGGGAGAGCCCGTCGTCGTCGAACCGGTCGCACTTCAGCTCGATGTTGACGATGAGCTGCGGCGGTAGCGCGTCCAGCACATCCTCCAGCAGGGGGATGCGCGCCGGAGCGAAGCCCAGTGACGTCCCCACGTCGGCGCGTTGCAGCTTCCACCAGGGCGTGTGGCGCACCTCCCAGGGAAGCCGCGCCAGCCGCTCCAGCCGCTCATCGTGGCAGACCACCACCTCGCCCGAGCCGCACACCATGGCGTCCAGCTCCACGCCGTCGGCACCCTGCCGGGCGGCCTCGGCGAAGGCTTCCAGGGTGTTCTCGGGGGCGTCAGCCGAGGCGCCTCGGTGGGCAAGCAGGAGCATGGGCCGCAGTGTGCGATGGAAGCCGGTCCGTGCGCAGCAGAAGAGCGGACGGGCGTCCACGGGTGGACGCGCGGCTTGCCTCCCCTGCTCCTTTGCTGCACTGTGCCCTCATCATGTTGGGCCTCGGCCTCGGAGAAATCATCGTCCTCGGCTTCATCCTGCTGGTGGTCTTCTCGGCCGCCCGGATGGGTCAGCTTGGCAACGCGGTGGGCAAGTTCGTCTACTCGTTCCGCAAGGCGTCCAAGGGCGAGGACCTGGTCGACGCGAAGTCGCTGCCGTCCTCGCGCCGGGGCTCCACCGACGCCGAGTACAGCGAGCACGACTCACCGCGCCGCCGCTAGTCCGCTCGTCCCCTCTTCCACTCCCGTTCAGTCGTGGGAGTGACGGGCTCCGCGTGGGGGCTCGGGCGACTCCTCGCTCGTGGGTCGCTGCGCCGCGGGCCCTTCCGTCAGCAGTCGCGCGGCCTGCTCCCTCAGGGACAGGTGCAGCGCGGTGCTCGACGTGATCTCGCGCAAGTCACTGGTGTTGAGCAGGGGGACGATTTTCGCGCCGATTTCAGGGGGCAGGTACGGGTTGAAGACGAGCGCGCGGCGCACCGCATGGCGCACGGACCAGCGGGCGGACCTCCAGATTTCCAGCAAGGGCTCGGGACGGGCCGGACGGCGGGCGGCGATGCGCACCACCAGGTCCTCGGTGAGTCGCGGATTGATGAGGACGTTGCGCAGCACGGACGGGTTGCTGACGGTGGCCAGGCGCGACAGCGTGTCCGGGTCCCTGGTGAGCCGGGCCTGCTGCTTGAGGTGACCCAGCGACTGGGAGAAGGCGTTGGCGTCCGCCCGCGCGGCGGCATCCGGGTTCATCTCGCGCTTCGCCGGGCCCTGGGCGAACAGGTCCGCCACCGAGTCGAGCGCCTGCACGTGGGCGAGCCTGCGCAGCTCGGTGACGTGGGGAATGTGTTCCGCCTCCTGCTCCAGCGCGGCCAGGAAGTCGGACAGCACGCAGGTGGCGGGCTCCCAGCCGTGACGCGAGAGGGAGATGAGGTGACCCACCAGCTCATTCGCGTCGAACGGGTCACCGCGCGACAACTCCCTCGCGGCGGCCTTGCGGCGCACTTCGGCCCCGCCACCCAGCGCGTGGAGGAACCTGGCGACGTTGCGTGCGTCGTCCACTGAGGGCATGGCGCTTACTCCGTGGGCGCGGCCTGGGCGGGTGCCTGAGGCGGCGCGGCCTCCGTCGGTGCGGGAGCGGCCTCGGCGGGTGGCGGGACGGCCTCCACGGTGACTTCGAGCCGGAAGCTCCCGAGGGCCGCCGGATACTCGTGGAACACGAGGAGGAAGGGCACGCGGGCCCCAGGCGCCACGGACACGGCGCCCGCGTCCAGGCGCTTGCGCAGCGATTGAGCCGCCTCCGCGTTGCCCACGGCGTGGAGTTCCTCGGGAGTCGCCACCAGCCCCGCGAGCCCCTCGACGGAGCGCACGCGCTGGTCGCCATCGAAGAGGGCGCCTCGCACGCGGATGTGGGTCGCCGACGCGGTCCGGTTCTCCGCGTCACCCCGGATGAAGAAGAGCGGGCGCCCCGCCTGCGTCTCGAACAGGCCGTTGGAGACGTCGAGCGCCACCAGCGGCTTGGGGGCGGGGACGACGAGGGCGCGCAGGTTCTCGGGCGACAGCACCGACAGGTCCAGTCGACCTTCGCTCAGATAGACGCTGCCCACCGCGCCCAGTCCCACCACGAGCGCCGCGGCCACCATGAGGTTGACGAGCAGCGCCGTCACCTTGCGCGCGCGACTCGGCGGCCGGGCCTGGGGAATGCCGACGTCTTCCGGCCGGGCCGTGGGCTTGGCCACGGAGACCACGGGCGCGGCGGACATCTGCGGGTCCAGTTCGAGCACCTCGCGCTGCCCCACTCCCGCCCCGCCAATGCGGCCGAGCGTGACTCCTCCGAAGTCCAGGCCCTCTTCCGGGGGAGGAACGTCGTCAAGGAGCGAACCCGTCGAGTGCGCCTGGGAGTCATCGAGCCCGAGCGCGCCCTGGGACGAAGTGCCGAACAGCGCGGCGCGCCCGGTGTCGGAGGGCTGCAGGCCCGCGTGCTCACCGAAGTCGCCGTCCGAGGAGAGGTCGAACAGGTCCTGGGCACCCGCGGGCGGCGCCGAGGGTGACTCGAAGCCCGCCCCGGCGGCCGGGTGCGGAGGACGGCCGGGCATCGTCGCGTCGCCCAGGTCGAGCGCACCAAACGGGTCCGCGCCCCCCGGAGCCGACTGGAGCGGAGGGCGGCCGGGCATCGTCGCGTCGCCCAGGTCGAGCGCACCAAACGGGTCCGCGCCCCCCGGAGCCGACTGGAGCGGAGGACGGCCGGGCACCGTCGCGTCTTCAGGCCCGGAGAACAGCGCCGCACGGGCCGACGGAGCAGCCCCCTGATGCGGAGGCCGTCCCGCCTGCGTCGCGTCGTCGGGCCCGGTGAAGGAGGCTCCCGGCTGGGCAGCGCGCGCTGGAGGCGCGGTGAGGGGAGCTCCCGCCGAGACCGCACGCGGCGCGGACGCGCCAACAGATGCTCCCGTCGGGGCGGCAGGTGGTGCGGACCCGGCAACAGGTGCTCCCGCCGGTGCCGAGCGTGGCGCCGCGACAGGTGCTCCCACCGAGGCCGCACGTGGCGCCGCGACAGCAGCTCCCGCCGGAGCAGCATGTGGCGCGGAGCCACCCGCCGAGGGCGCACGTGCTCCCGACGGAGCCCCCGCGCCACCGCGCGCGGCCGGGGCACTCGGCGGCGCCCCGCGTGAAGCAGGTGCCACCGGCGAGAACGACGGCTGTCCCGCCATCGTCGAGTCGTCGATGTCGATGGACGCGAACGGGTCGTCCTCCACGCTGGGAGGAGCGGACGCGACGGGCGCGGCCTGGGCGGGCGGACTGCCCACCATCGTCGAGTCGTCGATGTCGATGGACGCGAACGGGTCGTCCTCCACGGCGGGCGGCGCGGGAGGAGCCGCTCGCGAGCCGGGAGCCGACGGGCGTCGGTCGGCGATGCTGGGCCCCGTCACGGGCGCGGGCAGCGCGTCGAATGGATCCGCGCCCCCAGGCATCGGGGCGGAGAGGAAGTCAGCGAATGGGTCGTCCGCGTCGGGCGCCGGGGGCGAAGCACTGCCCGCGAGAGCCCCCGAGCCGGGCGGCGGCGGGGGAACGGCTCCCCCACCCTGGCGCAATGCGGCGGGCGGAGGGGGCGGCGGCATGGCGCGAGCCGCCATCCCACCCGGTGGCGCGCTCCGAGGGGAGGCAACTCCCGGCCCGGCCCGCAGGGAACTGGGGGCAAAGCCCGGCAAGGGCACGGCGCCAGCCGGCATCGGCGCGCCATCCTCGACAGGAGGGGGCACCGCGCCGCCGTACAGCCCCGTCGAAGTGTCGACAGGTGGACGAATGGCTTCGGGCGGTGCGGGCAGGGGCACGGCGCCCCCGTTGCGCGCCGCGGCGACACCCGGCGCGCCCGAAGCCTGGAGCGGAGGCCGCGGCATCGGACCGATGCGCGTGGGCTCGCGGAAGACTCCGTCCTCCGTATCGAGTTCCCCGTCCATGCTGTTCCAGGAGGGGTTCTCGGACGAGGACGGCGAGCCCGACAGAGCGCGCGTGGCCGCGACGCCCTGGGCGAAGAAGCCGGGGCGCGTGACTTCCACGCCCTTGGGGTCGGGAGCGACACCGAACTCGGCGAAGGGGTCGGCCTGCCCGGCCGAGGAGGGAGGCGAGGACGCACCGGCATCCTCCCCGCCAGGTTCGCGGGTGACGCGGAACGTGTTCTGACATTTGGTGCAGCGGACCTTGACCCCCTTATCGGTCACCTTCTCGTCGGGGATCTTGAACCGCGTCTGGCACCGCGCGCACTTGACGATCATTCAGGCCTGGGGCGGGGACGAGTATAGGGCCACCGGGCGAGTACGGCGAGTCGGGTTCTCGCTGCTTGCTCGCCTCCAACCCCTCTGGTACGAGGTTCGCCCCTGCGAGACTCAGACATGGAAGCTGGCTTTGAGTCGAGCCCAAAAGGGGCGGAGAGACCGATGAGCGAGGCCGAGCAAGCAGGCGCTCCGAGCAAGGAGCCGAAGATCATCAAGCGGTACACGAACCGAAAACTCTACGACACCGTGGAGAGCAGGTACGTGACGCTGGATGAGATCGCCGCGATGATCAAGGAGGGCACCGAGGTGCGGATTGTCGATAACCGCACGAAAGAAGACCTGACCTCGGTCACCCTCGCGCAGATCATCTTCGAGGAGGAGAAGAAGAAGAACCAGATGCCGCTGTCGGTGCTCCGGGAAATCATCCGTCACCCTGGCGAGTCCATCTCTGGTTTCATCCAGAAGGAGGTCACTCCCCGCGTCGCCTCCATCCGAGAGGAAGCGGAATCCCGTCTCGACAAGCTCCTGCGTCGCGAGGAAGCCGCCAAGGCGGGCATCCCCGAGGCCGCCGCCGCCACCGAGGAGCCCCTGCAGGCCGCTGACTCGGCTGCCGCCGGTGGCCTGTCCCCCGCCGACCTGCTCAAGGCCAGCCAGCGCGCCTTCGAGGACTGGCAGCGGAAGATCGACGAGCGCGTCAAGCACGTCGTCGAGAACCTGACCGGCAACCTCCCCGCCCTGGGCCGCGACATGCAGTCGCTCACCCAGCGTCTGGAGGAGCTGGAGAAGAAGCTCGAGCAGTTCGAGCAGCAGAAGAAGCAGGAACCCTAGTCGGCTCGCGCCGCCCGCTTCCGTTTCCGGGGAGCGGGCCCACCGTGGATTTCCGCGGCGATGGCCGACAGCATCCGCGCCCCTCGGCTCCGGGGCGCGTACTCGAAGATGGTCTTCCCGTGGCTCTGCGCCTCGTCCACCTTGACGTCGTAGCCCAGGGGCGTGGTGGCCAGTGAGTCCGGGAAGTACGCCCGGAGCCGCTCCAGAATCGCCGTGGCCAGGGCCGTCTTCCGGTACAGCGTGGGCACCACCTTGGTGACGCTCAGCTCCGGACGTCCCTCGGCTTCGCCCACCTGCCGCACCGTGTCCGCCACCTCCGCGCAGCCGTCCAGCGCCAGGTACGTCAGCGCCACGGGCACCACCACCTCCGTGGCGGCGACGAGGATGTTGCGCGTCGTGAGCCCCATGGACGGCGGCGAGTCGAAGACGACGGCGTCGTAGCCCGCCTCCCGAGCCGCCTCCAGCCGGTCCGCCAGCCGGTGGGCCCGGCGAGCGTCCGCCGCCACCACCACGGGGAAGTCCGCCATCTCCTTGTACGCGGGCAGCACATCCAGCCCGGGCACAGCCGAGGGGCGCACCACGTCCTCGAGGCGGACCGTGTCGTCGGTCAACAGGTGGAAGACGTTGCGAGAAAGCGTGCGCACGTCCAGGCCGAGCGCCTTGCCGGCGTGCCCCTGGGTATCCAGGTCCACCAGCAGCACCCGCAAGTCCCGCTCCTTCGCGAGCCACGCGGCGGTGTTCACCGCCAGCGTCGTCTTGCAGGTGCCGCCCTTCTCGTTGATGAAGGCGATGCGCCGCATGGGCCTTGGACTCCCCGGTACGGGTCCGGGTGCTTACTTCTTCGACGACGGCGCCTTCTGCGCCACCAGGGTGTCCACCTTGCTCTCCACCGACGCGAGCAGCCGCTCCAGGTCATCCACCTTCGCGCGCAGCTGCTCCAGGTCCGCGGTGGACGGCAGGTTCATCGCCGACAGGGCCGAGCGCAGGGCGCTGTCCAACGTGCCCTTCGCCGCCAGCGAGCGCGACACCAGCGTCTGCACCGTCGCCACGAACTTCTCGTTCGACAGGAGCTGCTGCGCCAGCTTGCCGACGCGCTCCTCGCCCGTCTCGACGAGCTTCTTCATCATCGGGTTGTTCTTGAGCATGGGAATCAGGAGCTTCACCCGCGCGGGAGACACCCGCCAACAGGACGTCGGGAAAAAGACGCCGCACTCTGCGAGGGGGCAACGCGACGTGTCAAGCAGGGCAACACCCCTTGGCCAAACGCGTTGACTCCTGGAGACACGATTCCTACGGTTCGCCGCTCTCTTATGGCAGGGCTCCTGGACAAGCGGTTGTGGGTCGTCTCCGGCAAGGGCGGCGTGGGCAAGAGCACGGTTGCCGCGGCGCTCGCCCTTCGCTCGGCGCGCGCGGGGCGAAGGACGTTGGTGTGCGAGGTGAACACCCAGGAGCGCATCAGTCGCTTCCTGGAGCACCCCGCCGCCGGCCCCGAAGTCACCTTGTTGGAAGAGAACCTCTGGGCGGTGGACGTGCGTCCGCAGGAGGCCATGCGCGAGTACGGCCTCATGGTGCTGCGCTTCGAGGCCCTCTACAAAACGGTCTTCGAGAACCGGCTGGTGCGCTACTTCCTGCGCTTCATCCCGTCCCTGCAGGAGCTCGTCCTGCTGGGGAAGATCATGTACCACCTGCAGGAGAAGCTCCCCGACGGCAGGCCGCGCTTCGACACCATCGTCCTGGACGCGCCGGCCACCGGTCACGCCATCTCCTTCCTCAGCGTGCCGCACGTGCTCGTGCAGACGGTGCCCCAGGGGCCCATGTCCCGCGAGGCGCAGAAGATGCGAGACCTGCTGGTGGACCCGTCGGTGACGGCGGCGGTGCTGGTGGCGCTCCCGGAGGAGATGCCGGTGAACGAGGCGCTGGAGCTGCACGCGGCGCTCAAGGACAAGGTGCACATCCGCACGCACGCGGCGGTGCTCAACCAGTCCATCCCGGAGCGCTTCACGGAGGCGGACCTGGAAGCGCTGGTGGGCCACCCCGAGCTGCACCGGGTGGCGCAAGCGAACCATGACCGCGCGTCGCTGACGGTGCTCGCGGGCACCAAACTGGA
The DNA here is from genome assembly GCF_013336705.1 of Myxococcus sp. CA051A. NCBI lineage: Bacteria > Pseudomonadati > Myxococcota > Myxococcia > Myxococcales > Myxococcaceae > Myxococcus > Myxococcus sp. CA051A. Next base: position 141,604 of record NZ_JABUMS010000001.1, on the reverse strand, counting down.
GCGCAACCTTCACGCGCCGGTGTTCACCGTCCCCCGGCTGTACCTCCCCACCTTCGGTCGGGATGCGATTGAACAGGTCATGGGCCACCTCGAAGCACTGGTGATGGGGGAGAAGTGAGCACGACGGCCCTCGGTCCCGCGCTCTCCAAGAAGCGCGTCCTCATCTGCGTCGGCTCCGGCGGTGTCGGCAAGACGACAGTCGCGGCCACCCTGGCCCTGCGCGCGGCGGTGGACGGCCGCGGCAGCCTGGTGTGCACCATCGACCCGGCGAAGCGCCTGGCCAACTCGCTGGGCCTGTCCGCCCTGGGCAACGCGGAGACGCAGGTGCCGTCCTCCGCGCTGGAGCCGCTGGGCGTGACGGCCCGCGCGTCCCTCCACGCGATGATGCTGGACATGAAGCAGACGTGGGATGACCTCATCACCCGCGTCGCGCCTCCCGACCAGCGCGAGCGCATCCTCGCCAACCGCTTCTACCAGTCGCTCTCCACGGCCCTGGCGGGCAGCCAGGAATACATCGCCATGGAGAAGGTGTGGGAGCTGCGCCGCAAGGGCGAGTACGAGCTCGTCGTGCTCGACACACCGCCCACGGCCCACGCCCTGGACTTCCTCGACGCGCCCAACCGCGTCCTCGACTTCCTGGACAACGAGGCGGCGAAGTGGCTGCTGGCCCCCGCGCTGAAGGCAGGCAAGTTCGGCCTGTCGCTGTTCAACCGCAGCGGCTACGTGCTGCGCGCGCTGTCCAAGTTCACCGGCACGGAGATGCTCCAGGAGCTGTCCAGCTTCATGCTGTCGCTGTCCGGCATGAACGAGGGCTTCCGCGAGCGCGCGCGCGGCGTGCGAGCCCTTCTAGAGGACGCCACCACGGGCTTCGTGCTGGTGACGAGCCCGCATCCGGAGCGCATGGATGAGGCCATCCACTTCAACACCCTGTTGAAGCAGCACCGCATGGAGGTGGTGGCGCTGGTGGTGAATCGCGTCCACCCGCTGCCCACCGAGGCCATGTGGGCGGACGCCGCCACGCTGACGCCCACCCGACGCGCCAAGGTGGAGGAGACGCTGCGCGAGCTCCAGGTCCTGGCCGAGCAGGATGGACGCGGCATCGCCCAGCTCCAGGCCGCCTGCCCGGGCATCCCCCTGATTCAGGTGCCTCGCTTCGGACTGGACGTACACGACATCACCAGCCTGTGGCAGACGGGCCGCTTCCTGCTCGGCGACGACACCTTCTGAGGTCTGGACCGAGCACCCGGCCAGGCCCGCCCGGGAGGCGGCCAGCCGGGGCGGCACGAAACAGGGGGACGCATTAAACTGGGCGCGCCCACCTGAGCGGTGGGAACTCCGAGGGACGGTGCGTTGTCCTGAGGCGGCAAGGCCAGGAGGCGCATTCCGTGACGGGAAGCGAGCGGACGTACATGTCGGTCAGCCGTTGGTGGTGGGTAGTGGCCCTGGGGCTGGGCGTCACCGGATGTCGGACGACGGGCAGCGCCGCGCGTCCGGAGGCCTCCGAGTCAGGCCCGAAGCAGGAGCTCCAGTTCGACGCGGTGACGGTGACGGCGGACCTGGAGCTGGACAAGCTCAACGACGAGGAGCTCTTCGCCGGGGGGACGTCGGCCTTCGCGGCCAACGACTTCAAGCAGGCGGCGCGCTACTTCGGCCGGTTGGCGGACTTCCACCCCAACAGCCAGCACCGTCGCTCGTCTCTCTACAACGCGGGCCTCGCCCACCAGCGCCTCAAGGAGTGGGAGGAGGCGTGGCACCGCTTCTCCGAGCTGGCGGACCCGGCCAAAGGCCAGGGTGACGCACTGGACGCGTCCTTCCGCGTGGCGGAGACGCAGTACCACCTGGAGCGCTACGACGAGGCCATCGCGGTGTTGACCACCATCGCCGCGCGCGAGGACCTCCCGGCCAACCGCCGAATCGAGGCACGGGTGCAGCAGGGCGTCTGCGAGCTGGAGGCGGGCCGCACCGACGCCGCGGAGGCCACGCTGCGCAAGGCCATCTCGTCCTACGAGGCCTTGGCCGACAAGGACGAGGTGGACGACTACTTCCCCGCGCAGGCGCACTTCTTCATGGGGGAGCTGTACCGGCTGCACTACGAGAACGTGAAGCTGGACCCGGCCAAGGGCGCCGACAAGCTCGCCGAGGACCTCAACTACAAGGCGGAACTCCTCCTGTCCGCGCAAGGGCACTACCTGCGCTCCATCCGCGTGGGCAACGGCTACTGGGCCACCGCCGCGGGCTCGCAGATTGGCGCGCTGTACGAGGACCTCTACGCGCAGATGGTGAGCTCACCGGCGCCCTCGGAGCTCAACGCCGAGGAGTCCGTCGTCTACCGGCAGGAGCTGCGGAAGAAGATTCGCGTGCTGCTCACCAAGTCCATCAACATCTACGAGCGCACCCTGGAGACGGCCGAACGCATCGGCTCGCAGAGCGCCTTCGTGGACCGCACGAGGGAGAGCCTCGCCAAGGTGAAGGCCCTGCTCCTGGCGGACGCGGAAGGGGAGCCTGTCCCCGCCCCACCCGCCTCCGAGCTGGAGCCCCATACGTAGACCGGTGGACCACCCCTGACTGGGCAGCCAGGGGCCGCGCGGCGTAGCCTGGGGACTTCGCATGGAGCCCCTCTTCACGCCCGAGCAACTGGCGGAGATTCACGCCTACCACCTGCCCTACTACGTCCGGGCCGCGGTGGACCCCTTCGCGCGGCTGGCCCTGCTGGCGCTGCTCCTGGGCGTGCTCGTCCGCCCCTTCTTCCGCATGGCCACGGCGGCCGCGGCCGGCATGGAGCGCAGGCTCGGCTTCTTGCGCACCGCCCCCGTCAGCCGCGCCTTCTTTCGCGCCATGGACCGGCTGTGGGGTGAGTCGGGCTGGGGCGCGGCCGTCCTCTTCGCCTTGATGACGGACCTGTTCGTGAAGCTCGTCTACGCGCCGGTGGACATCTGGTTCGCGTACTCGCTGGAGCACCAGCACGGCATGTCCAACTACACCCCGGCCGCCTTCGCCCGGGACATGCTCAAGGGCCACCTGCTGGGGGCGCTCGCCATCGCGGCGCTCGTCATCGGCCTGTACGGCCTGGCCCGTCGCACGCGCCACTGGTGGTGGATTCTGGGCGTGCCCGTCGCCCTGCTCCTGCTCGTCTCCTCCGCGCTGGACCCGTACCGGGGGCGCCTCTACTTCGACCAGCACCCCCTTCCCGCGGGCCCCTTGCGCACGCGGATGACGGAGCTGATGACCCAGGCGGACATCGCCTTCTCCGACGTGCTGGTGGAGAAGACCTCCATCGCCTCGCGACGGCTCCAGGCGTACTTCGCGGGCCAGGGCCCCACGCGCACCATCGTCCTCAACGACATCATCCTGCAGGAGCTCACCGAGGACGAGGTGCTCGCCGCCGTGGCCCACGAGGCGGGCCATGTGCATGAGCCGAAGTGGCCCGGCCGCATCGCCTCCTCGCTGGCCCTGGTGGCGCTCCTCTTCGCCATCGACCGACTCCTGCGCGCCGCCTCCACGCGGGGCTGGTTCGGCACCATGCGCTTCGCGGACATCCGCACCCTCCCCCTGCTCTCCCTGCTCCTGTCCGGCGTCCTCCTCGTCGGCGGCCCCATCGCCGGGGCCTTCTCTCGCGAGCGGGAGCGCGAGGCGGACCGCTACGCGCTGCGCCTCACCCACGATGTCGACGCGTTCCGCCGCATGCTGGTGAAGGCCGCCCGCGTGAACAAGATGGACCCCGCGCCCCCCCGCTGGGTCGTCCTCAAGGGACAGAGCCATCCCCCCATTGGCGAGCGGCTCGCCGACCTGCCTCAACCCTGACGCGACACGAAAAAGCGGCCGGCAGGTGGGCTCCCCCATTTCCCGTTCCCTCTCCACCCGAGCCCACCCGCCGACAGCCGCCGCCGGGCCACTCCCCCGAGCGCCGGCGGCACCACACCCACCCCCGCGCCCAGCTACGGCTGCTGGGCGTCCTGCTTCAGCTTCTCCACCGCCACCAGGGTGATGGCCTTCACCAGCGCCCTCGCCCGGCGGCCCGCCGCCGTCTCACCGTGCGGATCCACCTCCACGGCGTTGGAGAGGTCCGTGAACCCCTGCCGCTCCCCCTTGCGCAGGTACAACTCCCCCCGATTCGCCAGCGCCACCGGATGCGCGGCATCCCTCGCCAGCGCCGCGCTGTACTCCGCGATGGCTTCCTCCAGCCTCCCGAGCTTCTGGTACACGGTGCCCAGCGCCGCGCGAGCCCCCGCGTCCCTCGGGTTCCCCGCCACCAGGCCCTCGAAGAGGATGCGCGCCTCCTCCAGTCGCCCCGCCGCGGCCAGGTCACACCCCACCTGCGCAATCGCCTTCGCCTCCTCGAAGGTCATCCCCTCCACCTCCGCCCACGTCGCCTCGCCCCGCGCGAAGGACTTCATCCGCTGCACCGCGCCGCTCTCCATCCGCATCGCCTCAGCCCCTTCGTGTTTGATGACGCGTCCCATGGCTCCTCAGGCCCCGCGCAGGTTGGAGATGGCCGTCTTCGCCATCTCGTTGAACTTCGCGGACATGTTGCTCATCAGGTCGAACATGGACTTGCGCTTCTCCAGCAGTCGCTGAAGCCGCAGCTCCAGTTCGCGCATGTTCCCGTCGAGCGTCGCCGCCTTCTTCTTGTCCGCGTCCGACGTGCCCAGCGACGCGCGGTCCTCCCCCGCGCTCGCCATGCTTTCCATGACCTGGAGAATCTCCGCGTCCGTCTCCGTGGAGATGGAGCCGAGGATGGCCTGCACCTTGTCCTCGATGCTCATGTTCGGGTTGTCGACGATGGAGCGCGCGCTCGACACCTTCGTCGGCGATGTGCCCGGCTTCGCGCCTCCCGACAGCTCCAGCTCCGCCTTCACATCCAGCAATCCGATGATGCCGTCGCGGCCGTCGATGCCCGCCGCCATCTCCAGCCGGTCGAAGTACAGCGGGTTGTCCTTGAAGAACTGCGCGGCCTTCTTCAGCGTCGAGGACGCCGCGGGGCTCAAGAGCAGCGCCGCCATGTCCTCGCGCGTGACGCGGTCATCCTTCGTCCCCGCCGCCGTGTCGAACGTGCCCCAGTTGTCGCGCAGCACCGCCACCGCCTCGAGGTACTCGCGAAAATCCGGGTCCTTCGACGTGGGCGGCTTGCCACCGCCACCCACCGGGCCCGTTCCTCCACCCGTGCCCGGTGACGAAGTGCCCGGCGATGGGCCTCCCGTGGACGGAGGACGCGTGCCCGGTGAAGGAGTGCCCGGCGATGGGCCTCCCGTGGTGGGAGGGCGCGTGCCTGGCGTCCCCGTCGAGGGCGGACACGTCTCCGGCTCGGGCTTCGGCGTCCGAGGGCGCTCCGGTCGTCCGTAGCGAGCGAACTCCTCGCCCACGCGCTTCAGCTCCGAGCGCACTCCCGACAGCTTGATGCGGTCGTCGTTGTACAGCCGCCCCACCACCGGCATGAACCGCGCGAGCAGCCCGCTCGAATCCACCCGCTCGAACAACGCCGCGTTCTCCGTCAGGAAGCGGGCCGCGCTTCGCAACTGCGGGGACAGGCTCGCGTCGTTGGCCGCGCGCCGCAGTTCGTCCTTCGACAGCGAGCCGGACTTCTTTCCATCCGCGAGGTCCAGCTGGTCGAAGTTCGCCTCGAGCACCTTCAGCGCGTCCTCGTAATCCAGCATCTTCGGGTCCAGCGCGCTGGTGCCCGTGGGAAGGATTGCCGCATAGCCCTCCGTCTTCGCCGCCGCTCCCCCCGAAGCCGACGCGTACTCCGTCTTCGCGGGCGGGTTCTTCTTCAAGTCCTCCGCCACCCCCACCACGCCGCTCGCCGCCAACAACACGTTGCCCGTCGCGACGCCCGCCGCCGTCTTGATGGAGTTGGAAACCAGGGGCGGCAATCCCCCCGCGTCACCCGCCCCATTCATCGCCGTGCCCTCCGGGCTGGCCAGCAGGTTCGTCGCGCCCTTCAGAAAGTCCACCATGAGCCCTCCCGCGCGGCGTGTTGGAAGCCGTGCCGTGCGATGGGCCGTCGGGTTTGCAGAGAGGATGCCGCCTGACGGCTCGCACGTCGTCGCAGCGAATTCCGTCGGTTAGCCTGACTGACAGGCAAGGCGCGTCCCCGACGTCGGACGGAGCGGTCCGCGACGGAGGATTGCGGTTATGGTCCCCGGCACATGCGCACCTTCGGTTTGGACTTCGGAACCAAGACCATCGGCGTGGCCGTCTCGGATGGCCTGGGTCTCACCGCCCAGGGCGTCACCACCATCCGACGAACCTCGCTCAAGGCGGACCTCGCCGCCCTCGGCGCCCTGGCGCGCGAGCACGAGGTGGACCGCATGGTCATCGGACTGCCCCTCAACATGGACGGCTCCGAGGGCCCGCGCGCGGAGGCCTCGCGCAAGTTCGGGGACGCCGTGGCCCGGTCCCTCGGTGTCCAGGTGGAGCTGTGTGACGAGCGCCTGTCCACCGTGGCCGCCACCCGCACGCTCCTGGAAGCCGACGTCAGCCGAGCCCGCCGCAAGGAGGTCATCGACCAGGTGGCCGCGCAGTTCATCCTCCAGGGCTGGCTGGACGCCCGCCGCCCCCCGGAGACGGCACTGCACGCGGATGACTACGACGACTACGACTCGGAACCCTCGGAGTGAAGAAGGCCCTGGTCGCCGTGCTCGCGCTCGCCGTCCTCGCGGCGGCGGGCGTGGGAGGCTGGTACTTCCAGCAAGCGCGCCACCTCGACGACTTCGCCGACACGCCCTCCGCGCTGCCCGCGCCCGTGACGGTGGACGTTGCTCCTGGCACGGGGCCTCGCGCGCTCGCCCGGCTCCTGGCGGCCCGAGGCGTGGTGCCGGACGAGGAGCGGACCTATCGCTACCTGCGCCAGGAGGGATTCGGGCCCCGACTGAAGGCCGGTGAGTACGAATTCCAGGGCTCCATCACTCCGGCCCAGGTCCTGGAGAGAATCGTCACCGGTCAGGTGAAGTTGCACCGCTTCACCGTGCCGGAGGGACTGCGCGCGGAGGAAATCCTCCCCCTGCTCGCGGCATCCGGAATCGGCCTCAACCTCCAGAAGCTCGAAGCGCTCACCACCGATGCGGCCTTCCTGAGAGAAGCAGGCGTGCCGGCGAAGTCCATCGAGGGCTTCCTCTTCCCGGACACGTACACCTTTTCCAAGGGCGTAGGCGAAGAGGCCGTGCTCGGGAAGATGGTGGCGCGAGCGCTGGAGGAATACGGGAAGGCGGACGCGGCGAGGCAGCCGGGCGTGAAGCTGAGCCTGCTGCAGACCTTCACGCTCGCTTCCATCGTGGAGAAGGAGACGGGAGCGCCCGAGGAGCGTCCGCGCATCGCCTGCGTCTTCCACAACCGACTCCGCAAGGGCATGCGCCTGGAGACGGACCCCACGGTGCTCTACGCCATGCGCCTCTTGCGCGGCGTCTTCACGAAGAACCTCACCCGCGCGGACCTCCAGACGCCGCACCCGTACAACACGTACAGGGTGTCGGGCCTGCCTCCGGGCCCCATCGCCAGCCCGGGCGCCGCGGCGCTCCAGGCCGCGCTCGCGCCCATGGCCTGCGAGGACCTCTTCTTCGTGTCACGCAACGACGGCACGCACCTCTTCTGCCCCACCTACGCCTGCCACCAGGCGCTCGTGAAGCAGTGGCAGGTGGAGTTCTTCCGCAAGCAGCAAGCAGCGCCCCGCAAGCCCTGAGGCCCCCCTACTCGCGGCGCCGGTACACGTGCAGCGGCGCGATGAACCCCTCGACCTCCTCGTAGCCGACGCCATCCAGCGTCAGCGTGCGGCCCTCCAGCTTCACGCCGGGGTCCTTCACCAGCGAGCCCTGGTCGAAGCGCACCAACACCTCCGGCCGAGCCTCCGCCAGCCGCTTGCGGAAGGTGTCCCAGCGCACGCGGGCGATGCGCTCCTCGGGCAGCCCCGAGAAGAAGGCCACCTGCAGGTCCATGTAGCTGGGGTCGTCGTCGAGGGCCACCGCGCCCCCCTTCGCCGCCACCTGCTCCTTCACGAAGTCCGCCACCCGCATCACCGGCACCGGGTTGGTCGACGTGGGACTCACCGGCCGCAAGGAGTCCTGCAGCCGTCCCTCCGCGTGGAAGGTGAACAGGCCCATGGCCACCGGCAGCGCCACCGCGAGCACCGCCGTCACGCCCACCACCGCCTTGCGCAGCCCCTCGCCCTTGCTGCCCACCAGCGCCGCGAAGCCGAAGGCCACGAACACCGGCAGCACCACCAACTGCGTCACCGTGAAGCGCCCCAGCGGCACGAAGTTCAACAGCACCACCGCGCGGAACGTGAAGTACGCGGTGGGCACCACCGCCGCCGCCACCAGCCAGCGCGTGTCCGGCCGCGCCTTCCACGCCTTCACCATGCCCACCATGCCCAGCAACGCCACGCCCGGCGACAGGGTGAGCAGCGCCACCCCGGGCCAGAAGAACAGCTGTTGCACCCGCCACCCGATGGCGGCCCCCGAACCCGCCGAGGACAGCACCCAGTTGCGATGGAAGTCCTCCACCGCCTTCACGGGGAAGAACGGGTCGCCGTGCATCAGCTCGTTGCCCTGCATCCACAGCAGGGGGAACGGCAGGCACGCCAGCCCGAAGCCCACCGCGCGCGTCAACGCCGCCACCTTGTCCTGGCTGCTGAAGACCAACGCCACGCAGAGCAGCGGGATGTACATCCACGCGTCGTAGCGCAGCGCGCACGCGAGGTTGAGCATCAGCGCGGCCTGGAACAGCGGCGCGAAGCGGTTCTCGTCCACCGCTTCCGCGTACAGCGCGAAGGCGGCGAGCATGAAGAACAGCGACACCGCCTCGCTGCCCGCCGTGGTGGAGAACTGCAGATGCATGCCCCAGGCGGCGAAGGCCAGCCCGGCCACCACGCCCTCGCGCCAGCCGAACAGCCGCCGCGTCAGCGCGAACAGCGGCACCACCGACAGCACGCCGAACAGCAGGCTCACCACGCGCCCCGCCACCTCCCTGTCGAACACCGACAGGGCCACGCCCACCAGGTACAGGTGCAGCGGACCGAACTGGTACGCGCCATCCCCGTACGCGGTGATGAGGTGCGGCTCGCGCAGCCAGCGCTCCGCGAGCTCCGTGCGCACCACCGCGTCGCCGTAGAGATTCTCGTTGAGGAAGAACACCACCAGCCGCGGCAACAGGGCCACCACCAGCAGAATCCCCACGAGCCAGCGCGTGCTCGGCTCGTGCGCGGGGGTGGGGACCGCCGCGAGGCTCGGCACGGGGGACGAAGGGTGGGAGACAGGAGTAGGTGCGGTCGCCATGACGCGCGGCAGGATACGCAGGCACGGCACAAAGCCAAGCTGGCGACCCCCGCTTCCGCCGCCCTCGCCCTCCCAGCGACTTCACCCTCAGCGAAGCCCGCCCCGAAACGCCCGGAGCCTCACCGCGCGTGCGTCTTCTTCCAGCCCGCCCACCGTACGCAAATGGGCGAAGGTATCACCCTCCAGGCCCGGGTCGCCCGCCTGGCTGCCGCTCTTTCCTCGCACGAACGCAAACCCTGACGCCGACATGTGGAGCGAACGGAGACGCCGCCCCACAACCAGCGGACAGTTGGCCCTTCCGCGGGCGCCCGAAAACCCTTCAGGCGTTCAATACCCCTCGCGTTCGGGGGGGGCACCTACCCCCTCGCCAGCGCCGCCCTATAATCACCTCTGCCTCTTCACCCCGTGGAGGGGGCGCGCCTGGTCGGCGTCCTGCCCCTGACACGAGCGTAACGCGCGGTCCCATTCCGCGGCGGGGTCCCGAATTGGCTGCAGGGCTGTCGTGCCTGGGACCTCGGCGGGATGGTTGTGGAATGGCAATCCAGCCCTCCAGGTTCACCATTCTGGCCCCCTCGGGTGTGAACATTTCGCACCCCTGGACGGCCCCCGAGGGAGAGACATGAGGGACGCTGAAAAGGGTTCGTGGGTCTCCAGAATCGCCGCGCTCCAGGACGCGAAGACCTACGCGGAGCTCACCTGGGAGGGCTCATTCGAGGACTACCTCGAAATCGTCCGCAAGAACCCCAAGGTGACACGCACCGCCTTCCAGAGGATCTACGACATGATCCTCAGCCACGGGAAGACGGAGTACATCGACAACAAGAAGAAGCTCATCCGCTACCACTTCTTCAGCGACGAGAAGTTCGGCGGCCGCGACGCCATCTTCGGCCTGGACGTGCCGCTGATGAAGCTGGTGAACGTCTTCAAGTCCGCGGCCCAGGGCTACGGCACCGAGAAGCGCGTCATCCTGCTGCACGGCCCCGTCGGCTCCTCCAAGTCCACCATCGCCCGCCTGCTCAAGAAGGGCACGGAGGACTACTCCAAGACGCCCGAAGGCGCCGCGTACACCTTCTCCTGGACCACCGACAAGAAGCTGCCGGATGGCACCACCGTGAAGGAGAAGATGAAGTGCCCCATGAACGAGGAGCCCCTCAACCTCGTTCCCCGGGAGTGGCGCCCCAAGGTCTACGCGGAAATCTCCCCGCCGGAGTCCGGCCACACGATTCCCGACGGCTCCGAGCTGTGCCCCGCGTGCCGCTTCGTCTTCAAGGACCTGATGACGCAGTACCACGGTGACTTCGCCCGGGTGATGGACCACATCCACGTCCACCGGCTCATCTTCAGCGAGAAGGACCGCGTGGGCATCGGCACCTTCCAGCCCAAGGACGAGAAGAACCAGGACTCGACCGAACTCACCGGCGACATCAACTACCGGAAGATCGCCGAGTACGGCTCCGACTCCGACCCGCGCGCCTTCAACTTCGACGGCGAATTCAACATCGCCAACCGCGGCATCATCGAGTTCGTCGAGGTGCTCAAGCTGGACGTCGCGTTCCTCTACGACCTGCTCGGCGCGTCGCAGGAGCACAAAATCAAGCCGAAGAAGTTCCCGCAGACGGACATCGACGAGGTCATCCTCGGCCACACCAACGAGCCTGAGTACAAGAAGCTCGAGAACAACGAGTTCATGGAGGCCTTGCGTGACCGCACGGTGAAGATTGACGTGCCGTACATCACCAAGCTCGCGGAGGAGGTGAAGATCTACGAGAAGGACTTCAACTCCCGCGCCATCAAGGGCAAGCACATTGCCCCGCACACGCTGGAGATGGCCGCCATGTGGGCCGTCCTCACCCGCCTGGAGGAGCCCAAGAAGCACAACCTCTCCCTCCTCCAGAAGCTCAAGCTCTACAACGGCAAGACGCTCCCCAACTTCACCGAAGACAACATCAAGGAGCTGCGCAAGGAGAGCAACCGGGAGGGCCTGGAGGGCATCTCTCCGCGCTACATCCAGGACAAGATTTCCAACGCACTGGTGAGCGACAAGGGCGAGGGCTGCATCAACCCCTTCATGGTCCTCAACGAGCTGGAGGCGGGTCTCAAGACGCACTCGCTCATCAGCAACGAGGACGCGCGCAAGCGGATGAAGGAGCTGCTCACGTCCGTGAAGCAGGAGTACGAGGACATCGTCAAGAACGAGGTCCAGCGCGCCATCTCCGCCGACGAGGACGCCATCGGCAAGCTGTGCGGCAACTACATCGACAACATCAAGGCCTACACCCAGAAGGAGAAGGTCAAGAACAAGTACACCGGCCTCTACGAAGAGCCCGATGAGCGCCTGATGCGTGCGATTGAGGAGAAGATAGACATCCCCGACAGCCGCAAGGATGACTTCCGCCGCGAAATCATGAACTACATCGGCGCGCTGGCGGTGGAGGGGAAGACCTTCAACTACCGGACGAACGAGCGGCTGCACAAGGCGCTGGAGCTGAAGCTGTTCGAGGACCAGAAGGACAGCATCAAGCTGAAGAACCTCGTCTCCTCCGTCGTGGACAAGGAGACCCAGGAGAAGATCGACCTGGTGAAGGACCGGATGATGAAGAACTACGGCTACTGCGAGATCTGCTCCACGGACGTGCTGAACTTCGTGGCGAGCATCTTCGCCCGCGGCGACGCGAAGGAGTAACCACCTCAGGAGAAGGGCGAGCCGTCGTGACCTTGAAGATCCACCAGGACCATTCCCGCTTCAAGCAGATCGTCCGCGGGAAGATCAAAGCCAACCTGCGCAAGTACGTGCAGAAGGGCGAGATGATTGGGAAGAAAGGCAAGGATGCCATCAGCATCCCCATTCCCTTCATCGACATCCCTCGCTTCAAGTACGGCCACAAGGAACAGGGCGGCGTCGGACAGGGAGAGGGCGAGGTGGGTCAGCAGCTCGGCCCCGGGGCGGTGGAGCCCGGGGAGGGCCACCAGGCCGGCCAGGGCGAGGGAGACCACGCCCTGGAGGTGGACGTCACGCTCGAGGAGCTGGCGCAAATCCTGGGCGAGGAGCTGTCGCTGCCCAACATCGAGCGGCGCCACAACGAGAAGATCGTCACCCAGAAGATTCGCTACACCGGCATCAACACCACCGGTCCGGAATCGCTCAGGCACTTCAAGCGCACCTTCAAGCAGGCCCTGCGGCGGCAGATCGCCGCGGGCACGTACGACCCCGCGCGCCCGGTCATCATCCCCACGCGAGAAGACCGCCGCTACCGCAGCTACAAGCTCCAGGACCTGCCGGAGACCAACGCGGTCATCATCTACATGATGGACGTGTCCGGCTCCATGGGTGACGAGCAGAAGGAGATCGTCCGCATCGAGAGCTTCTGGCTCGATACGTGGCTGCGTCATCAATACAAGGGCCTGGAGGCGCGCTACATCATCCACGATGCGGTGGCGCGCGAAGTGGACCGCGACACCTTCTTCCACACCCGCGAGTCCGGCGGGACGATGATTTCCAGCGCCTACAAGCTCTGCCGGGACATCATCCTGGCGGACTACCCCAAGAGCGCGTGGAACATCTACCCGTTCCACTTCAGCGACGGTGACAACTGGAGCGCGGACGACACGCGCCAGTGCATCGAGATGCTGCGCAACGACGTGCTGCCCAACGTCAACCAGTTCGCCTACGGACAGGTGGAGTCCCCCTACGGCAGCGGCCAGTTCATCAAGGACTTGCGCGAGGCGGTGGGAGACACCCCCAACGTCGCGCTCAGCGAAATCGCGGACAAGGACGCCATCTACGCGTCCATCAAGGACTTCCTCGGCAAGGGCCGCTGACGTCTGGCCTCCCCCACGTGCCCCTCGGAGAGACTTCCCGATGCCCAAGAGCCTCACACCCCGTCTCGCCGCGCTGAGGGACGAAATCCACGGCTACGCGAAGGAGTTCGGCCTCGACTTCTTCGACACCGTCTTCGAGATGGTGTCCTACGACGAGATGAACATGGTGGCCGCCTACGGCGGCTTCCCCACGCGCTACCCCCACTGGCGCTGGGGCATGGAATACGAGCAGCTCGCGAAGGGCTACGAGTATGGGCTCAGCAAAATCTATGAGCTCGTCATCAACAATGACCCTTGCTACGCGTACTTGATGGAGAGCAATCCGGAGGTGGACCAGAAGCTGGTCATGGCCCACGTCTACGGACACTGCGACTTCTTCAAGAACAACTTCTCCTTCCGCCACACCAACCGGCGGATGATTGACGAGATGGCCAACCACGCCACGCGGGTGCGCCGCTGGGTGGACAAGATTGGCGTGGAGAAGGTCGAGGACTTCATCGACCGCACGCTCAGCCTGGAGAACCTCATCGACCAGCACTCGCCCCACATCCGGCGCAACCCGGACCCCCGGCGGGCGGAAGACGAGCTGAAGGCCAACGAGCGCGTGGAGGGCTTCAAGGTCGGCCGCGAGTACATGCGCGGCTACATCAACCCGTCGGAGTTCCTCGACTCCCAGCGCAAGAAGGTGGAGGACGAGAAGCAGCGCGCCAAGAAGTTCCCCGAACGCCCCCAGCGCGACGTGCTGCTCTTCCTGCTGGAAGAGGCGCCGCTGGAGCCGTGGGAGTCGGACATCCTCGCGATTCTGCGCGAGGAGGCGCATTACTTCGCGCCGCAAGGCCAGACGAAAATCATGAACGAGGGCTGGGCCAGCTACTGGCACTCCACCATCATGACCCGCCGCGCCCTGCGCGATGACGAAATCATCGACTACGCGGACCACCACTCCGGCACCATGGGCACCCGCCCCGGCGCCATCAATCCCTACAAGCTGGGCATCGAGCTGTGGCGGGATATCGAGGAGCGGTGGAACAAGGGCCGCTTCGGCAAGGAGTGGGACGAGTGTGACGATTTGCGCGCCCGCCGCTCCTGGGACAAGAAATCGGGCGCTGGCCGCGAGAAGATTTTCGAGGTCCGCAAGCACTACAACGACATCACCTTCATCGACACGTTCCTGACGCCCGAATTCGCGATGGAGCAGAAGCTCTTCGTGTATGGCTTCAATGACAAACGCAACTCGTGGGAGATTCTCGACCGCGAGTTCCGCAAGGTGAAGAGCAAGCTGCTCCAGGGGCTCACCAACTTTGGCCAGCCCATCATCGAAGTCGTGGACGGCAACCACGAGAACCGGGGAGAGCTGCTGCTCGCGCACAAACACGACGGGCAGGACCTCAAGGGCGACTACGCCCGAGAGACGCTCAAGAACCTCCAGTCCCTCTGGCGCCGGCCCGTCAACATCATCACCCGCTATGACAACAAGGGCGTGATGCTCCGCTTCGACGGGACGACGCAGACGGAGAAGAAGGTCGAGCTGTAGCGTCCCGCGCCGCGGCCCTCGCCGGGACGCTGACGCAGGCTCACCAGGCGGCGGCGTGAAGCCGTCAGAGCGTGGTGAGCCCTTCCCAGGGTTGGACGGCCCCCGGAGAAGCCCTCTCCGGGGAAAAGGCCGCTTCGCCTCCAAGCGGTGTCATCAGGCGCTCCAGCGCCAGGCACAACGCGTCCGCGAGGCCGAAGCGCCCGGCGGGGTCGTCCGCGAGGCAGCGCTCGATGGCCCCCGCGAAGTCCCGGTCGATTCCCGGCACCAGCTCCGTCAACGGCACCAGGCTCCCGGCTCGCGGCCCTGCCAGCGGCGCGGTGGCGGTCGGCCTCACGCGGGGAACCTTGCCCGTGCAAAGCTCGTACAGCAGGAGGCCCAGCGCGTAGAGGTCACTCTGCGGCGTGGCCGCCGCGCCCAGGCGAACCTCGGGCGCCATGTAGCGAGGCGTACCGACGACGCCCGGCACGGCCCAGGGCGTCGAGCGGTCCGTCCCCACGAAGGCGGCCAGCCCGAAGTCGAGCAGCTTGATGGTGCCGTCTGAGTCCAGGATGGCATTGCCCGGCTTGAGGTCACGGTGAAGCACACCGCGCTGGTGCGCGGCCCTCAGTCCCCGTGAGAACCCCAGGGCGATGTCCAACACGTAGCGCCAGGGCAAGGGCAAGGGCAGCTCCGCCAGGCTCTTCCCATCGACGTATTCGTACACCAGATAGGGCCGCCCCTCGATTTGACCGGCGCGGAAGACGGTGACGACATTCGGGTGCTTGATGCGCGCGATGGCCCGCGCCTCGATGGCGAAGCTCGCCAGCGTGCTCGTGTCCGGCTGGAGCGCGACGCTGAGCTTCAGCGCGACCAGCCGGTCCAAGGACGTGTCGTGCGCCAGATACACGGCCCCCATCCCCCCGCGCCCCAGAAGCCGCATCAATCGGAACTCGTCCAGCTCCGTCGGCGGCGTCCACGTCTCCCCCAGGGGGGGCATCCGATGCGGAGCGAACACCGACTCCGCCGGGTCCAGGTGAAACGCCTCGCTGCGCACGACGGCCACCAGCAACTCGCGGCAAGCCGGGCACGCCGCGGCATGGTGATGGACCCGGGCACGCGCCCCTGTCTCCAGCCCCCCTTCCATCAGGGCCACCACCTCTTCTTCGCACAGGCAGCTGGATGAAAGGATTTGCCACCCCCCTGAAGCACCCCGGGTGAAGCCTCGCACAAAACGGGCCTCATTCGGAAAACCTGGAAACTCGCCCTTTTCATGCCCAAAGACGACCTTCACCCAGATTACCCTGCCTAGCCAGCAAGGTCATACGCTGGGATATAATGGTGCCCAGAAGGGGGGGGGCTTGGCATTCGCACCGTTATTCCTCGCGCGCATCGGCACTCGCGGCGAAGGGGCCCAGCCCCCTGACGGCCTCGAGCAGCAACTGCTGCGTTGCTGGAGGGCGGGCAGTGAACAGTGGCCAGACATCCCCCTGGGCGCCGACGCCTTCGTCTGTCATCTGGCCACCCACGTCCCCCACCGGGCGTCAGGCGACGCGCTGGCGCACCTGCTCGCCCAGCTCGTGCCAGCGGACCTCTTCCTCGCGTGTGCGTGCGCGGAGGGCCTTCCCTCGGCGCTCGCCGCCTTCGAGCGACACCACATGGCGAGCCTGCCCTCCGTGCTCGCGCACATGCGGCTGTCCCCCGCGGTGGTCGACGAGGTCCGCCAACGCGTCCGGGAGCGGCTGCTGGTGCGCGGCCGAGGCGCACCGAAGATCGCCGAGTACTCCGGTCGGGGCACCCTGGCCAACTGGGTGCGGGTCATCTCCCTGCGCACGGCCTTGAGCCTGCTCCGGACGACCCACGACGAAGGCCCACTCAGTGACGCCCTCCTGGAGCTGCTCCCCGCCCCCCACTCGGACCCGGAACTCGAGGTCATCCAGCGCCGCTACCACGACGAGTTCCGCCGGGCCCTGGAGGACGCCTTCGCCGCCCTCCCCAGCGAACATCGCTACCTGCTCCGCCTGCACTTCGTGGATCACCTCTCCACGACCAAGATTGGCGCCCTCTTCAGCGTCAACCAGTCCACCGTCTCCCGGTGGCTCCAGAGCGCCCAACAGGCCGTGCACGACGAGACGCGACGGCTGCTCATGGAACGCCTGGACCTCTCCTCCCAGGAGTTCACCAGCGTGCTCCGGACCGTGGAGAGTCAAATCAATCTCAGCCTCAGCAGCATCCTCAATGAAAGTATTCACTCTAAGTGAAATTTGAGAATCTCTGCATAGGTTGAAGCCAGCGGGCGTCATTAACTCGCGAACATTGCGTTGGCACCCCGTCCCCGGAGTCGCCGTCTAGCGGATTCCCGTGGGTGCCTGGCGCCACACGGCCTCGGCCTCGAGCGGTCTCCCCCGCCGCTCCCCCACTCCAGCACATCCACCTGGCAGCGGAGCCCCGTTGCCATCGCGCCACCAGTCCACCTGCCCCACGCGGAGACGACATGCGATCCCCACAGCCTCACTTCTTCCGCGGCCCTCGAAACAGAGCCCAGGTCCTGTCCGCGCTCGCAACCCTCGCCCTGGTGGGGAGCGGCGGCTGTGAGCGACAGACGCAAGAGCCCCAGGCCGACACGAGCCTCTCTCACGAGCGCGTGCGCCTGGCGAAGGCACCCGACGACCTGCGCATCCCCGATGAGTACATCGTCGTCTTCTCCGAAGGGGTCACCGGGATGGCCATCGACGCGGCGGCGAACCAGATCGCCCGCGCGGGTGGAGGCAACTCGCTGATGCACCCGTACTCGGTCATCCCCGGGTTCGCCGCGCGGCTGGACAAGGCGGAGCTCGACCGGCTGATGCGAAACCCGGGCGTGGCCTCCATCCACGAGAACCAGCAGGTCTCGCTCACGGGGCTGGTCCCCAGCCCCGCGGATGGCATCGACCGGGCGGACCAGCGCCAGGGCCACGACGGCACCTACAATGACCATGGCAGCACGGGCGCCGGGGTCCATGTGTATGTCCTGGACACGGGCCTCAACGCGGAGCACTCGGAGTTCTCCGGCCGGGTGGGCGAGGGGTTCACCTCCGTGGTCGACGGCCTGGGCACCGACGACTGCAACGGCCACGGCACCCACGTGAGCAGCACCATCGCTGGCACCCTCTACGGGATGGCCAAGGAGGCCACCGTCCATCCCGTGCGGGTGTTGCGCTGCACGGGCAAGGGAAGCTGGGCTGGCATCATCGCCGGCCTGAACTTCGTCGGGACGCACTGTCCCCTCCAGGATGGGCCCTGCGTCGTCAACATGAGCCTGGCCGGGGAAACGTTCGTCCCCGTCAACACCGCGGTGGCCAACCTGGTGAATCAGGGCATCACCGTCGTGGTCGCCGCTGGCAATGACAACGTGGATGCCTGCACCCGCTCCCCCTCGAGCGAACCCAAGGCCATCACCGTCGCGGCCGTCGACGACGCGGACACCCGGGCGGGGTTCTCCAACTGGGGGCAATGCGTGGACCTGTTCGCCCCGGGCGTGAGCATCCTCGGTGCGTCCATTGGTGACGCGGTGGCCACCCACGTCGACGACGGGACCTCCATGGCCAGCCCCCACGTCGCGGGGGCCGTGGCCCAATACCTGAGCACCCACCGCTCGGCCACCCCGGCGCAGATCAACACCAACCTCAAGGCCTCGGCGACCCTTGACTGCGTGCTGCATCCCCAGAACTCGCCCAACGTGCTGCTCTTCAGTGACTTGAACCAGGGCAACTTCGTCTGCGCGGCGCCTGGAAGCTGCGTGGGGCTCTGCGGCGAGGCCGCGGACGGCTGCTTCTGCGACCCGGGCTGCGCGGAGTTCGGCGACTGCTGCCCCGACTACGCCCAGGTGTGTGAGTAATTTGAACGTGTCTGGATGTCCTTGACGGCGGTCTGAAGCGGAGGAGGCACTATGATGGGAATGCGTCGTTTTCTGGTGATGGGTTGCACCACGGGACTGGCGTTGCTGTCGGGCTGCACGTCGGCGCCCCGGGATGAACAGGTGGCGAACTTCGGCCGCACCAGGCAAGGAGTGGGAGATGCCTCGCGGCTGACCAAGGCCGAGTGGGCCACGTACCAGGCAGACCAGAGCTACCTGC
The DNA here is from genome assembly GCF_013336705.1 of Myxococcus sp. CA051A. Taxonomy (NCBI): domain Bacteria; kingdom Pseudomonadati; phylum Myxococcota; class Myxococcia; order Myxococcales; family Myxococcaceae; genus Myxococcus; species Myxococcus sp. CA051A. Next base: position 122,897 of record NZ_JABUMS010000001.1, on the reverse strand, counting down.
ACGGCATCGCCAAGCCCGACGTCCGCATCCGCCTGAACCTGGCGGACCCGGCGCAGTACCGCTTCGCGCTCGCGCGGCTCAAGATCGCCGGCAAGACGCCGGAGAACTCTCCCTACCTGTTCGAGGCGATGGAGACGCGGCACCGCGAGCACGTGGCCCTGGGCTACAAGCCGGGCCTGCTGCCCGTGAGCAAGGACCTCGCGGAGAACTCCGCCGCGCGGCAGGAGCAGCACGTCATCGCCGCCGCGAGCACGGGTGAGGACACCGACGTCCTCAACGATGGCACGGGCACGTCCACGTCCTCGTTCCCGGGCGGCTCCTTCTACACCTATACGGACACGACCTATACCGACACCACGGGGTACCCGCTGGGCGAGCTCATCTGGGGTGAGCAGTACGACCTCGGAACGAACGTGACGGTCAACGCCAAGGGCAACCTGGCCCTGACCCGGCTCACGCGCTACCGGATTGCGTCCTACAAGGCCGAGGACACCGTGGAGGGCTTCACGGACTCGTACGTCTTCAAGGAGGTCGGCTCCGACGTCGCGACCACCACCACCCAGCAGCCGCGGCTGAACCTCCCGCCGATCATCGAGGCGCCGCTGGACATCAAGTTCAACGACAACCTCATCTCCGTGTGCCTCAACCGCACCTGGACCCAGGACTGCGACTACGACCTGACGGGCAATCCCCAGTCCGTCAAGCTGCCGTTCAAGGGCAACGTCTCCATCCGCAGCGCGCACACGTTCAACGAGGCGGTCATCAATCAGTACCGCGTCGACCTGAACAACAACGTGGCGCGTCCCGACTCCGGTCACATCAAGCTCATCCTCACCAACGTGGGCGGCGGCTGCGATGTCACGGACACCAACACCCTGCAGGCCAAGATGGCGCAGTTCTGGAACCGCGTGACGCTGAGCTCGGACAAGAAGACGCTCTACTGGGACATGACGGAGGCCAACGCCGCGTTCTTCGACGACGGCTGCCGCCAGGTGCAGGACTCGGTGAAGCTGACGGCGCAAATCACGCTGCCGCTCGTGCTCGTCTCCGGCACCGTCTCCACGCCCTACCAGTCCTCCATCACCCTGAGCAACGACGACCTGGTGGACCGGCCGAGCTACTCCTTCAAGAAGCTCACCATCACCAACAGCTGCCTGGCGGCGGGGACTGAAATCGAGCTGGCCGCGGGCAAGGTCGCGCCCATCGAGTCGGTGAAGGCCGGTGACCGGGTGCTCAACCCGCACCAGCCCGCGCTCACCGTCATGGACACGGCCATCGGCGTGGAGACCGTGCCCATGGTGCGCATCCGCAGCGAGTCCGGCCGCTCCCTGCTGATGACGGAGATGCACCCCATCCAGGTCATGGCGCGCGGCATGGTCCAGGCCCGCTCCCTGAAGAAGGGCGACGTGGTCATGACCAAGACGGGCCCCAGCAAGCTCGTCGACGTCAGCCGCGAGCCGTACGCCGGCAAGGTCTACAACGTCAAGGTGGGCTCGGATGCGGAGAAGCTGGCGCTCGCCGCGGACCAGACCGTCGTCTACGCCAACGGCTTCGTGGTGGGTGACGGCCAGATTCAGCAGAAGTACGAGTCCATCGCGATGACGAGCAAGGACGGCAATGTGCTCGCCCACCTGCCCAAGAAGTGGCACCGCGACTACGTGATGTCCGCCAAGCGCAAGTAGAGCGCGCCTGGCTCGCGGCCTGAGTCAGGCCCCTGCTCGGAAGACCCGGCCACCCAGTGGGAAACCGCTGGGTGGCCGTGCCCGTTATCGCCCACCGAAGCCCGCATCCCACGTGCCACACCAGCTCAACACCACGGAGTGAACCTGATGCAGACGCGCACCGTTCTCCTGCTCCCGTTTGTCGTAGCGCTCGCCGCGGCGTGTGGTGACGCCAGTCTCCCTCCGCCCGAGCCGGAACAGCCACGAGCCTCCAGGCTGCGCGCCGAGGCCAGGACGGAGCGTCTGCGCCTCGCGGGCCAGTTCATGGCGCCAGCGCCAGCAACCTCCAGCACCCTGAACGCCACGGCCGCGGCGCTCGCCGCGGCCATGGACGCTCCCGCGGGGACCACCGCCACGCTCACGGCGCCCGCGGATGACTCGGCGCTCGTGCTGCCCACCTTCGGGGTCATCAAGCCCCGCATGGGAAACACCCTGGCCGTCCTGAGCACCGGCACCATCAACCAGCATGCGACGCGCGCCACCGAGCCCGGCACGGACTTCACGCCCACGGGAATCGAGGGGGACGCGGTGACGCTGCGGCTCACCTTCAACGTGCGCGCGGGAATTTCCCGCATGTCTTTCGACTATCGCTTCCTGAGCGCCGAGTCGCCCGACTACGTCGGCAGCGAATTCAATGACGTGTTCACGGTCCGGGTGACCGATGCCACGAACACGCGCATCATCGAGCAGACGTCGGTGAACAGCGCCGAATTCTTCGATGCCTCCGCCACGCGCGCCGGAGGCTCCGGGTTCGACCTGCTCGCCGACGACCCGGATGGCATCGACTACTTCCCCATCACCTACCCGTCCACCATCCCCACGTTCCCGGACATGGGCATCACCAACTACAAAATCATCAACATTCCCATCAGGGGCGGTGGGCCCGTCACCCTCGAGTTCTCCATCCAGGACCTCGGGGACGGCATCCTGGACTCGGCGGTGGTCCTGGACAACATCACCTTCGGGACCTTCCAGGTGGTCGACCCGAACCCCGAGCTCATCGACAGGAGCTCGCGCACGGTGTCGCAAGACCTGGAGGCGCTCGCGAACGAGGAGAACGGCGCCTCCATTCGCGCGGTGGTCGCCGATGGCGAAACCAAGCTCGTCGTGCGCGCCAAGGTCAGCGGCGCTGGAAACATGGTGTTCTCCGTGCCCGCCGCCACCGGGAACCCGAACGGCGTCTTGAGCGCCATTGGGAGTTCCACCGTGAGCAACACGGTGTCGGTCCCCGCCGTGCAGCTCAGCACGGGCTTCTACGCGCTGGCGCTGTATACGAGCCCCGAGGACTTCAACAACGGCACCTCCGCCGGGGTCAACAAGCGGACCACGACACTCTCCGCGGCCTTCACCCCGACGGGAGGGACCGCTGTCACGGAGACGCTCCCGCTCAACATCATCCGCCCCCCCCTGGTGGTCGTTCACGACATCTGGTCCAGCTGCCTGTTCTGGACGGGCAGCGCCCGCATCTCCGGCAACCCCCTGTTCGACGTCACCTGTGCGGACTACGCGCTCTACAATTCGGCGGGCATCGAGTCTCCGCAGAACGTCGACGTCGTCTCGAAGGCCGTGGACGAAGCCTTGACCGAGCACCGCCATGACAATGTCGCCGTCACCCAGGTCGACGTCATCGGCCATGGCATGGGCGGATTGATGGCCCGCAAGTTCGTCGACCGGACCGACTACCACGACGACTCGAACCTCGGAAAAGGCTACTTCAACCGGCTCATCACCGTGAACACCCCCCACCTGGGCACGCGCATCGCGGACGAGGTCGTGAGGATGCGAACGTCCTTGAACGCATCGGAGATGACCGCCGTCAGGAACATGTTGCGCAACTTCGGCGTCAAAATCGACGGGGCCGAGGGAGGCGCCATTGATGACCTCGTGACGCAGAGCCCGACCATCAACAGCATCCAGACCACCCCGGTCCCATCGCATGTGCTGGTCGGCACCGGAGGAAACACCATTGAGCACGGTACCGCCTTCGAGATGCTGCTTCCCTCCACCCGGACGCTGTACATCAACATGCAGAACAGACACCCCTACACCAAGGGCGCCGAGTCCTCTGTGAAGGACAGGCTCATCCTGACCAAACTGGACACCGTCACAGGCAACAAGAGCCGCATCTTCTGCGACGACCCGTACGACCTCTTCCTCGCCGAGGCAGACCAGCGGGGAGGGCTCGCCAACAACAGCACCAGCACCCCATTGACCACCTTCCCGGTCGTCAGCGGCGACAACGACTCCGAACACTTCCAGGTCATGAGCAACGACGCCCAGGACAACCGGATCGTCGAGCTGCTCAACAGCCCCGTCAAGGGCCCCTTGTTCGCCACGTCCATGCCCGCTCCAGGACTCCTGACCCGGGAGAACAGCTGCCCGCCCACCCTGGCGCCCCTCGAGGACAGCCCCCCACCCCCAGAGCCGCTCCCCTTGCTGGCGGGCGCCATGCAAATCGTCTCGCCGGCCGCGGGCACGCCTGTGACGCCGGGGAGCCTGATAACGGTGAGCCTGCAAGGCACCGGAGGCTTCCTACCCGTGAGCGCGCTCGTCGGAGGCGTGGGCCACGGGGCGTTCATGAAGACCGCGCCCTTCACGACCCAGCTCCGGATTCCGAGGGATGCCATTGGCACGGTGACGCTCACCGCCTATGGCTTCGATGCGACCGGCACCTCCGCGGAGTCCCCTCCGCTCGTGCTTCCCGTGACCACCACGGCGAGGCTGACGTCCATCTCCGTCATCAACGGCGACTCCACGCTTCGCGGCGTGGGCTCGACACGGCACCTGGTCGTGGTGGGCCACTATGACGACGGCGTGAAGCGCGACATCTCCTCGCCCGCGCTGGGCACGGTGTACTCCGCGTCCAACGCGGACGTCGCCACGGTGACCCTGGGTGGAACCGTGACGTCTCAAGGCGTGGGGCTCGCCACCATCGTCATCCGGAATGGGGGCCTCCACACCAGCATCACCGTGAAGGTCAGCGAGGGCAGCACCCGCCAGTGTCTCGATGTCCACCTGGGGGACTACAACCTCTTCGTCCAGGAGGACTATCGCGAGGGCATCGACGTCGGAGGACAGGTGGCCGCCGGCGGCAACATCTCCCTCAAGGACTTCCAGGTCGGCTGGAAGCTCCCCGCGACGGAGACCACCAACGTCCTGGTCGCGGGTGGCAATCTCATCCTCAACAACGGCACGGTCTGGGGCAATGCCAGATATGGCGGACAGCTCCTTCCCCAGGGCTCGGTCGTGGTGAACCGCGGCACCGCGGCGCGAGGCAATCCCATCGACTTCGCCGCGCGCTTCACCGCGCTGCGCGCGCTCTCCACCCGCCTGTCCAACCTGCCTTCCGCGGGCACCGTCATCATCGAGAGCTGGGGGGGCGTCCTGCTGCGCGGTGTCAACCCCGAGGTGAATGTCTTCAACGTGGAGGCCAGCGTGTTCACCAACGCCACGCTGCTCTCCCTCGAAGCCCCCGCCAACTCCCTGGCTGTCATCAACGTCCGCGGAATCACGGCGCGCTTCGCCAACTTCGGACACGTCTTCACGGGTGGCATTGACGAGCACGGCGTCCTCTTCAACTTCCCCGAAGCAACCGCCATCACCGCCTTTGACTATGGCTTCTACGGCACAGTCCTTGCACCCAATGCCCATTTCAGCTTCGCGAACGGCAGTTGGGTGGGAGGAATCTACGCACGCTCACTGATAGGCAATGCTGTTGGCCATATCAGCCGGCTGCGGGATACTACCATCTGCCAGTAAGGGCCGGCGCTCCCGTCAAGGGAAGGCAGTGAATCCGTGGGGGGTCAAGTGGCCAAGAGTCTTGTGAGCAGTGTTCCCACCGTGGTGTGGGCCCTGGCGATAGGCACAGGGTGTGCGGTGGAACTCCCCACGGGAAGCGCTCCCGACCCGAGCAGACAGGTCGGGAGCGCCGCGGCGCTCCCCTCCGTCGCGGTCGTCTCTCGCGACGTGGACCGGAACACTCCGACCCTGGTGTGGGCCGAGCGCGCCACGTCGCGCCCGAATCCCAGCCATGACACCCCCGAGGCGGCCGCGCGTGCCTATCTGGAGCAGCAGGCGCCGCTGTATGGATTGTCCCCGGCCGACCTGCGCGCGGCGTATGTCCATCGCGTGCATGACATTGGCCGGGGCGGAATCATCGTCTTCTTCAGGCAGCGCGTCGCGGGCCTGGAGGTGGTGCGCAATGAGTTGAAGGTGCTCCTGACCCGGGACCTGGCGCTCGTGGGCCTCACGGGCCACCTGAGTCGTGGGGTGGAGCGCGCCCAGCAGCTCGCCGGCTCCCCCCTGACGACCGCCAGTCCCCGCCAGTCCCCTGGCGAGGCGGTGCTGAGCGCGCTCGGGGACATGTATGGCCAATCCCTGGCGGGTGAAGTCCACGAGGTGCGTCACGCCCAGGCGGGGGGCTCTTTCTTCGACTTCGTGCCCGACAGCGTGGACAAGCGCTCCGGTGTCTCCCTGGTGACTCCGGCCCGGGTCAGGCAGGTGTACGTCCCCGTGAGGGGTCAGCTGCTCCCAGCCTACTCGGTGGAGCTCCTCGCCGAGCGCGCGGGGGATGAACACCCGCGAGGACATGGCTACCTGCTCCACGTGGAGGATGGGCGCGTGCTCCATCGCCGCGACCGCGTCATGGCGGACGCGTTCACGTACCGCGTCTGGGCGGATGCGAATGGCGTCCCGCTGGACAGCCCCCAGGACGACTACACCCCTCACCCGAAAGGCGAACCCGACGGACGGGAGCCGGGATTCACCCAGCCGATACAGGTGTCCGCGGAGGGATTGGTCCACCCCGGCACGCTCCAGGTGGACCCGTGGCTGCCCGCCGGGGCGACCCGGACCGCTGGCAATAACGTGTGGGCCTACGCCGACCACTACAGCCCGGACGGCTTCTCCGAGGGTCCCGCCGGGAAGGACACGCAAGCGTTCGTCACGCCAGGCACGCGAGACTTCCCGCATGAATACGACACCAGCGCCGCCCCCCTGGCCTCTCAAACACAGACATCCTCGTCGGTGGTCCAGTTGTTCTACACCACCAACTGGTTGCACGACTATTTCTACCTCTCTGGCTTCGATGAACAGGCGGGCAACGCTCAGACCGACAACCTGAATCGAGGCGGAGAGGCCAACGACAGGTTGCTGGCCGAGGCCCAGAACCAGGGGCCGGATGCGCGGGCGCGCAACAATGCCTTCGCCTTCGTCCCCTCGGACGGGGTGTCTCCCCGGCTGGAGTTCTACCTCTGGGAGACACCGGAGGTCCGCGAGTTCTCCGGCACGGGTTTCTCATACACCACCGGCAAGGCCGCGTTTGGCGCCCGGGACTTCAACCTGCAGAAGCCCCTGGTCCTCGCGGATGACGGGCAGGCGCCTGGAGAAGACGGGTGCCAGCCGCTGGTGAATGCCAACGCGGAGGACGCCATCATCGTGGTCAACCGGGGTGGCTGCACGGACGAGCGCAAGGCCATCCACGCGGAGGCCGCCCTGGCGGCGGGCCTCATCGTCATCAATCACGTCCCCGGTGCCCCGGCGCCCACCCTGTTCGAGGGAGACCCGGCGCCCAATCCCTCACTTCCGGTGCTGTCCCTCTCCTACGAGGATGGACAGGCGCTCAAGGCGCTGCTCGCGCAGGGCCCCTCGCAGGGGACCATGAGGCGCGCGGCCAGCGCCGACAGGGATGGCACCCTGGACAACACCATCGTGGCCCACGAGTGGGGGCACGTGCTCTTCCATCGCCTGGCCGAATGCTCGACGCCGCAGTGCGACGCCATGAGTGAAGGCTGGAGTGACTTCACGGCCCTCCACCTGATGCTGCGCGAGAATGACAACCTGGATGGGACGTTCGCGGTGGGCGGCTTCGCGGCCCAGCTCCGGGGGGAGAGTTCCTACTTCGGTGTCCGTCGGATTCCCTACTCGCGGCTGGCGACGAAGAACGCGCTCAGGTTCCGGCACGTCACCCAGGGCACCGCCCTGCCCGCGACCCACCCGGTGCGCGCCAACGCGTTTGGGAACGCCCAGATGCACAACGCCGGCGAGGTCTGGGCCAGCATGCTCTTCGATGGCTACCTGGCCCTGGTCGCGCAGAGCCGGGGGAACTCGCCGCGCATCCCCTCCTTCGCCGAGGCCAGGCGACGCATGGCCGACTATGTGGTCACCGGGATGATGCTGGCGCCGGTGGACGCCACCTTCACGGAGCAGCGGGACGCGCTGCTCATGGCCGCCGCGGCGAAAGACCTCCAGGACATGGAGCTGCTGGCCCAGGCCTTCGCGGACCGCGGCGCCGGCTCCTGCGCGGTGTCGCCGCCACGCGACTCCGTGGGCTTCAGCGGGCTCGTCGAGGCCCAGCACCTTCAATCCGACCTGAGGCTGGAGGGCGTCACGCTGAAAGAAGGCGCGCGCTCCTGTGACAACCACGACGGGGTGCTGGATGGCGCGGAGACGGGCAGAATCGAAGTCACCGTCAGGAACCACGGCCCCGCCGACGCCTCCTCCGCGAGAGTGACGGTCTCCAACGGCCCGACGACCCTGCTGTTCCCCCAGGGGAACTTCGTCACCGTGGACGTCGTGGCGCCGTTCTCGGCCCGGACGGTTTCGATTCCAGTCGAGCTGGCCCTCTCGGTGGGTTCGGCGAGCATCGCGCGCTACGACGTCACCCTCGACAGCGCCACCTCCTGCCAGACGTCCTCCACCCAGCAGCACACCGCGCAGCTCGACTATGACCTGGTCCCGTCCGTGACGGACAGGGTCGAGGGCCACCGGAGCACCTGGGTGCCCGACGTGCTCGAAGGTGAAGCAAGCCAGACCTGGCGCATCCAGGAGTCGCCGCGCGCTCCGGGGGACCGCATCTGGTTCGCGCAGGATGCCTTCGACTTCGCGGACACGGCGCTGCAGACCCCGGAGATGGTCATCCCCGCTGGCAGGCGGTTCAGCCTGTCGTTCGAGCATCGCCACTCCTTCGCCTACTTCACCAGCGAGCACACCGGCGTGACGGACTACTGGAACGGGGGCGTCATCGAGTTCACCCGGAACAATGGTCAGACCTGGCAGGACGTCAGCACCCTCGTCACCGCGGGCCTGGACTATGGCGGCCCCCTCGACACGGAGACCGGCAACAACCTGGGGGGCAGACTCGCCTACGTGAAGGAGAACGCGGCCTGGCCCAACACCAACACCGTCACCCTGGACTTCGGGACCCGGCTCCAGGGCAGCACGGTGAAGCTGCGCTTCCGCCTGGGCTCGGCCCTGGCGCTCGAGGCCCACGGCTGGGAAATCGACAACATCACCGTCCAGGGCGCCACCGCGCCGCCCTTCCTGAAGCTCGCCGCGGACGTCGGCACCTGCCATCCCCGCGTCGTCGTCGGAGTGGACCAGACCGTCTTCAGTGGCGACCCGGTGACGCTCGATGGCGAGGGGAGCACCGACCCGAATGGAGACACGCTGGCATTCACCTGGAAGCAGCTCACGGGCCCCACCGTGACGCTGGATGTGAGTGACCCGGAGCGGCCGGGCTTCACCGCGCCCACCGTCCAGGTGGACACGGACCTGACGTTCGAGCTGACCGTGAGTGACGCGGAGCTCTCCGCCTCCGCCCCGGTGAAAGTCACCGTCCGGCCACGCCCCGTCGTCGTGGACGCGGGCCAGGACGCCGGCCCCGACCCTGAACCGGACGCCGGCGCTGATGCGGGCTCCGACGCGGGGACCGACGCCGGCTCCGACGCGGGGACTGACGCCGGCTCCGACGCGGGGACCGACGCCGGCCCCGTGCCCGAGCCTCCCAAGCGCCCCGGTGAACACACGGGCTGCACCAGCTTCGGGGGCGGCGCGGGGCTCGCGGGGCCTCTCGGAATGCTCGGCGTGCTGCTGCTCATGGCCCGGCGCCGGCGCCGGAGCTGACTCGGCGAAGCAGCCAGGCAGGCAGGCTCGGGAAAAACCCGAGCCGCCAGTTGGGCAGGGGCGCGAGTGTCCACTACACTCGCTCCCCGCCCCATGCGACTTGCCCCCCTCTTCGCCCTGGCCGCCCTGCTGACCGTGTCCTCCGCTTCCGAGGCCGCCGTCCGGTACGACATCAAGAATCGCCGGATTGAACCGCGCCAGACGTTGGCGGGCGCGCTGCATGAGGCCCAGTTACCCGACGCCCAGGTGACCGCGGTCATCTCCGCGCTGGAAGGCGTGTTCGACTTCCGCAAGTCCCGCGTGGGAGACCAGTTCCGCATCGTCCTGCGCGATGGCGAGCTGGACTTCTTCGACTACCGCCAGAGCCTCGTCGACGAGTGGCAGGTGCGCCGCGACGGCGAGAAGTACGTGGGCAGCAAGCGCTCCATCGAAGTCGAGAAGCAGGTGTCCGTCGTCTCGCTCGAAATCCAGACGTCGCTCTACGAGGCGGCGGTGGACGCGGGCGAGGACCCGGCCATCGGCATGGTGCTGGCGGACGTGTTCGCCTGGGACATCGACTTCTACCGGGACGTGCGCAAGGGCGACACCGCGCGGGCGCTGGTGGAGAAGTTCGTCTCCAAGGGCCGCGTGCTGCGCTACGGCGAGGTGCTCGCCGCCCAGTACGTCGGCGGCCTCGTCGGCCCCAAGAAGGTCTACCGCTACGTCCTGCCGGACGGGCAGCCCAACTACTTCCAGGAGGACGGCGCCAGCGCGAAGAAGACCTTCCTCAAGAGCCCGCTGAAGTACGCGCACGTCACCAGCAAGTTCGGCTCGCGCTTCCACCCGGTGCTCCAGTACCTGAAGAACCACAACGGCGTGGACTACGGCACGCCCATCGGCACGCCCGTGTGGGCCGTGGCGGACGGCACGGTGACTCAGGCGGGCTGGGCCGGCGCGGCCGGCAACATGGTCGTCCTGCGCCACGCCAACGGCTTCGAGACGCAGTACATGCACCTGTCGAAGGTGGGTGAGGGCGTGCGCGTGGGCGCGCGCGTCAGCCAGAAGCAGGTCATCGCCTATTCGGGCAACACCGGCCGCTCCACCGGACCGCACCTGCACTTCGGCATGAAGCGCGGCGGCGGCTACACCAACCCGCTCAACCAGCAGTTCCCCCGCGCGGACCCGCTGCCCAAGACGCTCCTGCCGGACTTCCTCGCCAAGGCGCAGGAGCTCGCGGGACAGATGGAGGCCGTCTCCGTGGCCGCCGTCGCCGGACAGGCCCCCGTGGCGCCCTGAGGCGGCACCGGGGCCGTCAGCGGACTACTCCCAGACGATGTCGTAGTCCGCCGCGAAGTAGCCGTGCGGCGTGCCCACGACGGTGCCCTTGCACTGGATGGCCTTCAGGGCCTCCTGGAGCACCCCTTCGTGGAACTGCACCGGCTGCATGTCGCCGTGGAAGGACAGGCGCACGTGGCGCTCGCTCAGCACGGAGTACTCCCGGCGCCCGTAGCTCACCAGCGTGGAGTAGGCGGTGGGAGCGTTGGACAGGAGGCGCTTGGGGTCGCCCTTGCCAATCAGCCGCGTCAGCGTCTGGCCCACCGTGGAGGAGAAGAAGCCCGTCACGGCGGCCGCGCCACACGCGCGCACCGCGTCCTCCTGGGAGGTGAAGCGCCCCGCCTTCGCGAGCGCGTCCGACGTGGCGTACAGCAACCGGATGGCGTCCACCGCGGAGTAGGAGAAGAAGTCCACCGGTGAGCGCTTGAAGAGCGGCTCGCGCAGCCGGGCGGCCGTGTCCGGCCCCAGCTGCTTCTCCGCGAGCGTCAGCACCGCGTTGAAGATGAGGCCGCGGACCGTGTCTTCGGGCCGCACCAGCGCGAGCCGCTGGTCCAAGTCATTCTTCGGGAAGGCCATGACCGTTGATTTCTACATCAAACCGGCCTGCCAGGGGCGCCCGTTCCACGTAAGCGCTGTGGGAAAGCAGGCGGATGGGCGCGCATCGCGCTTCGCTCCTGGACGTCCCAGGTCCTTCCCAGGGAGCATCCCTCCCCTTCCTGGCTCCGCGCTTTCCCATGCGACCTCCGCCAGGGCTGCGCTACCCTGACACCCCGCATCAGCCTTCCCACCCGAAGTCACACCCGGATGGAGACCTCTCGCGACATGGCCTCTCCCGCCTCCGCTTCCCCGCAGTCCCGTCCCGCGGCGTCGAACTCGAATGACGACAGCGGCCGCACCGGGAGCGACGCGACGTCCATGCGCCGCTCGTTCCTGGACCACGTGCGCTACTCGCGTGGGAAGAACTACGAGACGTCCACCGCGCACGACCGCTTCATGGCGCTGTCCCTCGCGGTGCGAGACAGGCTGGCGGACCGCTGGGTCCGCACCGCGCGCACCTACTACGAGAAGGACGTCAAACGCGCCTACTACCTGTCCGCGGAGTACCTGCTGGGTCGGGCGCTGGGAAACAACCTGTTGAGCCTGGGCATGCACGACGCCGCGTCCGAGGCCATGCGCGAGGTGGGGGTGGACCTCACCAACCTCCTGGAGATGGAGCCGGACGCGGGCCTGGGCAACGGCGGCCTGGGGCGCCTGGCGGCGTGCTTCCTGGACTCGCTGGCGACGCTCGGCTACCCCGGCATGGGGTACGGCATCCGCTACGAGTTCGGCATCTTCACGCAGGACATCGTCGACGGCTACCAGGTGGAGCGCGCCGACGAGTGGCTCAAGTTCGGCAACCCGTGGGAAATCGTCCGGCCGGAGAAGGCCGTGCCGGTGCGCTTCTTCGGGCGGGTGGAGCACCACCAGGGTCCGGACGGCAGGCCCGTGGCGCGCTGGGTGGGCGGCAAGACGGTGGTGGGCGTCCCCTACGACACGCCCATCGCCGGCTACCACAACGACACCGTCAACACCCTGCGGCTGTGGCAGGCGCGCGCGTCCGAGGAGTTCGACCTGCTGCTCTTCAACGCGGGCGACTACGAGCGCTCCGTCGTCGAGAAGAACGACTCGGAGGTCATCTCCAAGGTCCTCTATCCGAACGACGCGTTCCAGGCGGGCAAGGAGCTGCGCCTCAAGCAGCAGTACTTCTTCGTCGCGTGCTCCATCGCCGACATCGTCCGGCGCTTCCTGAAGAACCACACGGACTTCAGGGACTTCCCCAAGAAGGCGGCCATCCAGCTCAACGACACGCACCCGGCCATCGGCGTGGCGGAGCTGATGCGCGTGCTGGTGGACGAGAAGCGGCTGCCCTGGGACGAGGCCTGGTCGATTACGCAGGCGGTGTTCGGCTACACGAACCACACGCTCCTGGCGGAGGCGATGGAGAAGTGGCCGGCGACGCTGTTCGAGCGGCTCTTGCCCCGTCACCTGGAGCTCATCTACGAAATCAACCAGCGCTTCCTGCGCCAGGTGCAGATTCGCTACCCCTATGACCAGGAGAAGCAGCGGCGGATGAGCCTGGTGGAGGAGGGCCCGGAGAAGAAGATTCGCATGGCCCACCTCGCGGTGGTGGGCAGCCACAGCATCAACGGCGTGGCCGCGCTGCACACGGACCTGCTGCGCCGGGACGTGCTGCCGGACTTCGCGGCCATGTACCCGGAGCGCTTCAACAACAAGACGAACGGCGTGACGCCGCGCCGGTGGCTGGCGTGGTGCAACCCGCGCCTGTCCAAGCTGATTACCTCCCGCATCGGCGAGGGCTGGGCGACGAACCTGGACAAGCTGCGCGAATTGGAGCCGCACGCGGAGGACCCGGCCTTCCGCAAGGCGTTCCGCGAGGTGAAGCGCGCCAACAAGGAAGACCTGTCCCAGCACATCCGGGACCTCCGCTCGGTGCGGCTCAACCCCGACGCCATCTTCGACGTGCAGATAAAGCGCCTGCACGAGTACAAGCGGCAGCTCCTGGACGCGGTGCACATCGTCGCGCTGTGGATGCGGGCGCGCAGAGACCCGAGCACCATCATCCACCCGCGCGCGTTCCTCTTCGGCGCCAAGGCGGCGCCGGGCTACCACCTGGCGAAGCTGACCATCCGGCTCATCAACGGCATCGCCGAGGTGGTCAACAGCGACGCGGGCACGACGGGGCTGCAAGTGGTCTTCGCCCCCAACTACCGGGTGAGCCTGGCCGAGCGCATCATCCCCGCGGCGGACGTGTCCGAGCAGATTTCGACGGCGGGCATGGAGGCCTCCGGCACGGGCAACATGAAGCTGATGCTCAACGGCGCCTTGACGCTGGGCACGCTGGACGGCGCCAACGTGGAGATTCGCGAGGCGGTGGGCGACGAGAACTTCTTCCTCTTCGGCCTCACCGCCGATGAAGTGATTGCCCGCAAGCGCGCCGGCTACCGGCCGCGCGACGAGTACGAGAAGAACCTGGAGCTGCGCGAGGCGTTGGACCTCATCTCCACCGGCTTCTTCTCCCCGGAGGACCGCGCCCTCTACAAGCCGCTGGTGGACAGCCTGCTGGAAGAGGACCGCTACCTGGTGCTGGCGGACTTCGCGGCCTACGCGGCGAAGCAGGATGAAGTCGTCCGCGCCTACCAGGACGCCGAGGGCTGGACGCGCAAGTGCATCATCAACGTGGCGCGCGCCGGCATCTTCTCCTCGGACCGCACCATCAAGCAGTACGCGGAAGAAATCTGGCGCATCCAGCAGACGCCCGTGGAGCCGTAAGGCCGCGCCGCGCCCCCCGTTGACCGCTCCGGCGACGGGGGGCGACCCGCCCGTGTGAAGTGAGTCGCGACGCGACGCGCAACAATTGACGCATTAAGACAGCGCACCGCGCAATCACAGACAACGCAGTGCGCCAGCAAACAGACGGCTCGCCGCGTGAAGCCAACGCAGCGCGACGTGTTGACTCTGGAATCAATCCTGAGGCACTGATCTCCCGGTTCTTCGGGATTCGCTCGGTCGTGGGGTTGGGCTGAGTCGCAGGGTGCCTCTGAGTGAGGCCGGCTCCCGGGGTTCTGTTCCGACGTGCATCGGTTGCAGCAGGCGTTCCTCCCAAAGCCAGGAGTCCCCCATGAAACAACAGCCGCTGTTCCTTGCAGTCCTGACGCTCGGTGTCCTGGGCGTCGTCAGTCCGGCCACCGCCGCGGAGAAGACCACCTACCCCGTCGTGTTCGCGCATGGCTTGGGAGGCTTCGACGACATCCTCGGGTACGACTACTGGGGTGACGACTACGGCACCTTCGTGGGTGACCCGTGCAACGAGCTGTTCGAGGTGTCGTGCAACAGCGGCCTGAACAGCGGGCAGCGCGCCTTCGCGGCGGCGGTGCAGCCGGTGCAGAGCTCCGACGTGCGCGGCCTGGACCTGGCCAATGACGTGGAGGGCTTCATGGCCACCGCGGGCTCGTCCTACGTGAATCTGGTGGGCCACTCGCAGGGTGGCATTGACGTGCGCAAGGCCGCGCGCGTGCTGCGCGAGCGCAAGGGCTACACGGTGGTGAAGGCGCTGGTGAGCGTGTCCTCGCCGCACCGTGGCTCGCCGGTCGCCAAGTACATCCTGGACCTGGGTCCCGGCATCACCAGCGTGCTGGACGCGCTGTTCCGCTTCTACGGCGACGTCGTCTATGCCCCGGGCAATGACGGCTACGCGGCAGTGAAGGCGCTCATCTACAACGACGCGGACGCGAACGACGGGAAGACGACGGGCGCGAAGGCCTTCAACATCGCCAACCCCATCAACGCGTCCTACGCGTCCCACTACGCGTCGCTCATCACCGCGCAGCAGGGGCTGAGCGTGAACCCCGCGCTATTCGTGGTGCGTGAGTTCCTGTTCGACATCGACGGCGACGGCGCTTGCGCCGACGACTGCGACAACGACGGCGCCGGCGGCAAGGGCGACGGCAACCGGTCCGAGCAGGATGACGACGGCCTGGTGGGCGTCAACTCGCAGCAGATGGGCTACCGGCTGCGCTACACGGAGCGCCTGGGCTCGGACCTCATCGCCCAGGACTCCGCGCTGGGCTACGTGTCCAACATCAACGCGCCCAGCGCGCTGCAGTCGACCTCCATGTCCAGCGTCATCAACCAGGACCACCTGGACGTCATCGGCCTGGGGCCCGACACGTTCAGCGAGATGGAGTTCTACGCGGCCATCATCGACTACATCGCGAAGGTCGACTGACCCCACGCTGAGTCGTCCATCGCCGGGAGGCCCGTCACCTGGCTTCCCGGCGTTCTTCACCGTGCCCCAGGGAGTGGATTCATGCGACAGCGCACGAAGGTCTTGATGGTGAGCGCGGTGGCCGTGGCGTGTGGCGTGCTGGGCTGGGGCCTGGTCCGGCCCACCGGGGCGGTTGTCCCCACCACGACGCCCGCCTCGCCGTCCACTTCCGGCGCGGCCACGCGGCAGGCCCCTGTCACGGCCCGTCCCTCGGCCGTCACCGCGCCACCCGTGATGCCCTCCCCTGCCCCAGTGCCCGGTGCCGTGGACGCGGAGCTGGAGGCGCTCGCGACGTCGCTGCGAGAGAAGTACGGGGCGAAGCTCCACGAGCCATATCTCCAGATACGGATGGTGGAGGAGCTGATGCGCTTCTTCCAGGAGCGCTTCCCGGACCGCTGGGAGCAGAAGCTCTTGGCCTTCCTCAAGGCGAACTTCCCGGAGCACTACGACACGCTGGCGGCGATGCTGCGCAACCGCGTGGACTACGAGAAGTGGGTCCGGGACAGCGAGTCGTACTTGAGAGGGCTGGGCGACACGGAGCGCCGCGCGGCGACGTGGGACGCGCGCCACCGCCTCTTCGGCAAGGAGAACGCCGAGCGCATCTGGGCGTCGGAGCGGAAGAACCAGGCCATCGCGGACACGCTGCGGACGCTCGGCGCGCAGGAAGGCGTGAGCCTGGAGAAGAAGCTGTCCACCTACAAGGAGCGCCTCCAGGAGGTGCACGGTGAGCAGGCCGCGGCCTACGTGGAGCGCCACCAGCAGGAGCTGATGAACCGCTTCCTGGACCTGCCCTCCGTGCAGACGGACCTGGGCGCCATGCCTGCTGACGAGCGCGCCAGGAGCCTGCGCTCGGTCCGCAAGGAGATGGGCCTGGACGACGAGGCCCTCCAGCGCTGGGACACGCTGGACCAGAGCCGGGACGCCCGCTGGGACGCGGGCGCGAAGTACATGGCGGAGCGGGAGGCGCTCGCGAAGGAGCTGTCCGGAGAGGCGCTGGAGGCGAAGCTGGTGGAGCTTCGCGCGCGCTACTTCGGCGGTGAGGCGGAGACGATTGGACAGGAAGAGGCCGGTGGCTTCCTGCGCTTCACCCGCCCCCGGCAGTGGGGACGCAACTGACGACGCCTCAGAGCGGTGAGTCTCCCCCTGTGCCAGGGACGGGAGGCTCCACCGGCAGAGGCAGCAGTGCCGGGGTCAACTGATGGCGCTGCTTGAAGCGCGTCCACTCCCGGTCGAAGCCCTCCCACTCCCCGGAGCTGGAGCCCGAGCGCCCATCACGAAACGTCCGCTCCAGGAGTTCTTTCCGGGTCAGCGCTCTTCGCCGCGAGAGCTTCTCACCCCGGCGCTCACGCAGCAGCTCGAAGGCTTGGGGCACCCAGTCCGGTGGCCCGTCCAGTGAGAGCATCGTCTCGATGGCGCGTGCGGCCATCAAGTCCACCTTGGCGTCCTCATGGCCTCGCAGGGCCATGAGCATCATGGGAAGCGCTCGGTCCAGCGGAGGGCGCTCGACGAACCCGCGCGCCAGCAACTCGCGCTGCGCGCCGGTCAACGCCACGGGAGTCCTGACGCGCCCGTCGTAGAACGCGTGGGCCGAGTCTCCGTCAGGCACCAGCCCGTACAATCCATCCCAGCGCGTCGCGGGATGAGCGGACACGAGCACCTGCCAATCAAGGCGCGCCGCATCCAGGTTCCCGGTCCTTCCCACGATTCGCTCCTGCGTCCACTTCTCCTGAGCATCCCTCGCGAGCGTCACCGCGCCCCGATAGGCCTCCGCGTCGTCATTGCTCGCCGGGTAGCGCGTCCCATACGACATCGCCACGGTGCGCCACTTCCCTGCCCTGCGAACCAGGAAGGCCACCACCGCGAGCCCTTCCTCATATCGAGGGGGCGCCGGACAAATCGTCTCTATCCAGTGCACCTCGACCTGATCGCCCTGACGGGCATCCCCCTTCCACGCCTCACGGACACGCAAGCGCGCGACTGCGCCCGACTCCCAGTCCACCTTCTGAGCGCGCTCGCGCTCATCCTCCGGCAACGCCAGCACCTCCTCGACGTCCGCCCACACCACCCACTCTGCTTCCTGGGTCAGTGCCCAGAGCGTCTCCGGAGGGATGGGATATGCCTGGGCGCGAGGCCCCGGAATGAACAGCACCACCAGTACCAGCGCCAACCACCGAGGGGTCATCCTGATGCCCTTCGCGAATCCGGACTCACGCATGGGTCGCTCTCCTCTCGAGTCACCAGGAGGCTCTCCCATCCACGCGCGCGCGGAGTCATGCCGAGGGCATGCCTTCATCATCTTTTCGTCATCCTCCCGCGAAGAAAGGAGGCCGAGGCGTCAGCGGTAATGCGTGGCAATCCAGTCGCCATTGATTTGCTGGATGGCGATCTCCAAATCATAGACAGCCCGCAGCACGTCCGGCCGCATGATGTCTTCCGAGCGCCCCTGGAACGCGACCTTGCCGTCCCGCATCGCGATGAGGTGGTCGGAGTAGCAGGACGCGAAGTTGAGGTCGTGCAGCACCAGGACAAAGCTCTTGCCCAGCGTGTTGGCGGCCGTCCGCAGCTGCTTCATCATCGACACCGCGTGCTTCAAGTCCAGGCCGTTGAGCGGCTCGTCCAGGAGGACGTAGTCCGTGTCCTGGCAGAGCACCATGGCCACGAAGGCCCGCTGACGCTGGCCGCCCGACAGCTCGTCCAGGAACCGCGCCGAGAGCGCCTCCAGGCCCATGTGCTGAATCGCCCGCTCGACGTGCTCCTGGTCCTTCACCGTGGGCCGCCCCTTCGAGTGGGGATAGCGGCCGAACGTCACCAGCTCGCGCACCGTCAGCCGTGAGGTGAGGTGGTTGTCCTGACGCAAGATGGCCAGCCGCCGGGCGAGCTCGTCTCCCGGCGTGGTGACGACGTCCAGCCCATCCACCAGCACGTTGCCGGAGGACATGGGCAACACGCGGGAAATCATCGACAGCAGCGTCGACTTGCCCGCGCCATTGGGGCCGATGATGGAGGTGATGCCGCCGACGGGAAAACGCAGGGAGACGTCGTCCACGACGAGCGTAGGGCCGTAGCGCTTCGTGACGTTCTTCGCCTCGATCATCTCGGGGACTTCCTCATGAGCATCGTGATGAACACCAGCCCGCCCACGAACTCGATGATGACGCGCGGGTTGGTGTCGAAGGCGAAGACCTGCTCCAGGACGACCTGTCCGGCGACCAGCGCCACCGCGGCGACCAGCGCGGCGGCGGGCAGGATGAGCGCGTGCTTGTACGTGCGCACCAGCGCGTGCGCCAGATTGGAGACCAGCAGGCCGAAGAACGTCACCGGCCCCACCAGCGCGCTCGACACCGAGACGAGGATGGCCACCAGCACCAGGGTGAGCGCCACCGTCCGCTGGTAGTCCACCCCCAGGTTGATGGCCGTCTCCTTCCCCAGCACCAGGACATCGAAGGTGCGCAGCATCCGGAAGCCCAGGATGGACACGCCCAACGTCAGGAGGAACGAGACGACGAGCAACTCCTGGTCCGGGTTGTTGAAGCTCGCGAAGAAGCGGTCCTGGAGGAAGATGAACTCGTTGGGGTCGATGAGGCGCTGGAGGAAGGACGACAGGCTCCGAAACAACACCCCCAGCACCACGCCCGTCAGGAGCACCAGGTGCAGGCTGCGCCGGGCCCCGCCGAACATCCCCCAGTACAGCAGCCCCGAGAAGGCCACCATGATGAGGACCTCCACGCCGAACAGGAGCCGGGGGTCCAGGCTCGCCACCGCGCCGGAGCCCAGGAAGAAGAGCAGGCACGTCTGGATGAGCACGTAGAGGTTGTCGAACCCGAGAATCGCGGGCGTCAGCACGCGGTTGCCCGTCACCGTCTGGAAGAGCACCGTGGAGACCGCGATGGCGTAGCCCACCAGGAGCGCCGTCGCCAGCTTCCGCCCCCGGAACGGCAGGACGAAGTCCCACTGTCCGCCCACGTCGATGAGCATGAACAGGGCCGCGCAGGCCAGCGCCACGCACCCGAGGATGAACAGGGTGCGCTCGGGCCGCCTCACCACCACGAGGCCGTCAGCCGACACGGGCGTCCCTCCTCAGTAGGAGGAAGAGGAAGAGCCCGCTGCCAATGACTCCGGCGATGGTCGCCCCCGGAATCTCGTACGGGAAGCGCACCACGCGGCCGATGATGTCGCAGAGCAGGACGAAGCCCGCGCCCCCCACCGCCACCCAGGGAATGGACTTTCGAGCGTTGTCTCCCATGAACAGGCTGACGACGTTCGGCACCAGCAGCCCCAGGAAGGGAATCATTCCCACGGTGACCACCACCATCGCGGTGACGAGGGAGACGATGACGAGCCCCAGCGCGACGATGCGCGAGTAGCGCAGTCCCAGGTTGGTGGTGAAGGACTCCCCCATGCCCACGACAGTGAAGCGGTCCGCCGCCACATAGGCGCACAGCGTGAGGACCAGCGTCACCCAGAGCAGCTCGTAGCGACCGCGCAAGACGGTGGAGAAGTCGCCCGTCTTCCACGCGTTGACCGACTGGAGCAGGTCGAACCGGTAGGCGAAGAAGGTCGTCACCGAATCGAAGACGCTGCCCAGCACCAGGCCCACCAGCGGCACGATGAGCACCGAGCGCATGGGGATGCGGCGCAGGAT
Source organism: Myxococcus sp. CA051A (assembly GCF_013336705.1). Taxonomy (NCBI): domain Bacteria; kingdom Pseudomonadati; phylum Myxococcota; class Myxococcia; order Myxococcales; family Myxococcaceae; genus Myxococcus; species Myxococcus sp. CA051A. Next base: position 102,493 of record NZ_JABUMS010000001.1, on the reverse strand, counting down.
GAGCAGGAAGAGCGCCGTCCCCGCCAGGGCGAAGCAAGCCGCGACGAGCATCTTCCCGAGCACGGGAAGCTGAGGGGCCAGGGCCGTGGCGGCCAGCACCCCCAGGCTCGCGGACTCCGCCGACCCCGCCGTCGCGGGCTCCACGAAGCGATTGCGCGCGAGCATCTGCATCAACAGCCCCGCCACACCCAGCGACGTTCCCACCAGCATGACGGCCAGGAGCCGGGGGATGCGGCTGATGACCAACACCTGGAGGGCGCGCTCGTCGGGGCTCGGCGAGAAGAGCGAGTCCCACGACACGTTGCTGACGCCAATGAACAGGCTGACCAGGGCCAGCAGGGCGATGACGGCGGCGGCGGCGATGAAGCGTTTCACGGCCCGGGCAGCCTACTGGGCCCGCGCGGCGTAGGCGTCCGCAATCTGGCTCCGCAGGGCATTCACCGCCTGGATGCCACCGCCAATGAGATAGGTCGTCAGGGGGTCCAGGTAGACGACCTGCCCCGACTTCCAGGCCGTGGTCTGCTGGACCAGCTCGTTGTCGAGCACCTTCTGGGCCCCACCCTGCTGGCCCATGCCCGCGTCACGGTCAATCACGAAGAGCCAGTCGGGGTTCTTCTCCCGGATGAACTCCGAGCCGATGACCTCACCGTGCAGCGACGCGCTGAGCCCCTCGGCGGCCACCGGCACGCCGAAGTCACCGTGGATGACGCCGAAGCGCGAACCCGGACCATAGGCGCTGATGCGGCCTCCGGTGACGAGCACCACCAGCCCCTTGCCTCGGCCCGCCGTCGTCTCCTTCAGCTTCGCGATGGACTCTCGCAGCTGGGCCACCAGCGCACGGGCCTTCTCTTCCTTGCCGAAGATGCTCGCCAGCAGCTCCGTGTTGGCCACCACCGTGTCGATGTAGTTCACGCCGCCCATCGGCAGGTCGACGGTGGGGGCGATTTTCGACAGGCTCGCGTACTTCGCGCTGGAGCGGCCCCCGGTGATGATGAGGTCCGGCTTCGCGGCGTGGATGGCCTCGTAGTCGGGCTCGAACAGCGTCCCCATGCGCAGGTACTTCGCGTCGGCGAACGGCGCCAGGTGGTGCGGGAACTGGTCACCCGCGACGCCGAGGACGTTCACTTCCAGCGCCTGCAGGATGTCCAGGGCGACCAGGTCGAAGACCACGACGCGCTGGGGATTCAGCGGGACGACGGTGGTCCCCTGGCCGTGCTTGAAGGTCCGGCCTTGTGCTTCCGGCACCGCGGGGGCCTGGGCCGCCGGCGCGGGCGCGGACTCCGAGGAGGAGCCGCTCTGGAGCTTCACGGCGATCGCTACGGCGGCCACCACGGCGACGACACCGAGAATCGCGAAGAGGGGAAAGGGACGCCTGTCAGGTGTGCTCACGGTTTCATCCAGCCAGTGCCCGCGGAACGGAAAGACCCAGGTCGCGGGCCGACGCCGCCTCACATACCAGTCCGTGCACGGACACGCACGACTTGATTCTGCAAATCAATATCGAAGTGTAGGCCCAGAGGGGCGCCCGGAATGGCGCCCCCCTTCACGCCTTGATGCTCACGCCGCCTTGTTCAGCCAGGCCTCGTACGCGTGGAAGTCGTAGTCGCGACCCAGGAAGGCATGCACCAGCCTGGCCGCGTCGTCCGAACCGCCCGGCTCCAGCACCGCGCGCCGGTACGCCTGCGCGGGCTCGGGGGACAACATCCCCTGCTTCTGGAACACGGTGAAGAGGTCCTTGGCGATGACCAGCGACCACATATACGTGTAGTAGTTGGACGAGTACCCCTCCAGGTGCCCAAAGGACAGGTGGAAGTACGTGCCCTCCACGTAGGGGAACGGCGTGTACGTGCCCTGGAGTTCCCTCACCAGCGCGGTGGCGTCCAGGCCCGCCGGGTCCCTCCGGTAGATTTCCAGGCTGAGCGCCGCGTAGAACATCTGCTGGCGCACCCACAGGCCCTTGCCGAACTCCTCCGCGCTGCGCATCCGCGTCACCATCTCCGCCGGCAGCGGCTCGCCCGTCTGGTAGTGCTTCGCGAACGTCTGAAGGCTCGCCGTGTCGCGCGCCCACTCCTCCAGCATCTGCGACGGCGCCTCCACGAAGTCCCACTCCGTGCGCACGCCGGACACGCCCGCCCAGCGCGTGTGGCCGCCGAAGATGTGGTGCAGCAGGTGGCCGAACTCGTGGAGGAACGTCTCCACGTCGTCATGCTGGAGCAGCGCGGGCTCCGTGCCGGGCTTGGGGAAGTTGCACATCAGCACGCCCTCGGGCAGCCGGCGGTCGGACTTGCCACTGGTGAGGGTGAACTGCGCGGCGTGCTTGTACTTGTCCGCGCGCGGGTGCATGTCCAGGTAGAAGCGGCCCTTCACCGTGCCGCCCTCCAGCACGTCGTAGGCCTCCACGTCCGGGTGCCACACCGTGGCGTCCTGGATGCGCCGGTACGTCACGCCGAACATCCGCGCCGTCAAATCCAGCATGCCCTGCTTCACGCGCGTGTATTCGAAGTACGGGCGCACCGCCTGCGAGTCGAAGGCGTACTGCTCCGCCTTGATGCGGTCCTCCAGGTACGCCTGGTCCCACGGGTCCACGCGCGCGGCACCCGGCACGTCCCGGCGCTTGCGCTCCAGGAGCAGGGCGTAGTCGCGCTGCATGCGCGCGCCGGACGCGTCGGAAATCTTCGCGATGAAGTCCGCGGCGGCCTGCTCGTCGCGAATCATCTTGTCCTCCGTCGCGAAGGCCGCCCAGTTGCGGTAGCCCAGCAGCGTGGCCAGCTCGTGACGGCGCGCCACCATGCGCTCCAGCACGTCCGTGTTGCTGGGGTGGCCCCGCATGCGGAAGGCCCGCCACATCTGCTCGCGCGCCTTCGCGTCGCGCGAGTACGTCATGAAGGGGATGATGTCCGGATAGTCGGTGGTGATGCTCACCTGACCGTCCGCGCCCGGGGGATGGGCCCGGACGTAGTCGTCAGGCAGCCCGTCCAGCGCGGAGGGCGGCAGGGACACCGCGCGCGTGTCCTGGAGCATGTTGCGGCTGAACTCCTGGCCAATGCGGACCAGCTCATCGTTGAGCGCCTTCACCCGCGCGCGGGTGGCGTCATCGCGGTCCACGCCGGAGCGGCGGAAGTCGCGCAGCACCTTCTCCATCCATTTGCGCGTCTGCGCGTCCTGGCCGGAGAGGTCCAACGAGGCGAGCACGTCGTAGACGCCCCGGTCCATGCGGATGTCGGTGGCGAGCGTCTCCAGCTCCTGCTCGGCGGCCTCGGCGGCCTCGCGCATGGCGGCCTCCGGGTGGGAGTGCCGCGCGACGCTCGCGCGGGCCCCCGCATCGTCCAGCGAGGCCATGGCCTCGTCGTACAGCTCCAGCACCTGGACCACGTCGAAGGGGGCGCGAAGCGCCTTGAGGCGGGCGATTCCGGCGCGGGTGGCCTCCATGGCGGCTTCACCGGAGCGTCGGAACTCGGCGGGCGGACAGGTGATGAGGCGGACGGCGTCGGGGACAGGCGTTTCAGGCACGGGCTGCTCTCCTGGGCGTGCTGCTGACGGGAAGTGTGCGCCGCAAAGGTAATCCGCCCGCCGCCTCCGGGCAGCAGCCTTTGATGGCCGGACGGCACTCTGGCCGACAGTGGGCCCGCCGCGCCTGAGCCTCGGAAGACAGGGAGGCCGCCCCGGCGTACAGCCAGGACGGCCTCCCGTACCGCTCAGGATGTCCCGCGGACTACGGCCGCTCGGTCCCGCTCAGGGAGTTCTGCGGCTGGCGGCCGGTGCGAACCACGAAGTCCGCGCTGTTGTTGTTCAAATCGGAACCGTTGCCCCGGCTCGCGTCGGAGCCGCCCTCCGCCATGGTGGCCTGCGTCGACGTGGGCAGCGCCTTGCGCTCGATGCTGCCGCCCGCCGCCGGGTGGAACGGACCGGCCGCGGAGCCCTCCGGCGAGTTCGCCGTCCCCCACCCCAGCTTGTCCACCTCGATGGGCGAGGGCGTCGTCAAATTCCGGCCGATTCGGACATGGCCGCCCGCCGTCGTGGAGGCCGACAGGTCGAAGCCGGACCACGTCGCATCCGCAGCCAGCGCTCCGGTTCCGGTGTAGCCCGTGTGCGCGAGCAGGAAGTAGCCATGCGCCGGGATGACCTTGCCCGCGGGAATCACGAAAGTGCCCGTGTACGTGGAGCCGGCCGCCGACTTGTACTGCAGCATCCAGCCGCTCAGGTCCACGTCCTGGTTCGTCGGGTTGTGCAGCTCAACGAACTCGTCCGTCTGGGACGTCGCGCCACGTCCGCTGACCTCGCTGATGACCACGTGGTCCGCCACCGGGATGACCTCGTCCACCGTTACGGTGCCGTAGATCGCCGGCACCCCAGGCGCGACGACGCCGTTCTGGTCGCAGTAGACCCACGCGTCAGCGCCCGCCGGGCCGCGCGTGAAGCGGTAGCGGAAGCCGTAGAGGAAGCTCCCGTTCGTGGGAATCTGGAGGGTGGCCAACATCTCGTCGTCGTTGCCGCCGAGCGCGCCGTAGCTGGGGTTCGGCGTCGCGGGCACCCACGTCCAGGACTCCGGGGCGTTGGCGTCCGTGCCGTAGCCCAGCTCCGAGACGAGGTACGGGAAGTGGTCATTGCCCGCCGTGCTGCGCGTCGTCACCTGCGGCTCGTAGACGCGGCTGGTGACCTCATGGGAGGAGCCGCGCGCGATGACCGCCGGGAACGACTTGGGGGACTCGATGGCGCAGAACTCCACGGGCGGCTGGATGTCCACGCCGCACGTCTCGTTGGGCAGGCCCGGCGTGCCCCGGTCTCCGCCCGACAGCTCGTCGTTGGACGCGCACCAGAACCAGGAGTAGCGGCTCGCGGTGCTGCCCACCAGCTCCGAGGACAGGCTCAGGGAGCGGCCCGCCACCAGCGGGAACTCCTCGTCGTAGGTGAGGTCGTCCATCACCACGCCATTGACGCGCAGGGACAGCTGGCCCGTGCTCTCCAGCTCCAGGGCGTTCCCATAGCCGTAGTCCGCGTCCACGCCACCGTTGGTGGCGAGGTCCGGGTTGCTCGCCAGCACCAGGATGCCGCGCGCCGGCAGCACCACGGCCGCGCCCGGGCCCTTGTCCACCGAGACGGTGGTCGTGGCCGAGGAGATGAGCGAGAGGCCGTTGATGTTGAGCAGCGCGTCGGACGTGCTCGTCACTTCGATGTACTCCGTCGTGCCAGTGCTCGGGGAGGCCATGACCTCGGTGATGATGAGCGTGCGCTCTCCGGGCGCCGCCGCCGTGGTGCACGCCGCCTGGTAGCAGACGGCATCCACACCGGTGCACGCTGACGCGGTGGGCACGTAAACGCACGTCGGCTCACCGGCCAGAATCTCGCAGGTGGCCTCATACGTCACCACCTCCACGCCCGACTCGGAGCACTCGGGCGCACGGGGCGCGCACACCTGGCTGCCACACGCGCTGGGCAGGTCCAGGGAGGTGGTCGTCAGCGGGCTGGAGTTCCCCGCGCCGTCCACCACGCGCACCGCGAAGTAGTACGTGCGGCCCACCGCGAGGCCCGCGACGGTCGCCTCCTCCTGCGCTCCAGGCAGGCCCGGCGTGCCCGTGGGCACCACCACGGCCACCTCGAAGTTCGTCTCGTTCAGCGGCGCCAGGCCGTAGCGCAGCTGGTAGGACGAGGCCTGGCCCAGCTGGCCGTCGTCGCCCGTGGCGACCCAGCGCAGCCTCACAGAGTCAGCGCCCACCACGCTCGCCTCGAGCGTGGCCACCGGCGAGGGCACCTGGTCGTCGATGATGGACAGCGCCCTGGAGGCGGCCGGCAGGCTCGCGTCGGACACGGAGGCGGTCAGCGTGTAGTCCCCCTCCTGGGCCACCGAGAGCGTGGTGAAGCGCGCCACGCCCGCGACGGCCGTGGCGGTGACGTCACCGTCGAGCACACCGCCGCCCGAGAGCGAGAGCGTCACCACCGGGGCACCACTGGACGAGGTGTTGCCGAACTCGTCCTGCACGGCCACGCTCACGGCGGCGAGCACCTGGCGCACCGAAGCCGAGCCCGGTGCGGACACGAAGCCCAGCCGCGCCGGGGCAGCGGCGTCCACCGTCACCTCGCGCGCCGCCGACACCGCGAGCGCCGCGTCCGTGAAGGTGACGGTCTGCGTGCCCGCGGTGCGCAGGGCAAGGGTGAAGCCGTGCTCCCCCTGGTCCGCCGCGGTGAACGTGTGGGCGGTGAGCGGCCCCGCGTTGGCATCCGTCGCCGACGGCTGCACCGTGCCCACGTAGTCGCGGGACAGGTTGTCGAAGCGGTCCCTCGCGCTGACGGAGAACACATGGGCGACACCGGCCGTCAGGGACTCTGTCACCGCCGACACGCGCAGCGCGGTGGCCACGCCGGCGCTCACCGTCACGGCCTCGGAGGCGGACAACGTCGCCTGCTGGGTGTCCACGGCGGACAGCGTGGTCGCCTGCGCCTGGGCGAACGTCACGCTGAAGACGTGCCGGCCCGCATCCGTCTCGGTGAAGGTGTACGGCCCCGGCACCGTGGCCCCGGGGTCCTGCGCCACGCTCAGCGCCACCGTGCCTCGATAGCCGGCGGCCTGATTGCCATACGCATCCACCAGCGTCACCGTCGCGCTCACCGACTGACCGGCGGCCGGAGACGCCGTCGACAGCACAAGCGACAGCGACTCCGCGTTCCCCGGGGACACCTGCGTGCTCCGGGTGATGGACAGTGCCCCGCCCACTTCCGCCACGGTGATGGAGCGCTCGCCGGCGCTCTCCAGCGTCACGCTGAACGTGAAGCGGCCCGCATCCCCGGCGGTGAACACGTGCTCGGGAGGCAGCGTGGCGCGAGGGTCGTCCGAGGCGAAGTCCACCTCGCCGGTGTAGCCCGTGACGAGGTTGCCAAAGCGGTCCCTCACGCTGAGGGTCAGCGTGTGACTGCCACCCGCCGCCGCCTGCGTCGGCAGCCCCTCCAGGTCCAGGTGGTGGGCGGCGTCGTTCGTCACCTCCACCTCCATGAAGGCCGTGAGCTGCGCGTTGGCGGTGTCGGTCGCCGTCACCCGGCGGAGGCCCATGTTGGCCAGCACGACGTCGGAGAAGACGTGGCGTCCCTGGTCCTGCGCGGTGAAGGTGTAGTCGCCGGGCAGCTCCGCCTCCGGGTCCGTGGACGTGAAGCGCACGGTGCCCGAGTAGCCCTTGGCCACGTTGTCGAAGCCGTCGAACGCCGTCACCTCCACGCTCTGTGACTGGCCGGCGATGACGGGCGCCACGAGCCCCGTGAGCGCCAGTCGGGACGCCGCTCCCGCCTCGATGACGAACTCATCGCTCTGCACCGTCAGCCCGTTGGCGCTGGCGGAGAAGCGATAGGTGCCCGCGCGGTCGATGCGCAGGTCGGAGAAGAGGGCCACGCCAGAGGCGGCGGAGACCTGCTTCGGCTCGAAGCCCGAGCCCCCCACCAACGACAGCGTCACCGGCAGGCTGGCCGTGGTGACGACCTCGCCCTGCGCGTTCTGGAGGGAGACTCGCACGCCCGCAAGCGACACGCCCGCGGTCCCATTCACCGGCTGCGTGGTGAAGGCCAGCTGCGTCACCTCGGCGTTCAGCGTCTGGAAGGACAGGCTGTTGGAGAGCGCGGAGTTGCCGCGGTTGTCCGTCACCCGCAGCGCGACATGGTACGTCTGGTTCGCGACCAGGTCGGTGACCTGCGCGGACTCGGCGGTGCCTGGCTCGGCGGGAGCATTCACGCCCCCCACCGGCGTCGCCGCGTCGAACTCCGCGTCGGTGAGGATGGGGGACAGCGAGTAGCGCAACGTCTGCGACGTCGCCCGGCCCACGCTGCCGTCATCACCCACGGCCACCCACGTCACCGTCGCCGACTCCGTGCCGAGCGTCCCCAGCGAGAGCACGGGCCGAGCGGGCGCCACATCATCGACGACCGAGATGGCGGTGCTGCTCGCCTCCGTCAGCCCCGTCGCGCTCGCCCGGAGGTGATAGCTGCCCTCCGTGCTCACCCGCAGCCCGGTGAAGCGAGCCACGCCCTCCACTGGCGCGACCTCCTGAACCCCGGAGAGGTCGCCTGTTTCCACCAGCGACACCGCCACGGGAGGAGCCCCCACCGCCGAGAGGTTTCCAAAGGCATCCCGCAGGGACACCTCCACCGGAGACAACACGGCGCTCGTCGAGGCCGACGCGGGCACCTGGGTGAACACCAGCGCCGACGCCTCCCCCGCCACCACGCCCACGTCCTGCTGGGCGCGCAGCGCGGCGACACTCGCGTCCTGAAGAGTGACCTGATGGCTGCCCGCGCGCTTGAGGACAACCCCCGTGAAGGTGAAGCGCCCCGCATCCGTCTGGGTGAAGGCATGGGGCCCGGGCAGCGAGGCCGTGGCATCCGTGGAACTCACGGACAGCGTGCCGGTGTAGTTCGTGGCCACGTTGTCGAAGGCGTCACGCACCGTCACCTGCGCCGAGCGCGCCGCGCCCGCGACGGCGGTGGACTCCAACCCGTCGATGTCCAGCGAAGCCGCCGCGGCCGGAGCCACGGAGAACTCGGCGCTCGTCGCATCTTCCATCCCCGCCGCCGACGCCTTGAGCTGGAAGTTCGCGCCGGCCTTCTTCAGCACCACGTCCGTGAAGCTCGCCGTGCCACCCACCGGCGTCACCGTGAGCGTGCCCTCCAGCGCGACATCCCCTGGGTTCGCCGCCAGGGACAACGTCACCGCCGCCGTCGCGCCCAGGACGGGGCGACCTTGAGCGTCGCGGAAGCGCACGTTCAGGCCGGTGATGGGCGCGCCCGCCGTGGCCTCCACCGGCGCGGGGATGAACTCCAGCCGCGTGGCCACCAGCGCGACGAAGTTGAACGAGGGCCGGGAGGCCAACACCACCGCGCCCCCTTCGGCCGCGACGGAGACCGTCACCCGCTTGGTCCCCGCGTGCGCGGTCACCACGGTCGCCACGGCGACGCCCTGGCTGTCCGTCTGTCCCGGCTGCAACACCAGGTTGCCGTCGCCCTCCACCGCCACCGTCACCGTGCGCCCCGCGAGCGCGGTGCCGTTCTTGCTCTTCACTGTGACAGTGACCGTGCCCTGGTCCGCGCCGTCCGCCAGCACGTCCCTCGCCGGCGTCAGGACCACCGTGGATGCGGTGGCGTCCGGCAACGTCGAGGGCGTGGGCAGGGGCTGCGGATCCGGGTCATCACCACAGCCAACGAACAGGCCAAGACACAGCGCGGCCAGCCCGAGGAGTCGGGCTGACGGGGCAAGGCGTACGGACATGCGGATCTCCGGGATGCGAGCTGTCCCCCCCAGGGAAGACTCCACTCGCGGGTTGCAATGCCTTGTACCAGACATTGCCACCCGCCACGTAGACCCAGGTCACAAGTTTGCAATTACAACAAATTTCACAGAGGAGGTCGTGAGCACCCCATCCCCCTCTGTGTCGGGCTACATCCCAATGGCCGCCATGAGCGCGGCGCCGCCCAGCAGGGACTGGCCGCCATCGCAGACCATGATGGAGCCGGTGATGTAGGACGCGGCCTCCGAGGACAGGAAGAGGGCCAGCCGCGAGATGTCCGCCTTGGTGCCGAAGCGCTGGAGCGGCAGGGCCTGGGCGAGCTTCTGGTGGCCCTCCTCGCTGGGGGCCAGGCGGCGCATGCCCTCGGTGTCCTCGATGGGGCCGGGGGTAATCGCGTTGACGCGCACGCCGGCGCCGCCCCACTCGAGCGCCAGCACGCGGGTGAGCATGTCCACGCCGGCCTTTGCGGCGCACACGTGGGCCTGCATGGCCATGGGCAGGTAGGCCTGGGGCGCGGAGATGTTGATGATGCTGGCGCCGGGCTTGCGCAGGTGTTCGAAGCCGGCGCGACAGAGGTTGAAGGTGCCCAGCACGTCGATGTCCATGACGGCCTTGAAGCCGTTGGAGGACATGCCCAGGGCCGGTGCGGGGAAGTTGCCGGCGGCGCCACAGATGAGGATGTCCATCTCACCGTACGCGTCGCGCACCGTCTGGAGCGCCTTCTCCACGGAGGCGTAGTCGCGCACGTCCGCGGCCACCCCCATGGCGGTGCCGTGGGCCTGGAGGCCCTTCACCGCGCCCTCCAATTTCTCCACATTGCGACCGTTGATGGCCACCTTGGCCCCCGCCTTCACGAACGCCTCGGCGATGCCGAGGTTGATGCCGCTGCTGCCGCCCGAGATGAACGCCACCTTGCCCGCCAGCAGCCCGTCCTTGAACACGCCTTCAGCCATGACTCGTCTCCTGTGGAAGCAACCGGGCGGCGACTTGACCAGAACCTGCCGCACTGCGTCCACGGGCGCGTGAGGACGGGCGCGATGGCAGGCTCGCTGTGGTAGAGGGCGGACATGCGCCGTCGTCCTGAAATCCTCGCCCCCGCTGGAGACCTCGACTCGATGAAGGCCGCGCTGGCCAGTGGCGCGGACGCCATCTATTTCGGGCTGGACGAGGGCTTCAACGCGAGGGCCCGGGCGGAGAACTTCTCGCTCGCCACCCTGTCGGAGACGCTGGCGCTGGTGCACCGCGCGGGCGCGCGCGCGTTCCTGACGATGAACACGCTGGTGTTCGAGCCGGAGCTGCCGGTGGTGGAGGACATCCTGCGGCGTGTGGCCGCGGCGGGCGTGGACGCGCTCATCGTCCAGGACCCCGCCATCGCGCTGGTGGCTCGCGCGGTGTGTCCCCAGATGGAGGTTCATGCCTCCACGCAGATGACGATTTCGAGCGCGGAGGGTGCGCGCTTCGCTCGCGGATTGGGTGCCACGCGAATCGTCGTGCCGCGTGAGCTGTCGGTGGCGGAGATTGGACGGCTGGCGGCGGAGACGGACATCGAGCTGGAGGTGTTCATCCACGGCGCGCTCTGCATGTCCTGGAGCGGCCAGTGCCTTACGAGTGAGGCGTGGGGTGGGCGCTCGGCGAACCGGGGACAGTGCGCGCAGTCCTGTCGGCTGCCGTATGACCTGGTGGTGGATGGACAGACAAAGGACCTGGGCGACGTGCGCTACCTGCTCAGCCCCAAGGACCTGGCCGGTGTCATGGCGGTGCCGAAGCTGATTGAGATTGGCGTGCACTCGCTGAAGATTGAAGGCCGGCAGAAGGGGCCTCAGTACGTGGCCACGGCGGTGCAGGGTTATCGACGCTGGGTGGACGGTGTGTCGGCGGGCAAGGCGGACACGGGTGCGCTGCGCAAGGACCTGGCCGACATGACGCTGTCTTACAGCCGGGGCTTCTCGCACGGCTTCTTCGCGGGCTCGGACCACCAGACGCTGGTGGAGGGGCGCTTCCCCAAACACCGAGGCGCGTACCTGGGTGTGGTGGAGGCGGTGCAGGGTCGCGACGTGCTCGTGGCGGAGGACCCGGAGGGGCGTCCGTGGACGGGCGGGCTGGGGCAGGACGACGCGCGGACGAAGTCGGAGGCGCCGCAGGGCAAGGTGTCTTCGCCGCTGGAGGGCGATGCGCCGGTGGCCGCGGAGCTGTCCCCTCGTCCGGGCATGGGCGTGGTGTTCGACGACGGGCACCCCGAGGACAAGCACGAGGCGGGCGGGCCGCTGTTCCGCGTCGAGCGCACGAGTCACGGCTGGGTGCTGGGCTTCGGCAATCCCGGGCCGGACATGGGGCGGGTGGCGCGCGGGCAGCGTGTCTGGGTGACGAGTGATCCTTCCCTGGCGAAGCACACGGAGGAGCTGCTGGCGCAGGGTGAGCCCGAGGGCCGTGTCCCGCTGGCGCTGACGGTGTCGGGGACGGCGGGAGGACCGCTGGTGGTGACGGGTACGGCGCGGGGAGGCCACGTGGCCACGGCGTCGAGCACGGTGCCGCTCGCGCAGTCTCGCGGGGGTGGGATGGACGCGGCGCTGCTGAAGGACAAGCTGGCGGCGCTGGGTGGCACTTCGTTCCACCTGACGGAGCTGGACACGACGGCGCTGGGGTCGGGGCTGCATCTGCCGGTGTCGGAGCTGAAGGCGCTGCGTCGCTCGCTGGTGGCGGAGCTGACGGAGGCGGTGTCTCGGGGACCGGCGCGCACGGTGCGGGAGACGGCGGTGCTGGAGGAGGTGCGGGCCTCGCAGCGCGAGCGCGTGGTCGCGTCACCGGTGGCTGACAGTGCGTTGCTGTTGCCGCTGTGTCGGACGGACGAGCAGCTCGAGGCGGTGATTGCGGCGGGGCTGCCGGAGGTGGAGCTGGATTGGATGGAGTTGGTGGGGCTCCAGCGGGCAGTGGAGCGGGCGCGGGCGGCGGGGCTGCGCGTGACGATTGCGACGGTGCGGGTGCAGAAGCCCGGCGAGGAGGGCTACGACGCGCGCATCGCGAAGCTGAAGCCGGATGCGGTGCTGGCGCGGCACTGGGGCGCGATGATGCACTTCCTGGAGCGGCCCTTTGCGCCGGGGGAGTCACGGCCGGCGCTGCATGGGGATTTCTCGCTCAACGTGACCAACTCCGTGACGGCGCTGCATCTGTTGGGGCTGGGGTTGGACACGCTCACGTTCGCGCATGATTTGGACGCGGTGCAGTTGGGGGCCATGTTGGAGCACCTGCCGGCCGAGCGTTTCGCGGTGACTGTGCACCACCACATCTCGACGTTCCACACGGAGCACTGCGTGTATTCGCACACGCTGTCGCATGGGCGTGACTTCAAGAGCTGTGGTCGCCCGTGTGAGAAGCACCGGTTGTCGCTGAGGGACCACAAGGGCCTGGAGCATCCGGTGGTGGTGGACGTGGGCTGCCGCAACACGGTGTTCAACGCGCAGGCACAGAGCGCGGCGTCACTGGTGCCGTCGCTGATGGCGCGCGGAGTGAAGCGATTCCGGGTGGAGTTCGTCCGTGAGTCACGCGAGGAGGCCACGCGTGTCCTGGGGGCGTATCAGGAGCTGCTCGCGGGCCGCATCTCTCCGGCGGAGACAGTGCGCCGCGCGGCGGTGCATGAGCAGTTCGGTGTGACGAAGGGGACGATGAAGGTCCTCAACCCCACGTTCACCGTCCAGCGCTGACCTCACGCCACTTCGTCGGGCCCGGTAACTGAGTCTCGGGAGAGACGCAGCACCGCGCGGAAGACATCGTCCAGGGCGGCGGTGTCGAGGCCGTCCTGCTCGGCCCACTGGCGTCGGGTCTCCATCATTGAGGACTCACGCTCCGCATCGGGAAACGGCAAGCCATGCGCCGACTTCACACGGGCCGCCTCTTGAACAAGGCGTGCACGCCGAGCGAGCAATGACACGAGTTCGCGGTCGACACTGTCGATGCGCTCTCGAACACCCAGGAGCGCGGGGGGCGCGGACTCAGGCGTCGGACTCGCGGCCCCTGCCTGTGGTTCGAGTCCCTGATGGAGCTGCGTGAGTGCATCCATCAACCGGACACGCGCCTCACGTGCATACGGATTCTCCGTCTGCACGACGGCGAAGAGGTGTGGCACCTCCAGCCGTGCGTACTCCTCCAGCCGGGCCATGGGCTGGAAGCTGGGAGGCGCGAAGGGCAGGTCTCTGCCCGCCCCCGCCTTCACGAGTCCGTGGGCCAGGAAGAACGTAAGCACATGGGTGCGGGACATCAGCTCGTCATGAGCCTCGGGCGACATCTCCGTCACCTCGCAGCCCAGGAGTTCGAACAGCGCACGGGTGCGGCGCACGGCCTCCGGATGGAGCGTGTTCGGACACACCACGGTGCGCCGAGCATCGCCACGCGCCAGGCTCGCGGGACCGAAGAGCGGATGCGTGCCCACCCAGGGAATGTCACGCCCCAGCACGGAGGCGAGCACCTGCACCGGCCGCACCTTCACGCTGCCCACGTCGATGACGAGGTGGGAAGGCGACAGCATGGGGCGCAGCGCCGTCAACGCCTCACGCATGCCGGAGACAGGCATCGCCAGCACGAGGACGGTGGAGCGCGAGGCCAGCTCCGCGAGCGAAGTGGCCTGCGACTTCGGAGGGACCTCGTCCTGCCTCGGGTCGAACACGCTGTGCGGCACACCCGCGTCGGACAGCAGCCCCGAGAGGGCGCGACCGAAGCGCCCATAGCCCAGCAACCCAACCGTCTCCGTCATGCCGTGGGACTCCTGAGACTCGACTTCATGGGAATCCTGGCACTAAGAGCGCAGCGGGTGAAAGCCCCTCGTGAGAGGAGCGGGCTCACCGGCCCACGAACTTCGTGGGGCGGCGCTCGGCGAACGTTTCGGCGGGGCCGTCCGACTGAAGAAACGCGGAGATCCACACGGCAACATAGAGCAGGCCGTCCGACGTGAAGTTACCCGCGCAGTATTCCATACAACTACTTCAGAACCATCCACCAACCCAACAACACACACCCAGCAATAACACCAAAACCACAAATCCCGTTCAGCACACCAGCTCAAAACCCCAACAACACACCACTACTTTCGAGAGGGGAAAGTCGGAGGCGGCGACTTATAACCACCCTTGACCGCAACTGACCTCCCACTCCAAGCCCCAGCCTCCTTACCAATCGCAACCCGAACGCCATCAACCTGAGCATCATACAACGACAACACCGGCACAGCGACGTCGGCAACGAGCAACAACCCGCCTCCTCTGAGCCGGGCCACCTCTCGCTCATGACCACTGCGAGGTGTCCACACGAACGAGCCGCCAATCTCTCCGTGATTCACTGACACCAAATTACAGAAATTCTCATAAGCCCTCACCCAACTCAAGGACTCAAACAGCTCAACATCCTTATTATACGCACACATGAAAATATGCAAAACCTGAGACCTCAACGACCACCAAGGGCTTGGGTCCATTAAGTCCGAGCAGATCGCAACCGTAAAGTCCCCCCACCGCTCATTAACAAATCGATACCATCGCTGTCCTGCCAACATACGCCACTTCACCTTAGGTCCTCTTGGCGGTGCCCGTCCCGTCAGTGCATCCGCCAAACCATACTCCGCATGCGTCGGCATCGGCTTCCTAATCGCAAACCGGCGTACCAGCGGAGGCCCCCGCTCGCCCACTGCAGCAACAGGAAAAACAAGACTCGCCTCGTTAACAAACCAACGAACTGAACCTCCACGCGCAGAACGCGGAGATACAACCGAAACTGCTCTAAACATTTCACCGCACAGGACGGCACGGCGTTCACGAGCTACAAGCGCCTCAAGCGAATACATTTCTCCCACAGGCAGGACTGCCTCGGGGAGAACGATTAATGACGGTCCACTTACCCCCTGGGTCTGGCTCTCAGGCTCACTACCCTCCAGCGCCTTCCGCGACTCAGAAACTCGAAATGCGGCTGCAACCTCACGCATAATAGACTGCACATCGCGCCTACAGATTTTTCGTGGGAAGCGACGAAAAAAATCTCCCCAATGCGGCACTGCCGCAATTTGCCCAATTCGAACACCAAGATCAGGCCGGAGTCGCTTTGGGCGAAGGCGTAGATCTTTCGGAACTGGGTCCGACTTATTGAGCAAGAATCTTGAGATTCTTCGAGGCACTTCTTGGGAATCTCGGTCATTCAAGACAACGTCAGCGCGTTCCCATCGAAAGTCGTCAGCAGTAACCTCAACTTTCAACAACCTCTCAATCTGTCCCTTGACATTGCGCGCAAACCGCCGCGCATTGACTGCAAAAACTGCAGGAGCAAGCATTCCTTGACGGACGATTTTATCAAGCGAATCCCAGAACCGCTCAGGCAAGTGTATGCGGTCTCGAATTCTCCATGCATCGCGCAACGCACTCGGCTGAGCTCCATATCGGCTTATTGAATCAAGAATACGTTCGTGGCCATCACACATAACCATAAAAAACAGGGCACTACACCAAAGCTCATACCCAGATCGCCCCATCTGAAGTCCCAGACTCTGGGGCATAAAGAATGCTGGATGCGGTAGAACTTCCCACGAATCGATGTCGCGAGCTATCCCCACCCAACCACTGTGCTTATCGGGTGTCTTTATTCTCTCCTCAACTTCAGCACCCAGCAATTGCCGGCGGCGACCCCATGAGACAAATCTATAAATATGTCTTGAGATCGTCCAGACAGGAGGAACTGCCCCAACAGGCTGCGCTTGGTTCCAATCGGCCAAGAGCGACTTTAGCGCCTCCAACAGGAATTTCAGTGCAATTCTAATAGGCAACCCAAGTTCTGGAGAATTCTCAGGATCCACTTGAGCCTGACTCAAGTCCCGGGACTCCCAGAAGTTGCCCCACAAGACTCGGTAAATGGAAGGCGACCGCCCTCCGCTAAGAACCCGAGCAGGCCCCACCGCGACACGGAACAACCTGAGATATCGAGCATATTGATCGTATGCAGCAGAATAGCCACCCAAGCCATGCCCCTCAGCTGACCACTGCCGCAACTGAGCGCGAGCCATTTCAGACCATTGCTGCAGACGAGCTACAGACACCTGACCAATACCACCGAGACGCTCAACGAGTTCATGTTCTGCGTACTCTCCAGCAAACTGCGAAGCTGTCTTTTCAATCCACTTCACCAGCGCCTGCCCTCCCCCTCCGTTAACACCAGCCAGCGAAATCAGCGGCAGCAGAATGCGCCAATCAAACGAGCCTGCGGGCAATAGGCGACCTGCAGCAGCCAATCCATCTCGGACGCGCTCTCTTCCCTCAAAAAATATCGAATCTCCAGGTAGGCTCAAATGCGCAGGAAACAGTTCCGACTGGGCTCTTGGCCTGCTGCGAACTCTGCGCACAGCATTCAGAAGCGTGCTTCTCGGCGTTCCAGCCAATACAGCTAGAACAAGGGCGTCCGCCTCCCACCAATCTAGCGGCGACCCTCCTTCAATTGAGAACCATTCATCGAGCAAGCCCAACCAAGCCAATGCCTTTGGCAGTTCACCTTCCGGCATCGCCCTGAACAGCCAGGACCGAGACGTCCAGTTCGGCCCCGCTCCATCGACAGCCTGGTCATGCCAAGAGCAGGCATTCCCTAGGGCTGTTAGAGCCTCACCAACATAACGCCAGAAGCATGCCCGCAGGTACGAGCAGTATTGACGCGCGACCTCTTCGCTCCGAACCACAAGGTCTTGCTCCGAAACAGTTTTACCCAAAACCTTACGCCAACACACCTCTACAGTGTACGAGTCGGAGGGCTGGGCAAGGAATAGCGGCGCACGCCTCGCATCACCGCGGGGCGCAATAGTCTTAAACATCTCCTTAAGCCAAGCTCGGGCGACAAGCCGATCGCTCTCGGCCGCCTCATCATCACTTCTACCGATTGGGCGTCGCACCGCCGCCCGGACGACACTCCGCCACAACTTGTACTTCGCCGGGGCATTGAGCACCGCATGGCGTATCGAGGTACGAATCTCGCGCAACTCCTCCCTATCTCCCGTGATGTCATTCTCACTTAACCAAGAGCGTGCAAGACTCCCTGCAGCAAATGCAAGTCGCGTATCAGCCTTGACCTGTCGATCATCGAACTCAAAACGACATAATCCATGAAGATCTACAAGGCGACGCTCAGCTCCATCACCAAAACGATTCAGCAGCCCATCATCGGCCATCGCGCTGAGTCGCTCAACCAAGTACGTGACAAATGGACCAAGCCTATTTCGACGAACTGCATCACGACTAAGTCCTTCGAGCGCCTCGCCAACTGGCGCCAAGCAGACACCGCCTCTCTTCTGCTTTCGTTTGCTCCGGACCCAGGCGCTGAACGTTATCTCGGGCAAACTCGCTGCCCCATCGAGAACCGGAGCAATCACGGACTTACAGCCTTGGCATTCCTCCTTCGTCGACCATGCCTCTTTCAGATACTCTTTAACGAGCGAGGCCATCGATTTCGGCTCTGTTTTCTCCCAATTGACTCGAAGATTGCTTGGAACATCAGCGGTTTTTCTTGTCGCGAGGATAGATGGAGCACCAGCAAGTCCAGCCCAAGCCTCATCAACCGCAGAGGCCAACACCCCCAACCTCGGCGCCATCACAACAATATCATCAACAAATCTAAATACCGCAAACGGGCGCCCCTGCTCTCGGCTATTCAGTGCCGACTGCGCCATATGCCGATCAAACCCATGAAGATAAATGTTCAGCAGCAAGCCTGACACAGCAAGTCCCGTAGGAATTCCCGGATGTCCGCGCCCGTCGACTGTAGGTAACTCCTGGTCGGCGTGTGGCGGACGCCATAAGTCGGCTAGACGTCGATCTGAAATGTTACCGGCTGCCAATGGAACATACGTAACCTCCGACAAACAACGAATCAAAAGGGACTGCAGGTCTTCGCGCACTTCGGGAGTGACCAAAGCATCACCCACGTCAGAAGGAAACTCAGCCAGAGCGTCTCCCCATGACATCCAGCCGAATTTCGACCTCCAATCACTCCGACTGGTATTTTCAATTTCTGCCTGCAAGTCAGGAGACAATAATGCTCGCAATTGCCCATCGAGATAGTCAATCTTTGCAGAAGGGAATGCCAACTGGAGATCCAGCCGAGCCCAGTATCCGACCTTGGCTTGAGGTTCGTCACTACCGCTCCACCACTCCTTATTTGCAAAGGGCGGAACGTGATTCCACGGGTAGTCCTCTGGGCGCAAAGCCGCATCAATGGCCCGTCCCTTATTTATGCTGGATTTCGTAAGAGCAGCTGCGCTCCAGTGTATGCTACGTCGAAAAAGCCCATGTGCCCGCTTATATGGCTGGTAAATTCTTGAGTCAGACAAGGAGAATGGAAGAATATCCCAGACTTTTCTTTTCCTGTTACTCGGAACACTTTCTCCGTTTGGCCCCGTATCAAAGCGCGCAGTATCTCTCGCTGGGCGCCAAGTGCGAACCGCCCGTCGAAAGGTACGGTTTCCGAAAGAGAAATTTGGCATTCCTCCTTCAACAAGAGGGGCGAGCAAACTTCCCAAGATTGTAAATGCAACCTGATCTCGTACGGACGGCATGCAGAAATGCCGCAGTTGCATCCCCTTTTTCGGATGGGGGACCAAGGGGAAAGGGCTTGGCAAATACTCGCCACTCCCTAACTCACGTCCGAGGCGCGCCAAGTGCCCTTCTGGGTTCAGTCGCCATGCAGAGAACTCAGGCTCAGGGGGCCATGTTTGGCCATACCAGTCTAAAACCCGTTGCCATGCCAGCTGGAGTACCTGTGGATGCCGCAATAGCTCAGCCAGTTTACTTGGCACGCCCCCTCCGGGCACAAACAGGCTTCGCACGCTAGTAGCTAGGGAGGCTGCCTCTCAAGGAAATCCCCGTGGGTCACCAATGCCCCTGCCATTTCCCACCCGACTCGTACCATTGACGACCGTTCGAATCCCGATCAAAAAGTTGAGACTTCTGCCGCAACCTGGACAAATGTCCAGACGAAGCGCGCAGTACAGGGTGCACACTTGAATTTCATGAATGACTAATTTCCCATCTCACGAGGACATAATCATAAGCCAATGCATCGCAATTCGTGTCAACCCGGGATGCACCTCTGCGGCAATTTGACTAACTCATTGAGCCCTAGGCTGGCGGCATCAATGGCAAATCAGTTGGATGACCCTACGAGGCATTCCATCACGGGAATGCCAGAGACGGAGATCTCCATCTTGAGGAAGATGGAGCGCATGGTCTCTCTGCGGGGAGCCTGCAACTACAGAGGAACTTCATCCTGCCTCGGGTCGAACACGCTGTGCGGCACGCCCGCGTCGGACAGCAGCCCCGAGAGGGCGCGACCGAAGCGCCCATAACCCAGCAACCCAACCGTCTCCGTCATGCCGTGGGACTCCCGAGACTCGACTTGTCAAGGACCGGGGGCATGGACCGCGTGAGGGTCGGCCAAGCGGATCGCCCTGGTGAGTTCGTCAGAGAGCCGTTGTTCGAGTTCACGGCGGTGACGAGTTTGGGGTCGGCCAAGCGGATCCACGCTGTTGTCTAACGGGCCTCCGCGGCGGTGGGCTTGCGGCGTCGGGCAGGGGGTGGATTGCGATAGCTGTCGCCTTCGATGACCAGGACGTGCGCGTGGTGGAGCAGTCGGTCCATGGCGGCACTGGCCATCAGCGGGTCGCCGAAGAGCGGAGGCCACTCTTCAATCGCCCGGTTGGAGGTGATGACGGTGCTCTTGCGCTCGTACCTCTGGCGGACGACCTCGTAGAGGTCCACCGGCTCATCCTGCGTCAGCCCGCGAAGGCCGAGGTCATCGATGATGAGCAAGTCTGGAGAGGTGAAGCGCAACAGGCGCTTCTCGTAGCTACCGTCGCCCCGTGCGGCCCTCAGTTGCATGAGCAACTCGTGGGTGCCGACGTAGAGGGTGCTGTAGCCAGCACGGCAAGCACGGTGACCGAGAGCTTGGGCCAGGTGAGACTTGCCGACGCCGGTGGGACCGACGACGAGCACGTTGTCGTGGCGCTC
Source organism: Myxococcus sp. CA051A (assembly GCF_013336705.1). NCBI lineage: Bacteria > Pseudomonadati > Myxococcota > Myxococcia > Myxococcales > Myxococcaceae > Myxococcus > Myxococcus sp. CA051A. The sequence continues at coordinate 82,218 of NZ_JABUMS010000001.1, read as the reverse complement.
CAGGAAGCCGCACGTGCCCAGCTCCAGCACCTTGGCTTTGGGCACGCTGGGGTTGAAGTGGAAGTCGAAGTCCTCGAGCGTCCTGGCGTGCTCGAAGGAGGCGCGACGCACGCGCTGGGAAAGCTGCTTGGAATCGCGACGCTCCACCTCGTCGCTCAGCAGCCGGTAGAGGAATTCGGAGTGGGAGAGGTTGTCGTCCACGGCCTGCTGGGTGCGCAGTTGAAGAGACTGGAGGACACCGGACAGGCGCAGCTTCTTGAGCATGGGAATCAGCTCGTCAGTGGGGCTCAATTTCGGGCTCCTGGGGCACGGCGGGGTGGTGCAGCAGCTCGGCCACGCTGCGTGCGAAGCGCGGCTGAGTGAGAGAGGCCGTCGCCGGGGTGGCGAGCGCCAGCGGCAGGGGTTGCAAGTCCAGCCCCTGGCGCAGCAGATTCTTGAGGCCCCCGTAGCTGTACGTGCCGTAGTAGTGCGCGCGCCGTGCGGCGGCGCGTGCGCGCTCGGGAGGGAAGGTCTCCAGGTGAGTCACCATGGCCTGCACGGCGCGCAGCTGCGACAGCACCTCGTCGGAGTCGAAGACGGCGCGCACGTAGGTGAGCACCTCGTCTCCCAGCCGGGCGGCGCGGCCTTCCCAGTAGCCGCGGCTGCGGTGACGCAAGTCTGCACGGTGCTGGGGCAGGTGCTCCTCGTGGGTGGTGTAGAGGCCGGTGCCGCGCCGGGTATGGGTGGCGACGCGCACGTCGTCCGCATACACCTCGAGACTGGCGTCGGTGACGCGCAGCCAGACGTCGCTGCCGACAAGGCGCCAGGGCACCGAGTAGAAGCGCCTGTCGAAGAGGACGTGGCTGTCCTGATGCACGCGCGTGGCCTTCCAGACGACAGGCGTGAAGCGTCGGGTGGGCAGGGGCCGGAGTGCGGGCAGCTCCTCCTCGCGGAAGACGTCCACCGGACGCCGGCCCGTCTTCCCATGCCACCGGACGTTGGCGACTTCCGCCAGCCACTTCTTCAAGTCAGCACGGACGACGTCGACGTCCTGGCCGTCTCGGCCCTTGAAGAAGTTGGACTGGACGTACTTGACGCCCGCTTCCACCTTGCCCTTCTTCTGCGGCGCGTACGGCGGTGTCGGGTCCACCTTGAAGCCGTAGTGCCGGGCTACCTCCCGGTAGCTGCGATTGAGGGCGGACGGCTCGTCCGGAGTGAAGGCCGCGCGCAACACGGCGGCCTTCAGATTGTCCGGTACCACCGTCTCCACCACGCCGCCCAACTGCTCGAAGGCGTCCACGTGCAGCCGCAGCCATGTCGGCAGCGACTGCTCGAAGACGACGTCGGCCACCAGGTAGCGGCTGTGCGCCAGCACCAGGACGAATACCCACGCCTTGCGCGCCACCTTCTGCCTGGGGCACAGCAGCTTGCCGACGTAGCCGAAGTCCACCTGCGCCACCTCCCCTGGCGACGTCACGACGGGGATGGCCACGTCCTCGGCCCGGACGCCTCGCACCTTGCGCAGCTGTCGCACCATGCGCTTCACCGCCGAGGCGCTCGCCGCGAAGCCCTCCACCTCCAGCCGGAGCCTGTCGTGGATGGCACGAGGCCCCAGCCCCTGGCCCAGCAGTGCCTCCACTCGCTCCCGCCAAGGCACCAGCGAGGACGTCTGCTGCGGTGACACCTTGGAGGGCAGGTGCTCCTGCACCAGCGCCTTGAGCGCTTCCAGCTCAGGCACCTCGTCCACGGGGCCTTCCAGTGCGCCAGCCGCCATGAGCGCCGCGCGATATGCCCTCTCCGTATTCGGCCCCATGCCCAACAGCCGGGCCACTTCGCGCGCACCCGTCCCCATGCGGTGCAACCGCACCAACTCTCTCAACCTGTCCATGTCGACTCTCCGGTAGCTCATCCGCGCGCGTCCCTGGGCGCACCGCGGGGGCGGTGCTCGTGGACTCGCGAGGATGCACGGGATGACTGGCCGGGTAGGCGCTCACCCCACCCGCCGGCCGCGTTTCTTCCAACTGTCTCTGGGGTGGGCAAACCGCCGTCCCGACTGCTCCGACTTGCGGTCCGCTTGGCCGACCCCGGGGCGATCCGCTTGGCCGACCCCGCTACGAACAGCTTGAGTGACCCGCCTGCGATCCATTACCCCGGTCCGTCACACGACTTCACGGGAATCCTCGCACTGTGAGCGCAGCGGTTGAAAGCCCCTCGTGAGAGGGACGGGCTCACCGGCCCACGAATTTCGCGGGGCGACGCTCGGCGAACGCGGAGAAGGCTTCTGCGAGGTCGTGTGATTGGAGGAACGCGGAGTTCCACACGGCGACGTAGCGCAGGCCGTCCGACGTGGACTTGTCCGCGCAGTATTCCATCACCTGCTTGGCGCCCTGGACGACGAGAGGCGGGTTCTCGGCGATACGTCGCGCGGTGGCGCGGGCCTGGGTGAGCAGTTCCTCGGCCGACGGGTAGACCTCGTTGACGAGTCCCATGCGGAGGGCGCGCTCGGCATCCACGTCGCCACCGGTGTAGGCCAGCTCGCGAGTGTGTCCCTCGCCGATGATGCGAGGCAGGCGATTGAGAGCGCCCAGGTCCGCGACGATACCGACCTTCACTTCGCGCAGGGAGAACTTCGCGTCGCGGGCGCAGTAGCGGAAGTCACACGCGGCGATGAGGTCCATGCCACCGCCGATGCACCAGCCATGCACGGCGGCGATGAACGGCTTGCGACAGCGGGCAACGCCCTCAGTGGACTGCTGCATGTCGCCAATCAGCTTCAGGAGCTTCGTGCGTTCCAGGGCGAGGTTGTTGTCACCGGTGAGCAGGGGCCCCAGGGACTCCATCATCCCCATCAGGTCCAGGCCGTAGGTGAAGTGGTCGCCGTTGCCCCGGACGAGCACCACGCGCACGGATTCATCCTCGTCGAGCGCGCGAATGGCCTCCGGCATCTCCCGCCAGAAGTCCGGGCCCATGGCGTTGCCGCGACCGGGGCCCAGGAGAATCACTTCGGCGACTCCATCCGCCTTCTCAATGCGCAGCGACTTGTAGGTGGTGTCCATGACGGCCTCCCGCGTGAGTGGGCGAACCGTACCTCACCCACGCGGAAGCGGCGTGGTGCCAGAGCACCACTGCCGTCACCCGAACTCCACCACCCGCATCCCGAACAACCGGTCCACGGCCAGCAGCAGGTCGTCATGCACCTGCACCTTGAGCGACGTGTTCCCGATGAGCGCCTCCGCCTCACCGTGGAACAACACACTCACGGCCACCGGCGTGGCACCGGCGAACTTCTTCGCCAGCTCGTGCAGCTTCGCCACGCGGTCCTCCGTCAGCAGGTCCGCCGGCACTCGCAGCTCCAGCCGCTTGGTGCGCTTCTCACGCACCTCCTTCAAGCTCTGGATGTCGTCGACAATCAACTCCGGCGTGGGCGAGTCCTCGTCCCGCTGGCTGATCTGCACCGTCCCCGTCACCAGAATCGGGTCGTCCGACTTGAGCAGGTGCTCCCAGTTCTCGAACCCCGGCTTGGGCCCCTGCTTCGCCCACTTGCCATCCCTGCCCATGACGTTGCGCGTGCCGTCCTTGCCCGGGAAGCACACCAGCTCAATCGACCCGGACAGGTCTTCAATCGTCACCCACGCCATGCGCTTGCCCGTCTTCGTGGGCCGCTCGCGCAGCACCGTGACGACGCCCGCCACCGTGAGCTTGTCGTCCTTGCGCGCGCGCTGCACCGACGTAATCGGCTTCGCGTAGCGCTTGAGCTCCTTGTCGTACTGATGCAGCGGATGCCCAGACACGTAGAAGCCGATGGCCTCCTTCTCCAGCGCCAGCCGCTCCTTCTCCGACCACTCCTCCACCACGACGTAGTCGTCCTTCATCGCGGCGCCGCCCGAAGCGGGCCCCGCCAGCATGCCGAACAACGAGCTCTGCCCCGCCGCCTTGTCCTTCTGGCTGGATGAGCCGCGGTTCATCGCCCGCTCAATCGTGTCGAACACCTGCCGACGCGGACGCTTCTCGAAGTCGAACGAGCCCGCCTTCACCAGCGCTTCCAACACCTTCTTGTTGACGCGCCGGCTGTCCACGCGCTCGCAGAAGTCGAAGAGGCTCTTGAAGGAGCCGTCCTTGCGCGCATCCAGGATGGACTCGATGGCGCCCTCGCCCACGCCCTTGATGGCGCCCAACCCGAAACGAATCTTCCCCTCCACCGCGCCGAACTGGAGGTCGGACTGATTCACGTCCGGAGGCAACACCTGGAGGCCCGACTCGCGCGCCTCACCAATGTGCTTCACCACCTTGTCCGTGTTGTCCTTCTCGCTGGAGAGAAGGGCCGCCATGAACTCACAGGGGTAATGCGCCTTCAGCCACGCGGTGTGAATCGTGACGAGGCCGTACGCCGCCGAGTGGCTCTTGTTGAAGCCGTACTCAGCGAACTTCTCCATCAGGTCGAAGATTTCGCCAGCGACCTTCAGGTCGACGCTGTTCTTCGCGCAGCCCTCGAGGAAGCCGGCCCGCTCGGCCTGCATGACCTCGGCCTTCTTCTTGCCCATGGCGCGGCGAAGCAGGTCCGCGCGGCCCAGGGTGTACCCACCCAGGACCTGCGAAATCTGCATCACCTGCTCCTGGTACACGATGACGCCGTACGTGTCCTTGAGCACCGGCTCCAGCGCGGGATGCGGATACGACACCTTCTCCCGGCCGTGCTTGCGGTTGATGAAGACGTCCACCATGCCGGAGTCCAACGGACCCGGGCGATAGAGCGCGCCCGCGGCGATGACGTCTTCGAAGCAGGACGGCTTGAGCTTCACCACCATTTCCGTGAAGCCACTCGACTCCATCTGGAAGACGCCGGCCGTGTCGCCCTTGGCCATCAACTCCCAGACCTTGTCGTCATTCAGCGGAATCTCATGCCGCGGAATGTCCTTCTCGTGGTTGCGCTTCACCAAATCCAGCGCGTGCTGGATGACGGTGAGGGTCTTCAGGCCGAGGAAGTCGAACTTCACCAGGCCCGCCGCCTCCACCTCGTCCTTGGCGAACTGGGTGATGAGCGTCTTCTCACCCGGCGGCTGGTAGACGGGCACGAACTCCCACAGCGGCTTGTCGGCGATGACCACGCCGGCCGCGTGCATGCCCGGCTGGCGGTGCAGGCCCTCCAGCGCGAGCGCAATCTCCAGCACGTCCTTCGTGGTGACGGGCCGCCCCTCCACTTCACCGATGTTGGAGGGCTTCTCCATCATCTCCTTGAGGCGAGGCTCCATCTCGATGGCCTCCTTCAAGGTGATGTTGAGGACTTCCGGCACCAGCTTCGCGATGCGGTCACCTTCGCTGAAGGGCAGCGCGAACACGCGGCACACGTCGCGCAGCACGCTCTTCGCCTTCAGTGAGCCGAAGGTGATGATCTGCCCCACGTTCATCTCGCCGTACTTGCGGCCGACGTACTGGATGACCTCGTCCCGCCGGTCCTGGCAGAAGTCGATATCGAAGTCGGGCATCGACACGCGCTCCGGATTCAGGAAGCGCTCGAACAGGAGGTTGTACGGAATCGGGTCCACGTCGGTGATGCGCAGCGCGTACGCGACGAGGCTGCCGGCGCCGGAGCCACGGCCCGGGCCCACGGGGATGCCCATCTTCTTCGCCCAGTTGATGAAGTCCTGGACGATGAGGAAGTAGCCGCTGAACCCCATCTTCTGGATGACGCCCAACTCCAGCGTCAGGCGCGCCTGGTACTCCTCCCGGTCGATGGGATAGCTGACGGTGGCCGCCAGTTCGATGAAGCGCTCGCGCAGGCCCTCGTAGGCCAGCTCCGACATGAAGCTGTCCGGCGTGTGGCTGTCCGGCACCTTGAACGTGGGCAGCATGGGCTTGCCCAGCTTCAGCTCCAGGTTGCACTGCTCGGCGATGCGCTGCGTGTTGTGGACGGCCTCCGGAATCTCCTTGAAGAACTCCAGCATCTCCGTGGGGCTGGTGACGTAGAGCTTGTCCGTGGCGTGCTTCATCCGCTTGCTGTCCGCCAGCGTCTTGCCGCTGGCGATGCACATCAGCAGCTCGTGCGCGCGCGCGTCCTCGCGCTTGATGTAGTGCGCGTCCGCGGTGGCGCACAGCGGGATGTCCATGTCCCGCGACAACTGCATCAGGTTCACGTTCGCCTTGTCCTGCTCAGGCATCCCGTTGGACTGCACTTCGAGGAAGAAGTGCCCGGGCTCGAAGATGTCCTTGTACTCCTGGGCCGCGCGGCGGGCGTGGTCCATGTCCCCACGGAAGCACGCGCTCGTCACCTCACCACCCAGGCACGCCGTCAGCGCGAAGAGCCCCTTGCTGTGGTCCGCGAGCACCTTCTTGTCGATGCGTGGGTGGTAGTAGAAACCCTGCATGTACGCGGTCGAGGACAGGTAGCGCAGGTTCGCGTAGCCCTCCGCGTTCTTCGCCACCAGGATGAGGTGGTGGTTGACCTTCTCCGAGCGGTCCTCGCGACCCTTGGCGCCCGCGACGTACGCCTCCATGCCGAGGATGGGCTTGATGCCCGCGTCCTTCGCCTTCTTGTAGAAGTCGATGGCTCCGAACATGTTGCCGTGGTCCGTCACGGCGACACTCGACATCCCCTTCTCCTTCACCGTCTTGATGAGGTCCTTCATCCGGATGGCCCCATCGAGCAGTGAGTAGAGCGTGTGCAGGTGGAGGTGGGTAAAGGACATGGCCCGAACACTACGTTCGGCCCCGGCCTCCCGCTACTCTCTCGAACGCGTCAGGGTGGCCCGTCCCACAGGCCGAGAAATCGGCCTCGAAAGTCGTTCTGTCGGGAGCGGAAAGGCGGGGCGCGGCCCGAAATCGGGGCCTCCAGGGCCGGTGGGGCCGGGCTCTCCCTCCAGCCGTCCAGGCGGGCGCACCCGGGGCGAAACTCCAGGGCCGGGGGGCTTCACACTTCTTCACGCCCGGTACAAGCGCCCGAAAAAGCGGCCCGGCACATTGGGCAACATCGCCAACACGGCGAAGCCACCCGGGCCCGCGTCGGGCCCCGCATTCGGAGAGAGTCCCATGATGAAGAAGCTCGCCATCGCCGGTTCCGCCGTCGTCGCCGTCGTCCTGCTCAGCGGTTTCGCCTTCCGCGGAGGCCACCACGGCTGGGGCCACAACCCCGAGCGCATCAAGCAGATGGTGTCGTGGAAGCTGAACGACAAGCTGGACGACATCGACGCGACGGACGCCCAGCGCAAGTCCATCAACGCCGTGAAGGACCGCCTCCTCGACGAGGGCGCTAAGCTCGCGAAGGAGCAGCACGCGGTGCGCTCGGAGGTCGTCACCCAGCTCGAGTCCACCACGCCCGACGCGCAGAAGCTCCACGCGCTGGTGGACGAGCGCATCGATGCCATGCGCGCGTTTGCCCACCAGGCGACGGATGCCGCGCTGGAGGTCCACGGCACGCTGACGCCGGAGCAGCGCAAGGAGCTGGCCACGGAGTTCCGTGAGCGCACCGGCATGGAGTGAGAAGCCCCCTCGGTGCCCGTCCCCCACTCAACGCCCACCCATGACCATGGGTGGGAATGGGTAGGCGACGGGGAGCGTCACGCATAGGTTGAAGGTGTGAGATACACCGACTACGCGCAACGCATCCGTTCGTTCGAGAACCTTGGAGAAGTGGCCGAGTACGGCCAGGTCCTGGAGGGCGGACAGCCCTACCCGCTCTTCCGCATCACCGTGCCGGGAGAGCGTTGGCTGGTCATCACCTCGGGGTTCCACGGGGAAGAGCCCGCGGGTCCGCTCACCCTGGCCGAGCGCTTCCCCGAAGTGGTGGCCTATGCCCGGCAACGCGGCGTGGGCCTGCGCGTGTATCCATGTATCAACCCCTCCGGCTTCGAGGACGGCACCCGCTACAACCGCTCCGGAGAGAAGCCCAACAACGACTTCCTTCGCTATGAAGTGGCGCCCGGTGAGTGGCGGGGTGAGCTGAACGAGGGGCAGGACCACCTGCGCTGGGCCCTCTACGACGGCGGGCCCAAGGAGACGCGACTGGTGCGCTCGGACCTGGCGCGCTTCCGGGCGCCGAACGCCGCGCTGGATATCCACCAGGACAACTACCTGGGCGGCGCCGCGACGTACGCGTACACCTTCGGGGACAAGGACTTCTACCGCCCCTTCGTCGAGGCCTCGTCCAAACACGCGACGGTGGTGCGCAACCAGAAGGTCGATGAGCAGAACATCACCGACGACGACGGGCTCATCGTCTATCACGACGGCAGCGTCACGGACTGGTACGCGCGCCAGGGCGTGCCCTACACGGCGACGCTGGAGACCACCACGCCCATGAGCATGGAGGCGTGCCACGCGGTGAACCTCATCTGGATTCGAGGCTTCATCGACCTGGCCGCGCGCACGGGACGCTGACCGGGGACGGGACGCGCCGCGGACACTCAGCCGCCGTCGTCGTCACCGCCCCCATCGTCGTCTCCGCCGAGGTCGTCCTCACGCAGGACGAACTCGCGCTCCAGTTCCTCGCCCTGGCGGACGCAGACCTCTTCCTCCACTTCCTCGAGACCGTCCGCCTTGACCTCCAGCGTGTAGCACCCCTCGGGAAGAGGACCGACGCGCACCTCTCCGCTCGACGCGTCCATCTCCAGTTCGTCCAGCGCGGTCCCCTCCACCTCCACCTCGCCACGCGGTGGCACGTTGCCAGCGCTGTCCCGCAGGCGAACGGTGATGAAGGCGCCCAGGGGCGCGTCGATGTCACCCAGTTCGGTGATGCGCGCGCCTTGCGCCACCACCTTCGTGCGGGCCGCGCGGGTGCGCGAGGCCACCAGGAACAACTCCACGGAGGTGGCCGGCACGCCGCCGAGCTCGAAGCGTCCGTCCGACGACACACGCGCCCTCAACTCGGGCTGGCCCAGCACGCTCACCACCGCCACGTCGGCCTCGGCGCCGAGGATTCGCCCGCGCACGGTGCCCGCCTCCAGCGGCCCGTTGTTGAAGCCACCACACGCCCCCATCAGGGCCAGGCCCGCCCACGCCAGGGGCATCACGCGTCTCGGAGCACGCATCAGAAGCGATATCCTCCGCCCAGAAACAGGCCACCAAAACCCACCGCGCGAGTGCGCCCGTCCACGGGGACGTAGGCCCAGAGAAGCTGGCCCTTCGCCTCCAATACAAACCTCGTCCCCAGACGCCATGACACTCCCGCCATCCAGCCAGGCCACACCGTGAGGTAGCGCTCGTCCTGGCTCAACAGGTCCAACTGGAAGGAGCGCTCCAACCACAAGGCGGCCACTCGAGGCCCCGTGGACAACCCCAGCCGACCCCATTGCCACGAGGGTCCCACCGTCACGCCCAGCATCAACACCCGATGGCGTACGGGCACCGTTCCGCCTACGTCGAGCAGCAGCGCCCGACGCCCCTGCCCCGCGGCCAGGTCCACGCCCACGTCGAGCCGTTGCTCCAGCAGCACGCCCCCCAGCCGCAGCCCCACGCCCGCCAGCGCCGTGGGCGGAAGCACCTCGCGGCGGCTGCGCGCGTCGAGGAAGCCCAGGGCGCCGACCTCCAGGGCCACCGTGCGCTGGGGGCCGGGCGACACCTCGCGCAGCAGCGAGTCCAGCGCCCGGCGCTCCCCCGCTCGCAGCGCCACGGTGTCTTCCCACAGCAACTGGCCACCCTTGTGGAGGCCCAGCTTCCGGCTTCCCTCCGGCAAGGCCACGCCGCCTGGAAGCTCGCCCGCGTCCACGCCATCCACCTTGAGCGTGAAGCCTTCCAGGCGAGGACTGTAGGAGAAGACCTCCGGCTGCCCGGGCTGGGTCAACGCGCCCGCGAGCAGCACCGGGTCCGCGCCCACTTCCGTCATCCGCGCGCTCGGGCGCTGCCGGCCCTCCGTATAGGTCCACGTGTGGCGGCGCGCCCAATCATGCGCCTCGGTGGCACTCACCGCACCATCCCGGTTGCGGTCCCCTCGGCCGTCGAGCGACTGGACGAAGAAGTGCGTGTAGATGTCATTGGCGAGCGCATCGTCCTCACGCGCCGTTTCGCCCCAGTCGCTCGCGGACAGGACGAGCGAGGCGCGGCTGTCCTCCTCCAGCGGGCGCGGTGGGAACGCGGACTTGGTGCGCTCCAATTCCTCGAGCACCGCCGGGGGAAGGAGCGACTTGCCCGTGCCGCTGTGACACGTGGCCAGCACCAGCACCCGTCGCCTGGAGCCCAGCTGCTCCAACTCCCGCTCCAGCGCCGCCATCTCCAGCCCCGTGCCCTGCACGTCCCGGAAGCGCGTGTCGCGCATCACCAGGTAGCGCTGGAGGTCACCCCGTGCATCCCGCGCGAGCGTGCCATGGCCGGAGACGTAGATGACCACCACGTCCTTCGGGTTCCAGGGCCGTGCGGCCAGCGTCCGCAGCGCCTGCAGCACCGCCGCGCGCGTCGTCTGCTCCGGCCGCGTCAGGACCGTCACCGAGTGGAAGCCGCCGCGTCGCGGGTCCGCCAGCACACGCCCCAGGTCCTCCGCGTCCTTGCCCGGGTAGCGCAGCCCGTGCCAGGAGGCGTCCTCATACTGATTGATGCCGATGAGCAGCGCATGCCGCTCGCCCTCGTGCGCCGACGCCAGCTCCGCCGAATCCAGGCGCACGCGCACCGCCCGCCCCTTCTCGCCCACGCTCGCCGCACCGCACGCGCAGAGCGACGCGAAGGCAAGCCACAGGACGACGCGGAAGCAGGGACGACTCACGAAGGCACGCTCAGGGGGCAACATACCCCGGCTCCACCCGCAGCCGGAGCCTCGCCTGGGCGGCTTCCTCGGGCACCAGGCGTTGAGTGAGGGCCGCGTCCCTCGCGGCCGCCGAGCGCGGTCCCCGTGGCCACGCGGCCAGCACCAGCACCCGTGGACCGTGCTCCCCGGCCAGGGACACACCCGCCAGTTCGCCTGCCTCCTTCAGGTCGTGCGTCCCCGCCTCCAACGTGTAGCCGCCCAGCATCTGCGCGGGGCCCTCCGGGGACTCCAGCACGAGCATCGCGTCGGAGACCTCGCTGGCGCGATAGCGCACCAGGACCACGGCCTCGGGAGGAAGCAAGGCGTCCTCCGTCACGGCGTGCAACGTCCCGTCCGGCAGGCGCGCCACGGCGGTCAGCTCCAGGGACATCGGCGCGACACCCTTCAGTCGCCACGAGCGGTCCTCGTGCTCCTTCGACGCCAACGGGGGGAGCACGGCGATGGCGACCACGGCCGCGGCGGCCACCGCCAGGGCTCCCGCGAGCCACGCGCGTCGTGGCGTCCCGAGGCGACGGCGCAGGCGAGCCCACCCCACCGCGTCCTCGCGCGGGGTGGACATCGAGCCCAGCGCCTCATCCGCCAACGACTCCACGCCGAACGCGTCGTCCTCGTCGCTCCGTTCGAGGAACGCCTCGCACACCTCACAGGGCTGGGACAGATGCGTGGAGAAGTACGCCACCTCTTCGGGCGACTTGTCGCGCAGGGCCTTCCAGCTCCGCGCGTCCAGGTGTCTGCTCGCGTCGCTCATGGCTCACTCCACTCCCGCGGCCAGCAGCCGCGCCAACAGCTCACGCTTCACCCGTGCCCGGAAGCGCTCCAGGCGCATCGTCACCGCGCTCTTGCCCAGCCCCAGACGCTCCGCGATCTCTCGCGCGCTCAGCTCGCCCTCCAGATAGAACAGGCGGACCGTCTCCTTCTCCGGGCCCTCGGGCAGTCCTTCGATGAGCTCGCGCACCACCACCACGCGCCGCTCCAGCGTGAGGGCGGGAGGAATGGCTGGCATGCTCGTCTCCAGCTCCAGTGCCAGGTCCTCCGCCGCGCGCCCTCGAATCCGCGCGCCCCGGCTGAGGGCCTGGGAATGGTGGCGCGCAATCGTCACCAGCCAGCGCCCGAAGGCGCGGGGATGCTCCAGCCGCGCCAGCTCCCGGAAGGCCCGGACGAACGTCTCCTGGACCACGTCCTCCACTTCCGCCGGGCCCAGCGCGGAGTAGCCCAGCGCGACACGACGCACCGACGCGTGAAAGCGCTGGTACAGCTCGCGGTGCGCGTCCTGCGCACCTCCGTTCGCGCGCTGGATGCAGGCGGAGATTTCCTCCTCCGTCACGGCCCGCACCTCTCACCCACACGCCGAGCAGGCTCCTGCCGCGCACTCGCACCCCACACGAAGGGCGCTCCGGACCACCGGACACACGCTGTTGCTGGGGTACGAGCACAGGCCATGTCTCCCCATTCAGTACCGCGCCTATCAGGAAGGAGTCACGAGGCCTCTATCGGCCACAGGCGACCCCTTCACGAAAGGTCCCCGCCTCGCGATGTGGCCGATAAGCGCGCCGATGCTCCTTCTTTTCGAACAGGGGATTTCGTGCGGCCCAGGCCGGAGAAGTCGCGCGCCAGGTCCTCTCGATACCAGGAGATGAACGGTATGCGACTCATTGGCTTGTGCACGTCCATCATGTTGCTCTCGGCCTGCGGCAACCCGGATTCCGTCAAGGTCGGGCTGAGCACCCGAGTCGGCGCCGCGCGTGGCGCCCAGTCCGCGCCCGGCCACATCGAGCAGCGGCTCGAGGCCCCCACTGGCATCACCATCGACCGGGTCCGACTCTCCGTGCGGGAGCTGGAGTTGGAGCTGGAGGGCGACGACGCCGACGACGGCCACACGGGTGGCGCGGATGACGGCACGCGGGACGATGATGACTCCGAGCAGGAGGTGGGCCCCCTGCTCATCGACCTGACGAGCGAGGACCTGAACGGTCAGGTCATCCGCGTGGGCAACCTGCAGGTGGAGCCCGGAATCTTCGACGAAATCGAGTTCGACATCGGCAAGGTCTCCACCACCGAGGCAGGTGAGGATGCGGCGCTCCAGGAGCTCGCGCGGCTCGGCGCGTCCGTGGTCATCGACGGACACATCGACGGGCAGCCCTTCAGCTTCGTCTCCAGCGTGCGGCTGGAGCAGGAGCGAGAGGCCCGCTTCGAGGTGAAGGCCGGAGAAGAGCCGAACATCACCATCAATATCGACCCGAGCGGCTGGTTCGTCGACGGCCAGGGCCAGCGACTGGACCCGCGGGACGACGCCGCACGCTCCACCATCGAGAACAACCTGCGCCGCTCCATCGACGCCTTCGACGACGATGACGAGGATGGCGACGAGGACGATGACCACGACGACAACGACGACTGACGGTCGTCCCCCACGCCCTCCCACGCGCACCTGGGCCGGGCGGGCGTGAGGTGAGTGAACGGCCCGCCCCTCGACAAAGCGAGGAGCGGGCCGCTGTCACATCGGGCCTCAGCCGCGCGCGGCCTGTTGCCTCCGCCGGCGGTTGCGCCAGCTTCGCAGCGCGAGCACGAGCAGCGGCAGAGGCACCGCGCCCGCGGCTCCGCAGCCGAAGCCTTCAGGCATCGCTTCGTTGGCCACGACCCGCGCCGCCTCCGCGACCGCGACTTCGTCCACGTCGCCGGGCAGGTGGTCGGTCGGCACGGTCCCCCAGCGCTCGAAGTCCGCCAGCAGCGACAGCAACGACGCGTCCTGCGAGAGCCACGTGAGCACCGGCGAGACCTCGCTCCCCGACATCGCCGTGTGCTCGAAGTCCACCGGCGGCCGCACAGGCCCGGGCAGCACCTCCGCGACCCCCGCGGCCGTCGTTCCACCGGGAGTCACGGTGTGCCCCAGCACTCGGAAGTCGCTGTCCGCGATGACCGTCCGCACGGACACGCGCCCCAGGTCATTGATGGCCGGAGCCCCGGTGCGGAAGACGTACCGGTTGGCGATCTGCACCTCGCTCCCGCCCGGAGGACGAACCCAGACGCTGTAGCGTTGCGCGGGCAGGTCCGCGACCATGCGCACGTGGTACGTCTGCCCATTCACATAGGGCACCTGAACCAGCGACGCGTAGGCCCCGCCATTGCGCACGTCGAAGTACCCGTCCAGGTTCATCCGCACCGTCATGTTCAGCACGGAGTAGCCCGTCACCGATGTGGAGCTGTCGGTGTAGCCCACCGTGCCGTCCTGCGAGGATGCGAGCGGTGTCACGTCGAACTCGACGGTGCGCACGCCCGTGTTCGTGGTGCCGAGCAGGTGCTGGCTCTCGAAGAAGGCGACCTTCGAGTACCAGGGGTACGGAGGGTTCGGGTTGAAGCGAAGCACCGCCTCCAGGAAGTAGTAGTCGCCGTAGATGAGGCTGACATCAATCTCCTGGTTGGCGGGCAGGTGCCCCACGCCATGCAGCAGCAGGCCCGGGCTGTTGGTGCCCTGCGCGAAGTAGGCCGGTGACACCAGCGTGTCCAGCGTGCGCAGCGCCGCGTCGCGGTAGCGCGTCTTGCGCGCGGCGTCCGTCTCCAGGTTGCTCAACTCCTGCAGCGCCGAGGCGACGATGGCCGCCGCCGAGGAGTCCTTCTGCGTCCCCGGCGCGTTGAAGTCCCACTTCGGCACCATGTCCGCCGGCACATTGTCCAGGTACCAGTCCGTCACCTTGCGCGCGGCCGCGAGCATCCGCGCATCACCCGTGTACCGGTACACCATGGTGTAGCCGTAGATGAGCCACGCATGGCCCCGCGCCCAGGTGGAGTTCGTGGAGTACCCCTGGAACGTGCCCTTCGAACGGATGGCCCCCGTCGCGGCGTTGTAGTCCACGTAGTGGAAGGAGCTGCCATCCGGGCGCACCGCATCGCGCAGCGTGGTGAGCGCGTGATTGATGGCCATCGTCCGCAGCTCCGCGCGTCCCCCGTTCGCCGCGGCCCACAGCAACAACTCCAGGTTCATCATCGTGTCGGTGACGAGCGGCACGTCCCACGCCGAGTTCCAATCACAGCAATCGATGATGCCGATGCGTGAGTTGTACCGCGTCGCGAGCGTCTCGGCCGACGTCAGCAGCACGCCGCGATAGTACGGGTCTCCCGTGAGCCGGTACGCCTGGCCGTAGCTCGTGAACAGCTTGAAGCCCAGGTCATGCGTCTGCCGGTTCGTCTTCTGACCCTCCAGGGGCCGCGTCCACTGGTCCGCCTTCTGCTGCCACGACGGCTCCAGCCCCACCTGGAACAAGTGCCACATGCTTCCCGGGAAGAAGCCCTGCGTCCACGCCACCGCATCCGTGTTGGCCACCGTCGACCACGTCCCGTCGGCGCGCGACGCCTTCGGTGAGCGAGACGTGCTGGGCATGGCCGTGGCGGTCTTCCGGAGCTGCGTTCGCGCGAAGCCCACCACCTTCAGCGCATCCGCGTCGTTGAACGCGTGGGCCGTGCTGGTGACCAGCAGCAACGCCACCCCCAACACCCCCATGGTCTTCCTCATCCCCTGCGTGGTTCTCATCATGAGGCACCCCTTCCTTCACCCGCGGCCAAGGTGGCCGCGTGCCTGGCTCGAGTCCAGCGAGGCCCGACATGACGGCGACTGGCCGCACGCCCGAGGAGCACTCGCACCCACCGGTCCAAGCTCGGCGCCAGGGGTGCAGTGACAGGTACGCGACGACCTGGATGTGAAGGATTGAGCCGCGCCCCCATCCTCCGGGGCACGGCAGACGTCGGGGAACCCCGAGGCGCTAACGACCGGAGGTCAACACCCGCGACCACAACGTCAGCAGGTCGCGGACCACGGGGCCTTCGGGAACTTCCGCCACGGGAGGCACGTCCACGCGGACTCCATGGGGGGCCAGCCGTGTGAAGGGATTGTTCGGGTCCGGCGTCTTGAGCGGCACGGCTGGGTCCGCGGGGCGGAAGCCGAACTCCAGCGCGCGCTCCTGCACCGGACGGCTCTGCAGATAGCGCAGCCACTCCAGCGCCGCCGCCTTCTGCTCGGGTGTCACCCAGTCCGCCTGGAGCA
Source organism: Myxococcus sp. CA051A (assembly GCF_013336705.1). Lineage (NCBI taxonomy): Bacteria > Pseudomonadati > Myxococcota > Myxococcia > Myxococcales > Myxococcaceae > Myxococcus > Myxococcus sp. CA051A. The sequence goes on along the minus strand of NZ_JABUMS010000001.1, from coordinate 66,478 downwards.
CCGCCGCCGGATGGTCGCTCCACAGGGTGAGCGCCGGGTAGTACACCCGCAGCTCGCCCCACCGGCCCTGCGCGTGCGACAGCTCCGCGATGGCCAGGTTCTCGTACACCACCGCGATGTCGTAGCGGGACGGGCCGAAGCGGACCATGTCCGCCATGAAGGTGCCCGTGGAGGGCTCGAAGCGCGTGACGCCTCGCTCCAGCGCCTTCATCCAGTCCTGGTAGCGCGGGTCCAACAGGTCCGCCACCGTGAGCCCGCCGCGCTTGCCGTAGTACTCCAGCGTGGCCAGCAGCAGCGCTTGCAGGCCGGAGTTGGAGCGCGTCGGGTCCGTGTGGCCCAGCTTCACGAACCCCCACTCCGGCTTGCCGCCAATCGCGGGCCAGCCCTGGGGACTCGTCACCGCTTTCTGAAGCACCTTCCACGACACCGCGCCGCCGCCGCTCGCCTTGCGCAGCACCTCCGCCCGGTCCGCCCACACCACGAAGACCAGCGGCGTGATGACCAGCGGACGCGGAGCCTGCTCGCCCGTCTCCGCGAACAACGGCCCCCGCGTGGGGTCCGTGGCCCAGTCGGAGGCCAGCATGCGCAACACCGCGCTGTCCGCCGGGCTCCACACCGTGGGCTGCTCACGGCCATCCAGGATGGCCTGCGCCGCATCCAGCGAACCGCGCCCCATCAGCTTCAGGCGGATGTGGGGATGCTGCCGCTGGAAGTCCTCCGCCACGGCCTCCACCCACTCCTTCTTCTCCGTGCTGTAGAGGAAGGAGATGTCCACCACCTGGCCGGGCCTCGGAGGACGGGGCGGCGTGGGCGTCGACGTGCCGGCCTCCTGCACACCCCGGGGCTGGGGCTCCCGGTCGGCGGACAGAAAGAGGACCCCGCCCAGCGCGAGAAAGAGCCCGACGACGATGAGAACCCTGGGTGTCATGTGTCGATGCGTCCCCCTCGCGCCGCGTCGCGCCTCACGCCTCCAGGCGCGAGAGCCGACCGGCGAGCTGCGTATCGCTGCCCGGGCTCACACCCTTCACCCACTCCGTCAGCGAGCCACCCGACGAGGACAGCTTCGCCTCGACATGCGGGCGCAACTGGCCCCAGCGCTTGCCCCAGCCTTCCTCGGACGCGCTGCCCTTCATGCCGGGACGCTCCGCGAGCAGCAGCCCCAGCCGCAGCGCGAGTTCCGGCTCACCGAGCGACTCCGCCCGCCGCACCATGGCCAGCGCCTCCGTCTCCGGTGCGCGGCGCCACGCCTCCACTGCGCGGGAGAAGGCCGCCACGTCCAGTTCGCTCAGCAGCCCCAGCGCGTGACGCAGCGGCAGCCGGCCTTCCTTCGGAGTGGCGACGACGCGCGCCATCAGCGCATCGAAGGTCGCGGCCAGCTCCGCGTGCGCGGCCGGGTCCACGCCGCCCAGGGCCCGCAGCGCCCTGCGAGCGCTTCGAGCCCGTGACGTCACCTCCCAGCTTCGCCAGCCCAGGCGCGCCCGCAGCGCCGCGAGCGCATCCGCGGCGGCCTTGAACGTCTCCTGCGTGGGCGTGGCGACGGGCACGCGGCGGGGCAGCGGAACCTTCTCGGGCGCACGCGGCGCGGCGGCCGGGGTTGGAGTGGCCGCGGCGCCACCGGCCGTCACCTCCTGGTAGCCCTCGCGCACCTTCTCGGCGACCTTCTTCTCGTACTCACGCTCGGCGCCAGCCGCGTCGGGGAACGCCTTCTCCTTGCGCTGCCCCGCGGTGCCGATTCGCCCGAACGTGACGATGAAGAGGTTGCCCTGAACCTCCGGCTGCCAGAACTTGGAGCTGGTTCCCTCGACGAACTCGAACCTTCGCATGGCCCATCCTCCTCGTGTGTCAGCCGCCGCGAACAAGGCTAGCGCACACGCACGTGTCGCGCCTCACGCCGCGCGCGATGACCGCTCCTGGAACTCCGCTTCCATCTCCTTCAGCCCGATGGCGCGCGGCATCCGCCCCTCGTAGCCCAGCTCCTGGCGGGCCTTCTCGTCGCTCACCGTCACCTCGCGTCCAATCAGCAGCACCTCGGTGCGGCTGAGCGGCGGGCGGCCCGGCAGGCCGAAGGTTCCCCACGCCAGGTCCGCCAGCGTGGCCACCGTGGCGGCCAGCCCGTAGGGAATCGTGCTGTTGCCCGGGTCCACGCCCTGCGACTTGAGCATCGCGGTGACGAAGTCGCGGAACACCACCGGCTCGCCGTCGGTGAGGAAGTACGCCTCGCCACCCCGGCCCTTCTCCGCCGCCAGCAGCAGGCCCTCCACGCAGTTGGCCACGTGGCAGGTGGACGTGAGGTAGCGACCATCCCCCACCCACTTGAAGCGTTTGGTGCGCACCGCCTCCACCATCTGCGGCAGCACCGACGTGTCCCCGCGTCCCCAGACGAGGCGCGGACGCACCGCCACGGTGGTGAAGTCCGCGGAGTTCACGCTCAGCACCCGGCGCTCGGACTCGCCCTTGGTGGACGGATAGTCCCCGATGGGGCGCTCCGGCAGCGGCCAGGTCTCGTTCACCTTCACCAGCGGCGTGCCGTCCGCCATCACCGCCTCCGTGCTGACGTGCACCAGTCGCTTCACACCCGCCGCGCGCGCGGCCTCCAGCACGCGCTCCGTGCCGCGCACGTTGGCCTCGTAGTACTCAGCGCGAGGCGCCCACGACTTCACCAGCGCGGCCGAGTGGAAGACGGTGTCACAGCCCTCCATGCCCTCCCGCAGCTTCGCCACTTCCGACAGGTCGCCCTCGAAGGGCTCCGCCCCCGCCGCCACCACCGTCGCGACGGACTCCGGCGAGCGCGCCAACGCGCGAGCCTCGTCGCCGCGAGCCTTGAGCGCCGCGAGAAGGTACCTGCCCACGAAACCGGAACCACCGGTGACGAACGCCCGCATGGACTGCTCCCCTGTCAATGAGGTCTCGGGCTCCTACCACCACCCGCCCTCGGCGCGGTAGCCACCTGACGGCCCGGCCCCCCATCCAAGCGCCCTGGCGCCCGACGGAGGGCCACCAGGGCCTGGGGGTGGGGCCGCGCGTTCCCTCTCAGAACATGTCCCGCAGCGATGGCTGAGGCCCGGAGAACAGCGCCATCGCCGCCTGCACGGAGGCGTCATCCGCCTCCACCAGCCCCACCGAGCGCAGGGAGGCCGCGGACTGGAAGCCGGTGTACAGCGGGCCCAGTTGGCGGATATCCAGCCGCAGCCGGCCCTCGCCACCCCGCTTCACCCGGCCCACGCCGTCCGCCACCTCCAGCACGAAGCGGCCCTGGTTCTCCGGGAAGAGTTCGTCCATCACTTCCAGGTGCAGCGCGCCGGAGAGCCCCGGCGTCCAGCCACGGGCCTCCAGCGCGGAGACCACGTCCAGCACGCGCACCATCCAGTGCATGTACACCTTCACCGAATAGGACTGCTCGCGCAGCAAGAGGAGGAACGGGTCGTCCGGGCCGCCGTACCAGACCACCTCCGTGCCCAGGGAGTGGTGGTCGCCCAGGAAGCGGAGGAGCCGGCGCGCCGCGGCGGGCGTGGTGGCGACGATGTCCGTGAGGGCCAGCTCCTGCTTCAAGTCCTTGAGCGGACGGCGCGCCAGGTAGACGTAGCCCTCCACTCCGGCGCTGCCCTCCACGAGGTAGCCGTGGACGGGCTCGGAGCGAGGGTTGCGCACGCGCCCCCAGGAGAACTCGCTCCGGTCCAGCCAGCCCTGACGGAAGCGGGCCACGCTCGTGTAGCACGCGGCGATGGCCGCCTCGTCGCGCGACTCGATGGCTCGCAGGGACAGCGTGCGCTCGCCCATCTCCAGCGCGGACATCTGCACGCGCGTCTCGTAGCGCGCCCCGGCCTGCTCATAGCCCGCGCGCCGATAGAGGGGCTGGGTGGCGGGATAGAGGATGGAGAGCGCCGCGCCCGACTCGCGCGCCTCTTGGACCAGTCGAGTCATCAGCCGCGTCGCTGTCCCCTGCCCCCGGTGCAGCGGCGAGACACCCACGCCGCCCACACCGACGACGGGCACGCTGCGCCCGCCGAACCACTGCCCCTTCCGGATGGAAACCAGCGTGCCCGCAACCTTCCCTCCGTCGCGCAAGAGGCGCAGGTCGCGCGCATCCAGCCGCTGCCTCCACGCGAGGCAGTCCGCGGGCGTCATCGCATAGGCATGCATCAGGATGTCCGCCACGGCGGACAGCTCCTGCTCATCTCTCGGCGGTCCAAAGTCGTCCGGCTTCGCGTCCACGTCGCCATCCCTCCAGGGGTGCGCTCACACACCCGAGGGACATCCTACCGGGGGACCCGGGCCTCCACACGAAGACGGCGCTCCACGCGTGACATTCGCGTAACGGGGAGTCCCTACGCTTCTCCCATGGCCACTCCCAAGCGCCCTGGGTCCTGGCGGTACAAGCTGGGCCTGGGCGGAGACTGTCAGGTCTGCGGCGCCCGTCTCCGCGAGGAGCCGGAGGTGAGGAACGGGGTGCGCGTCTGTCAGGCCTGCGCTCGGAGGTCCATGGGGTCCCAGTCGCTGCCGGACCTCGCCGTCGACGCCGCACTCGGGCTGATGGTCCGCGGCCTCTTGTTCATGGCGGTGGGCTCGGTGCTGCCCATGATTCTTCTGTCCATGGTCCTCATCGTGCTGGTGCTGGGCGGGATAGGCTTTCTGCTCTACCTGGGCGTGAAACACGCCCACCTCCCCCTGCCGCTGGCGGTCATGCTGGGCTCCGTGGTCTTGCTGACCGCCTGGTTCCTGCTCAGCTCGCGTTCCAGGTCACGGTGACGCGCCGGGCCTTCAGCGGCCAGGAACGAAGGCGATGCCCACCGGACGCAACAGGTCCGTGGAGGGCGGCACGAGGAGGGCGCCGCTGTTTCCCGGAGAAGGAAGCGGGCTGTCATCGCGGCCATCGAAGCGCAGCACCGCGCCGCTCAGCGCCGGGTCCGTGAAGTCGAAGCCCACCGTGTAGATGCGCTCGTGGGTGCCGAAGACGACGCCGCCACGGAAGTTCTTCGTCGGCACGGTGCCGGTGTAGTTGGTGGACAGCGTGGACTCCATCCGCCGCGTCCAGAAGTCATAGCGGTGGATGTCGTTGGCGAAGTCGCTGACCAGCAGGTCGCAGTCACCAAAGAGCCGCGAGCAGCCAGGACTGAAGGCCAGCCCGAGCAGGCTGATGAAGCCCGCTCCATCCGGTGACGGCGCGGGCTGGTCGATGAACACCTCGGACCGTCGAGACCAGAGGTCAAAGCGCAGCACCTGACTCGGCAGGCCGGGGAACGTGGGGACGCCGTCCACGGCGACCGAACCCTGGGTGGTGACATAGAGCCGATGGTCCGGTCCGAACGCCAGGAAGTTGGGACCATTGAGGCCACCGGGCAGGCCGTTGCCGGAGGCAAAGACATCCACGAAGGCGCCCGTCCGGGCGTTGAAGCGGAGAATCTTGTCCGTGAGGAAGCTGCTCACGTAGAGCAGGCCATCCGGTCCGAACGCCTGTCCATAGGGGCGGAACAGGCCCGCGCCCGACGCGAAGGTGTCGATGAACGCGCCCGTGCGGCCATTGAAGCGAAGGATGGCGGAGTTGGCGAGCGTGTCACCGCTGGCGACATAGAGATGGCCATCCGGCCCGAAGACGAGCGAGTCAGGGTTCACCAGCCCGCCACTGCCAGAGGGGATGAAGTCTCCGAGGAACTCTCCCGTGCGTGCGTCGTAGCGCACCACGTTGTTGCCTCGGGTATTTCCCACCAACAGGGTGTCGCGGCGCGCGGGCGCTCCGTCCTCGGCGTGGGCCGGGAACAAGCCGAGGAGGCAGGTGGAGAGGGTTGTGAGCAGCAGGGCCTGGCGTGCGAGTCGACGGCCAGGAGACGAGACGGTGTCAGGGGTGTGGGTCGGCATGGTGGGGCCACGTTGCGGCACGCGGGCCCCGGAAACCAACCGACTCGAGGACAGGTCCGCCGCGTTCCATCACATACCCACCACTCACTGGCCGCTGGCGCTCACGGGGCGACGCGCTTCATCTTCGAATAGAAAGAAGGCGCGAGCAGATAGGCGAACGTCGCGTCGCCGAAGCCCAGCAGGTCTCCGTCCCGCACGTGCATCTCGCCGCCCGCCTCCACCTCCCTGGCGTTGACGAACGTGCCGTTGCTCGACTTCAGGTCCACCAAGGTGCAGCCGACCGACGGGCCCCACCAGCAGAGCTTCGCGTGGCGCTTGGAGACGGAGGGCTCGTTGACCACCAGGTCGCAGTCCGGCTGGCGCCCCACGGTGAGCACATCCTGTCCCTCCACGGGCGGAAGCGTGGCCACGGTGAGCGCGTCGAAGTGCAGCCAGAGGGCCACTTGCTGCCGCTCCAGGCTGGGCAGGTCCCGCGCCATCGTCGTGCGCGCCGCGCCCATCTTCATCGCCAGTTGCGCCATCACCGGGCTGGGCGGCCGCTGCACCAGCACGAACGGACCCACCTGTTTGCAGAAGAAGGCTTCGGTCAGGCGCGAGCTCAGCGCACGCAGTTCCTGGACGGTCATCATGATGGTTGCTCCCCCGAATCACTCACGCGCGCGATTCTGCGGGGGACGCCGCCACGCGTCGAGTCTTCTCGTGTCAATGCCTCGACGGGAGGGCCGCTCAGCCGGCGCGCGTGCGGACTTCGTCCAGCAGCCGCCCAGGAGCTTCACCTGCGCGGGCACGGAGGCGGCGACGAGCACCTGGCCCTCCGGATTGGAGCGCGGCAAGCACCTTTTCCCTCCACATTCCGACAATGGTGCGCAGGACGCAGGGGTCCCTGAATCACCGGGAAATGAGTCCATACGCCAGAGGGGGAAGTCCGATGGGATTGCGCAAGTGGTTGTTGGGCGGTTGTGTCTTCATGGTCGCAAGTTGTGATTCCGCGCCGCTGGACGAGGCCGCGCGGGAGAAGTCTCCGTCACGGGTCCAGGCGGAACGGCTCGCCGCCGAGCACGGCTTCGACCTCCGGGAGGTCACGCTCGTCCCGGCGCCCGGTGACACGGGGGACCGCCACTCGCTCCACTTCCAGGGCATCCCCATCCAGGGACTGGAAGCAAGGACGACTCAAGGAGTGACCTCCCTCACCAACGTCCGCTTCGCGGCCACCACGCGTCCCCAGATGCAGGCTCGGGTCACCGCCGCCCAGGCGGAGGCCACGGTCCTCGCGGAGATGAAGGACGCTTCGGCGCGGGTGGAAGAGTCCCGGCTCATGTTCCTTCCCCAGGAGGAGCGCCGCCTCAAGCCAGGCGTGCCCACCCCCGCCGCCGGACGTGCCCACAACGCCGACCACTTCGAGCGCGTGGTGACGGGCCTGACGCTCGTGCACCAGCTGCACCTGCTCACGGGGAATGAACCGGCCGGCGTGGAGCGGCGTTGGAGCGCGCAGGTGGATGCCCGCTCCGGCCAGCTGCTGCGGTTGGAGCCGCTGGCCATCGACCTGGCAGGGGGGACCTACAAGCCCGTGTCGGGCTATGGCTACTTCTCCGGCAGGCTCACGCACTCCGTCCTCTTCGAGAATCGCCTCTATGTGCTCCAGGATCCACGGGGCAACAAGTACCAGGCGATGCTGAGTACGGAGAGCCTCCCAGGCTCTGTCATCGAAGACTATGTGAGCATTGACGCGAAGTTTGGTGACGGGCGCCTCTTCAACCCCACGAACGCGGAGAACGGCGAGAACGGCGAGAGCGCGGCGGTGGACGCGATGTTCGCCGTGAACCTGGCCTGGGGCGTCTACGAGACCCTCCTCGGCCGCGATGGCCCCACCGGAGCGGGTCTGCCTTTCGAGGTCTGGTTGCACGCCCCCATGGGCAACGCGGAGTACAATCCCAGCAACACCCGTCCGCGGTTGGAGCTTGGCTATCGCACCTTTCCCGCCGGCGTCACGGCCGCCGGGGGCTTGCTCGTTCCAATGTCGACCACCGACATCATCGGCCACGAGCTGGGCCATGACTTCTTCATGCGGGAGCTGGCCAGGAACCCCGCGACCTTTCCCTCCGGCAGGACGGAGATGCATGGCATGAATGAGGGAACAGGGGACATCTTCGGCTTCGTCACCGAGCTCGCCCGCGACGCCGCGCGGGTGGGAGGGACGGCGCTCGACATCGATGCCGTGCCCCTGAAGACCACCAACCTCACCATGGGTGAGGAGGCCGGCCCGGTGATGCGCAATCTCATCGATCCGATCATCGACATCTGGTTCGACGGCATCGGCGGTGAGGAGACCCACCGCGCAGGTGGCCCCCTGGCGCGCATGTTCCTGCTCCTGGCCTATGGCTGTACTCCCTGGCAAGGAGAGCAGAGCACGGACCCGTGGAGCAGCTTCCTGGTCCCCGAAGGCTTCTCCGGCCTTGGCCCCACCGCGGCCTTGCGCCTCTGGAGCCGCGCGGTGCAATCCATGCCCCTGGGCGCGGACTACGCGCAGGCCCGCCTGGCCACGCTCGAGGCGGTGATATCCCTGTACGGCGCCTCGGGAAGCACCCAGATGAAGACCGTGGGCTCCGCGTTCGCCGCCATCAACGTGGGCGACCTGCCCGATACGAACCCTCCCACCGCCGTTCTGAGCTGCACCCAGGTGTGGGCGGACATCGAATGCACCGGCACCGTCACCGATGCGGAGACTCCCAACAAGTTCCACACACCCCCACAGCTGATACTGGATGGTGGAAATCCGTTCCCGCTGCCGGGCTGGCAGTTCACCCTGCGAATGCCGGGGGCCGCGCTCAAGGACGGGACGCATACGGTCCGACTGAAGGCCTGGGACTTCTGGCAGAACGCCACCACCACGACGGTGTCCGTCGTGTTGGACAAGAAGCCGCCCGTCCTGTCGGTCACCCGCCTGGGCCCGCTGAAGCAGCCCTACTTCTCCGTCACGGCGACCGACGACTCCGGTATCGAACGGGTCGAGTACTTCGACAACTCCGTGTGGAGGTCAACCGTATCCATGGCGCCCTTCGACAACGAATACGACACGTCGACCTGGCCTGACGGCACCCACGACATCTTGATCAAGGCATTCGACCGCTTCTTGAATGTCACGATGGTCCACCACGCCCTGGATGTGGACAACACGCCTCCCAATGTCTCGATGACAGTGGGAGGCAGTGCCCCGCCCTTCATCGTCAACGCGAGCGTGTCGGATATCTCGACCATCACACGGGTCGACTTCAAGGTGGACGGGGTGGTCTTCGCCACTCGCACGAACTCCGCCACGTCATATGTGGTCCAGTACACGCCCATTGATCCGCTGGCCCACAACCTCTCCGTGGAGGTGACGGATGCCTTTGGCAACAAGAGCGTGAGGACCCTGGCCGCGCCTCGTGACGTGACGCCCCCGGCGGTGACCTTCGAGAAGACCCAGTTGGGCTCCTTGGTGAGGCTCACCTTTGGAGCCTCGGACGTCTGTGGCCTGGTCTACCCCTATGGGTTGTATGTGGATGGGACCCTGGTGGCGCTGCCCACCACCCCGGGGTACGTGCTGGAGTTCGGTGCCAACATGGCCGACGGCCCGCACGCCTTCCACGCGGTGGTCCATGACAACTGCGGCAACACGACGAACTTCGAGACCGTGTTCTTCAAGGGAATCACGCCTCCCGTCATCACGGGCATCACCCGTGACGACTCCCAGCCGAAGTCCCCGAAGTTCACCGTGCAGTGCGTGGACACGGAGGGCGTTCACCACGTCGAGATGCGCGAGAACGGCGTCGTGATGCAGATAGACACCACCGCACCCTACGAGTTCATCGTCGACACCTCGGCCCGGCAGGACGGGGACTCCATCCTCTTGTTCCAGTGCAGCGACCTCCAGGGCGCGGCGAGCACGCCCGTGACGCGCACGGTGACCGCGGACAACACCGGCCCCACGTACACGTTCACCGTTTTTGGTGCCGGTCGTACCTACTTCGTCTCCGCGGGGACGGTGAGCGACCCGCGGGGCATCCAGTCCGTCGACCTCAGCGGAGGCCTGATCCCGGGCTTCACCGCCACGCTGACGCAGGCGCCGTACTCGTTGACGTGGTCCATCCCGAACATCTACTCCTTCGACACCCAGCTGCCTTTCTCGCTCCTGGCCACGGACAAATGGGGCAACACCTCCAACACGAGCCTCGCGTGTCCGGTCGACACGGCCTCAACCGAGCCCGCGCTGCTGTTCTGTCAGGTCCTGTGACGCAAGGCTTCGGGCCCGTCGCGAGTTGAAGCAGTCCCCCCAGGCTTGCACCTCCGAGAGCCGTGCTCGGAGGTGCTCCTGGCCTGGCGAGGCCCGCCCTCCACTCGGGCTCGGGCCTACGCCTCCTCGTCCGACTCCGCGCCGAAGCGCTCATCCCGGGTGGTGAGGATGTGGCGATAGGGCACCACGCGCACCAGCTCCGCCACCGTGGTGGTGCCAGCGTTGACCTTGTCGAGCCCGTCCTCCATCAGCGTTCGCAGGCCGTGCTTCCGCGCGTGTCGGCGCAGCCGCACCGTGGGCTCACCGTGCGCGATGAGGTCCTGGAGGTCCGGGTCCACGACGAGCAACTCGAAGATGCCGGAGCGACCTCGATAGCCCGTGTGATTGCAGGCGGGGCACCCTCGTCCGGCGCGCGTGTGGACTCCGTCCAGCAGCCGCCCCAGCAGCTTCGTCTGCTCCGGCGTGGGCTTCGTGTCCTCCACGCACTGCTCGCAGATGCGCCGCACCAGTCGCTGCGTCAGCACCGCCAGCAGCGAATCCGCCACGTCCACGTCATCCAGCCCCAATCCACGGAGGCGGGCCACCGCGCCCACTGCGTCCGCGGTGTGCAGGGTGCCCAGCACCACGTGCCCCGTGGCCGCGGCCGTCAGCGCCATGCTGCCTGTTTCCAGGTCTCGAATCTCGCCCACGAGCAGGACGTTCGGGTCCTGGCGCAGCAGCGCGCGCAGCAACGTCGCGTACGGCATCTGCGGCGTCACCTGCTTCTGGTTCACCTTGGGGACGTAGTACTCGATGGGGTCCTCGGCGGTGACGATCTTGCGCCGTCCATCGTTCAGCCGCGCCAGCGCCGAATACAGCGTCGTCGTCTTCCCGCTTCCCGTGGGGCCGGTGACGAGCACCAGTCCCTCCGGGTTGGAGAGCAGTTGGAGGAAGACGGCCTGCATGGCGGGCGACAGGCCCAGCTTCTCCACGGGGACCAGGCCCACGCTCGCGTCGAGGATGCGGATGACCACGTCCTCGCCCGCGGGGCTGGGCACCACGCTGACGCGGAAGTCCACCACCTTGCGGCCCTCGGGGCGCTCGACGAGGGCGCGCAGGCGACCGTCCTGGGGGCGGCGTCGCTCGGTGATGTCCAGTCCGGCCAGCACCTTCACGCGGCTGACGACGCCCGGCAACGAGCGCGGGTCGATGTCCGTGTAGGACTGATGGAGGATGCCGTCGACGCGATAGCGCAGGTCCACGTCGTCGAAGTAGCTCTCCACGTGGATGTCGGAAGCCTTCATCTCCACGGCGCTGAAGAGGACGTGCTCCACCAGCTCCACGGTGGTCGGCGAGTGGGTGAGCTTGAGGCCGGGCTTCAGCACGATATCCGCCGTGACACGCGGGCCCGCGCCGAAGCCGACTTCCAGCGCGGATTCGATTTCGTAGGGGTTCAGGCGCACCGTGTTGAGGGGGCGCCGGAGGAACTCGGTGACGAGCTCCAGAATCGGCCCATTGTCCGGGTTCGTCGTGCCCACCGTCACCGGCACGTCGGGGGCTTCTGGGTCCACCGTGCCGAGCACCACGACCTGGTTGCGGCGGCAGAACGACTCGGGGAGCAACCGGAGCGAGGCCCGGTCCAGGGTGAACTGCGCGAGCTCTGCGAAGGCGGGGGCGTCCTCGGACATGGCGGAGGAGGGATTATCAGCCTCGCGTCTGCCTGACCATCACCGCTCCGGGGGAGGAAACCCTCCCCGCGCCAAGGTCCCCCATCGAGAATTGGCGGCGCTTCCGTCGGGAGCACCAGCCCGACAGGACGGCGATACCGTCAGGGCCGCACTGAAGCCATGCAGCGGCTCATGGCCATCGAACTCAAGGCATGGCCCCAGCCTCGCCCAGCTCCCCACAGCGTGGCGAGCGAATCCCCGCCACGCTCCGGGGGACGGCTCACAACGTCTTCATGTATTCGATCAGCGCGGTGCGCTCCGCATCGGTCAGCACGTCGGTGAACGTGTGGCCTGAGTTCGACTGGCTGAACATCCGGGTGTTGTAGATCTTGCGATCCTCGATATCCGAGTTCGAGAAACTCGGGGCCACAATGCTGCCGAGGAGGTTCCAGGCCAGCGCGCCGTTGCCGTACAGCAGCGACAGCCCGCCCTCGATGAGCGGCGTCTCGTTCGGATCCCACGGATTGCAGTGGTTGAACGGCGAGAAGGTCAGGTGGCTGCACGGAATCGTGTCGTACTTCCACCCGACCTTGGTCTGGTCATAGGCCGTCGCGAGGTCGGTCTCGAATCCCATTACAACGCCGAACCTCGGCGACTTCGACTTGCGACGCCAGATGCGCGGGCGGTCCGACGACTTGAGCAAGCTCCAGAGGTTGGGCACCGAGCCGTTGTGGAAGTAGGGGCCGGAAGCCCAGACACCGTAGAGCGGCTGCGCGAGATAGCCGATCATGTTGTACTTTTCGGCGCACCCGTCCTGACCGTTGTACCCGAAGAAGCTGTTCTTGGCCTGGGTCTCGACAGCTCCGTCGTTGGCGAGCAGTCGGGCTTCATCGGTGTCGATGACGTTGATCGCCGTGACGTTGGCCGCCATGCCCTCGAACAAGGGATTGGCGAGGAAGTTTGGATCGTTCACGTAGCGCGGCGCGTAGGCTCCATGACAGCTCGCGCACGAGCCATTGCCGGCCTGCTGCGGCTTCACGACCGGGTTGTTGCGGTTCGCGGCCCACAGGTCGAGCGTGTGGAACAAGACCGACCCCTGCTGCGCGAGCGCCGTGTTGACCGGCAGAGGGTAGGCCGGCGACTTCAGGCCGAGCATCCAGGTGTTCGCCTCGTACTCGTTTTCGAGGATCCAGTCGTAGCCGCCCTCGTAGTTCGGCAGCGCGGCGCCCGGCATGTACCACGAGAGCTCGATGCGCGTGGCGTCGCTGCTCATTCCTGCGTCGAAGAACTTCACCGGCCGGTGCCCGAGGTTCCACCAGTTCGGCGGGTCTTCCGTGCCGGTCGAGCCGGCCGCCCAGATCTCCGGATTGAGGATGACGCCGGGGATGGTCCCGTCGGGGTCGAAGATGGTGAGCAGGGCGAAGAGCTGGAAGTTGGTGATGTTCCCCGTGCCGCGGATGCGGTTCAGGGAGGCAATCGTGAAGGCGGGGTTGAGGCCTCCGAGCTCGCCCAGGAACAGGGACGCGTCGGTGAGGCCGTTGGTGCCGTGCAACGCCCCCAGGCCCGCGCCGTCGCTCGCCTTGCCAATCTGACCGCTGTGACAGACCGAACACGTGACGCCGATCTGCCCGCTCCACGAGCCGTCGGCGTTGCGTGTCTGGGTCAGTGCCATCGGCAGTTGGCCGGAGCCACCGTTCGTGCGGTTCGGATCCTCGAACGGGAGAGGATACGGATTGCGCTGCGCGCTGAGCGGGGTGCCGTAGCGCTCGGCGACGAGGTTGTCGAAGTCGGAAGGGCGGAACGGCAGGCCCCACCTCAGCCACAGCGCGTTGTACTGGGACGCCGACATCGACCAGAGACTCCAGGCGGAATGGCCGCTGAACTCCCAGCCGGCATCGGGATTTCCGTTTCCGCCGAGCAGCCGCCCTCCAGCCGCATTGGTCGACCGCAGCTCGCCACACGTCAGCGGAGCCCGGTTCATGCACGAGTTCCATCCCACGTTGAAGACGACGTTCTTGTTCGCCGTCGGCGTCACGAGTGACCGTGGGTCGGGCGGTAGGAGCGTCGCATCGGACTTGCCCGTACAGAAATCGAACCAGTAGTGCCCTCCACGCTTGCTGCCGAGCAGGTCCGATTGTGCTGCCGCCGGTGTGCCGCCGACACAGACAAAACACATCGCGACGAGAACGCTTCGAGTCAGACGTGCCGCCATGACGTCCCTCCTCCTGACAGCCTGTGGGTCGGTCGGATGGGGCTTCGGTCCGACCGGCTGGGCGCGTGCTCGGAGACATCAGTTTCCGAGACGCACGCTCGGTATGAGCGCACTTCACGCGCACCCCGAAAAGGGACATTTGTCGCCAAAGTGCCGTAGGCGACATTTGTCGCCTAACCGCCTCTTGCGAAAGTCAGGGCTGGGCGGGTGCCCGTCCGGGCGTCGAGTCCAAGGAAGGACTCGGCCGCCACCGCCAGGTTGTCGAGCGAACCCTGGCGTGGAAGAACCCGCTTGGCCGACTGCGAGTCCGCGACGGACGCAATGGAGTCAAGCGCCATGGCTGACGATGCGCGTCAATCCGCTCCCAACCCAGACTTCGTGGCGCGCAAGCCGCAGCAGCAGCGCGCCAAGGTCCGGGTCGATGCCGTGCTCCAGGCGGCGGAGGAGCTGCTGCTCGAATCAGGGCTCTCGGCCTTCTCCATCCCGACGCTGGCGGAGCGTCTCGAGTACCCGCGCTCGACGATCTACAAGTTCTTTCCGACCCCCCAAGCCCTGCTCAACGAGCTCGCGGAGCGCCAACTGGCGGCGCTGGAAGCGCACCTGACGAACTATGCCCAAAGCCTCCTGGGGGCCAAGGACTGGCAGGAACCGCTCACGCGCATGGTTCAGGAGGCGGCGGATTTCTACCGCACGCATCCGGCGGCGCAGGTCGTCCTGCTGACCGGACCGGTCTCGGATGTGAGCTTTCGCGCGCTCGAGTCCACGATCGCGCGCCTCGGCACGCTCGCGCGCAACCTGCTCGCGACGCACGGCATCGACATCCCGCGGGGCTCGCCGGACATCGCGGCGCTGGCGGTGGAGTTCGGCACCGCGAGCCTGCGGATGTCCTTCTACCTTCATGGCCGCATGACGAACGAATACACCCAGGCCGCGGCCGACGTGATGATTTCATTCCTGGCAATGCGGCTGGGATTGCCTCTGCGCTGATTCAGGCCCAGGCGTCCAGCAGGGGAGCAGGACACCTCCATCGCAAGAATTTCACGTTTTCATGCTAAATCTGCTCTGGTTCGAGTCATCCAACCAGGGAGCGACATGAATACCCGAGCCCGTCCAGGGCGCTTCAACCCGCGCCGCCTCTCGACCCCGACGAAGCTGCTGTGGGGCCTGCTCGTCGTCCTGACCGCCTGCGGAGGCCCGGACACGGGAGGCTCCGGGAGCCCCACCGACGTGGTCCAGGAAGCGCAGGCCCTCGCACCGTCCAACGTGCAGGCCTTCTACGCGGAGTCCCGGTGGGGGACCCGCTTCGGCGTCAAGGGCCCCTACTACGGTCCCCTGGGGCACCGGGGGCTGGACCTCTACGCGAGCGCGGGCCAGGCCATCCCCGCGCTCCGCTCGGGCATCGTTCGCCGCGTGCAGTACTCCTCCATCGTGGGCCACACCCTCGCGGTGGAGTCCGCTCCGGGCGACTTCTCCGGGTACGCCCACGTCATCCGGACGCGCTTCGCGGTGGGCGACTCCGTCCAGCAGGGAGACATCATCGCGTACGTGGCGGGCGCGGGAGACGACCACGGCTCGGCGTGGACCGGGCCCCACCTCCATATGACCCGGGGCACCACCAACAACGCCGCGTTCGGCGAGAACGTCAGCGACCCCGCGCCGCTCATCCGCAACGTGCTCGGCACCGGCAGCGGCGGAGGCACCGGCAGCGGTGGAGGTTCCGGGGGAATCCAGATCAGCATCGACGAGGGGAAGATCCTCCAGCGCGTGGCCCAGCGGGGCGGCTACACGGGCGCGGTGGACGGCGTGCCCGGCGTCAACACGTGGAAGGGCATCCAGACGGTCCTCACCGGCAAGGGCTTCTACTCCGGCCCCATCGACGGCGTGCCGGGTGAGAACACCTGGAAGGGAGTCCAGCGGCTCGCCCAGCTCGGCGGGTACACGGGCCCCGTGGATGGCTTCCCGGGGCAGTACACCTACGCGGGGCTCACCACCTGGCTGGCCCAGGACCCCGGAACGCCGCCCCCGTCCGGGATGAGCGGTGTGTATGGGATTGATGTCGGCACGACGCAGCGGGACCTGGACTTCAATGCCATCAAGAGCGCCGGCTACCAGTTCGCCATCGTCAAGGCCGGCGGCTCCAATGTCTCTCCCCTCTACGTCGCGCCCTACTACACCCAGCAGGTCGCCCGGGCCCGCGCGGCCGGGCTGCTCGTGGGGCACTACTGGGTGGCGGGCTCGTACACCCCGGCCGGTGACGCGCAGTACTTCGTGGACCACCTCTACGACCACCGGCCCGGTGACCTGCTGGTGCTCGACAACGAGGCCATCGACAACGGCATCTTCTGGAACGACTCCCTGACCGCGAGCTTCATGCAGGCGGTCAAGACGCGGCTGGGCAAGGCCCCGTTCCTGTACACGTACTCGAGTCTGCTCAAGGCCCACACCTGGCCCCAGACGCAGGCCGTGGGCTCGAAGCTCTGGATTGCCCACTACACGGGCACGCCGGGCAACCCGTCCGTGGGGACGGCCTATCCCACGTGGGAGATCCACCAGTACACGTCGTCCGGCAACCAGAACGGGATTCCGCTCGACCTGAACGTCGCGAAGCTGTCCGCGTTCGCCGGACTGGCCCAGCCCCCGCTGGGCGCGACGGCGCCTCCGCCCACGGCCATCCCCGGAGGGAGTGGCGGCGGAGGCACCCCCGTCATCACCGCCCAGCAGGGAACCCTCCTCCAGAACCTGGCGCGCCGCGGGGGCTATACCGGCCCCATTGACGGCGTGCCGGGGGCCCAGACCTGGACGGGCATCCAGAAGGTCCTGCGTGAGCTGGGGTATTACTCGGGGCCGGCCGACGGCGTCCCGGGCGTCAACACGTACAAGGGATTGCAACTGCTGGCCCA
The DNA here is from genome assembly GCF_013336705.1 of Myxococcus sp. CA051A. Classification (NCBI taxonomy): domain Bacteria; kingdom Pseudomonadati; phylum Myxococcota; class Myxococcia; order Myxococcales; family Myxococcaceae; genus Myxococcus; species Myxococcus sp. CA051A. The sequence continues at coordinate 49,597 of NZ_JABUMS010000001.1, read as the reverse complement.
GGACGGTGGCTACACGGGCCCCATCGATGGCGTCCCCGGCCCCAATACCTATAACGGCATCCAGGCGTACCTGGACGGGTCCTCCGGTCCCGTGCCGCCCGTCACCCAGGCCCAGGGCGTGACGCTGCAACGGATTGCGAGCGCGGGCGGGTATACCGGCGCGGTGGATGGCGTCCCCGGCACGAACACGTGGAAGGGCGTCCAGCAGGTCCTCGGGGGGTATGGCTATTCCGGACCCGTGGATGGCGTCATGGGCACCCAGTCCTACGCGGCGCTCCAGCGCTTCGCCGCGAAGGGCGGCTACACGGGCCCCATCGACGGTGCCATGGGCACCCAGTCCTGGAAGGGCGTGCAGACCGTGCTGCGGGGCTTCGGCTACACGGGCCCCATCGACGGTGTCATGGGCACCCAGTCCTACGCGGCGCTGCAGCGGGTGGCGCGCCTGGGCGGGTACATGGGCCCCCCCGATGGGGCCCCGGGCGTGAACTCGTGGCGGGGCCTCCAGACCTTCCTGAGCGGCGCCGGGTACACGGGGCCCGTTGACGGGGCCCCCGGGACGAACACGTACAAGGTGCTCCAGTCGCTGGCGAACCGGGGCGGCTACAGCGGGCCGCTCGACGGCATCCCCGGCCCCAACACGTACGCGGGCCTGGCGAACCTCCTGGACTGACGTCTGGCCCACTGCCCCAGGCCCGCTCCCGTGCGTCGGGAGGGGCCTGGCGCGGAGTTACAGACTCCAACTCATCCCGCTTTGCGACGGAAGTGGAGCGCCAGTACGCCGGACTTGAACCGCTGCGTCGATAGGAGTTCGAGCTGCCGCGCACTCGACAGGCCCTGAAACAACGTCGGCCCGCGGCCACTGATGATGGGATGAATGACGATGCGGTACTCGTCGATGAGCCCCAACTCCTCCAGTGCAGCCGCGAGCTTGGGCGCTCCGACGAGGACACCCCGCTCGGTCTTCGCTTTCAGCGCCGAGATCGCCTCGCGAAGGTCACCCTCCACCTTGATGGTGTTCCGCCACGGAAAGTCGCTCCGCGAACCCGACACGACGTACTTTGCCTTCGCCTCGAGCTTCTGTGCCCACTCGCGCATCGCGCGCGGCGCCTTTTCGTCGCGTGCCACCGCGGGCCAGGCTCCCTCCATCAGCTCGTAGGTGTTGCGCCCGAAGAGCATCGCCCCGCTCTGGTCCATGAGCTGCGTCCAATAGTCGTGCAGTTCGTCGTCCGCGATGCCCTGGGTGTGGTCGATGCACCCGTCCAAAGTGACGTTGAGACCGAAGGTAAGGAGGTTCATGGCGTAGGACTCTACGAAAAGCGCGCCCGGCGCGCAGCAGCCCGAGCCCGCGACGTAATGCCCGTCAGGCGCCTGCGTGTCTTTCGGTGCGCCGCGCGGCGAAGCACGCGGCGCACCGATCCTCCTACCGAGACCGCGCTGAACTCAGAGCACACTGTCCCATCGCGGTATCGCGGACAGCGACCTAGAGTCCGTTGGGGACCACGGTCACGGTGCTGGATCCCCTGTTGGTCAGGATGAGATCGGGGTACCCATCCGCGTCCATGTCCGCGGTGGCGATGGCGTTGAGGCCAGGCGAGGCGCCGGTCGTGACGACGGCGCCAGAGCTGAAGCCTCCGTTGCCGTTGCCGGTCATCGGGCGGACGCCGCCCGAGGCCGCCGTCACGAGGATGTAGGCGTCGAGCTTGCCATCGCCATTGAAGTCACCGGCCACGACGCCCAGCGCCGAGTTGGTGGCCGTATTGGCCGCGGCGATTGACTGAGCGCCGCTCGCGAAGGTGCCGTTGCCGTTCCCTCTGAAGAAGAAGAGGTACCGGCCGGCCGCGCCGTTCGAGAGGATGTCGAGTGTGCCGTCGCCGTCGGCGTCGCCGAAGGCGATGCCCGCCGTCTGGCCGCTGGCGGAATTGCTGTAGGCGACGGGTGCGGCGAACGAGCCGTCGCCCTGGTTGATGAGGACCGACAGGCGTGCGCTGGCGGGGCTCGTCACCACGAGATCGGAGAAGCCATCGCTGTTCAGGTCACGGCAGGCGGTGGTCGACTGCGCGCCGCCGGTGTTCGGGATGCCGATGAACGTGGGCGCGCCGAAGTTGCCCGCGCCGGTGCCGAAGAGCACGCTCACCTGGTTCTGGGTCACGCTTGTCGTGGCGATGTCAGCCACCCCGTCGTGATCGAAGTCCCCGGTGCAGAGGTGGACGGAGCCCGGGGTGCCAGTGGTGAAGCTCGTCGGCGCGCCGAAGGTCCCGGGCGCGCTCGAGCCCAGGTTCTTGTAGACGCTGATGTTTCCGTTGATGAGGGGCAGGTTGGTCTGGCCGTCGACGGTGACGGCATCGAGCCACCCGTCACCGTCCACGTCCACGGCCACGACCGCGTTGCTGGAGAGCGAGGCGCTCCCGTAGTTGACCTCTGGCTGGACGCTGGCGTCGCCATTCCCCAGGAAGACGGAGAGCGAGCCAGAGGGCGTCTGGGTCGAACCGGATTCGGCGTTGGCCACCAGGATGTCGAGCTTGCCGTCGCCATTCACATCGGCGACCGTCGGGGCCAGCGGGCTGTGGTTCGCGGGGGAGCTGACCGGCGTGCCGGGGACCTGGCCGGGTGGGATGGCCTGGCAGGTGGCGTTCGAGCAGATCTGTCCCGTCGAGCACACGATGCCGCAGGCGCCGCAACTCTCGGCGTCGCTCTGGAGGTTCACCTCGCAGCCGTCGGACGAGTTCGCGTTGCAGTCCGCGAGGGTGCCGGAGCAAGACTGGCAGATGTTCCCCTCGTAGGTGGGCGCGCACTTGCAGGTGTAGCTCCCCACGCCGTCGATGCAGGTGCCACCGTTCAGGCAGGGGCTTGCGGCGCACTCGTCGATGTTGGTGCAGGTCACCCCGTCGCCCTCGTACCCCGCCTTGCAGGCGCAGGTGAAGGAGCCCCCAGTGTTGGTGCAGGTGGCGTTCTCGTTGCAGTTGTCGGTGCCGGCGGCGCACTCGTCGATGTCGGTACAGGTCACGCCGTCGCCCTCGTACCCCGCGGTGCAGGCGCAGGTGAAGGAGCCCTCGATGTTGGTGCAGGTGGCGTTGTCGTTGCAGTTGTCGGTACCGGCGGCGCACTCGTCGATGTCGGTGCAGGTCACGCCGTCGCCCTCGTACCCCGCGGTGCAGGCGCAGGTGAAGGAGCCCCCGATGTTGGTGCAGGTGGCGTTTTCGTCGCAGTTGTCGGTACCGGCGGCGCACTCGTCGATGTCGGTACACACTGTCGGCTGTCCCGTGCAGGTGTAGCCCGGCTCCAACTTGCAGACGCTGTTGCAGCCGTCTCCCGAGAGTTGATTGCCGTCGTCACAGACTTCGAATCCGCCCAGCACCCCATCACCACAGACGGCCCGCAGCGACGTCTCCACCGCGTCCACCAGGTAGAGCGCCACCGCGCCCTTCAGGCGCACGTAGCGATAGGGGACGTTCCCCGGGTACGTCGCCACGGCGATATGCGTCCCCAGGCCCAGCTCCACCAGATGCAACGAGCTGGAGCCGATGTAGGTCCCATCCGCCTTCAGGAAGTCCACCTGGGCCACCAGCGCCAACGACAAGCCCTTGTAGTAGACGCGCAGGTCGCCGGTGCCTTCCTCGCCCGCACCCAGATCCAGCACCAGCGCCGCGTTGAGCAGGCCCAGCAGCGTCGCCACCTGTCCATCCGGAGCGCCCAGCGCCGCGCTCGCGTTGAGCACCGCCGCATTGGTGCCCGACGCCACCGCGTCCGCATACGGGTCCCATGTGAACGAGGCTTCCAGCGGCTCACTCGTCAACGCCCCGGGGTCTTCTTGCGACACCCCATCCGCGGGAGGACGGGAGTCCACACCACACGCCCCCAGTGACAAGGCCAGTGTCAGGCCCAGCCCCCACGACCACAGCATACCTTGACGGCTTCGCATCTTGTTTCTCCCCCAAGGAGCAGGATGGAACCCGGAATGGACCAGCCCCCCATGGAATGAAAGACACTATTCCTTTCCCCCTCCTATTCGGCCAGCAACATGTGAATGGCCAGCGTCCTCTGGCGACCCGCCAGAAAGCACTTGAGGACCATGGACACAGAGTCCATCACATGCATTTGATCGTCTCCGCGTCTGTTCCCGCATGTCCGCAAAGTAGAAGGGGTCTACTCGTGTGGTTACGCCTGGAACCCGAGTCCTGGCGCTATAACCCATACGGGGAATCCACAGGTACCCGTTCGCCTTGGCGCCCATGAATGCATATGCAGTGCATCTCTTCCATTCGGCGGAGGCGCCGGGGCATGCCGTGAATTGGTGCGGGCCCTTAATTCCAAACGACAAATGTCAGAGTGATGTGGTTGTCTCCTGCTTTCCGGAATGCCTTCCGGAAAGGAGGCACCATGCTTCGACTTACATTGAAGTCCGCGCTGGTTGCACTGTTCATCCCCAGCCTGCTGCTCACCGCCTGCGGTGAGGGACTGGAGTCGCGTCCCGCCCTGGACCCGGAGATGGCCCGGGTGCCGGCTGGCGCCCCGGTTCGCGAGGGCTACGCCTGGAACGCCGCGAGAGGGAAGCTGGTGCCCGTAAAGTACGCCGAGGTGGATGGACTGGCCATCCTCGATGGAGACATGATTCTCGGCACGGTGGAGGAGATGGAGGCGCGCGTGCGCGAGGTGAAGGCCCGGGGAGGTCTCGACGCCCCGGGAGTCCACGCCCAGGGCGTGGCCATCACCGGAGCAAACTTCCGCTGGACCAACTCCGAGGTGCCCTACACCATCGACGCGGCTGTGCCAAACCAGGCGCGAATCACGGACGCCATCAACCACTGGCAACAGCGTACGCACCTGCGCTTCGTGCAACGCAACGTGCTCAACGCGGCGCTGTACCCGAACTACGTCAATTTCCAGACGGGCGCCGGGTGCAGTGCCCACGTGGGACGAATTGGTGGCAGGCAGGTGGTGACGCTGGAGGCCGGGTGCACCACGGGCAACACCATCCATGAAATCGGACATGCCCTGGGGCTGTGGCACGAGCAGTCGCGCGAGGACCGCAATAACTACGTGCTCGTCCGGCCCGAGAACATCACCGCGGGCTATGAGCAGAACTTCAACCAGCAGATCGCCGACGGTGACGACATCCTCGCCTATGACTACGGCTCCATCATGCACTACCCGAGGACGGCGTTCTCGAAGAATGGGCTGCCCACCATCGAGCCCCTGGGGGGGCAGGCCATCGGGCAGCGCGATTCGCTGAGCATCACGGACGCGGCCACCGTGGCGCGTCTCTACTCAAGAACCATCTCCCTGCGTGCCTTGCGCGGCCACTACGTGGTGGCCGAGGGCGGCGGCGGCGGCGCGGTGAACGCCAATCGTGCCGCCGTGGGTCCCTGGGAGAAGTTCCAACTGGTGGACCGCAACGGCTTCGAGCTGCAGACCGGCGACCTCATCCACCTGCAGACGGTCAACGGCAACTATCTCATGGCCGTGAACGGTGGCGGCTCGGAGGTGACAGCCACCCCCACGGCGCCTGGCAGCTATGAAACCTTCCGCATCTCGAAGATATCCGGCACGGGCCTGCTCACCATCGGCACCGGAGACACCGTGGCCCTGTCGACGAACAATCTCCTCACCCCCCGCTACCTGTATGCCGATAACGGGGGCGACGGCGGGGTGTATGCCGCCGGTGCCTCCGTGGGGCAATGGGAGCAGTTCACCATCACCTTCTACTGAGGCACGGGGTAGGGCCTGCTCCAGCGTCGAACACTGGAGCAGGTCGCCATCGTCTACTCAGGCGATGAGCTCGGAGAGCACGCCCTTGGTCAGCGCCGGGTCGCCGAAGTCGTCCAGGCTCCCGCCGGCCGCGTTCCTCAGCCCCACGGCGGTGCCAATCGTGTTCAGCATCCGGTTGTGGTTGGGATTGCCGCCGCCCGACGCCTCGACGTAGACGCCCTGCTTGAGGAAGCCATTGCAGCTGCCCGCCAGGACGAAGGGCACATTGCGCGCCGAGTGAGCCGGCCCGTTGCCCAGGTCGTTGTACCAGACAGACACGCCGTGCTCGATGAGTCGCTTTCCGTCCGGCATCTGGTAGGCCGCCAGCCGGTCCAGGAGGTGCTTGAAGGCGCGCGCGAACTGCACGTCCACGTGGTGGTGCAGCAGGTCCGAGCCGGTGATGATGCCGCCGCTGGAGTCGTGCGACGTGCGACGGTGGGACACGTAATGGAAGTTCTCCATCAACTGCCCCGTGTCCGGGTCGCGGTAGCGCGTGTCGCCGTCGTTGCCATTGCCCACCTGGATGACGGCCGCGCGGTTGGTGCCGCACGCAATCGCCATCACCGCGATGTCCATGTGCAGCCTGGCGGTGGCGAGCACCTCGGTGCCGTCCGTGCTGTCATAGCCGGGTGACTGCTGCTGGAGGATGAGCTCCTGGTCCGCGCGCATGCGGCAGCTCAGGGCGACCTCCAGGTCCCGGACGTTGGACAGGTGCAGGTCCAAGCGCTCATGGTCGGACGCGCTCAGCTCGGGACGCTGCTGGAGCGACTGGAGCTGGGCCTTCACCAGGTCGTTCACGCTGCGCTGCCGGACGAGGAGCTGCTCGCGAGCCTCGGGAGTCAGTCCTCCCGGGCCGCCAATCATCGTCTGGTACGCATTCCACGGGTCATGCAGCGCGGCCCGGCGCACGTTGCTGCTCCGGTAGGAGAGGCAGGGCCCCCCGAGCCAGCCGCCACGCCGGCCCGCGTAGAAGACGAGCGAGTCACGCTGCTGCGGATTGAGCTCGCGGCCGATGCGGTGGTCAATGGACTCGCCTCCGGACTCGGAGCCGCCGCCCGCGCCCTCCACCACGGGGCCCCGCGCGGTCAGCCCCTGCATGGCGCCGCGGGCGTGGCCGTCCCCGTAGTTGTAGTCCTTCATGTTGATGTTGCGCACCAGCAGCAGGTCCGCGAGGTGGTCCTTGAGCACGTCCACGGCCCGCCCGGCGCTGCTCGCCGCGGTGAGCGCGCCCAGGGTGCGCGGCCAGAAGCGCTCCGGCTCCGCGCCGAGCTCCGACGTCGTCTGGGCCGAGGCGACGCCGTTGGCCTGCCGGAAGAAGATGGCGTACGGCAGCGCCCCCAAATCCGCCGCGCGGGCGGTCCTCGGCACCAGCCCCTCGAGAAACGGCAGGCTCAGCATCGTCCCGCCCAGGCCCTTCAACACCATCCGGCGACTCAGCTTCATGGCAGCTCCTCCGGGTGGCGATTCACGAAGCCCTCGCTGGTGACGACCTCCACGACGAGGTCGACGATGGGCAGGTTGCCCGCCTTCGACAGCTTTCCGAGCCGCTCCACCAACGGCCCATCCTCGTGGGCGAACGGGCGCCCGTGGAGGTACTCCACCCAGTGCTGCGCGTAGCACGCATGCACCCCTTCATTGGCCGCGAGTGCGTCCGCCAGGTCGAGCGCGTCGCGCACCGGCACCGTCTCTCCGTTGATGTTGGGAGTCGAGCTGGCGTCCACCGGATGTCCGTTGTCCGTGGTGCGGTAGCCGCCGATGGCGTCGAAGTTCTCGAAGGGGAAGCCGAGCGGGTTGATGAGGTGCGAGTGGCAGCTGGCGCACGCACTCCCGGGCACTTCGGTGTGCGAGGCGACGACCTCGCGATTGGTGCGGCCCTGCGGGGCGGGGAGCGGTGGGATGTTGGCCGGCGGCGCGCCAATCTTCCGGCAGATGATGCGCTCGGACACGAAGACGCCGCGGTGGATGGGGTCCGGGTCCACCGACGTCGCGTGCGCGGCCAGGAAGCCCACCTGGGTGAGCACGCCCTTTCGCTCGCGCGAGTCCAACGTCACGGGGACGAAGTCGGCGGTGAACGCGCCACTCAGCCCGTAGACCCGCGCCAGTTCGTCGTTGACGAAGGTGGCTGGCGAGGTGAGCAGGTCGCTGTAGCCGCCCTTGCGGGAGAAGACGACGTCCTGGACGAAGAGGGTCGTCTCCCGGGCCGCGTGCTCCCCGAGGCGCTCGGACACCTGCGGGTAGCGCGTGAGGGAGGGGCGGATGGCGGCATAGCGGGGCACGTCGAAGAGGGTGCGGTGGAAGGCCTCCACCACCTTGTTCGAGCGCGCGTCCTGGAGCATGCGCCGTGCCTGTGTGGCGACGCCCTCGCGGGAATGCAGGGTGCCCTCGCTCGCGGCGGCGAACAGGGCGTCGTCCGGCATGGCGCTCCAGAGGCCGTAGCTCAGCCGCGAAGCCACTTCGTAGTCGTCGAGCGGCACCCGGTCCCGCACGGCCTGGGTGCTGCGCTCCACGCGGTAGAGGAAGTGGGGCGACTGGAGGAAGGCTTCAATCACCAGCCGGATGCCCCCCTCGAAGGCCGCCATGTCCGCGTAGGCCTGGGGCCCCCTGCGGTAAAGCCCGAGGTAGCTCTCCACCTCTTCGGACGTCAGCGGGCGCCGGTGCGCGCGCAGGCCGAAGGACTCCACGAAGGCACGGGCGCGCGCTTCGCCGGTGTCGGCCGACGGAGGCAGCACACGCGCGAGCTTCGTCGCGTCCGTCGTCACCTGGCCGGCGAGCTCCGCGGCGGCGCGCTGGTAGGCGCCCCAGAGGGCCTCGTCGACGGAGAGGGCGCGCGCATCGTTGTCAAAGAGGAAGCCGCTCTGGGCGGGGTCCGCGCGGAAGGTGCCCGCAAGCGTGGTGGGCGGTGCATCCAGCCTGAGCAGCTCCTGCACGCTGTTCGTCCACTGCACGTGCGTCAGGCGCGCCATCCGCACGGACGGGGCTGGCTTCTCGATGGCGGTGGGCGTACCGGGGCCGGGTCCTCCACCGGGGCCCTCCGGGTTGGAGATGTTTCCTTCGCAGCCAGCAGCCCCGCTCAAGACCAGCCCGAGCACCACCGGGCGCCACCACCGTCCCCGCTCCGCTGGCTCTCGTGACAACCGTTGTGACCGCATCCTCGGCACGAGCGCCTCCATCATTGGGAGACATACCAATCGGATGGATTACGCGTTCCTGTCAATGTAGCCGCGACTCGCACGCGCGTCGGTCAAATGGCCCGATGACACGGATACTGAAAAACTCGTGTCACACGTGCATACGCGTTTCATCAGACCCGACTTTTCGTGCGGGCCTCGCGCAAAAGTGTGGAGGACGCGCCACATGCGTGGGGGACAGACCCCCTCAATGCGCCGGTGCTACAGCCTCAGATACACGCCGAGCTGACCGCTGAAGTACAGGTCCTTGGCGCCGCCGGCGAAGACCGGGGTGCCCTCCGCGGCGTTGGCGGTGAAGGAGTAGCTCCGCATCTCTCCGCCCAGCCGCAGACCCAGCATGCGCGTCAGGGCGAACTCCACGGCGAGCTCGCCATCGAGTCCGGAGCCGCTCAGCTCCGGGAGGTAGTCGTCCGAGGACAGCTCGCCGCCGCTCAGCACGTGCTGGTAGCCCACGCGCGCGGCGATGGCCCATCGCTCGGTGAGCGCCTTGCGCAGGCCCAGCTCCACGTGCGCGAAGCGGTAGTCCACGTCGGGCAGGGTGAAGGTGCTCTCCGGCGGGAGTTCCACCGCGAAGGAGTGGGTGCCGTACAGCGCGCCCACGGAGACCTCCAGCCACCGCAGCGGCAGGCGGAAGCGCAGGCCTCCCTCCAGGAGCTGCGCGGTGGTGGCGTGACTGGAGCCATCCGGGAGCCGCGTGGACAGCCCGAAGGCGCGTGAGCCCCGCGCCACGATACCCAGGTTGTGCACCACCCCATCCGTGAAGTGGGAGAGCGGGAAGTAGCTCACCGCGAGGCTCGCCGCCGCGGCGCTGTTGAGGCTGTAGTCGGGCAGCTCGTCGGCGTTGTTGCCCGAGAAGTTGAAGCGGCGGAACAGCCCCTGTCCGGACAGCAGAACCTCCAGGGTGGGGCCGTCCAGGTCGCGCGGGCCGGCGGCCTTCGGCTCGGGCTCCACCAGCGGCTCCTCCTTCTTCACGGTGGGCGGAGGAGGCTTCACCACCGCCGGGCGCGGTGCCTCCGCGACGGGGGCCGGGGGCGCGACCTCGGGCTCGGGCTCGGCGACAGGAGTCGGAGGCGTGACGGCGGCAGGCGGGAGGCTCTGCTCCGAGCCCTCCGTCAGGGCCGCGCCCAGCCTGGGCTCGAGCTCTCGCCGCACATCGGGGAAGGCGCGGTTCGTGCGGACGGCCCAGCGCTCCTCCGCGAGGAGGGTGCCGTCCTTGCCGGAGTAGGCGCGGACCTCCACGTCCCAGCGCTTCGTCCCCTTCACCGAGGCGAGGATCAGCACGTCCGCGCCGAGCTTCTTCGCCAGCGCCTGCCGCTGCTCATCCGTCTTCGGACCGCCGCGGATGAGCTTCACCTGGGCATCCACCTTCTTCGCGGGCAGCACCTCTCGCCCGCGTCCCTTCTTGCCCAGCTCCTGCGTCAGCACCCTGCGCAGCGCATCCGCCTGGCGGCCCTCCGGGCGCAGCACCGCCACCTGGGTCTTCTTCGCCTGAGTCTTCTTCGCCTGCGCGGCCTCGGCCGGGCGGTACGACACGACCAGCGCGAGCACCAGCAACGCCCATCCCGCGACGCGGCTCACAGGGCCACCTCCCTGGCGCGGACAGACGAGGTGGAAGCGGCTGGGAGGACAGAGACGAAGGGGCGGGAACGCATGGGTGCTCGGCTTCCAGTGACGAGATGAGGGGCTGCCTCTGCCCGAAGCAATTGAGGGGCCAACATCCCGGAGCTTATCTCGGCAGGAGCGCGTGGAACCAGATGATGATGGCCGCCGCGAGGCGCGGCATTCCCAGAGAGGTGTCTTCTCCCATCGCACCAGCAGTCGTCGGAAGCGATTCAGCCAGGAGTGCCCGCGCTCCACCGTCGCGCCTTCTGTCGAGCGTGGCTCGTCTTGGTGCACACTCCTTTACCTCGTCGTAGACAGGGCCTCTGTCCACCCAGAGGTGCTTGGGAAGCGAGACATGGTTTATCAAAACGAGTGGCGTCGCCGCTTTCCGATACCGCCCCATAGAGCCAGTTGCCTCGCAGGTGGCCGCCCCGTGTCGGTGGATGCCTTGCGAGTGCGGACGATGAACTTCAACCAACCTTGGCGCACTCCAGGAATCACCGAGGTGCGCTACGAAGTCATCTTGCCTGGGCAATATGCAGTGGCGCTGCTCGAACGCGATTGGCCTGGATTGGTGAGCGACTACCAGCGGTTTCCCGCGCCGGATGACCCGCTGGACCAGGCCCTGCGTGCTCTTGAATGGCTCGAGCCAGCACGTGCACTCGTTGACCCGGTTGCGGCTCCTCGGATACTTGCCTTCTTCGCCCACGAGCTGCTGCTGCGCTGGTTCGACGATGGCCTCCCAGCAGGTCCCGGCTTCGTGCTCAACTCCGTTGAAGAGACAGGCATGGCCGGCACAGACGTGTACCTCGCGGGCCATGCACGACCGCACGACCCGCGTGTGTCCTATGTCTACCAAGATGTCTGAACCCTCTCCGCCAAGGGCGCGTGCGCGAGCCCACCGCGCCTGGCACGTCGTGACGCGGCTTTGACGCGCGCATGATGCAGCCCTCGAATTTTGGGGAGGCACAGGGTTCCTACCGAAGCTGAGCGATCAGCGAAACGCTTCGGCGTGCTGCGCGACCCAGCGGTCGAAGGAGAGCGGCCTTCGTCCGAGGACGCGCTCCACTCCTTCGTTGACGAGCGCCATCCGCCCTTCGCGGACCGCGCGCCAGATATCGACGAGCGCCGCGGCGTACGGGCCTCTGCCAACGTCCGCCTGGGCCTCCTCATCGGAGATCGGCTCGAAGCGAACCGTCTTTCCGAGGGTGGCGCCGATCCGGGTGGCCATCTCGCCGTAGCTCAGCGCCTCCGGCCCTGTAATCACCAAAGACTCCCCGACGTACTCGCGCGTCGTCAGGGCCCTGGTGACGACCTCGGCGATGTCGTCCGGATGGATGAAGGCTATCTTCCCCTCGCCCGTGGAGGACCGGAGCACGCCCTCGGAGGCGATCGAATCGGCCCAGCCGAGCACGTTCGACATGAACGCCGCCGACCGGATGAACGTGAACGAGAGGCCGCTCTCTCGAACGGCGGTCTCGCCGCGCGCATGCCATGGGCCGGTCCCCACGCCCGTGCTCACGTCCAGCGTCGAGAGCTTGACCAGGTGCTTGACCCCGGCAGCCCTGGCGGCGAGCGCGAACGCGCGATCCCAGACACCGAGCTTGGGACCGCTGCTCAGGAGAAACACTGCATCGATCCCCGCGAGGGCGGCGGAGAGAGAGGCGCGCGAACCAGCCAGATCGCCGACCCGGACTTCGACTCGATTCCCGAAAAGCGCTCGCGCCTTTTTCGCGTCACGCACGAACACGCACGGGCGATCGCCCCGTGCAAGGAGGCACCGGGTTACTCCCGAGCCGATGTTACCGGTCGCACCCGTGACCAGATACTTCATCGCGCCCTCGCGTCGGCCCAGCCGCGCACGACTTCGAGCGCGATTCTCTTTTGCCCCTCCTGCGTGAAGTGAAGCCCGTCCTCCATGAGCAGCTCCTGCGGGGGTGGCAGGCCGAGCCTCGCGAACAGTTCGATCGCCGGCTCGTCGAAGGCGGCAATGACCTCGGCGACGCGGGCGATGTCCTCGTTGCGGAAGCGAACCCCGAAGCGGGACAACCCCCAATGCTTCGACACGCGATCTTCGAGCACCGGGGCAGGAGTTACCCACAGACACCGCGCCTTCGTCTCCCGGGAGACGCGCTTGCGGAGCTCCGCGAGGTTGCGCGCCGTCTCTTCGGGAGCGACGAGCGTCTTGCTCGGCGTCGGGCCTTGTGTTCGAGCGTCGTTCACGCCGATGAAGAACAAGATCCAGTCTGGATTCCTCGCGATGACCCCGCCGATTCGAATCAGGCTGTGCGTTGTCGTCTCACCGGCGACGGCGCTGACTTCGATCGAGATTCCATCCGCGGGACGGCGCGCGGCCAACATCTCGTTCAGAATCACCGCCCACGACTGCGGATCGGAAGTGTGGCTATCGCCGAACGCGAGAACCCTCGCCCCGGGCCGCAAGGGAAGGCGGTCCACCATCGCGCCCACCGCGGGATCCGCGAGCAGCTCGCGCGCGGCCTCCTTCGCGCCTGCCCGCAGGCGCCCAAGCTCGGCGGAGTAGGCGTCAGGAGCGAGGCCGAGCAGGGCCGCACGCATCGGCTCGGTGAGCGCCGCGGCCCCGGGAAGCGATGCCACGGTTTGTTCTGGCTGAAGCACCTTCATGAGCCAGCGCGTCTGTTCGGTCGACCATGTCATGCGCAACGAGATACCGGACGGAACGGGCACGCACTAGTATGCTCCTCGGAAACGGACTCTTATCATGAATGCAAAAATAGACGTGGACCTCAACGACGTCGCGCTGCTCGTGCGCGTGGTGCAACGGCGGAGCTTCTCCGCCGCTGCTCGTGAGCGCGGGGTTCCCGTCTCGACGGTGAGCCGCCGCATCGCCCGGCTCGAGTCGGCGCTCGGCCTGCGGCTCCTGGAGCGCACGACGAGGACGCTGCGCCTGACGGACGCGGGGCGTAAGTACTTCGACCATGCCGAACGCGCGATGGACGACCTCGCGCAAGGCACCGGGCAGGTTCGCGAGCTCCAGGATGAACCTCGCGGCCGCGTTCGCATCGCCGCGCCGAGCGCCTTCGGCCCCGCCGTCGCCAACGTGGTCTACCTGTACCTCGCCAGGCACCCGGGGGTGTCGATCGACCTGGAGATCGACGGACGTCGCCCCGACCCCGACAGCGGCTTCGACATCGCGATCGCGACGGAAAAATTGAAAGACACCGACGACTTCGTTGCGCGCGAGGTCCGCCCGATGACCAGGAAGTTGCTGTTCGCGAGCCCGCATTACCTGAAGGCGCACGGCACGCCTCGCGGAGTCGAGGAGCTCGCCTCTCACGACTGCATCACGACGCGCGCCACGGACGGCCACGCAACGTGGACGCTCGCCCAAGGTCGCACGAAGCGACGTTTCACCTTCGCGCCGCGCCTCTACGTGAGCGAGTTCTCCGCTGCCTATCGCGCGGTGCTCGCGGGTGTCGGCATCGCGATGCTCCCCGAGTCGCTGTGCGCCCAGGATGTGAACAAGAGGCACATGGCTCGAGTCCTAGAAGACTGGGAAGGGGAGGCTGCCGGTGTCTATCTGCTCTACCGCGCCCATCGGTCGCTGACGGCGGCGGTACGGACCTGCATCGACCATCTGCTCGCGGAGCTTCCCACCATTCATCTGGTCCGCAGCGCTCGGGAGAACTGACCGGGAGTGGCTCGTGGAAACCGTCTCCCCGTCGCTGCGTGCAGCTCTTCGCGCCCCCTGAAGCTCGCGCGGACGAGGTGGTCGAGGCCGCGGATCGGCTCGGGTGGCTTCACCCACGCGACGGTTTCAACCGCGGCCATCTACAGTTCCCCCCGGCATGGGGACAGCACTTCACCGCATTGTCACCCAGCCGTCGCCCCGCTGCTATCCTCACCACCATGAAGCGCCCCCCGGAGCAGGACGCGCCCGCGATGCCGTCGCTGCTCGTCTTCACCATCGCTGTGCTGCTCTTTGGCTCGCCGCTGCGGCGTCTGTGGTTGGCGGAGGACGCACCCGGGTACATGCCCTTCATCGTGTGGCTGGGCGTCATCGCCCTCGGAGCCTGGGCCGCCTACCGGAGCGGTGGCCATGACGCTTGAGCTGGGCTCGCTCGTCGCCGCATCCGTTGCCTATCTGCTGGTGCTGTTCCTCGTCGCCTACGCGGCCGAGCGTGGCCTCATCTCCTCGCGCATCACCCAGCACCCGCTCGTCTACGCGCTCGCGCTCGGCGTCTACGCGACGTCGTGGTCCTACTTCGGCAGCGTGGGCTACGCGGCCCGACACGGTTTCCGCTACCTGGGCATCTACCTGGGCGTCACGCTGGCTTGCCTGCTCGTGCCCGTGCTGTGGCGCCCGCTTCTGCGCCTCACGCGTGAACTCCAGCTCACCTCGCTGGCGGACCTGCTCGCCTTCCGCTACCCGGGCCAGAGCACCGGCACCGCGGTGACGCTCTTCATGCTGGCCGGCAGCCTCCCCTACCTCGCGCTCCAGGTGCGCGCTGTCGTTGAGTCCGCGAAGGTGCTGAGTCCCTCGGCCTCGCCCACGCTCGTCGGCATGGGCTTCTGCGCGGTGCTCATCGTCTTCTCCGTCCTCTTCGGCGCGCGACACCTCACCCCGCGCGAGCGACACGAAGGACTGATGCTGGCCATCGCCTTCGAGTCCGCCGTGAAGGTGGTGGCCCTCGTGGCAGTGGGTGCCTGGGCCGTGTCGTCCGTCTTCGGCGGCGTGGACGGACTGTGGAAGTGGCTGGAGGCAAACCCGGAGGCGGTGGAGCAACTGCGCCGTCCCGCCCGTGAAGCGTCCTGGGCTCCGCTGTTGGTGCTCTCCTGCGCGGCCGCCTTCCTCACTCCGCGCAGCTACCACGTCGCCTTCACCGAGGCCCCCGAGCGCGACGCCCTGTCCACCGCGACGTGGGCCTTCCCACTCGTCTTGCTGGTGATGAACCTGGCGGTGCCCGTGGTGCTCGCGGTGCCACGGGGCTGGCGCTGGTGGCCTTCCTGGGCGGCGTGTCCGCGTCCAGCGCCATGGTCATCGTCACCACGCTGGCCCTCGCCCCCATGTGCCTCACGCACCTGGTGCTGCCCCTGGGGTACGCGCGCGGACAACCCCACCTGTACGGCTGGCTCCTGTGGGCACGCCGCCTGCTCATCGCGCTCATCATCCTCGCGGGCTACGGCTTCTACCGGCTGCTGGACACTCGCGGCCTCGGGCTCGTGGACCTGGGGCTCGTATCCTTCGTGGCCGTGGCGCAGTTCGCCCCGGGAGTGCTCGGCCTGCTCTTCTGGAAGCGGGCCACTCGCGCGGGCCTGCTCACGGGCCTGGGCGCTGGGGCCACGATGTGGCTGCTCACGCTGGTGGTGCCGCTGTGGGCCTCGCCAGGCGTGGTCGCATGGACCCACCGCGTGGCGGTGCTGCTGGGCTTCCCTGGCGACGAACCCTGGGGCTTCTCCACCTTCGCTTCACTGACCCTCAACACGCTGGCCTTCGTCGCCGTGTCGCTGGCCACGCGACAGTCCGAATCGGAAGCCGAGGCCGCGCGAGCGTGTACGCGTGAAGCCCCGGGACTCGTCTCCGGCGGAGTGGAGGCAGGTTCGCCCCGGGAGTTCCGCGAGCGACTCGCGCCCCTGCTCGGCGCCGAGGCCGCATCAGCCGAGGTCGACCGCGCGCTGGCCGGCCTGGGAATGTCCCCCGACGAGCGTCGCCCCGCGGAGCTTCGCCGCCTGCGCGACGGCGTGGAGCGAAACCTGTCCGGACTCCTCGGCCCTGTGCTGGCGCGGCTGACGGTGGAGGAAGCGCTCCGACTGGGTCCCGGCACACGCGCGGCCCTGGCCGAGCAACTTCGCTTCGTGGAGGAACGCCTGCGCGATGCCCGGGGCATGCAGGGCCCGGTACACGCGGTGGAGGCCGTACGGCGCTATCTGCGGCGCATCCTGGAAGACCTGCCGCTCGGCGTGTGCGCGGTGGGCCCGGATGGAGAAGTGGTCATCTGGAACGCGGCGCTGGAGCGACTGTCTGGCGTGGAGGAGCACGCGGCGCGCGGTCATCCCCTGGCCGCCCTGCCCTCTCCCTGGGGTCCGCTGTTGTCCGGCTTCGCGACCGGCGCCGAAGCGGACACCGAGACGCGCGTCACGGTGGGCGACGGTGAGCGAACGCTGCGCCTCCACCGCTCACGGCTCACGCCCGACGAGGAAGGTGGCAGCGCCTCGGAGGGAATGGCGCTGCTCGTGGAGGACCTCACGGCCCGCAAGGCCGTGGATGCTCGACTGGCGCACCAGGACCGGTTGGCCTCACTGGGGCGCGTGGCGGCGGGCGTGGCGCACGAGATTGGCAATCCACTGACGGCCATCGCCAGCCTGACGCAGAAC
Organism: Myxococcus sp. CA051A; assembly: GCF_013336705.1. Taxonomy (NCBI): domain Bacteria; kingdom Pseudomonadati; phylum Myxococcota; class Myxococcia; order Myxococcales; family Myxococcaceae; genus Myxococcus; species Myxococcus sp. CA051A. Next base: position 32,708 of record NZ_JABUMS010000001.1, on the reverse strand, counting down.
CTCAAGTACGAGCTGGATGACGCGGACGCGGTGAAGGAACGCACCCTCCTCATCCTCCAGCAGTGCCGCCGCATCGACGCGATTGTGCGCGCGCTGGTGGGCTTCAGCCACGCGGGTACGGTGGGCGGGGAGGCTCGCCCGTTCGCGCGCGTGGAGGTCGGCCCCTTGCTGACCGAGGCCGTGCAGCTCGCTCGACTGGCGCGCGCGTCGACGAAGTCTCGCGGCGTGCGCTTCGAGCACCACAGCCCCGAGGGACTCGTCGTCCAAGGCGACTCGCAGCGCCTGGAGCAGGTGCTCGTGAACCTCCTGACCAACGCCGTGGACGCGTCCCCTGAAGGCGCGAGCGTGGAGCTGGAAGCGGAGTCCGCGAACGGGCGCATCCATCTGCGCGTGCTGGACCGGGGGCACGGCATCCCCTCGGAGCTCTCTCAGCGGGTCTTCGAGCCGTTCTTCACCACGAAGCAGCCAGGCGAGGGCACGGGCCTTGGGCTCGCGCTGGTGGCGGGCATCGTCCGGGAGCACGGCGGCACCATTCAGGTGGACAGTCGGACGGGTGGAGGGACTACCGTGACGGTGAGCCTGCCCGACGCGCGCGGCGTGGAGTCGAGCTCGCGTCCAGGTCCGGGAGCCACCGCATGAGTCGCATCCTGGTCATCGAGGACGAGCCCATCATCCGCACGGAGCTGCGGCGGTTGCTCGTGCGCGCGGGACACGACGTGTCGGAAGCGGGCGCGGTGCAGGAAGCCGCGAGCGACTACGCGCTCGACTCATTCGACCTGGTGCTGTCGGACCTGCGCTTGCCGGGCGCGCCGGGCACGGACGTCATCGCTCGATGCCCGGGCGTCCCCGTGCTCATCATGACGAGCTACGCCACGGTGAAGTCCGCCGTGGACGCGATGAAGCTGGGCGCCGTGGACTACATCGCCAAGCCCTTCGACCACGACGAGCTGCTGCTCCAGGTCGAGCGCGTGCTGCGCGAGGGGAAGCTCACCCGACAGAACGCCGCGCTCAAGCGCGAGGTGGAGCAGGCCTATCCCGTGAGCGGAATGGTGGGGAGCAGCCCCGCGATGCGCGACGTGTTCGAGCGCATCCGCAAGGTCGCGCCCTCCCCCGCCACCGTGCTGGTGCTCGGCGAGTCCGGCACGGGCAAGGAGCTGGTGGCCCGCGCTCTCCATGCGCAGAGCCCTCGCGCGGACGGCCCGCTGGTGTCGGTGAACTGCGCGGCGATTCCAGAGGGCCTGCTGGAGAGCGAGCTGTTCGGCCACGAGAAGGGCGCCTTCACCGGCGCGCTCACCGCGCACGCGGGGCTCGTGGAAGCCTCGCACGGCGGCACCCTCTTCCTGGACGAAGTGGGCGAACTGCCCGCGGCCGCGCAGGCCCGCCTCCTGCGCATGCTCCAGGACGGCGAGGTGCGGCGCGTGGGCTCCACGCGGCCTCGCAAGGTGGACGTGCGCATCGTCGCCGCCACGCACCGGGACTTGCCGCGTCGCGTGCAAGAGGGCGTCTTCCGGCAGGACCTCTACTTCCGGCTGCGCGTGGTGGAGATCCGCACTCCGCCCCTGCGCGAGCGCGGCGAGGACCTGCCCGTGCTGGCGAAGTACCTGCTGGAGAAGGCCTGCCGGAAGCTCGGCCGCGCTCCCGCCACGCTGTCACCGGAAGCCCTGCTGGCGCTGACCGTCCATCCCTGGCCCGGCAACGTGCGCGAGCTGGAGAACGCCCTGGAGCGCGCGGTCATCCTCGCGGACAGCCCCGTCATCACCCCCGACCTGCTCGCGCTGGAGCTCCCCGGCGGCGAGCCGCGTCCCCACACCACCGACGCACCCGCGCCCGTCGAGCCAGAAGCCGAGGAGGCGGGCGGCTCCATGGAGGAGTACTTCCGACGCTTCGTGCTCGAGCACCAGGAGCACATGGGCGAGACGGAGCTGGCGAAGCGGTTGGGCATCAGCCGCAAGGCGCTGTGGGAAAAGCGCCAGAAACTCGGCCTCCCGCGCACTCGCGCCTGACGCACCGCCCTCAGGGCAGGCGCGTTGTCACCGGCCAACGTCTTCCGTCGCGCGCGCTTCGTTACGACGCATTGCACGAATCGTTACCGAGGTAACGCCCACGTCACCTTCCGTAACATCCTGACGCGGCGAGCCAACCTGCAAGGTCTTGAATCTTCGCGTGGCGGCAATTGGCCGGAGTGTTGCTCTGGGCGACGGGCATGCCCCTCCCCCCCACGCGTCCGTTGCCGCTGCTGCTGACGCTCGCGGTCGCCCTGCTGCCCCTGGGCTCCGCGGTCGCCGGGAAGATCACCATCAACGACGAGGCGAACCTCAACATCAACCTGTTGCTGCAGCCCCAGGCCCAGTTCATCAAGGACGGGGCGCCCGTCGGGCACGTGGGCACCGACTTCTTCCTGCGCCGCGTGCGGCTGCTCGTCTTCGGCAACGTCACGAAGCGGCTGTCGTTCTTCATGGAGACGGACCAGCCCAACTTCGGCAAGGACGGCAACTACAACGTCGACTTCTTCGTCCAGGATGCCTTCGCCTCCTACGAGTTCGTCGACAAGCTCTGGGTGGACGTGGGGTTCCTCATCGCCCCGCTGTCGCGCCACAACCTCCAGGGCGCCATCGCGCTCAACACCGTCGACTTCCACTCCAACCTCATCCGCTTCACGCCGGGCGTCGGAAAAATCTGGCGCGACATGGGCGTGCAGCTGCGCGGCTTCGTGGGTCCGCTCGGCTTCCGAGCCGCCATCCTCAACGGCGCGGAGGGCACCGTCCGGGAGGACGCGCCCGCCATCAACCCGGATGACATCCCCCGAGGCGTGGCGATGGTGCGGTGGAACTTCCTCACCCGCGAGGAGGACCTCTTCTTCCAGGGCATCTACTTCACCGAGAAGCCCCACCTCTCCGTGGGCGCGGGCGCGGACTATCAGCCCTCCGCCGTCGCGACGGCCAGCGGCGTGCACGACTCGGTGGCCTTCTCTGCGGACGTGTTCCTGGACTGGCCCATGGGCAATGACCAGGAGCTCGTATTCCAGACGGGCGTGTACACCTACCGCCAGGGGATGGACAGCCCGCAGAGCGGCACGGGCTTCCTGTCCGAGCTCGGCTATCGCATCGGCCACGTGGAGCCGCTGGTGTCCGTCGAGTACTTCAACTCGCGCGTCGTGGCGCAGGACGCATTCGTCCTGAGGCCCGGCTTCAACCTCTGGTTCCAGAAGCACACCTTCAACCTGAAGACGGAGGTCGCCATCTCCCGCCTGGGCGACATCTCCGAGGCGGACACCGGCATCACAGGCACCGCGCAGCTCCAGTTCTTCTACTGACGCCCCTGCTCTCCCCGAGGTCACCTCCGATGACTGCCGCGAAGGATTCGTTCGTCTCGCCCAAGGAGCACTTCTCCCGTCACGCCCACGTGAAGACGCTGGAGGACTACCGCGACCTCTATCAAAAGAGCCTGAATGAGCCCGACGCCTTCTGGGGTGAGCAGGCCCAGCGGCTCACCTGGTTCCATCCCCCGGAGGCCATCCGCGAGGTGGACGCGGAGCAGGTGGACTTCTCCTGGTTCAGCGGCGGCAAGCTCAATGCCGCCTACAACTGCGTGGACCGCCACGCGAGGGAGCGCCCCGGCAAGGCCGCCATCATCTGGGCGAAAAACGAGCCGGGCGAATACCAGACCATCACCTTCCGGGAGCTCCAGCACCACGTCGGCCGCGTGGCCAACGTGCTCAAGGCCCACGGCGTCCGCAAGGGCGACCGCGTCTGCATCTACCTGCCGATGATTCCGGAGCTGGCGTACACCATGCTCGCGTGCGCGCGGCTCGGCGCGGTGCACTCGGTGGTGTTCGCGGGCTTCTCCTCGGAGTCGCTGCGCGAGCGCATCCTCGACTGCGGCGCCAGGGTGCTCGTCACCGCGAACGAGGGTCCACGCGGGCCCAAGGCCGTTCCCACCAAGGCCATCGCGGACGAAGCGGTCGAGGGCCTCACCCAGGTGACGTCCGTGCTCGTGGTGCGGCGCACGTCGCGCGAAGTGCCCATGTCCGAGGAGCGCGACTTCTGGCTGGACGTGGAGATGGCGCGCCACCGCGGCGTCTGTCCCGCCGAGTGGATGGACGCGGAGGACCCGCTCTTCATCCTCTACACCTCCGGCTCCACCGGGAAGCCCAAGGGCGTGCTGCACACCACGGGCGGCTATCTCGTGTATGCGGCGACCACGCACCACTACGTCTTCGATGCGCGGCCGGACGACGTGCATTTCTGTACGGCGGACCTGGGCTGGGTGACGGGCCACAGCTACCTGCTCTACGGCCCGCTCATCAACGGCACCACCACCGTCCTGTTCGAGTCCACGCCGACGTACCCCGACGCGGGCCGGCTGTGGCAGGTGGTGGACGACGTGAAGGCCACCGTCATCTACACCGCGCCCACCGCGTTGCGCGCGCTCATCCGGGAGGGCGACGCGTGGGTGAAGAAGTCCTCGCGCAAGTCGCTGCGCCTGTTGGGCAGCGTGGGCGAGCCCATCAACCCGGAGGTCTGGCGCTGGTACCATGACGTGGTGGGCGAGGGACGCAACCCCATCATCGACACGTGGTGGCAGACGGAGACGGGCGGCATCCTCATCTCCCCGCTGCCGGGCGCGACGCCGTGCAAGCCGGGCTCCGCCACCCTGCCCTTCTTCGGCGTGGAGCCGGTGCTGCTCGACGACGAGGGCCGAGTCATCGAGGGCAACGGCGTCAGCGGCAACCTGTGTCTGGCGCGCTCCTGGCCCGGACAGGCGCGCACGCTGTACGGCCACCACCAGCGCTTCGTGGAGACGTACTACTCGCGCTTCCCCAACCTGTACTTCACCGGCGATGGCTGCCGCCGCGACGAGGACGGCTACTACTGGATTACGGGCCGCGTGGATGACGTCCTCAACGTCTCCGGTCACCGCCTGGGCACCGCGGAGGTGGAGAGCGCGCTCGTCGCGCATGAAGCCGTGGCCGAGGCCGCCGTGGTGGGTTTCCCTCATGACATCAAGGGCACGGGCGTGTGCGCCTTCGTCACGGTGAAGCCGGACTGGCTGGAGACGTCCACGGAGCAGATGGTGGGCGCGCTCAAGGAGCAGGTGCGCCACGTCATCGGCCCCATCGCCACGCCGGACCGTGTGGTCGTGGTCAATGGCCTGCCCAAGACGCGCTCCGGCAAGATTCTGCGCCGCATGCTGCGCAAGATTGCGTCCGGCGAGACGGAGAACCTGGGTGACGCCAGCACCCTGGCCGACCCCGCCGTGCTGGATGAACTGCTCACCAAGGGCGCGCCCGTGCGGGCGAAGCCCTGATTCCCCCTCGGTCTTCCGACGTCACACTGGAGGCAAGAAATGTCCTCGAAATCCCAAGAAGACGCCCTGGAAGCACTCGCCGCGTCGCGCTGGCGGGTGGCCGCCGTCCTGACGGTGGCCACGTTGGTGGCGTACTTCGGCTTCATCCTGCTGGTGGCCTTCAACAAGCCGCTGATGGGCCATCAGATAGCCCCCGGCCTGTCGGTGGGAATCCTCCTGGGCGCTGTCGTCATCGTCACCGCCTGGGCGCTGACGGGCATCTACATGATCTGGGCGAACGGCAAGTACGACCGAGCCCTGAGCCAACTGCGTCGCTGAGAGCGAGCCTCGAATGAACCCCACATCGACACCGGGCACGCAGCTGGGCCAGCCCAACAGCACGGCCATCTTCTTCTTCCTCCTCTTCGTCGGTGTCACCCTGGGAATCACGTACTGGGCGGCGCGCAAGACGAAGACGACCTCGGAGTTCTTCGCGGCCGGCGGCGGGGTGAGCGCCCTGCAGAACGGCTTCGCCCTCGCGGGCGACTACATGAGCGCCGCCAGCTTCCTGGGCATCGCCGGCCTCGTCGCCATGTCCGGCTTCGACGGGCTCATCTACTCGGTGGGCTGGCTGGTGGGCTGGCCGGTGGTGACGTTCCTCATCGCCGAGCCGCTGCGCAACCTGGGCAAGTACACCTTCGCGGACGTGGTGGCGTACCGCCTCAAGCAGACGCCGGTGCGACTGGCCGCCGCGCTGGGCACGCTCACCGTGGTGAGCTTCTATCTGATTGCGCAGATGGTGGGCGCCGGCAACCTCATCCACCTGCTCTTCGGCCTGTCCTACGAGGTCGCCGTCGTCATCGTCGGCGCGGTGATGATTCTCTACGTGCTGTTCGGCGGAATGATTGCCACCACGTGGGTGCAAATCGTGAAGGCCGTGCTGCTGCTCGCGGGCGCGTCCGCGCTGGCCGGAGCGGTGCTGTACAAGTTCGGCTTCAACCCGCTGGCGCTCTTCAACGAGGCGGCCACGCAGTACGGCGCGCAGACGCTGGCGCCGGGCGCGCTGGTGAGCAACCCGCTGGAGACGATTTCACTGGGGCTGGCGCTGATGTTCGGCACGGCGGGCCTGCCGCACATCCTGATGCGCTTCTACACGGTGCCCAACGCGAAGGCGGCGCGCAGCAGCGTGTTCTACGCCACGGGCCTCATCGGCTACTTCTACCTGGTGACGTTCATCCTCGGCTTCGGTGCGTCGGTGCTGGTGGGCCGGCAGGCGATTACCAGCGTGGACAAGGGCGGCAACATGGCGGCGCCCATGCTGGCGGAAGTCGTCGGCGGCACGGGCTTTCTGGGCTTCATCTCCGCGGTGGCCTTCGCCACCATCCTCGCGGTGGTGGCCGGCCTGACGCTGTCCGGCGCGGCGGCGCTGTCCCATGACTTGTGGTCCAGCGTGGTGCGCAAGGGCGAGGCGCCCGAGCACGAACAACTCAAGGTGGCGCGGCTCGCCAGCCTCTTCCTCGGCGTGCTGGCCGTGGTGCTGGGCGTGGCCTTCAAGGGGCAGAACGTGGCCTTCATGGTGGGCCTGGCGTTCGCCATCGCCGCGAGCGCCAACTTCCCCGCACTGCTCCTGTCCATGGCGTGGAAGAAGTTCACCACGTATGGAGCGGTGGCCAGCATGCTGACGGGCTCGTTCAGCGCGGTGCTGCTCATCTTCCTGTCGCCCACCGTACAAGTGGACCTGCTGAAGAACACGAGCGCGCTGTTTCCGCTGAAGAACCCAGGCATCATCACCATGCCGTTGGCTTTCGTCGTGGGAGTCCTCGTGTCGCTGTTGTTCCCGGAGCGCGAGTCCAGCGAGCGCTTCGCGGAGGTGAAGCACCGGATGCACATGGGCGCGGTCCAGCCCCCCGTGCCCGTCGCGGCGAAGGTGGCCGCGGCGACCTCCAAGGCGACACCGCCCCCCACGCCCAGCAAGGCGTAACGCCACCGAGTAGCCCTCCTCCGTCATTGCTCCTGGGGAGGAGGGCGGGGGTGGGGCCTGGGCCTCCAAGGAGCCTGGGTCCCGCCCCTCTTCAGGAGTCCCCGTCCCCTCGCGCCAGTCGCTCCCGCAGCCGCATGCGCGCGCGGTGAAGCCGGCTCTTGTGGGCGCGCACGTCGATGCCCGTCAGCCGCGCGGCCTCCTCGGCCGACAGGCCCTCCACGTCCCGGAGGAGCAGCGCCTCACGGTCCGACGCGGACAGTGCCGCGAGCGCGTCCCGGAGCATCGCCCCCATCTTCCGCGCGTGGGCCACCTCGTCGGGAGCACGCTCCAGGGAGGGCACGGCCCTCACGGCCTCGGCGTCGAAGGGAAGTCGCTCCCCGCCCCGCGCCTCCCGCCGCCGCTCCCGCGAGCAGTGGGAGCGGGCCACCTGGTAGAGCCACGTGGACAGGCGCGCCTGCTCCCGGAACGCATGGAGGCCGCGAAAGGCGGTCATCAGCGTCTCTTGAAGCACGTCGCGGGCCTCCTCCTCGGAGCCGCACAGCCGCAGCCCGAAGCGGTACACCGGCGAGGCGTACCGGGCGAGCAGCGCCTCCAGCGCCTCACGGTCTCCCTCGCGCGCCGCCGCGACGAGCGTCGCGTCGCTCCGGATGCGCTTCGTTGCCCTGCTCGAAACAGCCACGCGCCTGCTCCCTCTTGTCCAGGGGTGATGAGCGGCCGGGCCCTCGCGCGCCGCGAGCGTGGCCCACCGCATCCGACACGAACAACACCGGGCCCTGAATCCTTTTTCCGCCCACGCGACTCTCACCGACAGGACGCGGCGTGTCACCCTCGCTCCTCGGACTTCTCTCTTCTCGTCAGGTGCACTCACCATGAATACGGTCCTCCTTCCCCTCCTGGGGGGCGTCCTCATCGGACTCAGCGCGGCCCTCCTCCTGCTCTTCAACGGCCGCATCGCGGGCATCAGCGGAATCACCGGAGGACTCCTGTCCGCCGCGCCGGCCGACCGGGGCTGGCGCGCGTCCTTCCTCGGCGGGCTCGCGGTGGGGGGCGTGCTGCTGGCGACCTTCCGCCCGGAGTCGCTCGGTCCCCCGGTCCTCACCAGCGTGGGCGCGACGCTCGTCGCCGGGCTCCTGGTGGGCTTCGGCACCCAGCTGGGCGGCGGTTGCACCAGCGGCCACGGCGTCTGTGGCCTCGCCCGAGGCTCCAAGCGCTCACTCGTGGCCACCCTGACGTTCATGGCGACGGGCGCCATCGCCGTCTTCATCTCCCGACATGTACTGGGAGGTGTTTCGTGAAGGCCGCGCTCATGGCGGGAGTGGCGGGGCTGCTCTTCGCGCTGGGGCTGGGGCTGGGCGGAATGACGGACCCGGCGAAGGTGGTGGGTTTCCTCGATGTGGCGGGAAGCTGGAATCCGAGCCTCGCCTTCGTCATGGCCGGTGCGCTGGGCACCTACGCGCTGCTCCGCCGGCTCATCCTCCGACGGGCGCGGCCCGTGCTCGCGGACCGCTTCCCTGCTCCGCCGCAAGCCGACGTGGACGGCCGCCTCGTCGCGGGCTCGGCGCTCTTTGGCATCGGGTGGGGCTTGTCAGGCTATTGCCCTGGCCCCGCCCTCGTGTCGCTCCCGGTGGGAGGCACGACGGTGCTGCTCTTCGTCGGGGCGATGCTGGTGGGAATGGGCGCGTTTCGCGGAATGTCGAGGCAACCTGGGTAGGCTGGCGACTTGCGCACAACCCGCCGCGAGGGCGGTGCGGGCTTGCGTCACGCATTGCGGGGCCGCGAATCTCAGACTTCCGGGCATGTGAATTGATTGGGACATCACATCGTGGGCTTTGAGTGCGTTTGCAAAGCTTTGGATGGATCACCCTCCGCGTCAGTGCTGGCTAGGATGAGTCCTCGATGCCACGCGCCGCGAACAGGATGCTGGACGTCGACGAAGAAAAGCTCGTCCACCAGTTCCCCGGGCTGGACCGCAAGGCGGTGGGGGCGTTCTTCACGCCCGCGCCCCTGGTGGAACGCACGCTATCGCTCGCGATGGCGCACCTGGGAGCTGGACCCCTCACGGTGGTGGACCCCGCCTGTGGGGCAGGAGCCTTCTTGTCGGCGGCCTCGAAGCTCTGGCCTGGAGCACGGCTGTGCGGGCTGGAGTTGGACCCCGCCGTGGCCAGACTCTGTCAGGCCCGGGTCCCGGAAGCCGACGTGCGCGAAGGCGACACGCTGCGAGGTGGGATGGAGCCCATGCTCGCGACGACGCCTCCGGAGCATCGCGAGCTGTGGGTGGGCAACCCGCCCTACAACGGCACCTCGCCCGTCCTGAAGGACCCGAGCGCCTACGCGAAGCTGCGCGCCCTGCTCCCGCTGGCGCTCCCACCGGGCACCAGCCTGCGGGACGACTTCGCCTTCTTCCTCCTGGTCGCCGCGCACCGGCTCTCCACGCGGCCCGGCGTGCTCGCCTTCATCACCCCGGCGAGCTTGCTGGACGCCTTCCTCTACGCGCCGCTGCGCCAGTCGCTGCTGCGCATGCTCACGCTGCGCGAGGTGGTGGACCTGGGCCCTGGCGCCTTCGCCGGCACGCAGGTGCGCACGTGCATCACCGTGTGGTCCTCGCTTCCGGGCCACGTGGACCCGCCGCGCTTCGAGCGCCGTGGCGAATGGCAGCACTTCACGCCGGAGGCGCCCGAGTGGCGCCTGGCACCTACCACGCCGGAGGCCAGCGCCTTGGATGCACGGTGGAGCGCGGAAGGCGAGGCCCTCACCACGTTGGTGCCGGTGAGCCTGCCCGGGGTGAAGACGCGCTTCGACGAGCTGCTGGTGGACGCGGACCCGGAGCGCCTGTTGGCGCGCATCCGCGCCTTCGCCGCGTCGCCCCTGGAGGAGTTGCCGGAGTTCGCGCGGGTGCATGGGCTGTCGGAGGAGCTGCTGCCGAAGCTGCGCGCGCTCAAGGTGGGCACGCCGCTGGAGGTGGACGCGAAGCACCTGCGGCCCTTCTACCGGTACGGAGGGGCCCGGCACCGGGGCACGCTGCCACCGGAGACTCGCGCGTTCTGCTACCTGGACCGGCGCCTGATTCCCCGGGGAGACCACCGGCTGCGCGGCCCGTATGACCCTCACGTGGGCGCGGTGAAGCTCCTCTTCAACGTGCGCGAGCTGCCCCTGTCCGCCGCGCTGCTGGAGGAAGAGGGCTGCGTCCATGACCACCGGCACGCGCGGTTCGCGCCCCTGTATGTCCCCAAGCGACTGAGGGACGAGGGGCTGCGCGTCACCCGCTCCTCCACGTCCGCGGAGGAGCTGGGTCCCCTGGTGCCCAACCTGTCGCCCAGGGGGCTGGAGTGGGCGGAGACGTTGGGCGGTCCCCTGCCCGCCTTCCAGGCCATCGTGCGCTTCCTCAATGGACCCGACGTGCAGCGCGTCTGGGCTCCAGCCTTCGGGGCGTCGCGCGTGGTGCCGGTGCCGTTGCTGGTGCCGCCTCCGGGCCAGGAGTGAGCCTGTGTGTGGCGGGGCGTCTGCCCGCCCGCACGGTTTCCCAGCGGGGTGCGGAAACAACCGCTAGTGTCCACCTTCGCCGAGCTGATTTCCCCTCTGAAGGAAGGACCTACTTCATGAAGATTCGCGCGCTGCTCACCGCCACCGTTCTCACCGCCGCTGCTCCCGTGCTGGCCCAGGCCCCCGCGGCCCCGCCGCCCGCCGCGCCCGCGCAGGAGACTCCCGCTCCCGCACCCGCGAAGAAGGTGATTCCGCCGGGTGAGACGGCGAAGGCGCCGGTGAAGGACGCGCAGGGCAAGGACGTGGGTGAGGTCACCTTCGAGCAAACCAAGCAGGGCGTGGTCATCAAGGGCACGCTGCATGACCTGCCTCCGGGTCAGCATGCCTTCCACATCCACGAGACGGGCAAGTGCGAGGCGCCGGACTTCAAGACGGCGGGCGGCCACTTCAACCCGACGAAGAAGGCGCACGGGATGATGTCGCCGAAGGGCAAGCACGTGGGCGACCTGCCCAACCTCCACGTGGGCCAGGACGGCAAGGTGCAGTTCGACACGTTCTCCCAGAACGGGCTCACCGTGAAGTCGCTGTTCGACAAGGACGGCTCCGCGGTCGTCGTCCACACCAAGGAAGACGACTACCAGACGGACCCGACCGGTGACGCCGGCGGCCGCATCGCGTGCGGCGTGGTGGAGAAGCAGCAGCCGTAACGCGTCGTCCGCGAGGAGGCCCCGCCTGGCATCTCGGCCAGGCGGGCGGCTCCCGACCTCAGTGCACCGGCAGCGCGACGGCGCTCGGGGCCTCCTTCACGGGCGTGAAGAGCAGGTCCTGGAAGTCGAAGCTGAAGTCGGTGAGCGGCGAGACAGGCTGCATCCGCATCTCGCCCACCGTGCCATCCGGCTTCAGCGAGAAGGACACGAAGGCATCGGCGTTGAGCGAGCGGTCCTTCCAGCGCGCGACGAAGGTGTCGTATTGCCAGTGCTCCAGCTCGCCGACGAGGCCGGGCGTCCTGCTGAAGCGCAGCACCAGCTTCTGCGCCTCGCGCGTCAGCGTCACGTCGCCGTACCACGCGTCGCGGAACTTCCCGGCGTAGGCCTCGAGCGGCAGCGACGGCTTGCTCTCGGGCTTCCTGCCCTCCTTCAGGCTGGCGACCTGTCCCTCCGCCTTCGCCTTCTTCGCGTCGTCATCCGCCTTGAACGCGGCGACCCAGTCCGTCGCGGGCGCGCCCATGAACGCATCCAGCACCGTCCACACCGGGACCTCAATCGTGCCGCGCTCCTCCTGGTTCGTCAGCACGGCGATGCCCAGCCCCAGCTCCGGCACCAGCATCACCCGCGAGTAGTAGCCCGGCAGCGCGCCGCCGTGGCCCACCAGCTTGTAGCCCCGGTAGTCCCGCAGCGACCAACCCAGTCCATACGCGGCGAAGTTCGCGCGCAGCGCCGCCAGGGGCTTGGAGGGCTCGGTGACGGTCATCACCGTCTGCGCGGCCCACATCTCGCGGGACTGGCCCTCGCTGAACAGCCGCTTCTTGCCCTCGGTGCCGGGAATCACACCCCGGGCCAGCTGCGTCAGCATCCACTTCGACAAGTCGTTCACGCTGGAGTTGATGGCCGCCGCGGGCGCGTTGTTGTCGAAGCCCATGGCGGGGATGGTCTTGAGCACGCCATCCGCCTTCGCGTGCGGCGTCGCGACGTTGCTGCCCACGCGCAGCGCCTTCGACAGCGTGCTGCTGTCGCGCATGCCCACCGGCGTGAAGATGCGCTCGCGCACGAAGTCCCGCCAGTGCCGGCCGCTCACCTTCTCGATGACCTTGCCGGCCACGAGGTAGAGGATGTTGTCGTAGTTGTAGCGGCTGCGAAAACTCGTCGCCGGGCGGATGTGCCGCAGCTTGGAGACAATCTCGTCCTCCGTGAAGGTGGACTGCGGGAAGTACAGCAGGTCTCCCGCGCCGAGCCCCAGCCCGCTGCGGTGGACGAGCAAATCCCGCACCGTCAGCTCGCGGGTGACGTACGGGTCGAACATCTGGAACGACGGCAGGTGGTCGACGACGCGGTCGTCCCACTGGAGCTTGCCTTCGTCGACGAGCATCGCCAGCGCCGCCGCCGTGAAGGCCTTGCTGTTGGAGGCGATGCCGAACAGCGTGTCCGCCGTCACCGGCGCAGCGTCACCCAGCCTGCGCACGCCATAGCCCTTGGACAGCACCACCTTGCCGTCCTTCACCACGGCCAGGGCCACGCCCGGCACGTCGAAGGTCTTCATCGCCTTCTGAATCGTGGCGTCCAGGTCCGGGGGCAGCGACTGGGCGAACGTCGGGGACAGCGGAAGGAAGACGAGCAGGAGCGCGAGGACGTGACGCACGAGGACTCCGAGATGGGGTGCGGGTCGGAAAGCCCCTGTCTACCCCACCTCGTGGACGCGCCCCAGCGCCCCCTAGACGTAACCGAAGCGGCGCCGCGCGAACCACTCCGCGCCGAGCAGCCCGATGAGCGCGACGAGGTAGTACCAGCGGTCCCACAGCGGCTGGTCCTTCGCGCGCCCCACCTCCACCACGGGAGGGTCCAACAGCGGCATGTCCGGCAGCCCGTCCTGCGGCAGCTTGTACGCCTTGCCGCCCGTCACCTTGGCGATCTGCTCCATCAACTCCGGCCGCACGGAGGCGTCCGACAGCTCCGGCCCCACGGCGCGCACCGCCACCGCGTCCTCGCCCTTGCCCAGGTCCGTCTCGCCCTTCTTCGCCGTCGCGAGCAGCTTGTACGGCCCCGGCTCCGGCGGCGCGAACTCCAGCCGCACCACGCCGTCCGGCCCCGTGGCGCCCGTCTGCACCGCCACCGGCTTCTGCGTCGCCACCGAGAACAGCTCCACGCGCACCTGCGCGTCCTGCGCGGGCTGGTAGTCGGAGCTGCGCGCCTGCACCACCACGGCCACCGGACGCCCCGGCTCCACCGACGGCGGGTCCGCTGTCACCTTCAGCGTCGTCAGGTCCGGGTCCCTCACCAGCCACCGCAGCGCGTTGCCCCAGAAGCGGTCATACGCGCGGCTGGGCGAGCCATCCCGGTGCGCGGCGAAGGCCCAATACCACGACGCATCCGTGGCCATGACGAGCGCCCGGCCCCGGCCATAGTCCCAGACGGCGACGAGCGGCGCGTTCTTCCCATTCGCGGTGAGATGCGGATGCTCCAGCAACACGGTGGCGCCAGGGCGCGCATACGTCAGGTTGGCGCCCGGAATCGGCGGCAGCTCTCCCCACGCGGCCTCGGTGCTGGACGCACCCGTGCCAATGGCCGTCACCGGGTGGCGCAGGCCCTCCGGCGTCAGTCGCGCGGTGAAGGGCTCCACGTTGGCGGGGCCCGCGGCGGCCACGGGCAAGGCTTCCATCAGCGTGGGCATGGTGGCGCGGCCCTCGCCCAGCACGCTGTCGCCGCCAATCATCACGAAGGCGCCGCCGTTGTGGATGTAGCGCTCCAGGTTGCGCTCGTACTCGGCGATGGAGAGCGTCGGGTCCGCGTGCCCGAAGTTCTGGAAGATGACGACGTCGAAGGTGTCCAGCTTCGTGTCGAAAATCTCCTCCATGGGGAACGGGATGAGGGACAGCTCGCGCTCGTTCGCCACGCCCGGGTCATCCGACAGCGTGCGCAGGATGTAGAACGAGATGAGGTCCACGTTGGCGTCCTGCTTCAACAGGCCGCGCAGGTAGCGCTCATCCCAGGACGGCCGGCCCACCACCAGCAGCACGCGCACGCGGTCCCGGATGACCTTCAGCGTGAAGGAGCGGCTGTTGTTCTCCGTCACCGCCTCGTCCGGGAAGGTGGGCACCGTCACCGTGTAGACGAAGCGCCCCGTCTGGTCCGGCGTGAAGGTGAAGGACACCGGCTTCACGTCGTCGTTGGTCTCCAGGCGCACCGTCTTGGTCGCCACCGTCTTGCCCTCCTGGCTGAGGACAATGGGAATCTCCCGGCCCCGGAAGCCGCGGCCGTGAATCTCCGCCTCCACGGTGAGCGAGTTGCGCACGAAGGCGAAGTCATCCACCTTCAGGCCTTCAATCGACAGGTCCTTCAGCGCCTCCTGGCCCACGGTGAAGGTGGAGACCGGCACGCCCAGGTCCGCCAGCGCCGCGCGAGCCCGGCCCACCACGCCCGACTTCAACTCCGTGTTGTCCGCGCCGTCGCTGAACAGCAGCACGCCGGACAGCTTGCGCGCGCCCTGCCCCGCGCCCGCCGCCGCACGCAGCGCGGCCAGCAGGTCCGTGGTTCCCGCGCGAGGCGGCTCCTTGGCCAGCGACGCGGGCGTCACCGGCGCCAGCTCCGGGTCGAACCCGTACATCTCCACCGTGAAGCGGTCCTGGAGTCCCGCGAGCGCCGGCGAGGCCTTCTCCAGGAAGGTGGCCACCTCCGCGGCGCGCGTGGGGCCTCCGGGCTCCGAGGGGAAACCCATGGACGCGGAGCGGTCCACCAGCACCGCGACGCGGTTCTTCATCCGCGCCACCTGCAAGTGCCGGATGCCGGGCTCCAGCAGGAAGAAGAGCGCGGCCACGCCCGCGCCCACGCGCAGCGCCCACAAGAGGACGCGACGTCCACGCGAGGGCTCGCGGCGCACGCCCCAGGCGGCCAGCGCGACTCCCAGGAGCAACCCGAGCGCGAGGAACACCAGCGCCCACGAAGGCAGGGGAGAGAGGCTGACGAGCTTCCAGGCGTTGAAGGTGGGGGAATTCATCCAGGCTCTTGGCGTAGGGCCGGTGTTTCAGCGCCGCTTGTTGAGGATGAGCTGCAGGTGGACGGCGTCGTCCTTGTAGTCCAGGCAGAGGGCGTACATGCAGACGTTGATGCCCAGCCGCACCGCCAGCTCCCGCTGCGGCTCGCCGCCGGGGCTCACGTCGAACTCGTAGTCCCCGGACTCGTTGCGGCTCCACGCCCCGGCCACGTCGTTCTGCGAGTAGAGCACCGCCGCGCGCTTGCCCAGGCTGGCCGCCATCATCTGCGGCTTGTTGAGCAGCCGGCCCGGCGCCGCGTCCAGCAGGAAGAAGGACTTGAACACCACGTGTCCCGAGGGCACCTCCGCGAGCGGGTTCTGCGGCAGCACCCGAGCCATCTCCCGACGGAAGCTGGCGTCGAACCCGTCCCCGTCGCTGCCGTCGTTGGCGTCCGCCAGCATGAAGCCGCCGTACGTCAGGTAGCGCCGCAGGTTGGAGACCTCCGCCTCGTTGAGCGGAGGGAAGGCCCCGTCACCGCCGAAGTAGAGGAAGGGGTACTCGAAGAGGTCCGGACTGCTCAGCGCGAAGGGGCGCGCGTCCGGCACCACCTCCACGGACGTGCGGCGCTGGAGTTCCCACGCGATTCGCCGCAGGCCGGACAGCCGCGCATCCCAACGGCCGCCGTGTTTCGCCACCGCGGGGATGAAGCGGTTCTTCTCGCCGAACGCGTGCGCACGCCCCGCCAGCAACGGAGCGAGCGCGGCGGAGCCGAGCAGGAGGTTTCGACGGGTCAGACGCCGCACGGACATAGAGCGCATCTATATACCGTCGACGGGTACTCGCATTCCCCGGTATAGAGCGGGCCCATGGCAAAAGGCGGACAGACGCCCGAGCAGCCCGGCTCTCCCGAGGTCCGGGCGGCCTGGGCTCGCAAGGAGGCAGGCGACGTCGCCGGCGCGCGACGCGAGGCCGAGCGTCTGCTGGCGGGCAGTCCCACCCCCGAGGACCGGGCCGAGGCGGAGGAACTGCTGCGCCGCACCTCCACCCCCAAGGCCCTCTTTGGCTTCGCCCTGCTCGCCGCCGCCGTCTTCGTCGTCCTGCTGCTATTGGCCTTGACCCGCTACGCTTAAGCTACATCGTCGGCGCCCTCGTGCCCCCTGGGGGCAAACGTCGGGTGCGCCGCAATGCAAGGAGTTGGAGCCATGGAAGGCCTCCTCCAGGCCCTCAAGGCCTATCAGGAGCTCAACCCGTCGGGCTGGGTCGGCATCTACCGCCTGCTCCCCATGTGGGCGGGCATCGTCTGCTGTGTCGCCGGGGTGACGCTGCTGCTGGTGGGCGGAGGCCCCCGGGTGTTCCGGGTGCTGGCCGGGCCCATCGGCGCGCTCCTGGGGCTGGTGTGGACGGGCGCCGTCACCGCGAAGCTGGGCCTGCCGGATCTGGACCCGCGGGCGCCCTCCATCGTCGCGGCCGTGCTCCTGGCGCTGGGCTTCCTCTTCCCGCCCGCCATCACCTTCGTGGGCCTGGGCGTGCCGCTGGGCCTGTTGGCCGGGCAGATCGCCGGGCCGCAGGACTTCCTGCTCGGCTTCGCGCCGGGGTTCATCATCGGCGGGCTCGTCGGCGCGCTGCTGCACCGGGTGGTCAGCGCCCTGGTGGCCTCCGCGGTGGGCGGCTGGGTGCTCGTCATCGGCGCGCTGGCGGCGCTGCACCAGTTCGGCGGGCTGGTGGCCGCCGTGGCCAGCAGGCCCTGGGGCGTCATCGTCGCCGCCGGCCTGTTCGCCGTGGCGGGCGCCGTGTACCAGCTCGCCATGCGCCCCTCCCCTGAAGAAGCCGACAAACAACGCGGGGAAAAGGAGCGCGCCAAGCTGCGGCAGGCGGAGCAGCGGGCGCTCGAGAAACGTTGGGGGGTCAAGTAGCCGACCTCCGACGGGCGCCGGCCGCGCTTTACCTCCAGCGTCGTGGCGCGTACATTCCGCCGCCTTTCCCCCCGGAAAACCCCCGAAGGATTGATGGGCCAGGTCAGGCGCAAGGAGTCGGAGAAGAAGCAGGAGTCCCCCTCGGAGCCCGCCCCCCGGCAGGAGCCCACCGCGAGCACCGCGTGGGTGAAGCCGGAAGGGATGTCGCGCCGGGGCTGGGCCGTGCTCGCCGCGCTGGTCCTCGTCATCCAGTTCCCCCTCATCCACTACGCCCTGTTCCGCGGAGACGCGGACGTGACGGCGACAGTGCCCTACACCCAGGACTTCGCGGACCCGGGCGTGGTGAAGCGGGACTTCTTCTCCGTGGGTGGCTACTGGCGGGTGATTCAGGGCGAGCTCCTGGCACCGGGCGTGAAGAACAACCCGCTGTGGCTCCAGGCGCCGCTGCCGGACGACGTGGCCATCGAGTTCGCCGTGCGCTCGGAGTTGCCCGAGGGTGACATCCGGGTGGAGGTCTTCGGCAACGGCGTGGACCCCAGCTCCGGGTACGTCCTGGTGCAGGGCGGGTTCAACAACTCGATGTCCGTGCTGGCCCGGCTGGACATGGGCGCGCCCAACATCGACGCGCTCAAGCGCCGCGCGGCGCGCAAGGCCGGAGCCCAGGGTGACAAGGCGGACGACGGCGCGAAGACGGACGCCGCGGACATCGCCTCCGTGTTCAAGGACGACACCCGCGTCCGCGTGGAAGCGCGCGGCACGCCGGTGCAGGCCGGCCGCACGTACCACTGGCGCATCGAGCGCCGAGGCACGCTCATCCGCTGGAGCATCGACGGAGAAGCCTTCCTGGAGTTCGACGACCCGCGTCCCCTCAAGGGCAAGGGCCATGACCGGCTGGGCCTTTCCGGCTTCGAGTCGCAGATTTTCTACGACAACCTGCGCGTGGACTCGCCGGACCGGATGCCCGCCCGCGTCGCGCCCCCCGCGCCGGTGATTCCTCCGGGCCCGTACGCGGACGACTTCAACCGCGACACGCTGGGAGACGCGTGGAACGTCACCAACCCCTCCGCCACGAAGCTGGTGGACGGCGCGCTGGTGGTGGAGATGGTCCACAACCGCCCCGTGTGGCTCAAGCGGCCCATCCCCCGCGACGCGACGATTGAGTTCGACGCGTGGACGGACAGCCCGGACGGCGACATCAAGATCGAGGCGTGGGGTGACGGTCGCTCCTTCTACGCCGGAGACCTGCGCCTGCAGTACACGGCGACGGGCTACGTGTTCATCTTCGGCGGCTGGCGCAACACGCAGTCGGCCATCGCCCGACGCAGCGAGCACACGCCAGACCGGGTGACGCGCGACGGGGCCTCCGTGGTGCCCGGCAAGCGCCACCACTTCAAGCTGACCCGACGCGCAGGCACCCTCTCCTGGGAGCTGGACGGGCAGCCGTTCCTCACCCTCCAGGACCCCTCGCCCCTGGAAGGGACGCGCAATCAGTACTTCGGCTTCTCCGGCTGGAAGAGCCGGGTCCACTTCGACAATCTGAAGATCGAGCCGCTCGCCCCCTGAGTAGCGGCCAAGGAAAGTCACACCGTGCGCAGAGTTGGCATCTTCGGCTGGGGCGTCGTCGCCCCCCGGTCCAGGAACATCGAGGCGTTCGAGAGGAACCTCACGTCCTCCGAAAGCTGGCTGTCCCCTTTCAACGGCTTCGGGCCGGACAACTTCCTCGTCGGCACGCCGGAGTTCGAGCTGGCCGACTACAAGCCCTGGATTGACGAGCGCTTCCCGGCCAACCGCTTCTCGCAGCTGGAGCGGAAGATGGGGCAGCCGACGCAGTTCGCCATTGGCGCGTTCATCCAGTCGCTGTCGCAGAACCCCGGCCTGGAGCAGGAGCTGCAGGCCCTGGGGCCCCGCGCGCACGTCTACGTGGGCACGGGTCTGGGCGACCTGCCCACCATCCAGTCCATCTCGTTGGACTTGTACCGCGCCCAGCGCCGGTGGGACCGCTTCTGGTCCGCGCCGGAGCGCAACGCGGTGATGCGCAAGTGGCTGGAGACGCGCGAGCCTTTGGCGGGCCTGCCGCCGGAGCCGTCGTCGGTGGAAGAAGGCATCCGCGACGAGGCCGAGGACGCGTGGTGGCACTTCTGGACAGCCCAGTCCACGGAGCTGCGCGAGTACCTGGCGGAGCTGCGCGACATCGAGGCCATCGGCGTGCCGGACGGCGCCGACGTGGAGTCCGCGAAGCTTGCCGTCATCAAGGAGAAGCGCACCCGCAACGCCCGGCTGCAGAAGAAGTGGAGCGCGCCGGAGCCGCCCTGGAACGCCGTCTCCTCCAACGTGCTGTGGAACATCCACAACACGCCCGCCTCGCAGATTTCGATGCTGGGTCAAATCACCGGCATGACGTTCGCTCCCGTCGCCGCGTGCTCGTCCTTCGGCTATGGCCTGAAGCTGGCCATGAACTCGCTCCAGCTGGGCGAGGCGAAGGCCGTGGTCATGGGCATGACGGACGCGGCGCCCAACCCGCTCGTCGTGGGCGGCTTCTACAACGCCCGCGTCATCTCCGCCGACGCCGCCATCTCCAAGCCCCTCACCGCGCTGCGCGGCACGCACATCGCGGGAGGCGCGGTGGTCTGGGTGCTGGGCGACTACGACTACTTCACGTCCAAGGGCTTCAAGCCGCTGGGCATGGAGCCCGTCTCCGTGGGCGTCACCGCGGACGCGGACCACATCATCACCCCGTCCAAGGAAGGCCCCACCCTGGCCATCCGCGAGGCGCTGGCCGCCGCGGGCTGCTCGGCCGACGACGTGGGGAGCTGGGACTTGCACGCCACCGCCACCCCGGGTGACTACCTGGAGGTGCAGAACCTGCGGGACGTGCTGCCCGAGTCGGTGCTCATCACCGCGCGCAAGGGCACGTTCGGCCACGGCATGTCCGCGGGCGGCGGCTGGGAGCTGACGGCGCAGTACCTGGGCTACGGGCGCGGGCAGGTGTTCCCCACGCCGCTGAAGCCCAAGGAACTCAACCAGCAGATTTCCCGCGTCCACGGCCGCTTCGTGTTCGACGAGGCCGTCGCGGCGCCCGCTGGCTGCGCGGGCAAGCTGTCCATGGGCGTGGGCGGCATCAACGCCTGCGTCATCTCCCGGCCCTGGAAGAAGTGACGCCGCGCCGCCGCGAGGCTCAGGGGTGGGCGCTCACCGCGTCCGCCTCCAGCTTCGCGGCCGACGCCGGGTCGATTCGCTGGAGCAACATCAGCTCCAGCTCCAAGTCGCGCGCGTAGTTCTGCTGGGTGGGCAGCACGCCGCTGGTGGTGGAGTCGAGGCGGGCCTGGGCCTGCTCCTCCTGGGCGCGCTGCGAGCCGCCGGTGGCGATTCGCTGGTCCACGTTGCCCACGCCAATGTTCTGGGCCACCCGGTTGCCCCGCATCACCCGGAGGATGGCGCCCCCGGAATTGAGCGTGAGGCCCTCGACGAGGAAGCGCGAGGAGGAGGTGGGCCCCAGGGTGCCGCCTCCGGAGTCGCGCCACTCCGTCTCCAGCACGAAGCGGCCCGGCATCTCCTTCCACGAGTAGCCCTGCTCCTTGAGCAGCGCCTTCACGTCGGGCCAGAAGTCCGGCAGCGGCCGTCGGTAGACATGGTCCGCCGCCTTGTCGCGCAGGTAGTTCTGCCGAAGCGAGCCAGCACAACCCACAAGCGTCAGCAACGCGGCGACGACGAGACACACGCCCGAGGCGCGGAAGATGCGGCCCATGGAGAACCCCCAGGAGGAAGCGGTGACGACAGCGGGCAGCATAGCGCTCCCCGCCCTCGCCGCGCGCTCCCGCCCCCTCAAGCCTTGGGCGACGCCACCAGGTCGAAGTCGGGGATGTGTTCACGCATGAACTCGCGCATCCGCTGGATGAGCGCCGCCTCTATCTGCCGCGCGCGCTCCCGGCTGACGCCGTACTTGTCGCCGATGTCCTGGAGCGTCAGCGGCTCATCGGAGGTGAGGCGGTTCTCGAAGATGAAGCGCTCCTTGCCCTCCAGCGTGCGGGAGAACTCGGCGAGCTTCTCGCGGAAGAGGGCCTTGAGCTGCTCGGCGCCCAGTCGCTCGTCGGCGGGGATGGCGCCCGACGGCAGGTAGCGGTCCGCGCGGGTGCCTCGGGAGCCCTCGTCGTCCCCGCCCAGCGGCGCGTCGATGGAAAGCTCGTCGTGGCCGAGCCGCTGGTCCATCTCCACCACGTCCTGCTCGGTGACGTTGAGCCGCTCCGCCAACAGCTTGGGGCTGGCCTCGAAGCCCTGGGCGACGAGCTTGTCCTGCTCCTGGCGCAGCTTGAAGAAGAGCTTCCGCTGGGCCTCCGTCGTCCCCAGCTTCACCATCTTCCAGTTGTCCATGATGTAGCGAAGGATGTACGCCCGAATCCACCAGGCCGCGTAGCTGCTCAGCTTCACGCCCCGCTCCGGGTCGTACTTCTTCACCGCCTGCATCAACCCGATGTTCCCCTCCTGGACCAGGTCCAACAGGGAAAGCGGGTTGCGGTGGTACTCGTGGGCCAGCTTCACCACGAGCCGCAGGTTGGAGGCCACCAGCCGGTAGGCGGTGCGCACATCGCCCGTGTCGCGGTAGTGGCGCGACAGCTCCAGCTCCTCCTCGCGCGTCAGCAGGGGGTGGCGCTGCACCTCCGTCATGTAGGCCTGGAGGGGGTCCCGGTTGGAGAGCGCTGATTCGCTCGACTTGACGAGGGCCCGGGAGGGCACGGGCCTGACCACCTCCACCTCGGGCTCCGCGTCAACCAGCTCGGCCACGTCCGGCTCCAAGGAATCCGGGTCCGACGCTGTCTGGGCCCCTGGCTCCTCCACCTCCGCCTCGACGACCTCCGCCTGGGCGGGCGCGCTGCCCGCCGCCCGCTTCGCTCGGGGCCGGGAAGTCGTTCCTTTGGTTCTTTTCCCTCCACTCGCCATGGGCGCTCCATACCCCAAAGTGCCGCGATTGTTGCCAGAGGGTAATGCAGGAGCTATGCCCCTGCTTGATGAGCGACATCCAAGAGCCCACCGCGCCGGGCAGCCCGGCCACCGAAGAAGCCCCGACCCGTCCCGCCGAATACATCGCGGACATCGGCTTCGACGAAATGAACCTGTCAGAGCCCCTCCGCCGCGCGCTGGCGGAGCGCGGCTACACCCATCCCACCCCTGTCCAGGCCCGGGCGTTCCGGCCGGTGATGGAGGGCAAGGACCTGATTGTCCGCAGCAAGACTGGCACCGGTAAGACGGCCGCGTTCGGCCTGCCGTTGCTGGAGAAGATTCCCGCGGACGAGAAGCGCGTGCGCGCCCTCATCCTCTGCCCCACGCGCGAGTTGGCGATGCAGGTGGCGGACGAGCTGCGGTCCCTGGGCAAGAACAAGGGCGTGAAGGTGGCGGCCATCTACGGCGGCGCCTCCATGAAGCAGCAGGAGGACGCGTTCGAGGAGGGCACGCCCATCATCGTCGGCACGCCCGGCCGGGTGTTCGACCACATCAACCGGGGCAACCTGAAGCTGGACGGTTGCGACCACGCGGTGCTGGACGAAGCCGACGAGATGCTCAACCAGGGCTTCTACGAGGAGGTCACCCGCATCCTCGACCGTCTTCCGAAGGCGCGTCAGGTGCTGCTCTTCAGCGCCACCGTCCCCACGGACATCCAGAACCTCATCGCCCGGTACACGACGAACGCGGAGACGCTGCTGTTGTCCGGCGACGTCTTCACGGTGGAGCACATCCACCACGTCCGTTACGACGTGTCGGACGCCTTCCCCAAGCCGCGCAACCTCATCTACATCCTGGAGAAGGAGGAGCCGCCCAACGCCATCATCTTCTGCAACACGCGGGATGACACGGCGCTGGTGACCGCGGTGCTCAACCGCAACGGCTTCGACGCGGAGCTGCTCAACGGAGACCTGCCGCAGAAGGAGCGCGAGCGGGTGATGGGCAAGGTGAAGCGCGGCGAGGTGGCCTTCATGGTCGCCACGGACATCGCGGCGCGCGGCATCGACATCTCCGGCCTCGAGTACGTCATCAACTACTCGCTGCCCGAGGACCCGGCCGTGTACCTGCACCGCGTCGGCCGCACCGGCCGCATCGGCAACAAGGGCACCGCCATCAACCTCTTCTCCGGGCGCGAGCTGGCGACGTACACCGTGCTGGAGAAGAAGTACGGCATCAAGTTCGAGAAGCAGGAGATGCCCGCGCCCGAAGAGGCGATGCGTCTGTGGACGGAGCGCCACGTGCGCGAAATCCAGGAGGCCTCCGGCTCCTCCATCTTCGAGGGCTTCCTGCCCCTGGCCGCGCAACTGAAGAACAAGCCGAACGCGGACGACCTGGTCGCCTTCCTGCTCAAGTACTTCTTCAGCCGCATGCGCATGGAGAAGGCCCAGCAGGCCCAGGAGACCGAGCGCCGCGAGCCCGCGCCCGAGCGCAAGAGCGAGAGCCGGAGCGAGGGCCGTGGACGCGGCGGGCGCGACGACAAGCGCGAGCGCGGCGGGGAGCGTCGCGAGCGAGAGGACCGGCGTGAGCGGGCGGAGAAGCCCATGGCCCGCCCGGAGCACCCGGACCGCGAGCGCCGTCCGCGTCGTGACGAGCCCCGTCGGGAGAGAGACCCGGGCGCGAGCCGAGGCGCCGCGGCGCTGGAGGCCGGCCCTGGCGAGGTGAAGCTGTGGGTCAACCTGGGAACGGCGGACGGCCTGGGGCCGGGCAGCATCGCCACGGCCCTGGAAGACGCCGGCGCGCCGCTGGGGAAGATGGTGCGCGCGGAGCTGCGCCCCACCTTCGCGTACGTCTTCGTCGCGGAGGACGACTCCCCGGGGTTCGAGACGCTCAACGGCAAGCAGCACGGCACCAAGACGCTGCGCGTGGAGAAGAGCAAGCCGCGCACCGAGCGCGAGCCCGGCACCCGTCCGCCCCCGTCTCCGGACGCGGGCCCTGGCGAGGTGAAGCTGTGGACCAACCTGGGCATGGATGACGGCATGGACGAGGCGAAGCTGCCCGCCGCGCTGGAGGCCGCGGGCGCGCCCGCCGGCAAGGTGCTCAAGGCGCTGCTGCGCCCCACCTACGGCTACGCCTACGTGGCCGAGGCGGACGCTCCGGCCTTCGAGGCGCTCAACGGCAAGCTGCATGGCGACAAGCCGCTGAAGCTGGAGCGGCACCGCCCGCGCGGCTCGCGCGAGGAGCGTCGTCCGCGTCACGAGGCGCTGCCGGACCTGCCGGGCCAGGTGCGCCTGTGGGTGGGCCTGGGCAGGCAGGACGGGCTGGATGAGGCGGGCGTCACCGCCGCGCTCGAGGCCGCGGGCGCTCCGGCCGGCAAGGTCGCGCGGATGGACCTGCGCCCGACCTACGCGTACGTCTTCGTCGCGGATGAGGACGCCGCCGGGTTCGAGACCACGCACGGCAAGCAGCACGGTGAGCGCACGCTGAAGGTCGAGCGCGCTCGCAAGAAGTAATCCGGTGCGTTCCCCGGGAGGCACGTGCTTCCCGGGGCCGCCGCGAGCCAGGACTCGGAGCAGGCGTCTTGCTGGCCTGGGCGCTTCCGAGATGACTCGGGGATGCGCCCCTCTCGGGTCAGGCGCCTTCCTGCTCCGCGGCCTTCCTGCGTCGGGCCCGGTGGTAGTGGGCGGTGCACAGGCCTCGGGCCAGCACGGGCCGCTCGCACTCGGGCTCCTCGCAGCGCGCGGGCTCGGGCCCGGTGGGCCGCGACGGCATGGGGCCCGCGCTGAACATCACCTCCGCCACTTCCAGCAGCCGGTCCACGTCCTGTCGCGACAGCCGACGGGCCCGGGCGAAGCCCTCCAGCCGGTGGGCTCCCGCGTCGTCCACGTCATCCAGCCGGAGCAGCTCCCACAAGGGCAGCTCCAGCGCGACGGCCACCTGAAGGAGCGTCTCGTAGCTGGGGCCTCGTTCTCCGCGCTCCAGCAGTGACGCGAAGGACACGGAGATGCCACACCGGGCGGCGAAGTCTTCCTGGGTGAGGCCGCGTCGCTCTCGCAGCGCGCGAATCCGCCGGGCCAGGCCCTGCAGGTGTCCGTTCACCGCGGAAGCATCCGGAGGGCCGGGAGACATGGCAGTTTCCTATGGTAGCGCACCCCTTCTGTTAAGGTCTTTCGCGCGGGGCGGGACCGGTTGGACCCACCGCAGCCACCAGGAGCACTGCGAAACATGAGCGCCGTCGAGGGTACCAACTACTTCTTCCGCAAGGCCGCGCGGATCATGGACGTGGGCACCCCCATCGAAACGCTGCTCGCCACGCCGCTGCGCGAGGTGAAGGTCCAGGTCTCCATCGAGATGGACTCCGGCGAGATTCGCACCTTCCTGGGCTACCGGATTCAGCACGACAACAGCCGGGGCCCCATGAAGGGTGGCCTGCGCTACCACCCCGGCCTGGACCAGGACGAGTCCGCGTCGCTCGCGTCGCTGATGACGTGGAAGACGGCCGTCGTGAATGTGCCCTACGGCGGCGCCAAGGGCGGCATCGCCTGCGACCCCTCCCAGCTGAGCCTCAAGGAGCTGGAGCGGCTGACGCGCAAGTTCGTCGACCAGATTCAGGACGTCATCGGCCCCACGCGTGACATCCCCGCCCCCGACGTCAACACCAACCCCCAGGTGATGGCGTGGATCATGGACCAGTACTCGCGCTACCACGGCCACTCGCCCGCCGTCGTCACGGGCAAGCCGCTGGAGCTCTACGGCTCCAAGGGCCGCGAGGCGGCCACCGGGCGCGGCCTGTTGTACGTGTGCCGCGAAATCCTCAGGGACCTGGGCCTGCCGGTGAAGGGCACGCGCTTCGCGATTCAGGGCTTCGGCAACGTGGGCAGCCACACCGCGCAGCTGTTGTGGGAAGACGGCGGAGTGGTGGTCGCCGTGTCGGACGTGCTGGGCGGCGTGCGCAACCCGCAGGGCCTGGACGTCCCCTCCCTCTTCGAGCACGTCAAGCGCACCGGCACGGTGACGGGCTTCGGTGGCGGCACGGCGTGTAGCAACGAGGACGTGCTCGGGGCGGACTGCGAGGTCCTCATCCCCGCGGCGCTCGGCCACGTGCTCACCCGCGACAACGCGAACGCGGTGCGCGCGCGCCTCATCATCGAGGGCGCCAACGGCCCCACCCAGCCGGAAGCGGACGAAATCTTCGAGAAGCGCGGCATCTTCGTGGTGCCGGACGTGCTCGCCAGCTCCGGTGGCGTCACGGTGAGCTACTTCGAGTGGGTGCAGAACCTCCAGCACCTGTCCTGGGAAGAGGACCGCGTCAACGCGGAGCTGGAGAAGACGATGAAGGAGGCCTACGAGCGCGTGGCGCAGATTGCCCGCTCGCGAAAGGTCTCCATGCGGACGGCGGCCTACATCCTCGCCATCGGCCGAGTGGGCAAGGCCACCGTGCTGCGCGGCATCTGACGCGCGCGGGCGTGCTCGTCCGTCCTCCCGCCGGGCGAGCCTGCCGCATCGCGGCAACCCGGGAGGGCGGGCACTCCGGTGCCGACTGTCCCTTCCGCCCGGGGCGCGCTTCCGCTACACGCGCACGCTCATGGTCACCCTCCAGGACATCCTCGCCGCGCGGGAGCGTCTGCGCGACGCCATCCGCCCCACGCCCTGCCCCGCCTCGGACTACTTCACCGAGCGGACGGAGTGCGCGGCGGTGTACTTCAAGCTGGAGAACCTCCAGCGCACGGGCGCCTTCAAGGAGCGCGGCGCGCTCAACAAGCTGCTGACGCTGACGCCGGAGGAGCGAAAGCGCGGGGTCATCGCCGCGTCGGCCGGCAACCACGCGCAGGGGGTCGCCTACCACGCGCGTCGGTTGGGGGTGAAGGCCACCATCGTCATGCCGGAGCGCACGCCGCTCATCAAGGTGTCGCGCACGCGGGATGAGTACGGCGCGCGCGTGGTGCTCAAGGGCTCCAACTACGACGAGGCCTACGCGGAGGCGCTGCGAATCCAGCAGGAGGAAGGGCTCGTCTTCGTGCACCCGTTCAATGACGCGCATGTCATCGCGGGCCAGGGGACGCTGGGGCTGGAGCTCCTGGAGCAGTGGCCGGACGTGGAGGTGGTGCTGGTGCCCATTGGCGGAGGCGGGCTCATCTCCGGCGTGGCGTGCGCGCTGAAGGAGAGCAAGCCGGGCATCATTATCGTGGGCGTGCAGACGTCCACCATCGACAGCATGAAGGCGTCGATTGAAGCCGGGAAGCTGGTGGAGCTGCCCGCCGCGGGGACCACCATCGCGGATGGCATCGCCGTGAAGAAGGTGGGGGAGCTCACCTTCCCCATGGTGCGCAAGTACGTGGACGCGGTGGTGTCGGTGGACGAGGAGGAGATCGCCGCCGCCATCCTCACGCTGCTGGAGCAGGAGAAGAGCGTGGTGGAGGGCGCGGGCGCGGTGGGCGTGGCGGCGGTGCTCAATGGCCGCGTCCCCCAGGCCAAGGGCAAGCGCACCGCCATCATCCTGAGCGGCGGCAACATCGACATGAACGTCATCAGCCGCATCATCGAGCGCGGACTGGTGAAGGCCGGACGCCTGGTCCAGCTCGAGGTGCGGCTGCCGGACAGGCCTGGGATGCTCGCGCGGCTGACCTCGCGCATCGCCGACCTGAGGGCCAACGTGGTGGACCTCCACCACGAGCGCGCCTTCTCGAAGGCGGGGCTGGGCGAGGCCATGGTGGAGGTGACGCTGGAGACGACGGGCCCGGCCCACATCCGCGAGCTGGAGCAAGCCCTGGAGGAGCTGGGCTGGCAGGTGGCCCGCAAGTAGCTGGGGTCTTGCGCGCACGCGGCGGGGCTCGGCCATACTGGGGACATGCGTTTCCTGTTCGTCGCGCTCCTGCTCGCCACCACGCCGCAAACGCCCGCCCAGAAGGCGAAAGAACTCTCCGGACAGAAGTCCTGGGAGGAGCTGTACCTGGCCTTCGCGTCAGGGGATGCGAAGGCGGTTCCGGCGGAGCAGCGGGCCACGGTCTCCGGCGCGCTGGTCAAGGGCTGCCAGGCGCTGATGAAGGACGACACGGTGATGGCGTACTCGATGGGAGAGCGCGCCATCCTGTACGAGGAGTCCGCGCCGGCCATCCGCTGCCTGGCGAGCGCCGCGCGCAAGACGGAGCAGCGGGCAGCGGCCGAGTCCGCCCTGGTGAAGGGCGTGACGCTCTTCCCCAAGGACGGGAGCTTCCCGCTGGAGCTCGGCAAGCTGCTGCTGGAGGAGCAGGACTTCGTGGGCGCCCAGGCGGCGTTCGAGAAGGTGCCTCCCCGCGCGAAGGAGTCGGCCGAGGCCAAACGACTGCTCCAGAAGGCCCGCCAGCAGACACTTCAGGAAGACGCGGCCCGGTCCGAGGCCACGCGCATCTCCCGGCGCCTTGGAAGTTCCGCCCCTCAGCCCGGGCAGACACGTCCCGCGAGCGCGATGGGGGGCGAGGAGGCCTCCGTCGTGTCACTGGAGACGCGGCCGGGGATGAGCATCCGGGGGCCCAAGCTCGGCTTCGAGTCCGGGGTGGACGCCAGGGGCATGCGGGTGCGTTCCAACAGCCGGTTCGTCATCAGCTACTTCAACAATGATCGCGACTTCGGCCAACGCGCTGACTACGAGGGGCACATCGTCGAGATTCTCAGCGATGCCTACCACTTCACCCGAGGCGTCCTGGGCGAGGCACGCGAGACCCCCGTGTCCGTCGTGCTCTACACCGGCCAGGAGTTCGCGACGGCCTTCGGTCCGCGCGTGGCGAGGGTCGTGGCTGGGAAGTATTTCGAGAACGCCATCGCCATCAACAACGCCAAGGAGCTGACGAAGGAGACCAAGGCCACCATCATCCACGAGTACGTCCATGCCACGGTCGCCGACATCTGCGGAGGGGGCGACGGCGACATGGTCCGCCTTCCCCTCTGGTACAACGAGGGGCTTTCCATGTTCGTGGAGTGGAAGTACCTGGACGTCCCGGGCCCCGACCTGGAGATGGTGGATCAGATGCGGACGGTGCTCGCCGACCCAGCCCTGTCCCTCATCAGCGTCAAGCAGATGATGAAGGTCTCCCCCATCAACACCCCCAGCGCGACCATGGCGTATGCCATCTCCGGAATGGCGGTCCAGGAGCTGATGCGCCGGGAGGGCGCCCACCGCCTGCTGACCCTCACCCGGGATGTGTGCAAGCGGCAGGTGCCCTTCGAGGCGGCGCTGAAGACCCACTATGGAATGACCCTGGAAGACCTCGATTCGGAGATCGAGAAGATCGTCCGGCAGAGGTAGCGGCCGGGCAAGCTTGGTCCATTTGGTTTACCCCTCCCCGGGAGTCTCCTACACTCGCAGCCCCCCCATTTGCGCTGCGACGGTAACCGGGCAGTCCGCCGTCCGCAGCAAGGTGACGGATGTCGGACACGCGTGCAGCAATGAGAGAATTTCGCTTCCTCGACGAGAAGCGGAAGCTGGGCAGCCTGTCTCCCGTGGAGGAGGCGCGCTGGGGAGAGCTGCGTGGCCTCCTCGGCATCCAGGACACCCCCGCGTCCGACGCCTCCACCTGGCAGCAGCAGGAGGCGGCGCCCCAGGGCTACTACGCCGCTGATGGCCAGTGGTACGCCTACCCCGCTGGCTACGAGCAGCAGCCCCAGGGCTACTACGCCGCTGATGGCCAGTGGTACGCCTACCCCGCTGGCTACGAGCAGCAGCCCCAGGGCTACTACGGCGCCGACGGCCAGTGGTACGCCTACCCCGCCCAGGGCTACGACCCGAACCAGGGTTACGATCCGAATCAGGGTTACGCGCAGCCGGGCTACGACCCGAACCAGGCCTACGACCCGAATCAGGCCTATGCGCAGCAGCAGGGCTACGACCCGAATCAGGGTTACGCGCAGCAGGGTTACGATCCGAATCAGGCCTACGCGCAGCAGCAAGGCTACGACCCGAACCAGGGTTACGCACAGCAGGGCTACGACCCGAACCAGGCCTACGCGCAGCAGCAGGGTTACGATCCGAATCAGGCCTACGCGCAGCAGCAGGGGCATGATCCGACCCAGGGCTGGCCCGCCGCCGAGCCTCAAGAGGCCCAGGCCACCGACCCCGCGCAGCAGTCCTACTACGCGGGCTACGAGCAGCCGGCCCAGGCCCCCTACACGCCTCCCGCCCCGGAGCCGGAGAACCTGGCCCTCAGCGCGGACGACATCGACATCCCCGCCCTGAGTGAGCCGGCCCCGTGGATGGCCCCGAGTCCCACGCCCCCTGCTGGCGCGCCGACCGTGGCCACGTCCGACGCCTCGTCGTTCGAGGACGTGCTGGAGGTCTCGGAAACGGATGTGCCCACCACGGACGCATTCGAGGACGCCACCGACGACCTCGAGAGCGGACAGCCGCCGCTGAGCCACCAGGACGTCGCGCCGAGCGAGGCATCACAGCTGGCCGCGGAAGAGGACTTCGGAGAGCTCGACACGCAGGTGGAGCAGGCCGCTCCGCGACGTGAGCCGGAGACCTCGCTCGAGTCGTCCTTCGCCGACCTCTCCCTGGAGGTCGAATCGGCCGAGGAGCCCTCGACGTCCACGCTCCTCGCGGCACAGCCTTCCGAGGAAACGACGCTCACCGCCTCCGAGTCCGAGGTGGAGGTTCCCTCCTCGGAGGTCGAACTGCTCGACGCCACGGCGGACAGCGAGCCGATGCTGGCCGAGGAACAGGCCCCTTCGTCCCTCGACGAAGCCTGGGCCTCCGCGCCCCTGGCCGTGGACCCGATGGAGTCGTCCGCGACGGACCTCGCCGACGCCAATGACGTCATCGACGTCGGGGCGATGGAGAACGCCGAACCCATGTCGCTCGACTCGAGCGATGTGACGGAGGAGCTTTCGGCGAGCGACGCTGCCGCGCACGACGCGGGAGCTGACCTGGACTTCGCCGCCCAGGACACGGGCATCTTGAGCGACTCGGCCTACGAGTCGTCCGAGGACCCTGGCGTGGGCGAGTCCACCTTCTCGCCGCGGGAGGCTGGCACCGAGGATTCCACGGCGGCGGCTCACGATGCCGCTGGCGCGGAGATTTCGCTCGATGCGTCCGACATGCTCGAGCCCGCTTCGGCGGAGGAGTTCGCGGCGACGGCTCCGGAGTCGCATGCCGGGGAGCTGTCTCTCGACGCGACTTCCAGCAACTGGGACGCCTCGCCGTCGGTAGAGAGCGCACAGGGAGACTCCGACGTCGCCACTTCGCCCGCCGTCGAGGAGATTGCGCTCGATGGCGGCGATGTGAGCACCGAAGGAGCGTCCGAGGACTTCCTCTCCGCCGAGCCGGTGAGCACCGAGGAAGGATTGAGCGCCGCCTCCTTCGAGGAGACGACGGCTCAGGGTGAGCCCCCTACCTTCGAGGTGGGGGACCTTGGCGTGGAGGCGGAAGCCTCGTCTGCCGTGGAGTCGCCCTTCAGCACGGACACGGTGCCTTCACTGGAGCTTCGCGCTGTGCAGGTCGGGCCCGATCTCCAGGCCGACACCATCGAGGTCGACACCGACGCGGCGACCGACTTCACGGGGACAGCGGCGTCGCTCAGTGCGGCGGCTTCGCAGGATGGATTCGACCTGAGTGGCAATCCCGAGGAGGCCGTGCCTCTCGCGAGTGCTGGCGAGTTCCTCGATCCTGGACAGTTCTCGACTTCGGATGAGCGAGGACTGGACCTTCCGGCCGACGCTTCCGGCGAGGGCGAATGGGGCACGCAGTCGGGTGACCTGGAGCCCCTGGCGAGCAGCGCGAGCCTCGCTTCGGAGCATGTCGGAGCAACGGAAGAGGGCGCGCCCATCGAGCTGCAACCCGAGTGGGTGTCCTCCGACGCGTCCACGGGGGACTCCGCCCCGGCGAGTTCCGAGGGCATCGAGCTCCAATCCGAGTGGGCTGCCGCATCCACGGCCGAGCAAGGCCATGCCGAGCAGGCATGGGCAGCGCCGACGGAGCTCGCGCCCGAGGCCGCTCAGTCGGAGTGGTCGACGACCGAGGCACAGCCCGAGTGGGCCGCGACGGAGGAACTCCCCGCCGACGCGGTCCAGACCGAGTGGTCCGCCACCACCGGCGACGCAGCCACCGCCACCGCTCAGCCTGAGTGGGCCGCGACGGAAGAACTCCCCGCCGACGCAGTCCAGGCCGAGTGGGCCACCACGGACGCAACCGGCACTCCCGCTCCGCAGCCCGAGTGGGCCGCGACGGAAGAACTCCCCGCCGACGCAGTCCAGACCGAGTGGTCTGCAGCAACGAGTGACGCAGCCCCCGCCACCGCTCAGCCCGAGTGGGCCGCGACGGAGGAACTCCCCGCCGACGCGGTCCAGACCGAGTGGGCCACGTCCACTGGCGAAGCCACCCCTGCGCAGCCCGAATGGGCCACGACGGAAGAACTCCCCGCCGACGCGGTCCAGACCGAGTGGGCCACGTCCACTGGCGAAG
>NZ_JABUMS010000019.1:0-184191 GCF_013336705.1 Myxococcus sp. CA051A | reverse complement strand
TGGTTGCGGTGGTGGCGGTACGATCCCCGTGTTGACCGACGTGCTGGCGTAGTCGTTCAGTCCACCCGTTTCACCCGGAGAATATCCATGCAGATCAAGACCAAGGTTCGTGGCGGTCCCCGTGGTTGCGGTGGTGGCGGTACGATCCCCGGCCCCGTGCTCAGCACGGACGTGCTGGCGTAGTTCCTGGCGTCGACTGGCTTTGCCGGTTGACCTCGGCGGTATCTGTTCCTTCAACTCAGTCTTCACCAGGAGTTCATCATGCAGATCAAGACCAAGGTTCGTGGCGGTCCCCGTGGCTGTGGCGGTTCTCTTCCCTTCCCCACGCCTGTGTTGACCACGACGGACGTGCTGACGCAGGTTCCGTAGTTTTTCGTCGGGCGCCTCGGTGCCCGTATAAGACGTAAGTCGCCAGCGGGTGGTGGACCACCCGCTGGCGACTGTCATTGCGGGCAAAGACAGCCTCCCGGGCGCCACCTCTCCGGAGTGAACTCGCGCTAGGCTGGAGGGATGTCACTCCATGTCCAGAGCTATGCCTGGCAGGCCGCGATTGTCGGCAACGCCCGTCTCGGAGGTCTGGAGCTCCGGGCGCTGATGCTCGAGGACCCGTACGCCGGGGTCTTCCGCGGGGCGCCGGACAAACCCTTCCGAGGTTTCCAGGTGGAGGGAGGCTTCGAGCCGTCCTTCTATGCCTGGTTGGACTCGATGAAGGCGCGGGGGCTCGTCGCCATCCGCTCGGTCGAGGCCCTGGACCCGGCCGACTGGGTCCTCACCACGCCTCCGCCTCCGCTCCCCAGGATGCCGGAGCTGGTGCTCGTGTTTCCGGACCGGGACGTCTGGTACCAGCACGTCTTCCCGTGGCCAGGGCCCGACGGCAAGGCGAAGAATCCCGACGAGTGCTTCAGGGAGGTTCCGGAGTCGCGCTCCTCGGCCGTCCCGTCCGTGGAGGACGCGGAGCGGGAGCTGCTCGCGGCCACCCGGGCCTATGTCGACTTCGTCGGGGCGCGGGCCCGGGCGGATGACACGACGGAGGTGTTCCATGCGGAGATGGGGCGCACCGCGCTGGCGCGACTCCTGGATACGGAAGCCCAGTTCCGCGAGCGACTGGTGGCGCTGCGGGACGAGCGGCTGCGGGAGTACCGGCGCCGCGCCAAGGACTGGTACCCGGTGAAGCCGGTGACGAAGGCGATGCGCCCGCTCATCCTGGAGAACGCGGCGAAGAACCTCCAGCTCGACGACTACCTGCGCATCATGGAAGCAGCGGGGCTGTCCTGGCGGGCCGTCCGGCTGGCCTGCGCGGCCGAAAACCTGCACCCCCTCAACATGCGCCACGAGCGCACGTCCGAGGAGCAACTGCCGCCCTTCGTCCATGCGCCGGGCTATGTGGCCGTCGGCGAGCGGTTCGACCGGGCGGCGGGGGACGCGCGCAATGCCGCGGTGAACGCGCGGTAGCTTCCGGGCCGGGGCGTCTCAGCGGGGCGTGTCCACCGAGGTGCCCGTGGGGGAGGGCGCGGAGCGGGAGAGGGCTTCGCGCAAGCGTCCCTCACGCTGGGCCACGCAGACCTGGAAGCCCTCCACGGTGCCGCAGGTGACGGCGTCACCCAGTCGCCGGAAGGACTCCAGCCGGGCCGGGTCGACGATGTAGAGCGTGTCCGGAGAGAGTCGCCCCGCCGAGACGTCGGCCAGGAGCGCCTCGCAGACCTCGGAGACGCGCGCCTCGCCCCCGTGGACCTCGAGCACGGGAGCGAGCGCTGGCTCCGCGCGCTTCCGCGGAAGCGCGGGCAGGGGGCTCACCACAGCATGATGGCGGACTCGCCCGCGCGCTCCTCGTAGTAGAGCCGCAGGCGGACCACGTACTCGCGTCCCCGGAACAGCTTCAGCTTGAGGGCCGCGTTGGTGCCCAGGCCGCTGTCGTCGTCACCGGCGAGGAAGCGCAGCCCCGTGCCGCTCTTCTCGAAGAGCACCATGACGGTGTCGGAGACGCCGAACGTGCGCAGCTCGTACGTGCGGGTCTCCTGGGGCGTGAAGGTGAAGTTGCGCTGCTGTCCGGGCTTGAGCTGCAGGCGCACGGACTGGAACGGCTGCAGCGCGGTGTAGTCCTGCTCGGTGAGGGGCGGGTACATCGTCCGGGCCCAGGCCTTGTCCTGGTCCGACAGCCCGCCCTTCGGGGTGAGGCCGTTGCGGAAGTACTCGATGGGCTCCTTGATGAGCCCGGGCTGGAAGGGGTACTCCATGACGGAGTCCGGGTCCCAGGTGGAGCCCTCCACCGAGCTCGCGACCAGCTTGCGGATGATGTTGTGGAACGTCGTCTCGCGGCTCCAGCTGTTGGGGGGCCGGGCCAGCGCGGCGTAGACGGCCTCCTCGTCCCAGATGATGCCCGCGTGGGGGTTCTGGTGCTCGTGCGGGAAGCCGAGCGTGTGGCCGATTTCGTGGATGGCCGTGTCGATTTCGCGCGGGTGCTCCGTGAGGTCCCAGCCGAAGTTCATCGTCCGCTCGTCCTGCCCCTGGGCGAGGATGTCCCTGCCCACGTAGGACCAGGCGCCGTCGTCGCGCATGAAGCCGATGCGCACCTCGGCCTCGTCGCGTGAGGCCACCTCCTGGAACTTCAGGCCGAGGCCCACCTGCGTCCACCGCTCGAAGGCCGCGCGCACGACGTCCTTCTCGGTGTCCGTGGTCGTCCATGGCACGAAGCGCGTGGTGCCGTTGGCCAGCCGCACCTCCTCGCCATCCGTGGCCTTGTCGAAGAAGTAGTAGCGGAGGACCGTGCCGTTGGCCCACTTCTGCTCGTTCATGCGGATGAGGCGAAGTCGGCGCGCGTTCAAGTCCGGAGGCAGTGGCCGCTCCGGGACTTGCGGCAGTGCGCAGTAGGCATAGCCGAGCGCCTTCGTGGTTTCGCTCGTCGTGGCGCGGCCTGTCTTTCCCGCCGTCCTCGCGCGAGGCGCCGCCTTGCGGCCCCGGCGAGTCGTGGGCTCGGGTGCCGCCGCGCGGGGTTTCGAGCGCCCCCTGCCTCGCGCCCCGCCCGCGTTCTGTTTGAGTTTGTCCGTCATGGTGACTCTCCCCTGGCGGTGGATGCTCCGCCCGTCAGAGAGAGTCCCGAGGTGTTTCGTGTGACGGCGCGAGGACTGGGAGGGACGCGGCCAGCGCTCGGCGCCGGCCTCGCCCGGGCAGGGAGAGACCAGCGACGTGAAGCGGCCCGGGAGGCGTGCTCCGGGGCAGTCTCTCAGCTCGCCTTGGCGAGCACCTCGTTGGAGACCTGCGGCGGAACGACATAGCCGGCGGCCATGAGAATCTCCGAGGCGGCCATCGCGACGCGGGCTTGCACGGCGCTGGCCTGGGGCTGCTTGCAGTACACGCCGATGCCCAACACGGGACCCAGCACGCTGAACTCCGCCACCTCGACGCTGGGCGCGGGTTTGGCCTGGACATCCGGCACCAGCGCCACGCGCTCCTCGAGGGCCCGCATCAGTCCGCGGACGTCACCGCCGTGCATCATCGGAACCTTCACGACAAGCTTGCGGTGGGGGTGGTGGCTGTAGTTGACGATGTTGTCGCCGAAGAGCCGGTTGTTGCCGACGGAGATGCGCAGGTTGTCGGACGTGTCGATGGTGGTGGCGAACAGGCCAATCTCCTGCACCACGCCTGTCGCCCCCGCGGCGGAGATTTCGTCTCCCACGCGGAACGGACGCAGCACGAGCAGGAAGATGCCCGCCGCGAAGTTGGAGAGCAGGCCGGACCAGGCCGTGCCGATGGCGATGCCCGCGGCGGCCAGCAGCGCGGCGAACGACGTGGTCTCGAACCCCATCATCCCCAGGATGCCGAGCAGCAGCAGGATGGTGAGGGAGCCTGCGAACAGCGATTCGATGTACCGGATGAGCGTGGCGTCGAACTGACGCTTCTGCAGGGTGATGTTCAGCACTCGCCGGAAGGTGTTGATGACGGCGCGACCCACGAACCACAGCACCAGGGCCCCGACTGCCTTGAGCAGGAAGGGGAAGGCCTCTGCGAGTGCCAGGGTTTTCAACTGCTCGATAATGGCGTCCATGACGTTCCTGAAGCGGCGGAGAGTCCACGTCCGTGGCGCGCCAGCTTCGCGGGTGCGCATGTGCAGGGGACGGGCCAGCAGTGGGGCTGCCGGTAAGCCCCCGGATGCAAAGCACTTTCACGCCCGCGGAGGCAATCGCCCCTCGGTCTGAGCCGCCCATGGACGCGTCAGCCTCCCCCGTTGACGTGTCAGCGGGGGCCCTCCGTCAGGGGTGGGGCCCTCAAGAGGGCTTCGTGGCCGTGAGCAGCTTCTCCACCGCGAGCAGCACCGAAGCGGCGGTGGCGGGGTGCTTCACGAAGGCGGCGGGGCTGAGGTTCGACAGCCGGCCCATCAACGAGTCGGGCCCGCTCACGTTGACCAGGATGGTGCGTGAGCCCGGCCGGCCCGCGGTGCTGAGCACGTCGAGCGCGGAGCCGGTGTCCACGACGATGATGGGCGCGGGCCTGTCGCTGTCCGTCACGACGCGCAGGCCCTTCTGGTGGAACAGCTCGGTGACGAGCGTCATCAGCCGCGCGTCCGACAGGCGCACCAGGATGGGGACTCGCGTGTCCAGCTCCACGGCGGTGGCCGCCTGGGGCGCGGGGCCCTTGCCCAGCTCCCGCACGTCCGTCTTCAGCAGGCCCATCACGTCCGTCTTCAGCACGCTGCGCACGCGCTGGAGCAGCGAGGCATCCTGCGTGAGGAAGGACTTCAGCCGGCGCTCGGCTTCGGGCGGCAATTGGGTGAAGGCCACGCCCATGCCGTCCTCGCGGGACCAGACCACCTGTCCCTCGGCGCGCAGGGTCTGGGAGGCGTCAGGCAGGGTGATGCGCAGCTCCAGGGTGCTGCCCACCGGCAGCGCGCGCGGGGTGCGGATGGCCAGCCCTCCGGTGCCGATGTTCTTGCTGTACGCGCGCACCACGTCGTCCTGCGTGGCGAACGTCAGCTCCAGCACCGCGTCCGCTCGCGCGGGGCGCGGGGGAAGGGGACTGCCCTCGGGTGGCAGCGCGCCCAGCTCCAGGAGCACGTCGCGCAAGAGCTCCAGTCGTTGCTCGTCGTCGGGGCCGAGCGGTCGGGTTCGTTGTCGCTCGAGCAGCGCCTTGTACTCCTCAAGCGCGTTGACGCGTGGACTTCCCATGGAGCCCCCCTGCCTGCCTGGACTTCCGTGCAGCCTGCCATGTCCCCGCGGAGGCGCGCGAGAGGTCCGCTTCCACCCTGTCGTGATGGATACACCCTGGTATAGCGGGCCGCATGGACGTTCCCTGTGCGCTCCCTCCCCGCCCGGGTCTGCTGTCGAGCCTGCTGCGCTGGAGCGCGGCCTGCGCGGCGATACCTCCGCTGCTGACGCCCGCGCTGTTGCTGGGCCCGGTGAGCCAGGGGGCGTCGGATGCACTCATGCGCGCCTGGTGCCTCTGGGCGCGGCGGGTCTTCGGCGTGGACGTGGAGGTGGTGGACCACAACGCGGGCCGGTACGACGCCGCCGCGTACGTCTTCCTGCAGTTGAATCAGACGAGCCTGAGCGAGACGTTCGTGACCCCCCCGGCGCTGCCGCGACCCGCGCTCATCTTCATGAACCTGGGGTTCGCGGTGCTGCCCTTCGCGGGGTGGGTGCCGCTGTCGCAGGGCTCCACGGTGGTGGTGCGGCAGTGGCATGCGCAGGCGCGGCGCGCGGTGGACCGGGCCACGGAGGCGCTGCGGCGGGGGGCCAGCTACTACATGTCCATCGAGGGACTGCGCAGCCCCGACGGTGCGCTGGGGCCCTACAAGAAGGGCGCGGCGGTGCTCGCGATTCGCTCCGGGGCGACCATCGTCCCCATGGTGTTCCATGGGGCGCGCGCGGTGCTTCCCGTCGGCGAATGGCGGGTGCGCCCGGGCCGGGTGCGCGTCGAATTGCTGCCCGCGATGGAGACGCGGGGCCTGCGTTACGAGGACCGGGATGCGCTCCTCCAACGGCTGCGTGAGCTCGCGGAGGCTCACGGGCTGGGACGGCCGCCGGGGTGAAGTCCCACGCCGGGGCCGGCCCCGAGTAGGCTCGGCGTCATGTCCTACCAACGCAACCCGGTGAAGGCGCCCCGCGTGTCGGGGTTCGCGCTCAAGGCGTTCGTCAACACCCTGGAGAGTGGGGTCGGCGCTCCCGTGCTGGAGAAGCTGGTGCGGGACAGTGGCATCACCCAGTGGCGCGAGCTGCCCGCGGGTGACGCACCTCCGCTCCAGTTCCCGCTGCCGCCCGGCGCGCCCGCGACGGAAGTCCAGTCCCCGCAGGAGCAGGCCGCGCGTGCCATCGCCGCGCAGGCCGTGACGCCGGAGCGCGAGACGGTGGGCTCGTACGCGCGCGCCTACCGGGAGGGGGGAGCGGACCCTGTCGCCGTGGCGCGGCGGTTGAACGAGGCCATCGACCGGCTGGAGCGGGGCGAGGCGCGAATGGGCTTGTTCATCGCGCGCAAGCCCGACGAGGTGCTCCGCGCCGCCGAGGCGTCCGCCGAGCGCCTGCGCGCTGGTCGTCCGCTGAGCGTGCTGGACGGTGTGCCCGTGGTGCTCAAGGACGAAGTGGACCTGGCGGGTTTCCCCACGACGTTGGGGACGCGGTTCCGCAATCAGGTGGCCTCGACGGACTCGACGGTGGCCGCGCGCCTGCGGGCCGCGGGCGCGCTCATCCTGGGCAAGGCCAACATGAATGAGATTGGCATCAACCCCATCGGGTTGAATCCGCACCACGGTGCCGCGCGCAACCCGTGGAACCGGGCGCACATCACCGGGGGCAGCTCCAGTGGCTCGGCCGCCGTCGTGGCCGCGGGCCTGTGTCCGCTGAGCATTGGCGCGGATGGCGGTGGCTCCATCCGGATTCCGGCGGCGCTGTGCGGCATCGTCGGGCTCAAGGCGACCTGGGGCCGCATCCCGGAGACGGGCGTGCCGCCGCTGTGCTGGAACGTGGGCCACGTCGGGCCCATGGGACTCACCGTCGACGACGTCGCCGCGATGTATTCGCTGCTGGCGGGGCCGGATGGCAAGGACCTGGTCTCGCAGACGCAGCCGCCGCATCACCTGTCTGGTTACGAGCGCACGGATTTGATGGGGGTGCGGCTGGGCATCTGCTGGCCCTACTTCGAGGATGCCTCGCCGGACGTGGTGGCGCGCTGCAAGGACGCGGTGCGCGCCCTCACCGACGCGGGCGCGACGGTGGTGGAGATTCCCGCGCCTGACTTGAACACGGTGCTGTGGACGCACAGCTGCATCATCCTGAGCGAGATGGCGGAGTCGATGCTTCCGCACTCGCGCGCCAATTCCGCGGACTTCGGGCTCGACTCCCGCACCAACCTGGCCATCGGCCGGCACTTCCGCGCCACGGACCTGATTCATGCGCTGCGCCACCGCCACCGGCTGACTCGCGACTTGTTGGCCGTCATGGCGGACGTGGACGTCATCGTCACGCCGTCGACAGCCACCACCGCGCCGCTCATTCCGGAGGCGACGTTGCCGGATGGCGAGTCGAACCTTCCCGTGGTGGATGCGCTGATGCGCTTCGTGCGCGAGGGCAACCTGACGGGCTTCCCCGCGCTGTCAGTCCCGGCCGGCTTCGACCGCGCGGGCCTGCCGGTGGGTGTCCAGCTCATGGGGCGCCCGTATGAGGAGCACCTGCTCCTGCGCCTGGGCCGCGTGGTGGAGCGCGCCACGGCGGCGCGGACTCCCGCCATCCACGTCACGGCCTTGCGCTGACCTGGCGCGCGGTGTGCGCGCGTGTCACGGCGCGGAGGGCTTCACGGGCCTGGCGCGCCGACTCTCCCGGGTGGACATCTCCAGGGTGCCGTCGGGTGTGACGATGACGTCGCCGCCCGCGCAGGAGATGAACAGCCGGCCGTCTTCCATCGTCCCGGCGACCTTGGGCGAGCCGGGCAGCGCCCTCCAGGGCTCGGCGACATAGGAGTCACCCTTGGGGACGATCCGGTACAGCATTCCGCGATGACTGGAGAGGTGGGCCAGTCCCGTGACGGCGACGAGGGTGCCACCGATGCGGTGGATGGACCGCGTGTTCTCCTTCAGCAGCACCGTGGTGGCTCGCTTCGCGCTCCGGTGGACCAGCTCGCCTCCCCACTCTCCCCGGTTGGTGCCCAAGAGGTGCCCGTTCGCGACGCGCAAGCCACAGCCCGGCTCCGCCTGGAAGTTCTGGACGCGCCAACCCTTCTCGGCCCGGGTGCGCACCTGCATGGGGTACTTCAGCGGCTTGAGGTCCTTCTCGGAGAGTTCGTCGCTCCCCGGGACGAAGGGCGGCTCGACCGGGTTGGGCGTGTCGTCGACCGAGAACCGGTAGTGGAGGAACTCCGAGGGAAAGTGCGGATCCTCGGTGTACGTGGCCTCGCCCCGGATGACCTTGATGGCCTGGAGCGCTCCCTTGCGCACGAAGGGATACCAGTGCTCCTTCGCGACGCGCTCCAGCGGCCCCACGGCTTTCTGGGCCTTGAACTTTCCGAGGGCCTCGACCGAGACGATGACCATCCGCCAGTCCTTCTCGTCGTTGAGCTGGGCGATGAGCAGGTCGGTTGCGTCCGTGTACTGGAGGTAGCCCATGGCATGGACCGCCGCGACGCGTATCTCCCAGTTCTCGTGGGTCAGCAGCTCGACGAGTGCACCGCCGGCTCCGCGCCCGTCCTGACGCAGCTTCGCGAGGTCTCGCAGCAACGGGATGGTGGGCTCGACGCGCAGCTGTTGGGCGAAGAGCGCCGCGGTCAGCTCGGGGCGGATGCTGATGAGTGCCAGGTCGATGTCACGCTTCAACCGGGGCGTCTTCTCACGAAACTGCTCGAGCCTGTCGGCAGCGGGCTGGGCGAGAAAGCCGATGCATCCCAGCAGTCGTATCGCGTGGACCTGGTTCTTGGGATGAGTCTTCTCCTCCGCCATCACCGCGAGGAGCGGCTCGATGGCGGGGCTCGCCTTGTCCTTCATTTCACGCAGCAGCTCGCAGGCGACGTCGACGTACGCGGGTTTCCGGGGCTTGGGAGCGCGCAGTGACTCCGTGAGTGCGAGGGCTCCTTTGCCTCCCGCCGTTTCCAGGGCGCCGGTGATCTGGTTGTGTCTCGAGGGGTATTCATCGAGGGCCTCCGTGAGGAAGGCCAGGGCTCGAGGCGTTCCGATGTGGCCGATGGCCCGCTCGACCCACGGCGTGCCCTGACGCTGCGCCTCGATGAGCGGCTCCAGATGCTGCTCGGTGAGCCCCTCGATGTCGCCCAGGGTGTAGCCCGCGAGCACGCGCACGCCCACCTTGTCGCTGTCGAGCATGGCGAGCAGCGGGGGAATGGCGGCCGCGCCATGGGCCTGAATGGCCGTCGCCATGGCTTGTCGTTCCTTCTGGATTCCCGAATCTTCTACTTCGTCGTCCGTTTTCGAATCGTCATGCGCGACGTCCTGGAAGCGATCCAGGAGGTCCGTGAGCGGCTCGCGAGCGTCGGGCGTCGGCGCGGAGCCCAGGGCCAGGGTGGTGGTGAAGGCGATGATGAGGGCGAAGCTCAATTCCAGGCCTCCGGGACGCGCGGATGGGTGGACAGCCTACACCTGTGCCGTGACACACGACTCGGGAACGGGGCGGGGCTGGTCCGGGGACCTCGTGGGGCGGCTAGCATGGCGCCATGTCGGAACGGGGAGACGCGGGGCGCCGGGAAGGGGACGACGGGCCCACGATGGATGGCAGCGAGGCGCCGGAGGACGCGTGCGCTCCAGACCTGGGCGTGGCGGAGGTGGCGATGGGCGAGCGCTTCGACTCGCTGGAGCTGCTGGGGCGCGGGGGGATGGGGGAGGTCTACAAGGCGAGGGACCGGAGGTTGGGTCGCTTCGTGGCGCTCAAGTTCGTGCGGGAGGCGGACCCGGACCGCGTCATGCGCTTCCTCCAGGAAGCCCGCGCGCAGGCGCGCATCGTCCATCCTCACGTCTGCCGCGTGTACGAGGTGGGCCGTGTCGGCGCGCGGGACTTCATCGCGATGCAGCTCGTGGACGGCACCCGGCTGGACCGCGTGGCGCCCGACATGTCGCTGGGCGAGAAGGTCCAGGTGATGCGGGAGGTCGCCTCGGCGATGCACGAGGCGCATCGGCTGGGCGTCATCCACCGCGACCTCAAGCCCTCCAACATCCTGGTGGAACGGCAGGAGGAGCGGCGCTGGTACCCGGTGGTGACGGACTTCGGGCTGGCCCACGACGCGGACCTGGAGCAGGGGCTCACGAAGACAGGGGCGGTGCTGGGCACGCCGTCGTACATGGCTCCCGAGCAGGCGCGCGGAGACCGCGCCAGCGTGGACCGGCG
The DNA here is from genome assembly GCF_013336705.1 of Myxococcus sp. CA051A. NCBI lineage: Bacteria > Pseudomonadati > Myxococcota > Myxococcia > Myxococcales > Myxococcaceae > Myxococcus > Myxococcus sp. CA051A. The sequence continues at coordinate 173,884 of NZ_JABUMS010000019.1, read as the reverse complement.
CACGGATGTCTATGGCCTGGGCGCCACGCTGTACGAGCTGCTGACAGGGGTGCCGCCGTTCCGCGACACCACCTCCGTGGGCACGTTGCATCAGGTGTTGCACGAGGACGTGGTTGCTCCTCGCCTGCGCGTGCCGGAGGTGGCGGGCGACCTGGAGACCATCGTCCTGACGTGTCTGAACAAGGACCCGGCGCGACGGTATGCCTCGGCGCGCGCGCTGGCGGAGGACCTGGACCGGTACAGGGATGGCGAGCCCATCCTCGCGCGAAGACCGGGGCTCGTCGCACGAGGACGGCTGTGGGCTCGCAAGCACCGCGCGCTCGTCGTCGTCTCCGCGGTCTCCCTTCTGAGTGTGCTGGTCGTCTCCGTCCTGGGGGTGCGCTCGTGGAGTCAGGCCGAGGGACGCGCCCGCCTGGCGGAGCACCTGGGGCAGCAGGTGAAGGACGTGGAGTGGCTGATGCGCGCGGCCTTAATGGCGCCGCTGCATGACACGCGTCCGGAAGAGCGGCTCGTGCGGGAGCGGATGGTCCAGCTCACCTCGACACCGCATGCGCTGGGGGTGCATGGCGAGTCGCTGGTGCACTACGCACGAGGTCGCGGCCATCTGGCGATGGGCGAACTGGAGCAGGCCCGCGAGGAGCTGACTCGCGCGGCGGGGCTGGGGCTGGATTCCCCCGAGCTGAATCTGGCGTTGGGGAAGACGCTGGGCGGCCTGTACCTCCTGGAGATGGAGACGGCGCGACGCCGGGGCGGGCCCGAGTGGGTGGCCGAGCATGCGCGGACCCTGGAAGTGGACCTCCTCGCGCCCGCCCTGCGTGCGCTGGAGCGAGGGCAGGGCGCGGCCGGGGAGTCGCCACGGCTGCTGGCGGGATGGATGGCGTTCTATCGCCAGGACCTGGCTGGGGCGGAGGCCGCCGCGTCGGGTGCGGAGGCCGAGACTCCGTGGATGTTGGAGCCGCGGATGCTCGCGGCGGACGTGGCTCATGCGCGGGCCATGGAGCGACTGGGGCGTGGAGACTACGAAGCCGCGCGCGCGGACTTCCTGGAGGCAGCGCGTCGCTATGAACGGGCGCTGGAGCTGGGACGCAGCGATGCGCGGGGCCACGAGGCGCTCGCGGAGGTCTGGCTCCAGCAGGCGGACCTGGACCGGAAGCAGGGCCGCTCGCGCAAGGACTCGTTGTCGCTGTCGCTGGAGGCGAGTGAGCGGGCGCTCGTCGCATCGCCCATGCGCGCGTCCGCGCACACGAAGCGGGCGCTGGTGTTGATGAATGCCTATCGCGCGGCGAATCCCCTGGATGGGAACGAGGAGCCGAAGCGGCTCCTGGGAGAAGCCATTGCGTCCGCCTCGCGAGCCATCGAGCTCGAACCCCGGGAGGTCCTGGCGTACGACACGCTGGGCTTCAGTCTCTTCTTGCGGGGGCTTCAAGTCGCGCGCGAGGGCGGAGACCCCGGGGCGTCGTGGGACGAGTCCGTGGCCCAGCTCACCCGGGCACTGGAGCTGGAGCCGGCCTATCCCTGGGGGCACAATGACCTGGCGCTCGTGCATCGCTGGAAGGGCAACCATCAGCGCGAGCACGGCCTGGATCCGCGCCCCGAATATGAGGCTGCGGGGAAGCACCTGCGGCTCGCGCTGCGCACGGACCCCCGGTACCTCTTCGCGCACTCGAACCTGGCGGAGCTGCACAACGCGCTGGCGACGTATTCGCTCTCACGAGGCGAGGACCCGAGCCCGGACGTGGAACGCGCATTGGAGGCGGGACAAGGCGCGCTCGCGTTGGATGGTCGCTTCTACTCCGCGCTGAACGAGGTGGCGCTGGCGGAGCTGACCCACGCCTCGTACCTCATCGACGTGGGAGGTGACGCGAGTCCCACGTTGACCCGGGCGCTCGATGCACTCGCCCGCTCGCTGAGCATCAATGCGACGGCGGGACGCACCCACTTCCATGTCGCGTCGGCGCACTTGTTGTTGGCGACCCAGGCGGTGCGTGACGGGAAGTCTCCCGAGACTCCGCTGGCGGATGGGCGCCGGGCGCTGGAAGAGGCGTTGCGTGTGGACGCGCGCTGCGCGGATTGTCGCGTCGTGGGCTCGAGTCTCGAGTTGATGGGCGCGGAGTGGGCCCAGCGGCAGGGGAGGAGCGCGGTGGAGACGCTCCTGCGAGCCCGTGCCGAGGCCCGTCGCGCCGTGGCGCTCTATCCGTATCTCGAGGCCCACGTGTCGCTCGCGCGGGCTTCGTGGAAGCTGGCGGAGGCGCAGCCCCTCGCGGAGGCGAGAGTCGCGCTGGCCGAGGGCTTGAAACAGGTGGAGCTGGCGATGCGGCTCGACCCGAATCAGGCGCAGGCACATGCGCTGCGTGCCGGGCTGTTGTTCATGGAGGCGCGGGTGGGCTCCACGCAGGAGGAAGGTGTCCGTCAGGCGAAAGCCGCGCTCGCGCGAGCCCTGGAACTCAACCCCTTGCTTCGTCGTGAGTACATCGAACTGATACGAGGCCTGGACGCCATGGTCCAGGTCCCCGTCGCAGGACCTGCAAAGTGGCTGGCCCCCGTAGAACATCCAGGGGTCATCCACCTCCAGGCACCCGGCGGTGAACGGTTGCTCGACACCCAGCGAGGCGTGAAGCCCCGTCAGCGGTGACCCTGACATCATTGCGCATGGATATGGGTAACGGAATGAAAGACAATGCAGGGCGGCGGTTCGGAAGGCCAGCAGCGCTCTGGCTGGGATTGTTTCCATGGGTCAGCCGTGGACAGCCCACCGGCGCGCCAGGAGCGCAGGTTTCGACAGGCGCTGCTCTGTCGGGGGCTCAGGCTCAAGCCCGTATCGCCGCTGGCGATTCCCATTCGCTGGCGCTGCGCTCAGACGGCACTGCGTGGGGCTGGGGCTACAACGCATTCGGCGAGGTGGGGGAGGGCATCACGAGCAAGCGCTCCACCCCGGTGCCAGGGCTGATCGGGATATAGCCGCATCCTCCTGGTGAGCGAGCGCAACGCGGACACGGTGGACCTGTACCGCACCGGATTGTCGAGACACCCAGGCGGTCGTAATCAGGCCGCTTGTTTCAGCTGCGGCAGCGCTCGCCGGGCCTGACTCGGAGAGAGGAAGTTGTGGCGCTCCAGCAGCCGGTGCTCGTTGTATCGGTGGGCCCACTCCAGCAGGGCCGTCCGGAGGTACTCCACGGGGGAGAAGATGCTCACCCAGAGCAGGTGCTCCTTGAGGGTGCGAATGAAGCGCTCGGCGCAGCCGCTGCCCTCGGGGCCTTCGAACAGAAGCAGTACCCGGGTGTGAGCAGCAACCAGAGAACCAGGGTGACCCGCGCCATTGCAGTTATCGATGAGAGGAGGCTCCTCTTCCGTCTGGCTCACCTGGATGCTAGGTATCAAATATTCAGCTCTTTCTACCGTCACCAAATCCTCATGAACGCCTCCGCCGTCAATGCGTCCCCAGCCTTTGACAGTCGTCCACTACCGCAGCCGCCTGCAGCCGTGACGCCCTTTCTGTCGGATGTCGCCACGAAGAGAGGAGGGGGCTGGTGAAGGGCTTCGGCTGTCTAGCGGTGCTGTTTGGGGGTGCACTCAAGCTCTGGTCAGCCTGTTGGGTAATCGCCCTGCTCGTCGCCCACGCGCACGGGAAAATACAGGAGCCGGCCAAAATGGTTGCCGCCCTGTGGGGGGTGATGGTCGTACTCCCCTTCCTGCTCGGCCAATTTCTGTGGAAGAAGGGGCGTTCGTCCCAAGAAGAGCGCGAGCCCGCTCACTGGGTAACGCCGACAGTGGAGAGCCGTGACCCCATGGCTGAGCTGGCTGACTTCATCCGCAACAAGGGGGATGTCACCGTCAAGGACGTGGCCATCTTCTGTCAGGTGTCGGAAGAGAAGGCTGAACAATTCATCCTGAAGCTCATCGCCGCCGGTGAAATCAACCGAGTCTTCGAACCCCAGAAGGGGGCTTACGTTGTTTCCTCCTTCACCCCGGGGCGGACTTCCGCCGGCTTCCTGTCGAGCGCTGTTTCCCTCGGCAACGTGAGCACAGATGCATCCGCTTCATCAGAAAACGTCACTGTCTCAACTCGGCGCCTCGAGCACCGCTGCCCTTCGTGCAACGCTCCACAGGACCTCGGCGAATCAAGTCCCGGAGACAAGCGCGTCTGTCCCTATTGCGATATCGCCTTCCTGGTGGTCGCCGCGTCGCCCGGCCCCTGAACAAAGAGCCCGCCTGCTGCTGGAGGAGGAGATTCGAGGCCTGCTGACGTCCTTGGGGCACCTGGACGTGGTTACACTCCGCCTTGGCCCTGACCTGCTGGGCACGCCCTAGTGTCGCGGTGGCAGGCCCGTCGCGAGCTTGCCGTTGTCCCGCCACAGGATGAGCTGTCCCGACGGTGCCTCACAGCGCTCGATTCGGGGGCCATGTTCCGGATGCAGGGGAATCTCCGGGTGACGCCGGTGCTCGGGATTGAGGCAGACCGCGCCCTCGGGACTCCAGAGGGCCTCCAGGAAGTCGGTGCGCTCGATGCCACCCTCCGCGTCTCGCCCAAACCCATACTCATCCCGTTTGACGATGCGAGTGCCCGTCAGTGTGTAGCTCTTGAGGTCGCCCTTGCCCACGAAGTACGCCGCGCGCTTCGCCTGGAGACAGGAGCCATAGACATATTCCCGATTCGGGTCCGACACCCCTGTCTGGGGATTCCAGGGGCTGTAACCCCAATCCAGGCACGTGACGATGGCGCCGGACTCGCAACCAAGCGTCGTGACGTTGGCGTCGGCGGTGACGGCGGCATTCATGTCATCCACCACCCGCCCCGGGAGGATGCCCACCCGGCCCCGCGCGGACCCGCCGCACGGATTCGTCCAGGCCGGATGGTTGCCATTGGGGTCTCGCAACCGGTGTCGCACCTCGTACTTCTGAAGCTGGAACGGCGGGAGGAGTTGGTCGGCTCCCAGAGGGACGAGCTGGAACTCGAAGAAAGTCTCCTCATCCGGCACGTTCCGGAAGAGCACGTCGAACGTGAAGCCCGCGAGCGCCGGCCCCTGGAGCGTCTGGATGTCCTCTGGCTTGCTGCACTTCGTCCGCGACTGACAGTAATTGACGACGAGCTGGTCCCCCTGTCCCTGCACGCTGTGAATCGCAACGAAGCTCGCGGGAGCGCCCTGCGGCGTGCGACCGAGCTGGCCCGGCAATACCCCCCGGAGCGTCGCGGTGTAGAAGAGCGTGCCCATGAGGCGGTCCCTCCCCTTGAGCACCACGTCCCCGGGCGCGCGGTTGACGAAGGCCTCCGGGCAGAACCGGAACTCCGTCCCCTGGGTGAAGCAGAAGTCGCTGCCCTCGACGATGTAGATGCCCTGGCCGTTCGAGTTGTCCGGGATGCACTGCCCCGTCGGACACTCCAGCGGCGCCAGCGGTTGGGCCGTGGGCTCCAGGGGCGGGCAGTCCTTTCCCTTGCAAGGTGTGACGGGCAACTGGGTCTCCGAGTCCGTCACGTACTTGTCGCCCACGTCGGGCTGCCGGGGGTTCGGGTCTGAAGGTGACGGCGGGAGCTGGAGGGGCTTGAGGCAGGCGCTCGCGCCGAGGAGCGCCAGTGTCGCCAGCAGGATGGGGCCGGTGGTCCGGTGGGCTCCCCGCACGGGCGCCGCGATGTCGTCAGTCATGTTCCTCATGGTGGTGTCCCCTGGTGCCTCGTGATGCGTGCGCCCCATAGCGAGCGCCGTGCCACGGTTGAACGCGCCCCCGACATTCCCGTCGCCAGCGGGAGCCTGTCCTCGCGAGGCGCCCGAGTCGCTCCGGAAATGGCACAAGCGCTGGCACCGTGCCGTGTGCCACCGCCCGGCGCGTATGATGACCCGGCATGGAACACGATGGGTCGACGCTCCGGCCGAGTGGTGATGGACGAGGGATGGAGGTCTCGGACGCGGCGCGCGTTCCCGGGCTGGTGCGCCTGTTTGGCGGAGGGGCGGCGCTGGCAGTGGCTCTCCGGCTCCCGCTGGAGGGGCTGGAGCTGGGGCGAGGTCCCCAACTCGGCGACGTCCAGGACCCGAGGATGTCGCGGCGCCATGCCCAGGTCCGCTTCGACGGGAAGCACTTCTGGGCCGTCGACCTGGGAAGCCAGAACGGAACCTGGGTGGATGGAGAGCCGCTCGCGCCCGGCGCGCCTCGCGAGGTGCGCGCCGTGCTCCGGATGGGAGACTCCCTCTTCGTGCCGAGCGTCGACGTGCGGCCCCTGGAAGAACACGGCGTCGGACTGGTGGACGGCTTCGTGCGGGGGCCCGGTGGCCAGAGGCTGCTCGCGGAGGTGATTCGCGCCGCGGAGCTGGGCTTCTCGCTCCACATCCATGGAGAGAGCGGCTCCGGCAAGGAAGGCATGGCGCGCGCCTTCCACCAACACGGTCCCCGGCGCGAGGGCCCCTTCGTCGCCGTCAACTGCGCGGCCATTCCCGAGGGCATCGCGGAGCGGCTCCTCTTCGGTGTCCGGCGCGGCGCGTACTCCGGCGCGGAGGCAGACGCCCAGGGATACCTGCAGGCCGCGGATGGCGGCACGCTGTTCCTCGATGAAGTGGTGGAGCTGGACCTGGCCGTCCAGGCCAAGCTGCTGCGCGCGCTGGAGACGCGCGAGGTGCTGCCCCTGGGCGCCTCCCGGCCGAAGACGGTGGACCTGCACCTGTGCTCCGCGAGCAACAAGGACCTGCGCGCCCTGGTGGCCCGGGGCGGGCTGCGCGAGGACCTGTACTTCCGCATGGGCCGGCCCGAGGTGGTGGTGCCTCCGCTGCGCCAGCGCCCCGAGGAGCTGCCCCTGCTGCTCCAACGCGAAGCGGAGCGGGTGGCGCCGGGGCTCGGGCTCCACGTCTCCCTGGTGGAGCAGTGTCTCCTGCGGCCCTGGCCGGGAAACATCCGCGAACTCCTGGTGGAGCTGCGCAGCGCCGTCCAGGCCGCGCTGCTTCAGGGCGCCACCCGGGTGGAGGCTCGACACCTGAGCCCGAGCGCGGGAACAGCCTTTGGCCCCGGAAGCGTCACCGTGCGCGCCGGCCCCGAGCCTCGCGCGGATGCGACGGAGCGCGCCCAGGGGGATGTCCAGGAACGGGCCCGGATTGAAGAGGCCCTGCGCCAGCAGGGAGGCAATGTCTCCGCGACGGCGCGCGCGCTCGGCCTGCACCGCACCCAGCTTCGACGGCTGCTGCGCCGGCATGGCCTCGACGGCGCGGAGTCCTCCGAGCCCGAGTGAGCCGCGTTCTCCTGGATGCGCGCGCCCCGTGTGTGAGCCCGCATGACGGAGTGTCCGGTATCTCCTGGCGTCGCCGCCGGGCGTGGATGTCTACAATCCTGATGGACGACGCTGTTTCAAGCTCCTTTTCAATTTTGCCATTGCAGTCGTCCGCCAGGGCTTGTGTGTATTTGAGCTGGTAAAACAGGGAAAACCTGCCAGTATGCCGCGACGCGGCGAAGAAGGACTTTCACCGTCGCGCCAAGGTCCCGCGCCAGGCCGGACGTCATTCCCTGTCATCCGGAAGCGGGCAGGAGGAGTCGTTTCGTGCAACTGCGTCGACATGTGGGTTGGGTAGCCGTCGTGTTGGGTGCATCCCTGGTGGCCGCGTGTGGCCCCGCCGCGCCGTCAGCTCCCGCGCCCGAGCCGGAGTCGGAGGGCCAGGTGTCCTCGCCGCTCACGGAGCTGGTCGTCAATGGAACCTTCAGTGGCGGGACGGTGGCGCCGTGGTGGAGCGGTGCCAACTCCCAGTCGGTGGTGGAGAACGGGAAGCTGCGCATCAACGTCACGGGGACCCCCGCCAATCCCTGGGATGCACCCTCGGGACAGGACAACATCGTCCTGGTGAATGGCCGGGCGTACACCCTGTCCTTCACGGCGTCCGCGTCGGCGACCGTGCGGGTGCGGGTGACGGTGCAGTTGGGGGCCGCGCCGTACACCGCGCCGCTGGACCAGTACATCACCCTGGATGGCACCACGCGCACCTTCACATTCCCCTTCACCTCGAACCTGGCCACGACGGCGGGGCAGGTGACGTTCCAGCTCGGCGGCGTGGGCGCCTTCTCGGCCTTCCTGGACAACATCTCCCTCACCACGGAGGACGGCGGGGGTGGCACCGGGCCGGTGGGGATGACGAGCGGCTTCTACGTCGACCCCAACTCCAACTCCGCCGTCTGGGTGCGCAACAACGGTGGGGACTCCCGCGCGGCGCGCATCCAGTCGTCCATCGCGAGCAAGGCGGGGGCGCGCTGGTTCGGCAACTGGAGTGGAGACATCGCCTCGGCGGTGTCCAGCTTCGTCGCCGCCGCGGACACGGCGGACAAGCTCCCGGTGCTGGTGGCCTACAACATTCCCGGACGCGACTGCGGCAGTCACTCCGGCGGAGGCGCGGGCAGTCCCGAGGCCTACCGCACGTGGATCTCCGCCTTCGCCACCGGCCTGGGCAACCGCCCGGCCATCGTCATCATCGAGCCGGACGCGGTCGCCCAGCTCGACTGTCTGCCCAATGATGCGGAGCGACAGACGCGGCTCGGCCTCCTGCGCTACGCGACGGAGCAGCTGAGAGATCGTGCGCCGAACACGTGGGCCTACCTGGACGGTGGCAATGCCAACTGGATTGCCGCCGACACGATGGCGCAGCGGCTGGAGTCCGCCGGCGTCCGCAACATCCGGGGCTTCGCGCTGAACGTGTCGAACTTCTACACCACGGCCCAGTCGACCACATACGGGGCGGCGGTGAACGGCGCGCTCAATACGCGCTACGGCTACACGAAGCCCTTCGTGGTGGACACCAGCCGCAACGGCAATGGCCACAATGGCGAGTGGTGCAATCCGGCGGGCCGCAAGCTGGGCGTGCTGTCACAGGTGGGTGGGGGCGCGGAGATGCTCCTGTGGGTGAAGGTGCCCGGAGACTCCGACGGCAACTGCGGCATCGCCCCCACGACTCCAGCGGGCCAGTTCAGCCCCGACATCGCCATCCGCCTCATCGACGGGACCTGAGCCCAGGGGCTCCCGGAGCGCGCGACGAATCAGCCGCGCTTCGGGAGCAGCCGGGCCAGCTCGCGGTCCAGCGCCGCGGCGAAGCGCTGGCGGTCCTGGGCGTTGAAGCCGCTCGGGCCGCCTGTCACGACGCCGCTCTCCCGCAGCTCCTGCATGAAGTTCCGCACGGAGAGTCGCTCGGCGATGTTCTCCTCGGAGAACAGCTCCCCACGAGGGTCCAACGTCACCACGCCTCGCGGCACCAGCAGCGCCGCGAGCGGGATGTCCTGGGTGACGGCCAGGTCCCCGCGTTGGGCCGACGTGGCGATGTGCTGGTCCGCCACGTCGAGCCCCGCACCCACCTGCACGGTGGAGACGAACTCCGCGCGGGGCAGGTTCATCGCCCGGTTGGCCACGAACACCAGGGGCACCTTGAGGCGCTGTGAGGCGCGCAGGAGGATTTCCCGGACGGGGCCCGGACAGGCATCGGCATCGACCCAGATTTTCATGCGGCCCGCATCCTCGCGTGGATTCACGGCGCGGTGCTCCGGAATATTCGGCGTGGACCGTGCAGTGCGTCGACGAGCGCTCACTGGATGACGGCGACCCGGAGTGAACGTTGCCCCGTTGCGGACGAAGTGCTTGACGACGCGGGAGCGCGGCGCTCGGATGCGCGCCCATGTCCGAGCTGCTCACCCGCGCTGAAGCCTCGAATTACGCCGAAACCTCGCGTCATTCCGACGTGCTCGCCTTCATCGATGAACTCTGCCGCCGCACGAAGCTCGCCCGACGGGTGGACTTCGGGACCAGCGGCGAGGGTCAGCCGTTGGTGGCGATGGTCGTGAGCGACCGCAACTGCTTCACGCCAGAGCTGGCGCGCAAGCAGAAGAAGGTCGTCGTGCTGGTGGAGGCCAACATCCACGCCGGCGAGGTGGAGGGCAAGGAGGCGCTGCTCGCGCTCGCGCGGGATTTGACGCTGACGAAGCTGGGCGCGAAGTTGCTCGACAAGCTGTGCCTGGTCCTGGTCCCCAACTTCAACCCGGACGGCAATGACCGCATCAGCCCCAACAACCGCAAGCTCAACCTCAAGAGCCTGGAGGGGCAGGTCAATCCCGAGGGCGGCGTGGGCACGCGCTACACGGGCGAGGGGTGGAACCTCAACCGCGACAGCACGAAGCAGGAGGCGCCGGAGACGCGCGCCATGGCGAAGCTGCACCAGACGTGGTGGCCCGAGCTGTTCATCGACTGCCACACCACGGACGGCAGCATCCACGCCTTCGACCTGACGTTCGACACGTCTCACTCGAACGAGCCGCTGTTCCAGGAGCTGCGCGACTACAACCGGGCGATGCTGGAGCGCGTCTCCGAATCGGTGAGCAAGCGCCACGGGTTCGACAGCTTCTGGTACGGCAACTACCGCGAGGAGGACGTGCCCGCCTCGGGTTGGCACACGTACCCGGCGCTGCCGCGCTTCGGCAGTCACTACCGGGGCCTGCTTGGCCGGCTCGACGTGTTGCTGGAGACGTACAGCTACATCGACTTCCCGCGCCGCTGCGCCGTGACGCGCGCGTGGCTGTTGGAGCTGTTCCGCGAGGCGGCCCGGAGCTCGAAGGCGTTCCTCTCCGTCACGGAGGCCCAGCAGGCGGCCATCATCGCGCGCGGCAAGACGCCGGACCTCCAGTCGCTGGTGGGCATCAACTACGGCGTCGCCACCCGGGACGCGCAGGGCGCGCTGACGTTCGACTACCCGGCCTATGCGAAGGACGGGGACCTGGCGCGCATCCAGGCGTTCGACGAGAAGAGCATCGCGGAGCATCGCTTCCCCGGGAAGAAGCGCCGCGTCTACCGCGTGCCGCACTACCGCACGTTCATCCCGACGCAGGCGGTGAGCACGCCGGAGGCGTACCTGGTGCCCGCGGAGCTGGCGCCCCGGCTGGAAGGGCAGGGCATCCGGTTCGAGGTGCTCCCGAAGGCGCGCCACTTCCTGGTGGACAGCTACCGGATTGCCCGGCGGGAGGAGACCTTCAGCCCCGACGTCGCGGCGAACGTGCCCGCGCCCGGCGAGGCCGAGGTGCCGCTGAGCCTGAAGCCCAAGCCGGTGCGCTTCGAGACGGTGCTGACGGTGTCCTCCGAGCGGACGAAGCGCGAGTTCGCCCAGGGGACGCTCTACGTGCCCACGGCGCAGCGCGCGGGCACGCTGGCCGTGTACCTGCTGGAGCCGCACTCGGACGATGGCTTCTGCCGGTGGCAGTTCCTGGACACGATGCTGGAGGTGGGCGGGCTCTACCCCGTGCACCGCGTGGTGAGCCCCGCCCCGGCTCCGAAGAAGGCGGAGTGAACGAGCGCGCGCTGGGGCCCCGTGCTCAGTTGGGGCTCCAGCAGAACTGACCGGTCTCCGCGGGGGCGGAGGTGACGCCCGTCGCATCCGTCACGCGGAACCGGACGTGCTTGCGGTAGTAGGTACCGGTGGTGGAGCGCTTGAAGACGCACGTCTCCTCGCACGACGTCGTCCCGACGCCCCAGTAGGGGCTGTTGGGGCCGTGTGGCTGGATATGTCCCTGGTGCCTCCAGATGACAGGCGCTGTTGAGTTGCAACTGTTTGCGGTATGCCGGCAGGGGTTGGGGCTCAAGACAGGGCGTTCCGTGAGACATTGAACCCGGGGCCACTGTCGCGCCACAGTGCGGGGTTTCGAAGGGGAGGCGCTCATGAGGAAGTCCGTCGGACTGAGTCTGTGGTTGATGTTGGGCCTGGGCTGCGCGCACTCGTCCGGGAAGCCCCAGGACGTGGTGTCCACCGTGGGCGCGATGACCTCGCAGGAGTTGTCCCTGCGCGCGGAGAAGGCCTACGACGCCGAGGACTTCGCCACCTGCGCCGATTTGCGGCGCCAGTCCGCGGAGGCCCTGACGGACCCCGACCTTCGCGCGGAGGAGTACTACTCCGCAGCCGGCTGCGCTTCTCTCGGAGGGCGCACCGAGGACGCGATGGCCTTCCTGAAGCGCGCGGCCGACAGTGGTTTCCCCTCCGTGGATCAGCTCCAGTTCGACCCCGAGCTGGCCTCGCTCCACTCGCTGCCGGGCTGGGCGCAGGTGGTGGCGGGCGTCCAGGCCAACCTGGACAAGGCGGGCACCCCACCCATGCCCATCCCCGTGCTCGCGACCATCGACGTGTCGCGCTCGCGTCGCGCCACCGCGGCCGAGGTCATCAAGATGCTCGGCCTGGAGGTGGGCAAGCCCATCGTCCGCAGCCGTCATCTCATGAAGAAGCGGGAGGAGGCGCTGCGTCAGCGCTTCAACCTCGCCTACACCCACGTGGGCGTCATCGCGTTCTTCGCGGAGGAATTGAAGGGGCAGGCCTTCGCCAGCGTGGACCTGGTGGACGCCGAGGATTCGCACCGCTTGAGCTTCCTCCCCGCACCCACCGGACACGTGGAGGACCCGGAGGGGCTCATCGCGCACTGGCTGGAGTACGAAGACAAGGTGGTGCGCCTCATGCGCTCCGGCGCGCTGAACACCGACCAGCCTCCGTCCTGTCGCGTCGCCCACTGCTCGTTCGGGTTCGGTCACCCCGAGCTCGCTCCCTACGAGCCGCGCTTCGTCGAGAAGGCCCCCGCCGCTCGGGAGGCGCTGCTGCGCGTGCTGCGCGAGGACGCCGATGCGAACCGCCGCTCGGCGGTCCCCTATGTGCTGGGTTATGCCGGCACGCCGGAGCAGGTCATCGGGTGGCTCCTGCCCTTCTTCAAGGACCCGGACTCTGGCGTGCGCAACAACGTCGTCCGCTCGGTGCTGGCCTTCCAGCAGGGCCTGGACCGGCCGGTCGTCGACCTGTCCAAGGTCTTCGAGGCGATGACGATGCCGGACGTGTCGGACCGGAACAAAGGCACCTACCTGCTGGAGATGGTGCTCCAGAAGCTCTCGCCCGACGAGCTGAAGGCCCGCCGCGCGGAGGTGCTCCAGAAGGTCGGCACGCTGCTCGTGGACATGTCGGCCTACCAGCAGCCCATCAATCGCGAGCCCGCGGTGCTGGTGCTCCAACTGCTCTCTGGTGAGAAGTTCGAGCGTCCCGAGCAGTGGCGGCAGTGGCTGTCGAGCCAGGGCGGCTGAGCGACGCTCCGTTCGTCCCTGTCCGCGAGCGGTTTGTCCCAGGCCTCGTGGAAGCCATCCCCGGGGCCCGCTACCCTTGCCCGTCATGCGCGAAGAGGAGACGGCGAGACTCCGGGCTGGTGAGGTGGCGCCCCTGCCATCCTGGGCCGTGTGGCCGGGCGCCCTGGGCTGGTGGCTCGCGGACGCGCTCATCTCCGTGAGCCAGGTCCAGCTCCTCCAGCGCATCGGCGAGGCGGAGGTCGCCGGGGGCGCGCTGTGGCGCATGTCCCTGGCCAGCTCCCTGTTGTGGGTGCCCATCACCGTGATGTGTCTGCGCCTGTCGGAGCGTGTCCCCCTGGCGTGCGGGCGCCTGCCTTCCGCCCTGGGCTTCCATCTGGTGGCCTTGCTTCTGGTGGTGTTCGGCAGGGCGACCTTCGTCGTGCTCACCCAGGACCTCATCGGCTGGTACGAGCGCGAGCCCCGCGTGCTCGACGTGCTGGCCCAGAGCGTCGTCAACAACCTGCTGCCCTTCGTGCTGCTGACGGCGGGCGCCCACGCCCTGGGCCTCGCCCGCCGGGCGCATGTGCGTCAGCGTCGCGCGGACCAGCTCCAGGCCCAGCTGGCGGAGGCTCGGCTCCAGGCGCTCGCCTCGCAGCTCCGGCCACACTTCCTGTTCAACGCGCTCAACGCCGTGGCCTCGCTGGTCCACGCGGACCCGGATGCCGCGGAGCGCATGCTGGCGCGACTGGGCGACCTGCTGCGCCACAGCCTGGAGTCCCATGCACGACAGGAGGTGACGCTGCGCGAGGAGCAGGCGGCGCTGGCTCCCTATCTGGACATCGAACAGATTCGCTTCGGGCCCCGCCTGGAGGTGTCGTGGCGGCTGGCTCCGGACGTCCTGGATGCACGGGTGCCCTATCTGGCGTTGCAGCCCCTGGTGGAGAACGCCATCCGTCACGGACTGGCGCCGCGCGCGGAGCCGGGGCGGATTGAAATCTCCGCCGAGCGGGAAGGGGACGTGCTGCGGCTGTTCGTGCGGGACGACGGCATGGGGCCGCCCGTGGGAGGCCCGCCTCGCGGTGGAGGCGTGGGCCTGTCCAACCTGCGAGCGCGACTGGCGACCCTCTACGGGGGCAGGGCGGGGCTGGAGCTGCGGCAGGGCACGCCCCGGGGCGCGGTGGTGGAATTGCGCGTGCCGCTCGACGCGGGCTCCGAGGGGGCTCGGGTGGCGGCATGAGCGTGGAACCGGTGGAGTCGACGCTGCTTCGCGTGGCGCTCGCTGACGACGAGCCGCTGGCGCGCTCCCGGCTGCGCGCACTGCTGGCGGCGGAGCAGAACGTCGAAGTGGTGGCCGAGGCGACCAGCGGCGCGGAGGCGGTGCGCGCGGTGCTCCACACGTCGCCGGACGTGCTGCTGCTGGATGTCGAGATGCCCGCGGGTGACGGCTTCGAGGTCCTCCGCGCGCTGCCTCCAGAGTCGCTCCCCGTGGTCGTCTTCGTCACCGCGTGGCAGCAGCACGCCGTGCGTGCGTTCGAGGCGCAGGCGTTGGACTTCCTGCTCAAGCCCTATGACAAGGAGCGCTTTCGCGCCGCGCTGGTCCGGGCACGCGAGCAGGTGCGCCTCGTGCGGCGCAGCGAGGCCGTGGCGCGCCAGGAGGCCCTGCTGTCGGGGCTCGCGATGGCGGAGGCCCCTCTGCGCAGGCTGCCCATCAAGGTCGACGGGCGCATCCGCTTCGTCGACTGCTCCACCATCACCCACGTGGAGTCCGAGGCCAACTACGTCCGCGTCCACGTCGGGGGCGAGCAGCACGTCCTGCGAGAGACGCTGACGCATCTGGAGGAGCGGTTGGACCCACGTCGCTTCCTCCGCGTGCATCGCTCCGTACTCGTCAATCTGGACCAGGTGCGGGAGATGGAGCCCCTGTCCCAGGGCGAATACCTGTTGGTGCTGGGCCCTGGCGGCACCGCCGTGCGCACCGGGCGCAGCCATCGCGCTCGCGTGGAGTCCGCGCTCGGACTGGGTCCAGGTTCGGACGGAGCGCGCTGAGGCGCGTCCCCGAGGGGCTCCCGTCCGTCCCGCGTCCCTCTCGCTTCATCCCCGCTTCCCGGACAGCGGCGGGCAACGCGCGTACCTCTTGGGCCATGGCGGGAACGACGTCACTTCCTCCCGCCACATCTCGAGAGGAATCCGTCATGTCATCGTCATTTCGTCGCATCCCCGTGGTGCTCGCGGCGCTGGTGCTGTGCGCCGCCATGTCCGCTTCGGCCTCCGCGCCTCGCACGCCCGAGGTGTTCGCCCCGGGGTTCGTCTCCCTTCCGGGCCAGGAGGAGTGGCGCATCGCCTTCACTCCGGATGGGCGCACGGCCTTCTGGGGCGTGAGCCCCGGCTTCTTCCCCGAGACGCGCCAGGCCACCATCGTCTTCTCCGAGCTGCGCCATGGCCGATGGACGGAGCCCCGCCCCGCGTCGTTCTCGGGCGTGTATTCGGACATCGACCCGTTCGTCTCGCCGGATGGACGTCGGCTGTTCTTCTCCTCCATCCGTCCCGTCAACGGCGCGCCGCGCGAGGATGTGGAGATGTGGGTCGTCGAGCGACGCAGGGACGGCGGCTGGAGTGCGCCGCGTCACCTGGGGGCCGCGGTGCACAGCCTCGGTGACGAGCTGTACCCCAGCGTGGACGAGGACGGCACGCTGTACTTCGGCTCGGACCGTGAGGGCGGCTTCGGCGGCTGGGACGTGTGGCGCTCGAAGCTCCGCGCGGATGGCAGCTACGGGCCCGCGGAGAACGTGGGCCCCGCCGTCAACACCGAGCTGTGGGAGTTCAACCCGAACGTCCTGCCGGACGGCGACACGCTGTTGTTCGCCTCCATCGGTCGTCCGGAGGGCTACGGCTACGGCGACCTCTACGTGGCCACGCGCACGTGGCGCGGCTGGCAGCCGGCCCGCAACCTGGGGCCGACGGTGAACACCGCGCTGGACGAGTACCATCCGACGCTCTCGCCGGACCACCGCACGCTCTACTTCGTGCGGCACCAGTATGAGCCGTTCCTCCCCAGTGACCTCTTCCACGTCCAGGTCGGCCGGCTCCTCTCCGATGCCGGCTCGTGCGACGTGCGCGACTGAGCGCCCAACGCGGCTTCCACCCGGAGCCAGGGGTCTGACTCCGGGCGGAGGCGCGATGTGGCTTCCGGCTCGTCGCTCAGCGGGTCACGAGGCGGAGGTTGTCCAGGATGAGGTCGGGCTGTCCGGCCGGCAGGTCGACGAAGAAGGCCACGGGCTGTGCCGCGCCGAGCTGGAAGTGGGTGCGGACGCGTCCACGCACCGCGTTGCAGCGCGTGCGCAGCTCCCGCCCGTCAGCGGTGATGAAGCCGCAGGACACTCCCACCGTGTCGCGTGACGTGTCGAATTCGACCGTCCAGGCGCGGCCCGACACGAAAGCCTGTCGTGTCACGACGAACCGCTGGCCCCCACGCAGGAGGGCCGCGAAGCGCGAGGGAGGGAGTCGCGTCCAGGTCGCCGGGACGGGCGTGCGAGCGCCGGGCTCGAGGATGCCCATGCCCACGCGCTGCGAGCGATACTCGAAGCCGTTGGCCAGCGGGTCCGCGACGACGACGACCTCCGTCACGGCGAAGGCCCCCGAGTCCTCGCCTGGGGCGAGCCGCAAGGGCTGCGCCGCGCCGGACAGCGGCACGAAGGTGGTGGCGATGAGCCCCGCGGCCTCGCCCGGGAGCGCGACGGGACTCGCGTTGCTCAGGAGGGACTGAGTCCCGAGCGAGAGCGTGACAGTCGCCGGAGTGCTCTCCAGGGCCCGGACGCGCACCGTCACGCGATAGGTCATTCCCGCGATGACCTCCGCCGAGGGCAGCGTGAGGGACTCTCCCCGCGCCAGGGGTACCAGGGGCTCATTGGGAAAGCGCAATCGTTCCCAGGCGGAGCACGAGGAGGCGGTGCACGGCCAGGGCTTGGGAAAGGGTTGTGTGCCCAGCGCGCCCCGGCGCAGGAGCCACACGTCGTGCGTCAACCAGAGCAGGGGATTGGGAAACAGGCCCGGCACCAGGGTGTCGCAGACATCGTCCGGGCTCCTCGACTCGACGAGCTTCCGGGTGAAGGCCAGCCGGGCATAGCCCAGCCCGGCGTCGCCCGGGAGCCGCGCGGTGCGCGCGGGGTCTTCACAGAGGAAGTCGTAGTCGTGCGCGGGGAACACCCAGTGGGCCCAGACCGCGACGGGCCCGAGCAACTCCTGGGTGCCCAGGTGCTCGTTGAGCTGCGTGATTCCGGAGCCGGACGAGCCATGGCAGCCATGCAGC
The DNA here is from genome assembly GCF_013336705.1 of Myxococcus sp. CA051A. Taxonomy (NCBI): domain Bacteria; kingdom Pseudomonadati; phylum Myxococcota; class Myxococcia; order Myxococcales; family Myxococcaceae; genus Myxococcus; species Myxococcus sp. CA051A. Next base: position 156,554 of record NZ_JABUMS010000019.1, on the reverse strand, counting down.
TCCGTGAGCCGCGCGTCGGTGCCGAAGCCGGAGAGGCCCAGGGAGACGCGGGGCCGCGACGGATTGCTCCAGGGACTGGAGAGCAGGGGCAGCAGCTGATTCACCCCGTAGTAGTGGTAGTTCTGCGCGGGCTCGTAGTCGATGTAGCGCGTGTAGCGCTGCCAGAGCTCGGTGCTCCGGTCCTCCGGAATCGAGTAGACCTCGTGGGCCCACGCCATGGACACGGGGACGCCCAGGCCCTCCGACTCGGCGACGTCCAGGTAGTCGTAACGACAGCCGGGGCTCTCGGCGCCGCAGTCGAGCAACGCGGTGTCGGCCCGGGGGAACGATGCGGGGCACTGGTAGTTGCCGAACGAGTCGCCGCAGCGGGCAATCACCCGACACGAATAGGACGACGTGCTGTAGCCCCCGCCGAGCGGCGTCCGGTGGAAGCCGGGAAAGGTGCCCGACAGGCTCTCCGCGGTGGCCTCCCAGTTCACCTCCGCGTCAATCATCGGGTCATACATCCGGACCTCGAGCGACTGGTTCGCGGGGTCCCAGACGCTGACGTCGTCCAGGCAGTGCGCGGCGGTGATGGCCCTGCGTGGGGAGATGAACGTGACGCCGCACGTGTAGCGAAGAGGCGTGCCATCCAGACCCAGGAGCGGCGCATGGGTGACGGGCTGGAGGATGGGGACGAAGACGGTGCCCCGGCTGAGCTGACTGCTGCCCGTGGGACCGCCCGGCGCGAGGGCCACGCTGTAATAGTCCTGGTACGCACGCTGGACGGCCTGGGGGGCCATTGTCCGCGGCTCCTGGGGTGGCGACTCACCGGGTCCATCGCAGGCCGCGAGGACTGCTCCCAGGATGACGAGGTGGATGCTCGTGCCGACGAACGCGGCGCGAAGAGACGTCTTCATTGAATGACCCCCCAACTCCAGAGACAGACGTGGCGAGTCCTTCCGCCGCGAGGGGCCGGTGTCCTCGGCGCCCTGGGCACATCCTGCCTTCCGAGTCGTGGGTGTGGCCCCTGACGTCCGTCTCCGATGTCGAGGAGTAACACTCGCCACATGTCACACGTCGTGGACGGGACGGCGCGCGAGGGCAGGGCCTTCGTTCAGCTTCGCACCCAGGACTGGTGGAGCAGGGCGGACCTGCCCAACGAGCGAGAAACGGAAGCAGCATCTGCCCCCTTCATCGAGGGCGACGCGCACGGCTTCCTCCACTGAGACGAGGACTGAGGCGGCCGCCGCTACGCCCACTGGATGTGCAGTGGGGTTGTAGCGCTGGGTGTCACGGAGAGTGAAGATTTGTTGCGGCGGACGCAACAACGGCACCGGCATAGCACCCCAGATTCCGAGGGAAGCCAGAGATGGCCTACTTCCTGCCTTCACGGGGAGTGCAGCAACCATCGCACCCGGCCTTGCGCCAGGTGCGAGTTCCCCACAGCAAGAGGAGTGTCCCCACATGTTTCATCCGGCTGAGTCACACCGTGGTTCTTCCAACGGCATGCGCGCGGCAACGCTCGCGATGCTCGCGGTCTTCACCGTTCAGATCGGCTGCAGCCGTGCTCCCGAAGCCAACCCGATGACCAAGGCGCGCGAGGCCCTGGCCGAGAACATCGTCTTCAGCGCCGTGGAGCCCGCGCAAGTCGTTGACGGGAGCCTGGAGCGGTTTGGCCGGCTGGGCATCGCGATGCATGACGAGGTGCCCCGTTTCATGAACTTCGTCCTGCGGCAGACGCTCGTCCGCGGCACGGAGGACGCCGTCCTCGAGGTGTATGACGAGAAGACCGGGGAGCGCACCATCTACACGGTGAACAACGAGACGGGCGACGCCTGGGTCCACCATGAAGGCGGCAAGCTGCACATGGTCTTCAACGCGGACAAGACCATCCTGGTGGGTGACAAGCTGGCCGCCAACGAGCAGGAAGCGGCCAGTATCCTCCTCGAGACCGGGGCGCTGGAAGCCGTCTCCGAGTACTCCCTGTTCACGATGATTGAAGTCATCAGCAAGTACCTTCCCGAGGACAATAATGGGAAGGGCGGCGCCGCGGCGGTGGTCGTCCTCATCGCGGTGGGCGTCTGGTACGTGGGCTCCACCGTCGGCTGCTCCCAGCAGTACCGGCGGAACGGCTGCAGGCTCACCGGGTTGAGCAACTACTGCCGCTCGTGGTGCGCCTCGTATTGGTGCCGCTGCTAGCAGGCCTCCCGGTGTTTCGAGCCAGGAACTGGAACCGTCCATGACTGTGTTGGTAAGGCACTGGCTCCTGGCCTTGCTTCTGGGGGCCTGCGCGTGTCGGCAGGCCCCCGGAGTGCAGGAGCGCGTCGTGGCGATCTACTCACGAGTGGATGTCGCCGAGTTGCAGCAGTCGCCGTGCTCGGATGCCCGCTGCCCGCATGTGGCCCTCGAGGACTTCTCCTGTCCCTCTGGAGTGAGGGCCGAGGTGCTCGTGCTCAGCGGACACAGCTTGCCGCCGAGCTATCTCAACGCGTCTCCGGAGGACCTCGCGCGGGTGGTTCGGTGCTATCGCCCGGACCTCATCGTCCTGGATACCTGCTACGGCTTCTCCACGCCGCTGCTCACGGCGCTCGCGGAAGAGGCGCCTGGGGCCTGGGTGCTGGGCTCCACGTACAAGCTGCCCCTCGATGGGTTGCTCTATGACGAGGGCTTCTTCCAGGCCGGGAGCCCCGAGCAGCGCGCTCGCTTCGTCCGGACGCGCTCTGGCAAGGCGCTCGAGTTGTGGCGGTTGGATGCGAAGGCCATGGACACGGCGCTCGAAGAGGTGTCGCGCTGGGAGCCCGAGGTGCTGGAGGCCCGGTTGGCGCGCAAGCACCCCAACCTCGTGAAGGTGGCGCTCCCGGGGGAGGCCACGGCGCTGGTCCCCGTTCCGCCCGAGAGGTTCCGGAAGCGATGAGCCTGCTCCTGGCCCTGGGCTCGGGTGTCGCGCTGGGCGTCGCCTTCCTGTGGACGTGGGCGCAGCCTTTGGCCTGGGTGGGCATCGCGCTGCTGGGGTGGGCGCTCCACCGCGCCAACGGCTGGCGCCAGGCCGCTGCGGCGCTGCTGCTGTCCGCGCTGGTGCGCCAGGGCGTGGCCCTGCACTGGTGGGTGGGGACGGCGGAGTTCTACACGGCCCCCTGGCTTCCTCCTCCGTTCATCGTGGCGTTTCTGGGCTGGACGGCCACGGGGGCGCTGTCCCAGGTGCCGCTGCTGGCGCTGGCGGCGCTGCCCGTGAAGCGGGTGCCTCCAAGGTACTGGTTGCCTTTGGGCTGGGTGCTGGGCGAGGCGGGGCTGGAGGCGTGGAGCGGCTTCTCCATGACGCACGTGCTGCATTCCCAGTGGATGCAGCCGCCAATCCTGAGGGCCGTGGGCTTCGTGGGGTGGGTGCCCACCCTGGTGCTCTGCCTGCTCGCCGCCGTGTGCGTTGGAGAGGCCGTGGCCCTGCGCTCGCGCCGCCTGTTGCTGCCGGCCGTGGGCGTCATGCTGGCCCTGGCCGCGCTGCCCCGGCTGCCCGTGGCGGACGATGCGCTCCAGGGGACGGGCGTGGTCCACATGGCCTCTTCCGTGCGGGTGCCGGAGTCGGTGCCCGAGGCCACGGAGCGGCTCATCTGGCCAGAGTCCACGGTCCGGGGGCTCCAGCGGGGGACCGAGGGGCGTGTGTCACGGCCGGAGGTCCTCGAGGCCTTCGATGCGCGCCTGCCGGTCCCCGCCATCGCGGGGCTGATGCTCCGAACGCCCGAGGGTTTTTTCAATGCCGCCGCCGCCTTTGATGCGGACGGGCGTCTGCGGGAGACCCGAGGGAAGTCCATCCTCGTCCCCATCGGCGAGCGCTCCATCTTCGGGCTTCAGGGAAGAGGGGAGCCGCTGCTCGCAAGCCAGGCGCGACCGCTGCTGTCCCTCGCGGGGCGGAAGGTGATTCCGCTCATCTGCTACGAGGCCTTCAGCCGCGCCACCGCCTTGCGTGGACGGGAGGCGGGAGGAGAGCTGCTCGCGGTCCTGGCCAGTGATCTGCCCCTGGCTGGAAGTCGCTTCGCCATGGACCAGGCCATCGGCGGCGTGGTGATGCGGGCGGTGGAGCTGCACATGCCCGCGGTGCGAGCCTCGCTGGGAGGCATCGCGGTGGTGGTGTCTTCCGACGGCCGCGTGCTGGCGCGGAGCGCACCGGGGGCGAGCAGCATCCTCATGCTGTCCCCGCCCCCGCGGATGGTGGAGGCGACGCAGGAGTAGGCACGGTCCTCGTGGGCATGCGCCAGTCCTCGGGATGTCGATGTTCACGGGCTCAGCCGGCTGTGCGCGTGAGCTGACGCTCCTGCTGTTCGCCACCCTGATTGCCCCCCAACTCCAGCGACAGACGTGGCGAGTCCTCCCGCCGCGTGGGGCCGGTGTCCTCGGTGCCCCGGGCGCATCCTGCCTTCCAGGTCGCGTGCATCGCCCTCGATGTCCACCCTCCGACGTCGGGGAGTAACACTCGCCACACGTCACACGTCTTGGATGGGACGGCGCGCAAGGGTGTATCGAGACCCAAGCCCTGTCGCCGACGCTCGCAAACCCATGTTTGCGTTTGACTCATCCTCTTTGTGGATTTTGTGTCAGTGAACAATGTATAAACGCGGAATCATGGGATTTCTTGCCGACCCGTGAATCCGGCAACGTGCCGGAGTGCTCATCCCTGGCAGGGGGCGCGGCCGTCCGCGCGGGTGTGAGACCTCGAATGCAACGCATGGTTGAGAAGAGCCAGTTGGCCTGGCGCGGGATGCTCGTGTGCGCGGTGGTGGCCCTGGCGGCCGGCTGTGACAACGCGGCGCCGGAGGCGGAGCCGACCGGGATGGACCCGGCGGAGGAAGTGACGGTGGACCCGACGAGGCACCCGGAGCGCCGCGGCATCGGTGCCATGGCGCTGCCACCCATGGGGCCGTCGGCGATGGTCGTCACGGTGGACCCGCGCTCGTCGCTCATCATCACCGACGACGCCATCGTGAGGAACTTCCCGCTCGTGCGGGTGATGAGTCAGCTGGTGACGCAGTCCGGTGTCGCGGGGCTGACGCCGCTGGCGCTCTTCCAGGACTGGTGGAACACGGCGAACCCGCCCAACTGCGGCCCGCTCTTCAACGGCTTCCAGTATCAGTGTCCTCGCATCGAGGGGAACCAGGCCTTCGTCAATCCCTTCCTCAGTCCGGGCACCAACCCCGACGAGTACGTCCCGCTGGCGCTCGTCAACCGCTTCGACCTGGCGCCGGCGTCGGGCGTGGACTGCGGTGAGTACCGCATCGTCTATGGCAAGCGCTCCGGCATCCCCGGCGGTGGCAATCGCAACCTGCTCATCTTCGAGGCGGTGCTGCCCAACCCCAATCCGAGCGCCGGCCTCAATGGCTGTGCGCCGGTGGCCAACTTCTGGGCCTCGCTGACGGGCGCGGCGCTGGCCACCCGCATCGGCGGGCTGCAGAACTTCTACTTCACGGGCCTGCCGGGCTTCATGCCGGTGGTCCACATCGACAACTACGGCAACCGGACGACGGGGAGCGTGCCGACCGGGCAGGTGCGAACCAACCAGTTCATCCAGCCGCCGTGGACGCTGCGAGAGTTCAGCGTGCGGCGCACGATGTGCGGCAGCGTGCCCTGCCAGTTGAATTTCCGGCCGGTGACGGTGAAGGTCAACCCGGGCGGCACGTTGTTCGACCCCGTCTCCGGGCACCCGCTGGCGCCGTCCTTCCAGAACGTCCTGTTCCCCTCGCAGGTGCCGGCACTGGCCGTCACCGACATCAACCTGTTCAACAACACCATTCCGGACATGTTCAACAGCGGCCAGAGCAACGCGCAGGGCCCGGAGAACGACTACCGCTTCCAGTTCGGCCCCAACCCCAGCCCCTTCCGCACCAACATCCAGAACGAGCTGCTGCTGCTGGGCAGCCCGCTGCTGCCCCAGGACATCGTGGAGCGCTCGATGGCGCTGTCGTGCGGCGGCTGTCACGAGCTGAGCAACGGGGCGAACCTGGGCGGCGGCCTCGTCTGGCCTCCGTCGGGCGGCTTCGTCCATGTGGGTGAGCAGTTCGACCCGGCCCCCGGCCCGTTCGGCCCGCGATTCCGCATCTCCCCCGCGCTCAACGCCGTCTTCCTGCCGCACCGCCGGGCCGTGCTGGAGACGTTCCTCAACTCCTCGTGCGGGGATGCCGTGTGCCAGCCTTGGGAGTCGCCCGCCGCGTGCCCGGCTGACTGCTAGCCCTCCTTCGCGCAGGCAGGCATGGGAGTGGGCGCGGAGAGGTGCGTATACTCCGCGCCCACCATGACGGCGGACTCCCTCAAGCAACAACTGCGGCGCACGCTGCGGCGCGACCTGTGGTTCACCCTCGCGCCCGCGGTGCTCCTCATCGGCATCGCCTTCGCCGCCGCGTTCCATTTCATCGAGCCCGCGCCTCCAAAGAAGCTCGTGCTGGCCCTGTCGCCCGACGAGGGCGGCTTCCGCTACTACGCGCGCAAGTACCAGGACTTCCTCTCCAAGCACGGCGTCACCCTGGAGCTGCGCTCGACGAAGGGCTCCATCGAGAACGTCGCGCTGCTGTCGGACGAGAACTCCGACGTCGACGTCGCCTTCGTGCAGAGCGGCACCGCGGGCGGCGAGAAGGCCGCGAGCGTCGTGTCCCTGGGCAGCCTCTCCTACGTGCCCCTCTGGGTCTTCTACCGGGGCGAGCCCCTGGAGGACGTGCGCCAGCTGAAGGGCCGCCGCATCGCGGTGGGGCCGGAGGGCAGTGGCACGCGCGCGCTCGCCGTCACGCTGCTGAAGGCCAATGGCATCGACCAGGCGCCCACGGAGCTGCTGCCGCTGGAGCGCGAGGCCGCCATCGAGCAGCTCAAGCAGGGCCACCTCGACGCCATCTTCCTCATCTCGCCCGCGGAGTCGCCCCCCATCCAGAAGCTGGCGGCGGTGCCCGGTGTGAATCTGCTCAGCTTCGCGCGGGGCGAGGCGTATGCGCGCCGCTTCCCGTACCTGACCCGGCTGGTGCTGCCGCGCGGCGTGTTCAACCTCGCCTCGGATATCCCCGCGCGGGACGTGGTGGTGCTCGCGCCGACGGCGAACCTCGTCGCGCGCGACTCCCTGCACCCCGCGCTCTCCTACCTCCTCATGCGCGCGGCCAGCCAAATCCACGGCAGCGCGGGCCTGCTCGATGGCGCCAGCGAGTTCCCCGCGCCGCGCGAGACGGGCTTCGCCCTCAGCAGCGAGGCCCGACGCTATTACGAGGCGGGAATCCCGCTGCTCCAGCGCTACCTGCCGTTCTGGGCGGCGAACCTGGTGGACCGGTTGTGGGTGATGCTGGTGCCCATCATCGCCGTGGTGGTGCCGCTGTTCCGCGCCGTTCCCGCGCTGTACCAGTGGCGCATCCGCTCGCGCATCGTCCGTTGGTACGCGCGGTTGAAGGAGATTGAAATCCAGCTCGATGAGAACCCCGGGCGGGACATGCTCGAGGACATGCTCAAGCGGCTGGAAGAGGCCGAGCGCGAGGTCAACCGCATCCCCATGCCGCTCGCCTACGCGGAGAACCTCTACTTCTTCCGCGAGCACATCGAGGTCGTCCGCCGCCGCCTCATCCGCCGACTCGACGGTGCGCGGGACGGGGTGGGCGCGCTCGTCCGCTCCGCCAACGCGTAGTCGGCCCCCGTCTGGCGCGCGGCGCCCGGCTCGGAGGCAGGGACTGCTCCGCGCCGCCGCGCACGGGAGGCTCCAGGTCCGTGCCGCGCGCCGAGGTGCCGAGCGCCAGGCGCAGCACCTGATAGGCCCGAAGCAGCCGGCGGCGGGTATTCACATGGGTGATGCCCAGCTCCACGGCCATGCTGCGGCCATCCAGCTCCCGCTCGAAGCGCAGCAGGCATGCCCGCCGCAAGGGCTCCGGCAGCCGGTGGACGTGGCGCCACAGCAACTGGGACTGCTCCTGCTCCAGGACGAGCTGCTCCGGCGATGGGGCATGCGCCGGCTGCACTGCCTCGGACGGGGCCTCGTCGTCCTGCTCGGGCGGCTCCTCCGCGCGCCGGGCCCGCATGCGATGCAGGTCCACGCAGGCGTTGTGGAGGATGCGTGTCAGCCACGCCTCGGGGTTTCGCAGCCGCTGGACTTCCCGGGGCCAGGCCTCGGCGGCTCGCAGCATCGCGGTGCTCAATGCGTCCTCCGCGTCGGCCTGGTGGCCACCCAGGTGGCGCAGGCTCTTCGCGAGGAGCTTCGGGTGGTGGCACAGCCACAGCTCCCAGAATCCAGTCGTCTTCGCTTCCATGAGGGTTCTCACCGTTGGCAACCCCTCCGAGCGCCTCCTAGAGCAACCGCTGTGCCGGGGCGTGCTCCCTCGGAGAAGGGCGCAGGGGCGGGCGGCGCGGTGCTCGGCTGGCATGTCAGCGGCGTCGGCTGACATGTCAGCGTGTGCCAGCCTGGGGGCTCCCACGGTCCGTCGCGCTTCGGGCTCGTGTAGCCTGAGGGAGAACGCGGGCCCTGGCTCAGAGCGTCCCCCTCATGAAGCAGAGACTCCTCGACGACGTCTCCACCGCGAGTCCTCAGCGGCAAGGCGGTGATTCGCAGGCCACCGCGCACCTGCCGGCGCTGACGCTGGTCTCCCATCCGCTCGCCTCGCGGGTGGGGGAGCGGTTCGTGTTGGAGTCCCTGGCGCGCGGCAAGGAGGTGGCCCTGTCGCGCAACGAGCCGCTCTTCACGCGCGTGGGGGAAGTCATCGGCAGGCCGCTGGCGGACCCGTTCGTGAGCCGCCGTCCCCTGCGCTTCCTCCCGCGTCCGGAGGGCGGTGTCCGGCTGGAAGGGGATGCCGAGGGGACCCAGGTGATGGTGGGCGGGGTGCCAGGGGTGAGCTGGGACTTCCGACCGGAGGCGCTCGCGGCGGGGGTGACGCTGGAGCTGGCCGGGCGCGTGGTGCTGCTGTTGCACCGGGTGGCGGTGGACGAGGAGCGGTCCGCGGACACGCTGGGCATGGTGGGGCAGAGCTCCGCGCTGGGCCGGGTGCGCACGCGCGTCCGCCAGGTGGCGGACCTGGACGTGCCGGTGCTCATCCGGGGCGAGACGGGCTCGGGCAAGGAGCTGGTCGCGCGCGCGCTCCACCAGCGTGGCCCTCGTCGCAAGGGGCCCTTCGTCAGCGTCAACCTGGGCACGCTGGCCCGCGAGCTCGCCGCGGCGGAGCTGTTCGGCGCGCAGCGGGGCGCCTACACCGGCGCGTCCCAGAGCCGCGAGGGCTTCTTCCGCGCCGCGCATGGCGGCACGCTGTTCCTGGATGAGGTGGGCGAGGCTCCCGCCGAGGTGCAGGTGGCGCTCCTGCGCGTGCTGGAGACGGGGGAGGTGTACCCGGTGGGCGCGCACACTCCCATCGCCACGGACGTGCGACTGGTGGCGGCGACGGACGCGCCCCTGGAGGACCTCATCGAACAGGGCCGCTTCCGGGCGCCCCTGCTGCACCGGCTCTCCGGCTACTCCATCCAGATGCCCCCGCTGCGCGAGCGGCGGGAGGACATCTCGCTGCTCTTCCACCACTTCGCGCGGGTGGAGTTGGAGGGGCTGGGGGAGGCCTGGCGCCTGGAGCCCACGGACCCCTATGCGGAGCCGTGGCTGCCGGCCGCCCTGGCGTCACGGCTGCTGCGGCACGACTGGCCCGGCAACGTCCGCCAGCTTCGCAACGTGGCCCGCCAGCTCGTCATCAGCGGCCGGGGGCAGGCTCGCCTCCAGGTGGACGCCGCGCTGGAGGCGGAGCTGGCACCGAAGCCCTCGGGCGAGGAGGCGCCAATCCATGAGCCCACGCTTGTTGCCCGTCGCAAGCCCTCGGACGTGACGGAGCCCGAGCTGCTGGAGGCGCTGCGCGAGTGCTCCTGGGACTTGAAGAACACGGCGGAGAAGCTCGGCATCACCCGGGCGTCGCTCTACAACCTCGTCGACCGCAGTCCCCACATCCGCACGGTGAAGGACCTGGGCGCGGAGGAAATCACCCGCTGCTTCCAGGCCTGCGGTGGCGACCTGGACGCCATGGTGCGGAAGCTGGAGGTGTCCCGTCGCGCCCTCCAGCGGCGGGTCAGGGAGCTGGGCCTCGAGCCTCCCGAGTCATGAAGCCGTGGGGCGTGGCAAGCTCCACGGGCCACCGTCCGGGTCGGGCCAGTCCCGCGCATCCCAAGCGACGTGGCGGGGAGGCTTGCACCATGGATGGGCACTTGAAGCATTGGCCGGGCGTCGTCATGTTGTCGCTGGGGTGGAGCTGCGCGCCCGACACGTCGGGGCCCGCGGAGGTCGATGCGCGGGGCGTGCAGTCCCAGGCGGAATACGACGCCTCCGCCTGCGCCAAGCTCCATGCCGTGCCCTGTCCCATGGTGGACGGGGATTGCCCCAAGCCCGAGGAGGGGACGCTGTGTTTCATCACCATCTCCCTGGGGGCCGACCCCGTGACGCCTCCCCGAAGCTGCGTCTGGCAGCGACACCTGCTCAAGTTTCAGCTCGCCCCGGGTGTCCCCTGGGCGTTGCTCAAGTTCCATGGAGAGGGCGCCGACGCCATCTTCGAGAACTACAACAAGGACGACATCAAGCTGGTGGCGGGGCCCATGTCGAGCTGGTGCCGCAGGGTCCGTCGCAATGCGGTCTGGAAGGACTACCCCTTCGTCGTCTCGACCGACACGGGCGAGGGCCAGCCCGGGGACCTGGAAGTGGTCAGGGATCCCAACGAGCCCGAGGAGGAGTGACGCTCCAGCTCTTCACGGAGGCGTCGCGCGGGAGCGGCCCGGCTCCGTGAGCAGGGGCGCCCAGGTCCGAGCGAGCAGGGGGCGCGCGGTGAGCGCGCTCGACAGGGCTTCCCGCGCGCGTGCCTGCTGACCGGGATGCTCGGCCGGGAAGGCCCGGGCCTGGGTGAGCTCCAGCGCCGCATGCAGCGCGCGCGCCTCTTCATCGTGGGGGCGCGCCTTCAGCACCGGGGCCACCCATGACAGGCCGCGCTCCAGCACCTCGCGAGGGTCCTTGTCCGCGAGCCGCCGCGCCAGCGCCCAGTCCAGGTGGAGCCGCGCCAGCGCGCGCCGGTCATCGTGGGGACGGGAGCTGACGGCGAGGGCCGCCTCGTGGGCCTGCTCGGCGCGAGTGAAGGCGGCCTCCCAGTCCTTCGCGTGGAGGACACTCCAGGCCGCGCTCAGGCCGCGAGCCTCCGCGGCGTAGCGCAGTGCTTCCTCGTCCCGGGGGTTGCGTCGCAGGGCCTCACCCAGGGCCTGCTCGGCGGCGTCGAGCTCGGGCCTGGCGTCTGTGCCTCGCTCCAGCGCGAAGGCGGCGAGCACCCGGTGGGCCTGTCCCAGGTTGGCCCAGGCCGTCGAAAGGTCCGGCTGGAGCGCGAGCGCGGCGCGGGCCTCGCGTTGCGCGGCGCGGGCGTCGTCTCGCGGGTCTTCTCCCCGGGCCAGGCGATGGGCCGCGCGGGTGGCGTGGGCTTCCGACAGGTTGCTGTGCGGCAGGCCCTGCTTCGGGGCCAGGGCCAGGGCGCGGCTGAAGGATGCATGCGCTTCGTCCAGGGCGGGGAAGGGGGGCTCGCCGCGAAGCCACGCGGCCCGCGCGCGCTCCAGGTGCACCAGCCCCACGCCCCCGTGGAGCTGGGGCACGTCCGCGTTGAGGGCCAGCGCGCTCCGGTACGACGCGAGCGCGGTGTCCAGGGAAGGGCCCGCGTCGCCTCCACCGTCGCGCAGTCGCGTGGCGCGCAGCGCGTGGACCTGGGCCTCGTAGAAGTGGCTGACGAGGTTGCGGGGATTGAGCGTCCGCGCCTTCTCCAGCGCCTGTCGCGCGCGCTCCAGGTCCGCGTCCGCGTCGGGGTTGCGAGGGTTCGACGCGCGCTTGAACCAGGCGCTTCCCAGGTTGATCCACGCGTCGGGCAGCGCCTCGTCGATGCGGATGGCGGTGAGGTACGCGTCGATGGCGCGCTTGCGATGGCCGAGCGAGTCCTCGCCCACCGCGTCCTCGTGGTCCGCCCACACCTTGAAGATGAGGCCCAGGTTGGAGTGGTAGTCGTAGCCGCGCTCCTGGAGCGCCACGCCGTCGAAGGCCTCGATGGCCTGCTTCAGCGATTCCCAGGGGTCCTCGCTGCGCGCCTGTTGAATCCGGGCGCGCTGCCAGAGCACCAGCCCCAGCGCGTGGCGGACCTCGCTGCTGGCGGGGTCCACGTCGAGCGCGGCCCGGGCCGCCTTCAGCGCCGCCTGGAGCGCGGCTTCCGCGTCGCCACCCTGTCGGCTCCGGAACTCGGCGAGCCTGCGATGGAGGTGGGCCTTGCGCACCAGGGACGGCAGGTGTCGGGGCGACGCGGTGAGCGCGCGCTCCAGGGCTTTGAGCGCCCGCTCGATGTGCGGTGTCACGTCACCCTGGCCATACAAGCCCATGCGCAGGGCCACCTGCTCGACGCCGGCCAGGGCCAGGTGTGACTCCGGCAGGCTCTCCGCCAGGGACGCTGCGCGGACATGGGCCTTCCTCGCCGCCTCCAGGTCTTCTTGCGCGCGCTCGCGACGTCCCGCGTCCCAGTGCCCGGTGGCGCGCGCCACCAGCACGTCACCCCTCAGGAGCGGGGCCTCGAAGAACCAGGGCAGCCGGTCTCCCAGCGCATCCAGCCGCTCCAGCGCGTCCTCGTATCGCTCCTCGTGGTACGCGAGCAGGGCCGCGACGTACTCGGCCGGGGGCAGGTCGGCGCCGCTGCCCTGTCGCAACCACGCCAGCGCGGGCTCCCGGTAGAGCGTCACCAGCTCGCGCCGCCGCGCCTGTCGCTCCGAGGCGGGCAGGTGCTCGTAGGCGCGCAGCCGCTCCTGGTAGAGCTGCCCGAGCGCGAGCGCCAGCGCGCACGCGACGCGAGGCGTGCGGGTGCCATGCTTCCACGCGGCCTCCAGGTGCTCCCGGGCCCGCGCCGGTTCTCCGAGCGCCAGCCAGCCCCGGCCCAGCGCCTCGTTGCCCGGCCCGAGCGCGTGCTCGCCGCCCTCGCGCATCTCCCCCGCGATGTCCTGGAGGCGCGTCTCCAGTACGTGCCGCTCATTCCGGGTGTCGTGCAGTCGCGTCAGGGCGGTGTAGCGCGCGCGGGACTCCACGTGCTCGGCCAGCTCGGAGAAGCGCCGCGCCAGGTGCTCGCGCACGTCCGCGTCCCGGCGGGCCAGCACGGCCTGCACTCCGGCCAGCAACATCAGCAGGCCCGCCACCGCCGCGAGCAGCAACCCACGCCAGTGTCTGCGCGTCAGCCGCGCCAGCCTCCAGGCCGTCCCCACCGAGCGCGCGAGCACCGGCTCCCCGTCGAGGAAGCGTTGCAGGTCCTCCGCGAGCGCGCGCGCCGAGTCGTAGCGGGCCGCGCGCTGCTTCTCCAGACACTTGAGGACGATGGCCTCCAGGTCCGCGGGCACCTCCGGCGCGAGCACACGAGGCGGTGTGGGGTCCTCGGTGGGGATGCGGCTGAGCACCTCCAGCGCGTTGCCCCCGGGGATGGGCGGCTGGCCCACCAGGAGCGCGTAGAGCGTGGCGCCCAGGGCATAGACGTCCGCGCGGCGGTCCAGGCGGTTCACCTCTCCGCGCGCCTGCTCCGGCGCCATGTAGTGCGGCGTGCCGAGGATGGAGCCCGTGGCGGTGGCCCCTTCTCCCGGGTCCCTGGCGAGGCCGAAGTCCATGACGTACGGCTTCCACTGCCCGTCGGCCGTGCGCTCCACCAGGATGTTGGACGGCTTGAGGTCCCGGTGGATGAGGCCCGCGCGGTGGGCGGCGTGCACGCCCTCGGCGGCCTGGGCCAGGATGAGCGCCTTCTGCTCCAGGCTGAGCACGCCCGCGAGTTGGTGGAGGGGCTGCCCGTCCACGTACTGCATGGCGATGTACGCGCGGCCCTGGACCTGGCCCACTTCGTACACCTTGCACACCCGCTCGTGGTCCACCCGCGCCTGGGCCTGCGCCTCGGCGACGAAGTGCCGCGCCCGGTCCGAGTCGTCGTCCCGCACGAACTTGAGCGCCACGGGGCGACGCAGCACCGGGTCCTGGACCAGGAAGACGCGCCCCATGCCGCCTTGGCCCAGGAAGCGGATGGGCGCGTAGCGCTCCCAGCCCGGCACGGGGAAGGCAGGCTCCGGCTCCGGCTCCAGCGCCTTGGGGGGACCCACGTGGCCGGTGGCCGTGGGGGCGCCCACCAGCGCGCCCTGGAGGGCCGCGCGCGACGCGCTCCGCAGCGAGGCGAGCGTGTGCTCGGACAGTCGCCCCCGCTCCCGCAACAGCTCCAGGGGCGCGGCCTCGCGTCGCAGGGCCTCCGCCCGCAGCGCCTCCACTTCGCTGTCCGAGAGCAGGCCCTCGAAGAGCACCGCCCGCAGCTCCGCCTCGTAGTCCTCGCGCATCGGCGTTCCCAGGCTCGTGTGTCCGCGGCCTTCTCTACCGAGACGACGGGCGGGACGTTTTGTACCACCCGCCCCCCACGACATCCCCCGTGCACGGGGCGGGCCTCGTTGATATGCAGGGGGCGCCGGACGACGGTCGTCGTCGTCCCGCGTGTCCCCTGGAGGCCCCATGCACGCCGACATTCATCTTGCCGCGGTGGGAGTCCTGTTCACCCGGAGGACGCGGGCCTGGTAAGGCCGGCGTGAAGGCCCGTCACAGCGCGGTCCACGTCCCCCCGGGTGCCCCTGAAGAACCGAGGTGCGCCGCAGGCACCGCTCTGTCCGGAGTCTTTCCACGTGTCACTTGAAACCTTTGGTTGGGGGCCCGAGCTGGCCCAGGCTTTCTCCGTCGTCGTCGCATCGTCCCCTCTGCCCCTCGTCCCCGGCCGCGTGGTGCGCCAGCACCGAGGGCTCGTCTCCGTGCAGACCGCCGAGCGCACCCTGTGGGCGCGCACGGCGGGAAAGCTGCTCCACCAGGCCCCCGGCGCCGAGTCGCTGCCCACCGTGGGGGACTGGGTCGCGATGCTCATGCCTCCCGGAAAAGGGGAGGGAATGCTGCACGCCGTCCTGCCGCGCAAAAGCCTGCTCGTGCGCCGGGAGGTCGGCCGCGAGCAGGGCGGCGGCCAGCTCATCGCCGCCAACCTGGACGTCGTGCTGCTCGTCGCCGGGCTGGATTCGAACTTCAACCCCCGCCGCATCGAGCGCGCGCTCACCCTGGCCTGGAGCAGCGGCGCCACCCCCGCGGTGCTGCTCACCAAGGTGGACCTCCACGACGACGCGACGTCGCTCGTCCAGGCCGTGGAGGCACTGGCCCCCGGGGTCCCCGTGCTCGCGCTGAGCTCATGGACTGGCGAGGGGCTCGACGCGGTTCGGGCGCTGCTGCCCTCCGGCAAGACGGGCGCGCTTTTGGGCTCCTCCGGCGTGGGCAAGTCCACCCTCGTCAACCGGCTGCTGGGCGAAGAGCGCCTGGCCACCCAGTCGGTTCGCGTGGAGGATGACAAGGGGCGTCACACGACGACGCACCGCGAGCTGTTCCTCCTGCCCCACGGCGCACTGCTCATCGACGGCCCCGGGATGCGCGAGCTGGGGCTGATGGGGGATGAGGAGGAAGGCATCGAGCAGACCTTCGCCGACATCCTCGAGCTGGCGGAAGGGTGCCGTTTCAACGACTGCACCCACCAGGGCGAGCCGGGGTGCGCCGTGCGCGCCGCCGTCAAGGCCGGAACACTTCCCGAGGAGCGGCTCTCGAGCTTCGAGAAGCTCCAGAAGGAGAAGGCGTTCCAGTCGCGCCAGACGAGCCCCGCCGCGCAGCGTGAGCAGCGCAAGTTCGAAAAGGGCCGCACGATGATTGGCTGGGAAGTCTCTCGCGCCAAGCGCCGCCGCGACTGAACCCCCCGGGCTGAAAATCGCCGCGGAAATCCCGCGCTCAAGGATTTGGACCCGTCGCGTTTGGATATTTCGAAAGGTGGGGACACCCGGGCAGAGCCGGGGTGTCCAAGGGGTTCAGACGCAGAGCGTCTGAAGGGCGGTTGGGGGGAGTGTCCGGGCGGTTTGCCGGCACTCGAGTTTTCGAACGCACTGCGTTCGAGGGGGGACGAGGCGCGCCGGGGGGCTCGCCTCTGACCTTATGAGGGGGCGCCCCTGGGGAGGGGCGTGGCTTCCGGAGGGCATGCCGAGGGGCGTGCCCGACGTTGGACCGGAAGTTCGAATTCGAGCAGTCCATACGGCGGGGAGCGCGTCGAGGGGGCGCGCTCCCCGCGGTTCTTTTCAGGGCCTGTCCAGGCCCGCCGCACGTGAGCTACCGCGCGGAGTCGGACGAGGGCATCAGCTTGATGGGCTGACCGTCGTCGCCCGTCACCACGTCACCCGTGGTCTTCTGCTGCTGCACGCTGGGCTCTCCCACGGAGAAGGTGGCCACCTTCGTCATCGGAGCGCCTCGGAAGGTGCCGCTGATGGCGACGACGAGGAGCGAGCGCCCGTCGCCCGGGGTGAAGTCCACGTCCAGGGTGGTGGTGGTGGCCTGCTCGAAGCGGGCGCCCCGCATGGGCGTGGTTTCGCTCGTCACGCGCAGCCCGTCCAGGCCGGAGATGTCCACCTGGACGTCGTCCGCGGGGCCCTGGAAGCGCAGGGTGACGGTGGCCTTGTCGCCGGCCAGACTGGCGCCCACCTCCACGGGCGCGCTGATCTTGCCGGTGGTGGCCCCGTTCGCCTGCGACGCGGTGTCCGCCGTGCCACTCCCGGCGGGGCTGCTCTTCGCGGGAGACGTGCAGGCCACCGGCGCCACGAGCGCGAGGAGGCCGGAGAGGAGCGCGGGTGCGATGCGATTCATGAGAACTCCTGGGGAGACTGAAAGAGGCGAGGTCCGTTCATGGGCTGGTGATGGAGACGGAGTAGTTGTAGGTGCCCGTGCTGTCCTTGAAGCCCGTCACGATGAGCACGTATTGACGGTCCGCCTGGCTGGAGAAGCGGAAGGACTCCGTGCCTCTGAGGAAATCGTCGGCGAAGCCCGCTCGGGTGCCCTGCTGGAGGGCCTGGATGCCCACGTCCTCGGTCGAGTTGGCGGAGACGATCACCGTCCTGCCCGTGCCGTTGAAGACGTAGTACCGGTTCTGCTGTTGCTGGTTGGAGGGCTTGCCACCCGTGAGGGTGCCGTTGGCGTTGTACGGCAGCGACGACACCGTGGTGTACATGGCCGCCAGTTGGGTGTCGCCTTCGCCGAAGGCGGAGCGAATCGAGCCGATCTGGTAGTGGGCCGCGAGCGTGTCCAGGGCCGCCGCGTTGACGCCCGGCTGCGCCTTGAGCCCGTGGATGAAGGAGCCGATGGTCGTCAGCGCGGGCGTCGTCTTCTGCGGTCCCACCAGCACGTCGTACAACGTGCCGAGACCGATGTTCACCTGGTCATACGAAGCCTCGGCCGCGCTCGAGGCGTCGAAGATGTCATAGAGCAGCCGCATGACGCTGAACTCGGAGAAGACGCTTGGCGTCGGGTCGTCCGCGGCCGCCGTCTCCATGTCGAAGCCGAAGGCGGTCTGCCGGCCTGCTCCCCAGGAGGTGTCGACGTAGAGGGGGTCCGGCAGGAGGATGGCGGAGAGCGCGTTGCCGTAGCCCTCGCCGAAGGCGATGCGCGGATCCAACACGTCGCCGCCGATATGCTGGCCGCCCGGGTTGTCCGAGCGGGAGAGGTTGGACTCGAAGTAGTGCCCCCACTCGTGGACGATGACGTGGTTGTCGAACTCGTCGGTGTCCGCGCCCTCCTTGCCCAGCACGTAGACTTCGTTCTCCGAGGGCGAGAAGTGCGAGGTGCCAATCTGCCCGGTGGAGGTGTCTCCGCTGTTGTTGCGCTCCGCGATGTTGTTCGGGCTCCAGTTCACCTTGAGCGGTGGAAAGGGGACCGTGCGCACGGCGAGGAAGGCCCGTGACGCGGTGTACATGCTGTCCAGGATGGCGAAGGGCGCGGCGACACGCTGGCTCGGGTTGTAGGAGGAGCCCGTCCAACCGTGGCCCGCGTGCAAATCCCTGCTCGTGGTGCCGCCGGTGATGGTGGCGGACACGGCCCAGATGGCGTTGCGCGCCGTGTTGTCCTCCACCTGGATGGCGGGCGTGGTCGTCTTGGCCAGGGTCGCGAGCGTCAGGTTGGCGCCGGTGCCGGCGGTGTAGGTGAGCTGGTAGCGGCCGTCCTCGTCCGTGGTCGCCGTGCCGAGCACGGTGGTGCCCCGCATCACCTGGACGGTGGCGTTGCGCACGGGCCGCACGCTCGTCTGTGCGAAGGCCAGCATGCCGCCACGGGTGGGCGTGGTCGTGAGGATGGCTGGAACGAAGTCGTACGTCACCCTGCCACTGAGGGTGGCGGTGACCGGCGGGCCCGCATCGGGTTCGGGCACCCCCGCATCGGGATTGCCTCCGCCGTCGGGCTCGTCGTCGTTGCCGTTGTCGCTACAGCCGAACATGGTGAGACTGAGCGCGAGCGCCAGCATCGCGCTGGTGCGGCCCCAGACCGATTTGCGAGACACGTACATTCCGTCCTCCCCCTTCCTTTCGCTTTCGATGGGTGGCGGGCATTCTCGGCGGGTCCTCCTGGAACTTCAAACGTTGGAGGGCGGATGCGGCCCGTGAGCCGCGAATTGTCGGGGAAGGGTGTGCACTCTGGCCGGGAGCGTCCGGGCGTGCGGGCCCGTCCTCGAGGCTCGGCAGGCAGGCCGGCCTCGCCTCGGACCCAGGTGTGGGTTGGCGTTGGAGCAGGGCGCGCGCATCGTTCACGCAGGCGTCGCGCGCGCGGGGGGCGAGCGACCCCCTGGCCCATCGTCTCCTCGCCATGCCCTCTTCGACCGACAGTCCGAGCCTGCCTCACCCCGTCGGGAGGGATGTGCCTGTCGAGGGCGGCGAGAGCTTCTTCCAGTCCGTCGTCACCAGCATGGCGGAGGGCGTGGTGGTGGCGGACGAGCAGGGGAGGTTCGTCTTCATCAACCCCACCGCGGCGCAGTTGATGGGGGTGGACGCCTCGGGCACGGCGCTCTCCGAGTGGTCGTCGCACTTCGGCCTCTTCCTGCCGGACCAGGTCACGCCGTATCCCCCGGAGGACCTGCCGCTGGCGCGCGCCATCCGGGGCGAGTCGATGAGTCAGGTGGAGATCTTCCTTCGCAACCCCGAGAAGCCCTCGGGCGTCTGGCTGCTGGTGAGCTGCCGACCCGTGCGGGACGCGAGCGGAGCACCGCGCGGCGGGGTCGCCGTCTTCACCGACATCACCGAGTTCAAGCGGGCCGAGCAGGCCCTGCTCGAGAGTGAGCAGAAGCACCGGACGCTCTACAACAACACGCCGGTGATGATGCACTCCATCGACCGCGAGGGCCGGCTGATCAGCGTCAGCGACTGCTGGCTGTCCACGCTGGGCTACCGGCGCGAGGAGGTGCTGGGCCACGACTCGGTGGAGTTCCTGTCCGAGGAGTCCACGCGGCTTGCCCGGGAGAAGGTGCTGCCCGCCTTCTTCGCGACGGGCTTCTGCAAGGACGTCCCGTACCGGCTTCGCAAGAAGAACGGCGAGTACCTCGACGTGTTGCTGTCCGCCATCGCCGAGCGCGACTCGAGCGGCGCGTGGGTCCGCTCGCTGGCGGTGCTGCTCGACGTGACGGAGCGCAAGCGCGCGGAGGAGGCCCTCCTGCAGAGCGAGCAGCAGCTGCGGGCCATCCTGGACAACGCCACCTCCATCTTCTTCCTGCTCGACACCCAGGGCCGCTACGTCTTCGTCAACCGGCAGTGGGAGCTGATGTTCCGCCGCACCCGCGAGGACGTCATCGGCAAACAGGTCCACGACCTCTTCCCGCCGGAGGTCGCGGACGGCTTCCATCGGATGACCGACGCGGTGCTCCAGCGACGGATGCCGCTGGTCCAGGAGGAGCGCATCCCCCAGGAGGACGGCCTCCACACGTACATCACCCAGAAGTTCCCGCTCATGGACGCCCTGGGCGTGCCCTATGCCGTCTGCGGCATCTCCACGGACATCACCGAGCGCAAGCGCCTGGAGGAAGCGCAGCGGTTTCTCGCCGAGGCGAGTCGCGAGCTGGGCACGTCGCTCGACTACGAGACGACGCTCCAGCGCGTCGCGGAGCTGACGGTGCCCCGGCTGGCGGACGTGTGCGTCGTCTTCATCCCGGGGGAGGGCGGGCGACTGCGTCCGGTGGCGGTGTCGGCCCGAGAGCCCGGGCAGGCCGAGGATGTGCGAGCGCTGCTCTCGGCCCACCCGCTGCTTCCAGACGTCCACCGGGGCCCGGTGGCGGTGATGGCGACGGGGCGCTCGGAGTGTTCGCGATTGCCTGGGGGCATCCTGGACAAGGATGGGCTGGATGCGAGGCAGTGGCGCCGCGTGCGCGCGTTGGGCGGTCGGCCCTCCCTCAGCGTGCCGCTCCAGGCGCGCGGCCGGAGCCTGGGCGTGCTGACGCTCCTGTCGACGTCGCGGTCCGCGCGAAGCTTCGGCGCGGACCAGGTGGCGCTGGCGGAGGAGCTGGGGCGCCGCGCGGCCTTCGCCATCGACAACGCACA
This sequence comes from Myxococcus sp. CA051A, assembly GCF_013336705.1. NCBI lineage: Bacteria > Pseudomonadati > Myxococcota > Myxococcia > Myxococcales > Myxococcaceae > Myxococcus > Myxococcus sp. CA051A. The sequence goes on along the minus strand of NZ_JABUMS010000019.1, from coordinate 136,172 downwards.
GCTGTACCGCAAGTCCCAGGAGGCCATTCGCGTCCGCGACGAGTTCCTCTCCATCGCCTCCCATGAGCTGAAGACGCCGCTGACGTCCATGAAGCTGCGCATGCAGCAGATGGCGGCCCTGCTGTCGCGGCCCCGGCCCGACTCGACGCTCGCCGCCAGACTGTCCAGCATGCTCTTCGTCTGCGAAAGCCAGCTGTCCCGGCTGTCCCGACTGGTGGAGCACCTGCTCGATGTCTCCCGCATCCACGAGTCGCGGCTCGCGCTGCGCCTGGAGGAGATGGACCTGTCGGTGGTGGCGCGCGACGTGGCGGCCCACCTCCGGGAGCAACTGGAGAAGGCGGGCTGCGAGCTGGTGTTGGAGGCGCCACCGTCGCTGCCGGGCCGCTGGGACAGGCTTCGCGTGGAGCAGGTGATGATGAATCTGCTGACCAACGCGGTGAAGTATGGGGCGGGCCAGCCCATCTGGATGCGGCTGGCCTCCCACGACGAGCGGGTGTGGCTGAGCGTGGAGGACCGGGGGATGGGCATCCCCCGCGAGGCCCAGGTGCGCATCTTCGAGCGCTTCGAGCGCGCTGCCTCACCCAACTACGGAGGGCTGGGGCTGGGCCTCTTCATCACCCGACAAATCGTGGAGGCCCACGGTGGCCGGGTGTGGGTGGAGAGCGAGCCGGGGCGGGGCGCCCGCTTCGTCGTCGAGCTGCCCCAGTGGACTCACGTCAGCGGGCCTTCCACCAGCCGCAGCACGTCCGCCAACACGCCGGACGCCGTCACCGCCGCGCCCGCGCCGTAGCCCCGGATGACGAGCGGCGTGGGGCTGTAGCGCTCGGAGAGGAAGCTGAGCGCGTTCTCTCCGCCCTTCACCGCCGCCAGCGGGTTCTCCAGGGGCACGGCCTTCAGGCCCACCGCGCAGCCCTCCTGTCCGACGCTGCCCACGTACCGCAGCACCTTCCCCTCGTCGCGCAGGCGCTCCACGCGGCGCTGGAAGGCGGCGTCGATGCTCGGCAGCCGCTCCAGGAACGCGTCGAGCGGGCCGTCCGCGTCGAAGTCCGTGGGCAGGAGCGACTCCAGCGCCACCTGCTCCAGCTCCACCTCGCGTCCCAGCTCCCGGGCGAGGATGAGCACCTTGCGCGCCACGTCGGTGCCCTGCAGGTCGTCGCGAGGGTCCGGTTCGGTGAAGCGCTTCTCCATGGCGGTGCCCACCGCCTGTGACAGCGGCACGCCCTGTTCGGTGAGGCCGAGGATGAAGGACAGCGAGCCGGAGAGGATGCCTTCGATGCGGTGCACCTGGTCTCCGGTGCGCAGCATGTTCTTCAGCGTGTCGATGACGGGCAGCGCCGCGCCCACGTTCGTCTCGTACAGGAAGCGGCGCTGGTGGCGCGAGGCCGTCTCGCGGATGGCGCGCCAGTGGGCCATGCGTCCCGCGTTGGCCTTCTTGTTGGCGGTGACGACGTGGAGCCCCGAGGCCAGGAGGGACGGGTAGGCGAGCGCCACGTCCTCGCTGCTGGTGCAGTCCACGAAGATGGGACGGCCCGGGCGCTTCTCGCGCGCCTGCTCGCGGAAGGAGTCCAGCGACGCGGACGCGGTGCCCGCCTCCAGCTTCTCCTTCCACTGCTCCAGGGGGATGCCCGCCGGCTCGATGACGCCCTTGCGGCTGTTGGCGATGGCGCACACCCGCAGGTCCACGCCCTGGGCGCGCAGGTGGGGGGCCTGCTGACGAATCTGCCGCATCAGCTCCCCGCCCACGCTGCCCACGCCGGCCACCAGCAGCTCCACCACCTCCGTGGTGCCGAAGTAGCGGTGGTGCACGTGGGCCATGGCGCGCGGGCCGTCCGCCTCGGTGATGACGGCGGAGATGCTGCGCTCACTGGAGCCCTGGGCGATGGCGGCGATGCTGCAACCCACGTCGGCCAGGCCACTGAAGAAGGTGCCGGCCACGCCCACGCGGTGGCGCATGCCGTCGCCGACGATGCTGAGCACCGCCAGCTGGCCCTGGCGCTCAATCGTGTCCACCTTGCCGGCCTCGCGCTCCACCTCGAACTCGGTCTCCAGCGCGCGCACGGCGGCGTCGGACTCCGACTGCTGCACGCAGAAGCTGATGGAGCACTCGCTGGAGCCCTGGGTGATGAGGACCACGGAGATGCCGGTGCGGGCCATGGACGCGAAGACGCGCGCGGCGGTGCCCGGCACGCCCTTGAGGCCCGCGCCGGCGATGTTGATGAGCGCCACGTCGCGCAGGAAGGACAGGCCGCGCACGGGGTGGTCCGGCGGCGCGGCGGAGTCCGTCACCAGGGTGCCGGGGTGCTCGGGGCGGAAGCTGTTGCACACGCGCACGGGGATGCCGCGCTCGCGGGCGGGGGCAATCGTCTTGGGGTGGAGCACCTTGGCGCCGAAGTACGCCAGCTCCATCGCCTCCTCGAAGCTCACCTCCGCCAGCGGGAAGGCCTCCGGGACCAGCCTCGGGTCGGCGCTGAAGATGCCGTCCACGTCCGTCCAGATTTCCAGGAGCCGGGCATCCAGCGCGGCCGCGGCCAGCGCCGCCGAATAGTCCGAGCCGCCGCGTCCCAGCGACAGCGTCTTGCCGCGCTCGTCACCGCCGAAGAAGCCCGGCATCAGCATCAGCCCGGGGCCGCTCGCGTCGCGCAGCGGGGCGAAGCGCGCGCGAATCTCGTCCATGCGCGGCGTGGCCTGGAGCGGGTCTCCCGTGCAGATGAGCACGTGGCGCGGCTCCACCGCGTGCGGGGACAGCTTGCGCGCCGACATCAGCGCCTCCAGCAGCAGACAGGAGGCGCGCTCGCCCAGGCCGGACAGGTGGGCGAGCACGGAAGGGGAGCACTCGCGCAGGAGGCCCACGCCCTGGAGCAGGCCGCGCAGCTCGGTGGAGATGGCCGCGAGCCCCAGCTCCAGCGGCGCGAGCGCCTCCAGCTCGCTCCCCAGCTCCCGGGCGATGGAGAGGTGGGTCTGCTCGAAGCGGGAGAGCGCGGCGTCCACCGCGCCGCCCTCCTGCGCGAGCCGCGCCGTGTCCACCAGGAGGTTGGTGATGCCGGTGACGGCCGAGGCCACCACCATCACCCGTGTCTCCTTGCGGGCCTGCTCCACCAGGTCCACCACGCGCCGAATCTGCGCGGTGCCGCCCACGCTCGTCCCGCCGAATTTCATCACGCGCATGACGGCACCTCGTGGAGGGCGGGGCGGCGCGAGACTGCGGACTGGCGGGGCGTCGTCGAGGTCTGGGTCTGCATGGCGTTCCAGGTGGGTGGAGGAAAACGAAAAAGGCCCCGCGCCGGGGAGCGCGGGGCCAGGTCGGAAGCACTGCCGATTCCGAGCTAGACCTCCCGCGCTCCGCGAGGAGTCGTGGTGGTAGTGGTCGTCGTCGTCGTGCGAGTGGAGGGAGCGGTCGCCGCGCGCGCGAAGGACGAGGACGTCTGTCCCCGGGTCCACGCGAAGTCCTGGCGCATGCCGTTCACGAAGTGGAACGCTGACCGATGACCCCGGTGCGAGTCAAGCCACCCTCCCGAACGAGCGGGCGAGGGCCGTGTCGCTCCATCAGTCCCACGCCACCTGGTGGAGCGTCAGGGCGTCCTGCTTGCCCTTGACCCGGGTGGGCGGCAGCGTCGTCAGGCGCCAGGTCGACTCGCGCAGTCGGGCGCGGGTGGCCTCCGAGAGGACGACCTCTCCCGCCTTCGCCACGCCGCACACGCGACTGGCCACGTTGGTGACGTCACCCAGGGTGGCGTACTGCAGATAGTGCCCGGAGCCGATGTTGCCCGCCGCGGCGGGGCCGCTGTTGAGTCCCACGTGGATGCGCAGCTCCGGGTGGCCCTTCGCGCGGAAGCGTGCGTTGAGCGCCACCAGCGCGCGTTGCATGTCCACCGCCGCGCGCACGGCCCGGTCCGCGTCGTCGTCCCGGGAGAAGGGCGCGCCCCAGACGGCCATCAGCGCATCGCCGATGTACTTCTCCAGCGTCCCCTCGTGACGGAAGACCGCATCCGCCATCACCGGGAAGTACTCGTTGAGCATGTCCACGACTTCCCGGGGACGCAGCGACGCCGACAGCGGCGTGAAGTCGGAGATGTCCGCGAAGAGCACCGTCACCTCCGTCTCCACCACCTCCAGCGACGCGCCCGGTGACGCGTTGAGCCTGCGGACCACGGCGGGAGGGAAGAAGCGCAGGTACGTGTTGCGCAGCACGGCCTCCTCTTCCAACCGTCGCGCCAGCCGCGCGTTGTCGATGGCGACCGCGGCCTGGTTGGCGAAGGCGGTGAGGAACTCCAGGTCCTGCTCCGTGAAGAGCCCGCCCTGCGAGCGGTTGTCCACGTAGAGCACGCCCAGCCAGGTGTCGCGCGGACGCAGCGGCACGCACATGGCGGAGAGGATGGCCTGCGAGCGGATGGAGGCGGAGCTGTCCAGGCGCACGTCTCGCTGGGCGTTGGCGAAGAGGGACGCCAGGCCGTGGGTGCGCACGAAGTCGACGATGCGCTGGCTGAAGAAGCGCTCCGGGAGCGTCTCTCCGCTCGCCGCGCGCGCCACGCGAGGGCGCAACTCTCCGGTGGCTTCGTCCACCAGCAACAGCGCCGCGCGGTCCACGCCGAGGATGCGGAAGACGAGCTGGAGGATGCGCTCCAGCAGCGTGTCCAGCGAGCCGGGCGAGGCGAGCAGCTGCGCCACGGCGAGCAGCACCTGGAGCCGCTCCCGCGTCGTGTCGCCCTCGGGCTCCGGTCGCACCCGCAGCCGGGGCGCGTCCGCGTCCAGCAGGGTCTCCAGGGGAGACAGGGTGAAGCGCGTGTCCAGCGTGCGCGTGTGCAGCGGACTCAGCTCCTCCTCGCGCTCGGGGTCGCCCGCGAGCAGTTGGAACCACACCTCGCCGCAGCGGAAGGCCTCGCCTTCCTGGAGCACGTGCCGCTCGACGCGGACCTCTCCCGTGAACGTGCCGTTCTTGCTGCCCTGGTCCACCAGCACCACGCGCGAGCCCTGGCGCTCCAGCCGCGCATGGCGCCGCGAGATGCTCTTGTGGAGCACGCAGACGGAGCTCTCGTCCGTCCTGCCGATGGTGGTGGTGCCCTCGGGGAGCAGGAGCTCCTGCTCTCCCTCCCGCCCGGGGTTGAGGATGAGACGCATGGAGGAGGGAATGCTAGCACCCGCCCGCGGGCCTCCCGAAGGAAGTGGCCGGCGCGGGCGGGCAGGGGGAGGCCGGACTCAACCCACCAGCCGGACGACCACCTGGGTAAGCCCGTAGACGAGCAGCGCCATGAGCGCGGCGGCGGGGATGGTGAACACCCAGGCCCAGATGATGCGGCCGGCCACGCCCCACTTCACCGCGCGCCAGCCGCGCGTGGAACCCACGCCGACGATGGCACCGGTGATGGTGTGGGTGGTGGACACGGGGATGCCCAGCTCCGCCAGCGCGATGATGGTGACGCCGCCACCCGTCTCCGCGCTGAAGCCGCCGATGGGCGCCAGCTTCGTGAGGCTGTGGCCCATGGTGCGGATGATGCGCCAGCCGCCGAAGAACGTGCCCAGGGCGATGGCCGCGTGACAGGAGATGATCATCCACCAGTCGATGTGGAACGGGCGGTCCTTCCAGATGGTGCCGAAGAGGACCACCGCGATGATGCCCATCACCTTCTGCGCGTCGTTGGTGCCGTGGCTGTACGAGAAGATGGCGGAGGACACGAGCTGGAGGCGGCGGAACCACCGGTCCACGTAGGTGGGCGTCTGCTTGTGCACCACCCAGGTGCTGATGAGCATCAGCGTCATGCCCAGGAACGTGCCGATGAGGGGCGAGAGCACGATGAAGGCGGCGATCTTCGCGATGCCCGCGCCCATCAGCCCCTTGAAGCCCAGCACCGGCACCGTCGCGCCAATCATTCCTCCGGCGAGCGCGTGTGACGAGGAGGAGGGCAGGCCCCACCACCACGTCAGGAGGTTCCAGGCGATGGCGCCCATCAGCGCGGCGAAGATGACCGACAGCACGGCCGAGGGGCCCGCGCCGCGCAGCATGTCGAAGTTGATGATGCCCTTGCCCATGGTGTTGGCGACATGGACACCCCCGCTGAAGGCGGCGATGAAGTTGAAGAAGGCGGCCCACGCCACGGCCAGGTTCGGTGACAACACCCGGGTGGACACCACGGTGGCGATGGAGTTCGCCGCGTCGTGGAAGCCGTTGATGAAGTCGAAGATGAGGGCGACTCCGACGATCAGGATGACGGCGGCGAGTAGCATCTCAGGAGTGCTCCAGCACCACACCCTCGATGACGTTCGCCACACCCTGACACTTGTCCGTGGCGGTCTCGATGAGGTCGTAGATCTCCTTCCACTTGATGATGGTCAGAGTGTCGACCCCGCTCTTGAAGAGCCGGCCCAGCCCGGAGCGCAGCACCTCGTCCGCCTGCGTCTCCAGCCGCTTGATTTCCTTGCAGCCGGCCAGAATCTGCTCGGGCTTCTTGATGAGCCGCAGCGCCGCCACCACCTCCTGCACCTTCTCCGAGGACAGGACCAGCAGGCGCGCCAGCTCCGTCGCATCCGGCAGGCTGCTCTGGATTTCGTAGTAGTGCAGCCGGGACGCGGCCGCGTTCGCCAGGTCCAGCACGTCGTCGATGCGCGACAGCAGCGAGTGAATCTGTGTCCGGTCGAACGGGGTGATGAACTGTTTGTGCAGGCGATTGAAGGCGGTGTGGGTGACTTCGTCGCCGTGGTGCTCCACGTCCTTGAGCGCGCGGACCCGTGCGGGCACATCGCGATAGTCGCTCAACAGTTCGTACAGCATCTTCGCGCCCTGGACTGTCGCGGCGCACTGCTTGTCGAAGTCGTCGAAGAACTCGTCCGACTTGGGCATCAGCCTTTCGAGCATGGCTACCTCCCGGTTGGGCATGCCCGGGGTGTCACCTGGTCGTGACGCTCCCGTGGCGCGCCCGTGACTACCTCACCTGGGGATAATCGCCAGCCTTCCTTTTTGACTTGCAACTGAAAGCCAGTCACCACAGAGGGCGGCCGTACTCCCGGCCGGTGCTACAGGCCGGGCGCGCCAGGGGTGGGCTGCTGTCGTCCTGGCGCCCCTCTGTCTCCAGCCATTAGCCGGGGCCTGTCTCAGAGCCAGGCGAGCAGCTCCTGCTCCAGCCGCGCCCGGGGCATCGCGCCCACGAGCTGGCGGACCACCTTGCCCTCCTTGAACACGAGCAGGCAGGGCAAGGCGCGGATGCCGTAGCGCTGCGCCGCCTCCTGGTGGGCGTCCACGTCGATTTTCGTCACCTTGAGCCGGCCCCGGTACTCGACCGCCAGCGCATCGAGGATGGGGGAGATGAACCTGCATGGGGGACACCACGCGGCGGTGAAGTCCACCAGCACGGGCCCCTTCGCTTCCAGTACTTCCCGGTCGAACTCCGCGTCTCCCAGCTCGATGACGTCCGCCGCCATGTCCTGTCCTCCTCGTGGGGGCACGGCCCGTGGGGCCGCGCCTTGCGTGTGGAGGGAAGGTGTAGTGGCCCCAGGGCCCTGGAACGAGAGCCCCTGACGGAACGCTTCGTTGCGGGAAGTGCTCCTAACGGGCGCGGCCCGGCGCGGTGGCCTCTTCCCAGGGAAGCGCGGTGCCGCGCTCACCCAGGAGCGTCAGGAAGGCGCGCACCTTGGGGGGAAGCTGCCGGCTGCTGGGGTAGACGGCGAAGATGGGGATGCCCGGCGGTGTCTCTGCCTCCAGCACGGGGACGAGCAGCCCGTTCCTCACGTCGTCGACAACGAGCGACGCGGGCAGCCTCACCACGCCCAGCCCCGCGCGAGCCGCCGCCTGTCCCGCGCGCACGCTGGGCACCCGCAGCCTTCCGGTGACGGGGACGCTCCTCGCGGTGCGGCCCTCTCCGAAGAACCAGACCTCGTCGGTGCCGGGCTCGGCCAGCACGACGCAGGCGTGGCCCTGGAGCTCCGCCGGGCTTTTTGGAGTGCCCTGCCGGGAGAGGTAGGCGGCGCTGGCGTAGTAGCCGGTGCGCAGACGCCCCAGCTTGCGCGCCACCAGCGACGAGTCCGCCAGCGGGCCCGTGCGCAGGGCCAGGTCGTACTCCTCCGCGATGAGGTCGACGTGGGCCTCGGCGAGGGAGACCTCCACGCGCAGGAGCGGGTGGCGCAGGAGCAGCTCGGCGATGACGGGCGTGAGCAGCTCGCCCAGCAGGGAGAGGGTGGCGATGCGCAGGGTGCCCTGGGGCGTGGTGCGGGACTCACCCAGCGCGCGGTTCACCTCGCGGGCCTCGGCGACCAGCCGCGCGCAGTGGGCGTGGTAGTCGCGCCCGGCCTCGGTGAGCCTCAAATGTCGGGCGTTGCGCTCCAGGAGTCGCACCCCCAGGCGCTCCTCCAGGGCGGAGAGCCGGCGGCTGACGGTGGACTTGCGCAGCCCCAGTCGCGTGGAGGCGGCGGTGATGCCGCCCGCGGTCACCACCTCCGAGAAGAGGAGCATGTCATCCAGAAGGGGCGGGCTCGGCGGCACGCGGACAGCCTAACCGGGACGGTTGTCCGGCTCCTCTCCCTTCGGGCCCCCGGGCGTCACTGGGGGGTGGGCAGGGGAGGGAAAGCCGGGTAGAGGAGGTCCGATGCCTTCCCGACCCATGCCGTTGTGTGTCGCGCCGATGATGGACTGGACGGACCGCAACTGCCGGTACTTCCACCGTCAAATCAGCCAGCACACGCTGCTGTACACGGAGATGCTGACCACGGGCGCCGTGCTCCATGGCGACCGCGAGCGGCTGCTGGGCTACGAAGCGGCCGAGCATCCGGTGGCCATCCAGCTCGGTGGCTCGGAGCCGGAGGCCCTGGCCGAGTCCGCGCGCATCGCCGAGTCGTGGGGCTACGCCGAGGTGAACCTCAACGTGGGCTGCCCCAGCGACAGGGTGCAGTCCGGCCGGTTCGGCGCGTGTCTCATGGCGGAGCCGGAGCTGGTGGCGCGGCTGGTGGGCGCCATGCGCGCGGCGGTGAAAATCCCGGTGACGGTGAAGTCGCGCATCGCCATCGACGAGATGGAGGAGTGGTCCACGTTGGAGCGCTTCGTGCGCCTGGTGGCCGCCGAGGGCTGCACGCGGTTCATCGTCCATGCGCGCAAGGCGTGGCTCCAGGGCTTGAGTCCCAAGGAGAACCGGGACGTGCCGCCCTTGCGCTACGACCTGGTCCACCGGCTCAAGCAGGAGCTGCCCCACCTGGACATCAGCATCAACGGGGGCATCAAGACGCTGGATGCCGCCGCCGAGCACCTCGCGCACGTGGACGGGGTGATGATTGGCCGCGCCGTCTACGAAAACCCCTACCTGCTCGCGGACGCGGACCGTCGCTTCTTCGGCGGGCAGGAGGCTCCGCGCGAGCGGCACGAAGTCGTGGAGGCCATGCTCCCGTACATCGAGCGCAGCCGTCAGCGGGGCGCGCCGCTCAGCGCCGTCACTCGGCACATGCTCGGCTTGTTCCAGGGGCTACCCGGTGCGCGCGCGTGGCGCAGGCACCTGAGCGAGAACGCGCACAAGCCGGGCGCGGGTCCGGAGGTCGTCGTGGCCGCGCTCGCGAAGGTGCGTCGCGAGCCGGAAGCGGTCGTCGCGGCCTGAGCGTCGCGCTGTCGGAGCGGGCGTAGCGGTCCTCAGGGGAGAGAGAAGCGCCCGATGCGTCCTGCTTCCTCGGCGAACCACAGGGCTCCATCCGGGCCGACGGTGATTCCGTGTGGCTCCGCCTTCCGCGTGGGGATGGCGTACTCCGTGACGACCCCGGAGGTCGTCATCCGCCCGAGGTGATTGCTGCCCCACTGCGTGAACCACAGGGCCCCGTCGGCCCCCGTGACGATGGCGTGGGGACGTGCTCCTGAGCGGAGCAACGGGTACTCGGTGATGTTCCCCGCCGTCGTGATTCGTCCAAGCTGGTCCGCGAGAATCTCGACGAACCAGAGCGCGCCGTCGGGGCCCCACGTGATTCCCACGGGCCCCGCCTTGGCCGTGGGCAGGTCGTAGCCGGTGACCTGTCCATCCACGGTGATGCGCCCGATGCGGTTGCCCTGATTCTCCGTGAACCAGAGCGCGCCATCCGGCCCGGCGGTGATGAACGAGGGATAACAACCGGCCTGGAGCGGGAACTCCGTGACGCCGCCGTCCGGTGTGAGCCGCCCAATCCGATGCACGGACATCTCCGTGAACCAGAGCGCACCGTCAGGTCCGGCGCAGATGCCGAACGGACCGGCTTGCGGCGTCGGCAACGTGAACTCGGTCACCTCTCCGCTCATCGTCACGCGGCCCACGCGGTTCGCCTTCTGCTCGGTGAACCAGAGCGCGCCGTCGGGCCCGGCGGTGATGATGGACGGCCCGGCTTCAGGTGTCGGCAGCGGGAAGCTCGTCACCTGGCCCTGGACGTCGACGCGTCCGACTCGGCCCGAGTGAACCTCGGTGAACCACAGCGCCCCGTCCGCTCCCTTGACGATTCCATAGGGGCCCGTGGACGCGGACGCCAGGGGGTACTCGACGAACTGACCGTGCTCGGAACCAGGGGCCTGCGCCATCGGGTGTCTCCAGGAGGAACATGAAGTGCCCGTCGGACCCTCTCCCGTGAGGTCACCCACGTCCAGTGCGCGGAGCGCCCTGTCGCGCGCGTGTTCCGCTCAAGACACAACAAAGCCCGGGCCTCCTCTCGGGGACCCGGGCCTTGGGCGAAGCGGTCAGGCTCAGCCGATGACCAGCTCGCCGGGCAGCGGCTTCTTGCCACCGTCCTGGAACAGCCCGAAGTAGCTCTCCGCCAGCTTGTACTCGTTGTACGCCGGCGAGCAGGCCATGTTGCGCACCGCCATCAGCGGGTCGTTCGGCTTGCCGTCGTAGTCGGTGAGCAGGACGTTGATGCCCATGTGCCCGCCGTTCTCCGCCTGGATGCCGGAGCGCCGCTGCATCTCCTGGATGTCGCTGGCGGTGAGGTTGAGCGTGATGGGCTTGTCGTTCTCACGGGCCGCCTTCGCCTTCGCCGAGTCACCCGTGTACGAGTACACGAGCAGCTCGCGCGCGTTGTCGTCCTTGGTGTCGAACTTCATCGCGAACTTCTCGGAGCCGGGGATGAGCTTGCCGTCCGTGCCGTACTTCTGCTCGATGGTGACGTCCGGGTGGTCGCCACCGTAGGTGATGTCGGACGTCATCGACTTCGTCCCATCCGGGTGGTGGGTGATGAGGTACTCGCCCGTGTTCGTCGTGCCGTCCGACTCGATGCTGAAGGGACCCACGTCGATGCCGACCTTGCCGCCCGTCGACTCGTAGTTGATCTTGTCGAAGCGCAGCGTGTTGGCCACGCCCGGGCCTTCCTTCTCCGGCATCCGGCCGTCCTTCGCGAAGGCGTCGTACGCCTTCTTCCCGTCCGGGTTGGACAGGTCGAACTCGGCGGTGCGCAGCTTGTACTCCTTCAGCGTGTCGGAGCGGCCCATGCTCACCGACACCGGGCCCACGCCCAGGCTCACCTTGCCGTTGTTCTCGATGAACTCCGTGGGGCCCGCCGTCATCGACAGCTTGTCGCCATCGCGGCTCACTTCGATGGACATGCCCTTGCCGGACTTCACGTCGCCGGAGATGCCCAGCTCGGCCGCGTGGTAGGACAGGCCCACGTCCAGGCCGTAGCCGGCGAACTGGCCCTGCTCCATCTTCACGGAGGTGCCGTCCGGAATCGTCTCGGCGTTGAGCGGATGCGGAGGCGCGATTTCGCCACGCTTCAGCTTCTCGTAGTCGGCCTCCTTCATCTTCACTTCGTACGTCATCGTCTTGCCGGCCTCGACGCTCCCCTCCACGGAGGCGCCCACGCCGACCTTGGCCTTGGTGAACTCCACCGTCCCGGACGCGGACACGGACGTCTCGGCGTTGATGGAGACGGTGACGTACCCGTCCTCCTTCTTCACGTCCTTCTCGAGCGTGTCGCTGAACTCGACGGACACCGGACCCGCCTGGCCCGGAATCTTCGTCTCGTACGGCTCGGTGGTGACGGGGTTGGGCGCGCCGCCGATGTCCGCCGGGTAGTCGGCGACCATCATCTTCTGCAGCTCGGGCGACACGTTCGCGTCGGCCAGGGCCTGGGTGCGCTCGAGCGAGCCCGCCTCGGTGGAGAAGATCTTCGCGGCGGACGTGCCGGGGATGGTGCCCGCCTCGCTGTAGTGAGGCTGCTCCTTCAGGTACGCCGGCATGTCCTCGTAGCTCTTGCCGTTGCTCGGGTCCAACACGCGCTCGCCCTGGCGGACGACGACGTGGCCCGACTGGCCCTCGGCACCCGGGCGCGAGTCCTTGAGGAACACCAGGTCCGAGCGGCCCTGCAGCTCCGGAGAGGACTTGCTGACGAAGTCCGCGGCCTTGTCGAGGCAGTTGACCTTGCCGTCCTTGCTGTTCTCCGAGAACAGCGACGTGGAGGGCGCGCTCTTGCCGTCCAGGTTCAGCTTGTTCTTCGCGCCAGCGGGCTCGAAGGTCGACTTGTTCTTCTGCGCCTCCGCCACCTTGCGAGCGGCCTCGGCGGCCTGCTTCGCGGCGGCCTCCGCCGCCTTACGAGCGGCTTCCGCTGCCCGACGCGCCGCCTCTTCCGCGGCCCTGCGAGCCGCTTCCGCCGCACGTCGTGCCGCCTCTGCTGCCCCACCGTCACCAATGCGCTCGGTACCCATGGTGTCTCTCCTCGAAGTCGTACGAATTTCCCAATTCTCGGGAGAAGGAGCGAGAGGTTGCGTACGGGCTGGAAGTTCGTGGGGTTTTGCGGGCCGAGCCCTGTCACGGAGTGAGAAATCGGGGCGGAACCCATACGTGGAGCGAAGGTGGGCACCGGATGTGTGCCTGGTGCTCACGCCGTGTCGTGGCGGTGGATCAGCGCTTGGGGGGGCTGGTGCGGAAGCGCTGGAGCTTGGTGCGGTTGCCGCAGACGGCCATGGAGCACCAGCGTCCGGAGCGGTTCTTGGACGTGTCGTAGAAGGCTTCCTGGCAGGCGCCCGCCGCGCAGACCTTCATCCGGGGCCAGTGGCCGTCGCGTTGGGTGGAGACGACGGCGGCGAACAGTCCGCCCAGGGCCTTCCATCCGCCCGTGCCGGCGGGACGCAGCCGCACGCCGTCGGGGCCGAAGCCGACGGTGAGGGGACTGGAGGCGGCCACGCGGTCCAGGATGCGCGGCTCGGAGGCGGGCAGGGGCTCTCCGGTATGGGAGAGCAGCACGGCGCGCAGGGCCTCACGGGCCTCGATGGCGGCCTTGAAGGACTCGGGGGAGAAGGTCTCCGCTGAAGACAGGAGGCCGCGCGCGCGGCACCAGGTGGTGAGTGCGTCCGAGGTGGGCACCGCGTCGACGAGCTTCTCCACGTCCAGCGTGTTGACGAAGTCGAGCAGCAGCACGACATCCGTCGGGAGCCCGGGGCTGTGCGCATCGGCCATGGCCGGGGCCTATCGCGTCCTGGGCGTGGGCACCAGGGCCCCCAGCCCCGTGGCCAGGCTGTCCACCAGCGCGCGGGCCGCGTGGCGCTCGGGGTCCAGGCTCGGGTCGTAGATGGTGACGTCCATTCCCACCGCGAGCCCGGAGGCGACGAGGTGGGCCACCAGCTCGCCCAGCTCCTCCACGCTCAGTCCGTCGGGTTGGCGGGAGTCGACGGCGGGCATGACGTCGTCATCCATGACGTCCGCGTCCAGGTGCATCCAGAAGCCGCTGACGCCGGAGGCGCGGAACCTCGCGAGGGCCTGCTCCACGCTGGCGGCGATGCCGTCCTGGCGCAACGTGTTCAGGTCCATCCAGCCCATGGCGGTGTCGCGCACATGTTCGGCGGAGACCTGTGCGCCCCAGTGCTCCAAATCCCTGACGCCGAGCACCGCCACGTCCGTATCCCGCACCAGGGGCCCGCGTCCCTCCAGGTTGGACAGCACCGCGGGGCCACGCCCGGAGGAGAACCAGAGGTCCATGCCGGCCGCGCCGCCCAGCTCGGAGGCTTCGGGGGGCCAGAAGTCGGTGTGCCCGTCCATGAAGGCGAGGCCGTGGTGGGCGCCCGTGCGCTTCAGGCCGAGGAGGCAGCCGAGCAGGATGCTGCAATCGCCTCCGAGCACCAGCGGGAAGCGCCTGTCGCGTACGACTCCTTCCACCACGTCGGCGAGCCGCGAGCTGAACTCCGCGATTCCTCGTGGGTTGATGACCCGGGTCTCCTTGTCGCGCTGGGGCTCATAGGGACCGGGCTTCACGGTGTGCTCGACCTGGGCCTTGAGCCGATGTCCCAGGCCCGCTTCCAGCAGGGCCCCCGGAAGCAGGTCCACCCGAGGCGTCCGCCTGTCGGGGCGACTGAGTCCAAGGCCAGAGGGCGCGGCGATGAGGGCGATGGGCGGTGGCATGGGCACTCCGCGGACGGATGGGTAACCGTCGTATTGATTTAAGTGGTTTCGATGAAGGTAGCCCCGGTGCTGGGCGGATGCAACCATCCAAGTTGAATGGGTGGTTACGATGGGCACCCGAAGGGGGCACCGAGCCTCAAGAGCAAGATGATCTGTTGGAGCAGCTCCGGGGTCGCCACTCGAGTGGAGCCACCCCGACGATGAAGTGGTGAATCAAGGGCCCCGGAGCGCCTGAGTGCGCCGGGGCCCTCGTATTCATGGCGAAGGGGTCAGCCCGCTGGTCCGCTACGGGAGGCGAACGAAGCGCAGGCCGTACCAGGAGCCGCCGATGCGGGTGCGACCGTAGAAGCTACCGGCCTTCATCGAGTACTTGTAGTTGACCTGGGTCGGCGGGGTGCCCGGCGGCCCGGCGACGCCGCCATTCTGGACGTAGCGGATGCCCGCGTTCGCGTCGAACCACCAGGTGTTCTGGTGGCTGTAGCACTGGGGCTTCTCACCCTGGCCGGAGACCCACCGGAGCTTGTGTGCCTCGTTGATGTCGCTCACCATCTTGGTGTGCGCCGCGTACCGCGTGTTGTAGGTCCAGTCGATGGCATCCATGACGTTCCGCTCGATGGCCTTCCAGACGTTGGTGTAGACACTTCCGATGAGCGTGTTGATGGCCCCGCTGATCCAGTCCGCGACGTTCTGGGTGGTGATGGGGCCCCCAGGGCCGGGAGGATTGAAGTTCACGGCGATGTTGGCCGCCTTCACCACCCAGTTGCCAATCTTGTAGTCAGCCAGGCTGCTGAGCTTCGGCTTGACGAGGGTGTTGAAGTACTGGGGATAGGGAACGATGTAGCTGGTATCGAGCTTCATGTTGTCCATGCCGACGACAATCTCATCGCCGTAGGACGGTCCCCAGTAGCCGATGCCCAGGAAGCGCTTCTTGCGCTGCAGCTTGGCCTTGATGTCGATTTTGTGGAACCCGACCTCGACGCCGAAGAGCTTGAACTGGAAGCCGGGTGACTGGGCCTTGAAGACGAAGCGCCTGTTGCCGGGCATGCCGACCGACTCGGAGCGACTGAAGTTCGAGCCGACCGTATAGGCAGGCATGTTGAACGCGGGCGGCGTCAGGTTGCAGCTGGGCGGAGGCGTGGAGGCGCCATCGCAGATCCACTCCTGGAGGCCGTTGCCGGAGTACGTCTGACCGCAGCCCGCGACGTTCCACAGGTTGGGGGGCTTGGCGGTGACGGACACCGCGGTGACCGAGCTCGTCCCCGGGAAGAACTTCCGACAGTACGTGAGCGGCGCGATGCTGGCGCCCGAGGTGCAATCGGAGTCCTTGAGCCAGGCTCCGCCCGCGGCCTTGTGCGCGTTGACCTTGCCGGACCAGTACGAGATTCGACCGAGTTCCGTGCCGCCCAGCGCCCGGACCCGCGAATCATCCTCTGCCTGGGGCGCGCCCCGCTGCCGGCCGAGGAAGTCCGCGACCTGTGTGGCCCCACTCGCGGCGGAGGGCTCGTCGGCGAAGTCCGCCATGGCCAGCGTGGTGCCTCCGCCGCCGCCACCCTCGGCGTCGAAGCCGAGCAGCTTCACCGACGGCGTGCCGAAGTTTCCAACCTTGCGGATGACGCCCGGCAGGACCTGATACGCGCCGTTGGGGAGGGCGACCTCTCCCGGAATCGACTGGAAATTGGGGTCGGTGTTCATCGCATAGGCATGGGTGTTGAGCCAGGCGCGATAGGCGGGGATGGACGCCGCGTCGACCTGGAACACGCCCAGGTTGGTGAGCTGGTAGAGCTGGCCTTCGACCATCACCTGGAGCTCCTGGTCGACGAGGCGGCGCAGGGTGTCGTCCTCGGCGAGGAAGGCCTTGAGGTCGTCGACGAACTCGGCGTAGTCGACGTCGACGATGGCGTCACCCGGTTGCTCTCCCGGGCGGGCGTTGTCCAGATACGTCTTCGCGCTCACGAACCCGGCGGGCAGCATCTGGTCCTGACTGGGAGCCGCGGTGATGTTGTAGACCACCGTTCCCTGGCAGGTGCCCGTCGAGAAGCAGCCGAGCCGCACCTCGAACGTACCCGTGCGGTCCGCGGTGTAGGCGATGCGACTGCCGTGGTCGCTGCAGGCGTCGTCACTGCCGAAGAGGTCGACATTGCCGTCGGCGTCGATGAGCTTCAGGTACGTATCACCCACCAGACCGGAGCCCGCGAGGCCGCAGGTGCCAACGTCGAGCACCTGCCCCTGCGTCAGGTGGAGGACCAGGGTGGAGTAGTTGGTGCTGGCGTTGTTCGTGTTCGAGCCCGTGAAGGTCCGTGCGCCGATGAGCGCCCCGTTCGCGTCGGGCGACAGGACCGAGTAGCTGACGGTGCCGCTGCAGGCGCCGTCCGAATAGCAGCCCATCCGGACTTCGTAGACCCCGTCGCTGGGGGCCGTGTAGGAGATGCGGCTGCCCGTGCCGCCACACGCGTCGTCGCCGGACGCGACCTCGGCGCCCCCGACGAGTGCCAGGCGCAGGAGGGTGTCTCCGGTGAAGGAGGCGCCGTCCAGGTCGCAGGTGCCGACCTCGAGCATCTGTCCGGCGTACAGTCGCACCTGGAAGCTCGGGGAGTTGGTGGTGGTGCTCGTCGTGGCGGAGGCGCTGAAGGGAGTGAGGCCGCTGCTGCCGGTGCTCCCGCCGGTGACTGAGTCCATCGCGGCATAGAAGGCGATGAAGTTGCTGGCCGTCCCGAAGTTCAGGACGCCATTCGGGAAGTTGCTGTCCACGAGCAGCGCTGGCGCCGTCCACGGGCGCGGTGGATAGACGCCATCCAGGTCGATGGAGCCGCTGGCGGCCTGGAGTTGGGAGGACGGCTCCTGTGGAACAACCGCCTCTTCGCCGCCACAGGCCAGAAGCCCGAGCGTACATGCTGCAATCAATAACGTTCTCATCCGAGTTGTCTCCGCTGGAAACCGGCGCGAGCCACGGTACGGCCGTAACTGATGCAACCGTGGAACCGCTGGTTGAGCGCCAATACCCTGTTTCAGGAGACACGCCAGGGTGTCACAGGGGACGTCGCGACGGGCATGCCAGGTGTGGTGACTGTTTTGACATTCCGAATCGCCCGATATAGCGCGCGAGCCCGCGAGGCCTCGGGAATGACACTGCTTTCGCGAGACATGACTCAGTCGATGCGCTTCGCCAGGACTGCCCCCAGGGAGTCCCTGGGCGTGACGTCACGGCGTGGCGGCCACGCCGACGTCCTCGGCGAAAGGCACCGTGAAGCGGAACGTCGCGCCGTGTCCCCACTCACTCTCCACCCAGATGCGGCCACCGTGTGCTTCGACGATTCCACTCGCGATGGCGAGCCCCAGGCCCGTCCCCTCGTACCGGGTCTCGCCGCTGCGCCAGTACCGGTCGAACAGGTGCTTGATGTCCTCCCTCCGAATCCCCGGACCATCGTCCGCGACCGCGAACATGCACTCGTGCAGACGCGCCTCGACGCTGAGGGTGATGCTCCCGCCCTCCGCGGTGACCTTGGTGGCATTGCCGACCAGGTTGGACAGAACCTGGAGGATGCGAACGCTGTCGCAAAGAATGGGCGGGAGGCGCGGCTCGACCTCCGCGGTCATCGTCAGCAGATGTTCCTGCGCGACGCGCTCGAAGCTCGCCAGCGTCTCGTTGACCATCGCGCCCGCGTCATTCGGCTGACGCTTGATGGAGAGGTGCCCGCGCTCGATGTTCACGAAGTCGAGCAGGTCGTCGATGAGCCGCATCATGCGCTCGGCCGCGCGTTGGATCCGCTCGACCCCCAGGGGAACAGGAAGCTCGGTCCGCCGCCTCGCGGTGGCTCCCTGCTGTGTGAGCGCGCCGGCGGTCATGATGATGGTCGAGAGGGGGTTCTTCAGGTCGTGAGACACCACCCCGAGGATCTGCTCACGCTCTCTCACCGCGACCTGCGCCTGTTTGTAGAGTTGGGCATTCTCCCTGGCGAGCGCCTCGTATTTGTCACTCGAACTCTCGGCGACGAGGCGGTCTCGGTCGGCCGCGGCGCCTCGCGTCTCCGCCTGGGAACGCTCCTCCTCGGCGTTCTCGCGTCGGGTGATGTCGCGCCGCCACGCGCGGTCGCGCTCGAGCGCGATCGCGAGCTGATTGGCGATGGCATTGACGAAGATCAGGTCCTTCTTGTCGAGGGACATGGCCCCTTCGAGCTGAAGGGCACCGAAGAGTGAGTGCTGGGCCACCACGAGCGGGATGACGATGAACCGCTTCTCTTCGTTCCCTTCAAGCTTCTCCTGCCAGGGCAGCAGGGTCTCACCCGGCTGCTCACTCAGTCCGAGGGACTCGGTCGACTTCGCGCCGACGAGGTAGGCGTAGGCTGCCTCCGCGTGTTCCTTGACCGCTCGCAGCCGTTCGGAATCCTGAAGTTCGGACGGCCAGACGATCATCTTCGACCGGCCGTTCTCTGTCTCGATGAGGACCGCGCTGCGCAGGGGCAGCGACTTCGCGAGGATGCCAAGCGCCGGGTCGAAGGACTTCGCGACGCTCTCGAAGCTCGCGAAGAGCTTGCTGATTTCATACAGGTGCTCGAGCCGCCGATAGGCCTGCTCCAGGCTCGCGAACGAAGGGTCGGCGGGGGGCGGGTCCCGCGTGCGCTGCCCGCCTGTCTCTTCTCGCGAATCAGGGTGGGGTCCCTTGTTTCGCCGACCAGAGCTCATCAGCGCCTCGTGTCTTCGGGGGCGGACCAGGAAGGCGTCGGGAGCTCACTCACGGACGAACCGATTCGCAGCCCTCCCCGCGAGACCGTCATGAAATACGTGCGTCGATCATGCTCACTGCCACGAGTCTTCACGACCGTCAGCGTAGGCGCCAGGCGGCCCGCTGCTTCCTCGTAGCGCAGCATGAGCAGGTTGTCGGCGATGGGGGAGAGCCCCTGGTCGGTGACTCGCTCCATGGAGAAGAGCGAGGCCGACTCGAGCGTGAGGACGCTGGTGATGCCGAGGGTCTTGAAGCGGACCACCAGTTTGTAGAGCACGTGACGGAACTCGTCGATGGGCGTGTGTGCGGTCAGCAGCTGCGTCGCGGCGTCGAGCACGACGCGTGAGGCCTTCAGCGCCATGATCCGGTCCGACAGCACGGTCAGGAACTGCCCCGCGCGCAGGTGCTCCCGGGAGACGTAGAGCACCTGGATGAGGCCCGCGTCGAGCTGCGCGCGCAGCGGCAATCCCAGGGCCTCGGCGCTGGCGAGCAGTTGCTCGGGCCCCTCTTCCATCGAGACATAGAGGCCCGGCTCCCCAGCCCTGGCGCCCTCCAGGAGGAACTGGATTCCGAAGGTGCTCTTGCCGACGCCCGCGCTGCCAGAGACGAGGGTGGCGCTTCGCCTGAGCAACCCGCCGCCCATCAGCCCGTCGAGCCCGGGAGTGCCAGAGCGCAGCCGGGAGGATGCCTCCAGCGCGGGGGGAGGAGCCTCCACGCGGAGCTCTTCTCCGTAACGAGGGAAGATGGAGACCCCCCCGGCGCCAATGGCCATGGCGTGTCGGCCCTTGAGGTGAGCGGTGTTGCGAAGCTTGTACACCTCGACGTAGCGCTCGCGCTCCAGGCCCTCCTCCGTGGAGCTGAGGATGATGACGCCGTCCACCACGGTCTCCTCGACGCCCCTTCGGCTGACCTGATGGGAGCCGTAGGGGATGTCGGTGGGAAAGAAGCCGACGGCCTGGGCGTTCTGGACGATGCTGCAGAGGTGGAAGACCTTCTCGCGGCTGAGCTGCGGGTCCGTCACCTTGTCCAGGAACACCGAGACGGAGTCGATGACCACGCGCCGGGCCTTCAGGGCCTTGATGCGCTCGCGAATCATCAAGAGGTGGGCCTCCACCATGATGTCGGGCTGGGGGATGAAGACGATCTCCACCATGCCGCGCTCAATCTCCCTGTCGAGCTCCCAGCCGAGGCCCTTCGCGGCGGCGCGGAGGCGCTCCTCGCTCTCCTCGAAAGAGAAGAGGATGCCTTTCTCGCCCGCGAGCGCGCCCCGGTAGATGAACTCGAGAGAGAGGACGGTCTTTCCAGTGCCCGCGACGCCGCTGAGGAGGAGGCTGGACCCCCAGGGGATGCCGGGCCCGAGAATCTCGTCGAGCTTGGTGATGTGAGTCCTGCAGCGCTCCTGCGAGTTCTCCGGAATCGACTCGCGTTTGATGGCCTCGCGGGGAGCGAACATCTCCAGTCCGCTGGAGGTGATGAGGAAGGGATGCTCGTCCCGGCTGTGGTCCGTCCCCCGCATCTTGACGATCCTGAAGAAGCGCTGCTGCTCGCCCTGGGACACGCGCTGGGAGAGGACGAGGAGGCCGTCGACGATGGAGAAGAGGGGATTGCTCTCGTAGTCGGCGGGCCCGTATTCGCCGAGGAGCAGCGCGGTGGTCTCCCAAGCCATCAGGTTCACGGCGATTTCATAGCCGAACATCCGGAGCTCCTCCTTGGAGGTCGCCAGGTCGTCAAAGGCCTTGAAGCTGTCGATGACGACGATGTCTGGCTTGACCTGCTTGAGGTTGTCCATGATGAGCGCGAGCGCCGCATCGAAGCTCCTCAGCCGCAGCATGGCGCCGAGGTCCACGAACTGAACGCCCTCCTCGAACTTCTTCGGGTCGAAGAACGAGAACTGCTGGAGGTGCCGCAGCGTCTTCGCGGTCGGCTCGGAGAGGGTGTTGAAGGCGAGGACGCGGTGGGCGGCCGAGGCGTTGTGGAAGCAGATCTGCTGGGTGAGGGTCGTCTTGCCAGACCCGGGCGGGCCGCACACGGCGGTGACGGAGCCCTTGGGCAGGCCGCCCTTGAAGAGTTCATCGAGGTTGGGGACGCCCGTCTGAAGGCGCGGGATTTCGAATCTCTTCGTCATGACGTTGTGTCCTCGCCCGCGGCGACGCGTGGGCGAACCGCCTCCGGAAGTGCGACTTTGGAGAGCTCCGCATGCAGCTCCGGCGTTAAGATTTCAGCGGTCAGGTTGCCGAGCACGGTGAGGAACTCCACGAGCACGAATCGACTGCCCTCCCTCAAACCGGAGTCGCGCCCGGCGCGGACCTGTGCCCGGAGCTCTTCGAACTGGAGCCCCCTCTGCCGTTCGACCTTGAGGGACGAGAAGAGCGGGAACTGCTCGGAGGCATTGTGCAGAACGCGTCCAGCGATGGCGCTCAGAGTCACTTCTCCCAGCGTGGTCAACGTCTGTTTCCACAGCACGGTGAGGGCCGCTTCGAAGAGCTGGAGAAAGGCCTCCGTCGACAGATTCCTGTCGGCTCGGTCGAGCCAGGCGTCGACGCAGGTCGCGTGTCGACCTTCGTCAAGCACGGTTGCCCTCACCCGCCTGAGCGCCCCGTATCTCTGCTGGAAGGGCGTCGTCCCCGTGCTGAAGGAGCAACGTGCTCAGCGTGGCGGTGGAGCGGCCCACGTGCTCACCGGTGCCAAGCGGAAGCCGGGACGCCAGGGCTGACGTGGCTTGGGTGATGCACGCCCGAAGTGCTCTGACTGCCCATCGCATTCTTTCCCGCTCTCGTCGTTTTGGACGCCCCGTCGAGATGGACGGGGCCGTACGGGCTGCACACAGGCGGACGAACAGATGCGTCAGACCGACTCAGTCGCAGGGCTGGTACTTCGAGGAAATATAGGGTCGATTGTTCAATCGAGGAGCGGCTGACAGGCGGGATGTGCGCCAGTTCGTACGCCAGTCAATACCACAAGGTGGCTCGCAAGGGCTCCGCCACCCCACCTTCAGGAATATTCCGCTGCTGAGCGCCGCCGGGTCGGCACGACGGCTGGGAGCACGGGAGCCTCACGCGAGCAGTCCGCCGCGACACCTTCCAACTACCCAGCCTCGCGGCGACAAACTCGCTGGGAGATTCATCGACCCCATGACGCGCCCGACCGCGATGGCATGTCGCAGCGTATCCATGCGAGCGCCGCCCTGCCGCCAGGGCGCGGGGACTCCCGGCGCATATCGCGAGCGCTCATCTACGTGGGTTACAGGTTGAAGGCGGGCGGCATGCAACTCGTCCGCCGGGACGCGAGGACCGGGGTCGCCACCTGGGATGTCCCCATTCCCCGCTCCAAGGACGGCTCGCTCCCCTCCAGCATCCGGAAACGGGGCGACCGGCTCTATGTGCCACACTGGATGTGGCTGGATGTCTTTGACGCGAAGACAGGCAACCTGCTGGGCACCCTCGGCACCTGGTAGTCCCGGCCCTCCACACTTCCTCCATACCCTCCGCGCATCCTCCTCCCACCTTGCCTGGCGCTTGGGGCGCCACAGAGGGGGAGACAGTCATGACGGATGTGAATCAAGGGTGGGATGCGGCGGTCAACCTGGACGCGTCGCTGCTGACGACGATGGCGAAGAACTTCAGCGCGGGGGCGGAGGACCCGACCATTCCCCTGAAGAATGGCTCGGTGACGCTGGGGTTGACGGAGCTGGCGCTGACGTTGGACCCGAAGGCGGGCGAGGTCGTCTTCAGTGCCCCCTGCACGGGGACGGTGGCGCGCCAGGACATCGACGGGACGCTGAGCATCGGCATCAAGCTGGCGAGCCTCGCCATGGGCTGCGTCTATCCGGCGTCGTACCTCGCCACGAACGGCGCGGCAGACTGCCGTGCGCTCGCGGGCGGGACGTGGACCCTGGACAGTCAGGCGCTCACGCTCGAGGCCTGGGTGCGCGGACTCTCCACCGCGCCATGGACACTGGTGTCGCTGCCCGCGGAGGGCTTCTCGCTGAGCGTGGAGGACGGCCTGCCCGTGGTGACGTGGGGCGGGCAGCGCTACCCGGCTCCGGGGACGGCGGCGGTGCTGGATGACGGCCTCTGGCACTTCGTGGCGGTGTCCGTCACCGCGCAGGTCATCACCTTCTACGTGGACGGCCAGTCCAAGGGCACCGCGACGCTGTCCTCGCGGCAGAAGACCTCCGGCAAGGACCTGAGCTTCGGCCAGGGCTCTCAAGGAGACCTGACCCAGGTGCGGCTGTGGAACGTCGCTCGCACCGCCGCGCAGCTCCAGCAGGCCATGAACGCCACGCTGCCCTTGCCCCAGCCAGGTCTCCTGGGCGTGTGGACGTTCGAGTCGAGCCAGGTGGTCAACGCCGTCAACAAGACGCAGGGCTCGCTCCAGGGAGGTGCCATGTCCGTCACCGCCTCGAAGTCGACGTCCGAGGACGACGCGAACGCCCACAACTTCCTCTGGTTCCTCGACCCGGAGAACACCTTCACCGTCACGATGAGCCCCCCGTCGAGCGTCTCGTCCCTCATCGAGTCGGCGACGCTTTCGCTCCTCCAGTCGTCCGTCACCCAGGGCAAGTCCCTCTCCGTGACGGCGGCGCCGCCGCGCCTGCCCACCACCGCGGTGTTCTCCGTGACGGACAGCAACGACCCGGACTGCATCCTCCTCCTGATGAACGGCCACGCGCCGCCGCCGAGCTGGCCCGCGCCGGTGCCTTTCCCCACCGCGCCCGCGTTCACCACCTCCGCGCAGCAGAACGCCGCCATCCTCATCGATGACGCCTATCTCCTGGAGCAGATGCTGCCGAACATCGCCGACAAGATGGACATCCCCGAGTCGGACCTGCACGTCACGGGGAGCCCGCCGGTGCTCTCGCTCATCAAGCCCACTGACGCCAGCCTCAACGGCTCAACGTTGCACCTGACCTCGCTCACGTTCAGCGTCACGAACCGCGGCATCGCCATGGCGATGAAGGGCACCGCGCATCACATGAAGGTCTCGGTGTCCGGCACCCTCACCCTCACCGTCAAGGCGAACAAGGAGGGCGTGCAGGAGCCGTACTACGACATCGCCAACCCGAAGGTGAGCATCACCCCGGACACGAGCGACCCGGTGGTGCAGACGTTCGAGGCACTGATGGGCAGCGGCCTGCCCATCATCGCGATGCTCGCGGGCGTCATCGCGGGCATCTACATGGCCGTGATGTATTTCATCCAGAACAAGGCGCAGTCGACGCTCGCCGACCTGCAGGACTTCATCGACCTGAAGGGCACGGGGCAGACGTTCGCGCTCCAGAAAATCCTGTTCGACAGCGGCGTGTACTTCTACGGGCAGCTCACGCCCGGCGGCTCCGGCGCCCAGCGGGGTGCGTCCAGTTCGGTGAAGAGGGCCGCCGCCCCCGTGGTGACGGACTTCAACCCCAAGGGGGGCGCGCCCGGCACCATGGTCACCATCACCGGTACGGGGCTGGCGGGCGCGAGTTCGGTGCGCTTCAACCAGACGCCCGCCGACTACTTCCGCACCTGGAGCGACAAGCAGCTCGTCGCCCGCGTCGCGGAAGGAACCACCAGCGGCCCCATCCAGGTGTCCACGGCCGCGGGCAGCGCGGTGAGCACCCAGCCCTTCTCCGTGGCCCAGGCTCCGAACCTCACCGACGTCTACCCGCCCAGCGCCCAGCTCGGTGAGGACGTGAAGCTGTCGGGCACGGGGTTGCTCACAACGCAGGCGGTCTACTTCAGCGAGGACATCCTCGCGTCGTTCTCCCCGGTGTCGGACGTGCTGCTCATCGTCACCGTGCCCGGCGGCGCCATCTCCGGCCCCATCACCGTGGTGACACCGAGCGGCACGGCCACCCAGGAGGGCTTCACCGTGCAGGGCAGTCAGGTGCCCTCCATCTCCGCCTTCACGCCCACCTCCGGCGCGGAGGGGACGGAAGTCACCGTGACGGGCTCGGGCTTCACCGGCGCCACGGCGGTGACATTCGGCGGGGTGCCCGCCTCCGGCTTCAACGTGCTGGATGACGGGCAGCTCACCGCGGAACTCGGACTGAGGACCCCCTCCGGCCCCGTGCGCGTCACCAACAGCCGGGGCACCGGCATCTCGAACGCGGCCTTCAACGTGCTCCCCGCGCCGCGCATCGACGGCGTCTCGCCTTCGCATGGAAAGCCGGGCACGGAGGTGACCATCACCGGCTCGGGGCTGTCGGGCACCACGGTGGTGCTCATCGGCACTCCCTCGGTGGAGGTGCCCTTCACCGTCGTGGGCGACACGAAGCTCACCGCCACGTCACCCTCGGGGACCACCAGTGGCCCCGTGTCCGTGCAGTCGCCCTCCGGCATGGCCCACTCCTCCGAGGACTTCACGGTGCTGAGCGTCACCGCGCCCGCCGTCACCGACGTGTCGCCCCTCACCGGAGGGCGGGGCACCGCCGTCACCCTCACGGGCACGGGCTTCACCGGGACGACGGGCGTCAAGTTCGGCGGAGTGTCCGCGGGCGTCTTCGAGGTGACGAGCGACACGCAGCTCCTCGCCTACGTGCCCAACAGCGCCAGGAGTGGCACCGTCAGCGTCACCAACACGGTGGACACCCGCGACTCGTCGCAGACCTTCACCTGCGTGGCGGCGCCCACGGTGACCCAGCTGTCGCCCACGACGGGCAAGGCGGGCACGCAAGTCACGCTGTCGGGGACGAACCTCACCGGTGCCACGAGCGTGCGCTTCGGCACCCACTCCACCGCGGAGGCCCTCATCACCCTCCAGGGCAGCACCCGGCTCACCACCACCGTGCCGCCTGGTGCGGTCAGCGGCAACATCCTCGTCACCACTCCCGGGGGCACCACGGCGAGCCGCTTGGCCTTCACGGTGAGCACGAGCACGAAGCCCACCGTCGCCAGCTTCTCTCCGGACTCCGGTGGAGCGGGCACGCAGGTGACGGTGACGGGCAAGGGTTTCACCGGGACGACGGGGGTGAACTTCGGCGCCACGCCGGCGCGGACCTACGAGGTGCACAGCGACACGGAGCTGGTGGCGGTGGTGGACACCGGCACGAAGACGGGGCCGCTGTCCGTCACCAACGACGCGGGCCCGGGCTCGTCCTCGACGGCCTTCACCGTTCCGCACGCGGTGTGGATCGACAGCTTCTCGCCCGCGCGCGGCGGGGTGGGCACGCAGGTGTGCATCCGGGGTGGCGGCTTCACGGACGTGCAGCGCGTCAGCTTTGGCGACTCGGCCATGCCCGCGAGCTACACGGTGCAGAGCGACACGCAGCTGACGGCGGAGGTGCCCTCGGGCGCCATCCAGGGCCCCCTCCAGGTCGTCACCGCGCAGGGAGGCGCGCGGTCGACGCAGCGCTTCTCGGTGGACTCCAGTGTGCAACCCACCGTCACGCGCATCACCCCGATGTCCGGCCCCACCGGCACGCAGGTCACGGTGGAGGGCTCGGGCTTCACCGGGACGACGGGCGTATTCATGTATGGCGGCACGCCGGTCGACCGCTACCAGGTGGTGAGCGACACGCAGCTTGGCTTCCACGTCCCTCAGGACGCGCAGTCGGGGCCCATCACCGTCGCGAACAGCCTGGGGACGACTCCCCCCGACCCGAACTCCACGTTCGAGGTGACGCCCGCCGCGAGCTCCACGCCCCGGGCCGTCGCCAGCTAGGCTGAACCCCGCATCGGAGGTCGTCCGCCATGGACTCGCAAGGCCCCATCCTGGTCGTGGAGGACGACGCTCCCATCGCCGCGGGCATCGTCCGCGGGCTCAAGCTCGCGGGCTTCCAGGTGTCGCTCGCCACCGACGGGCGCCTGGCGCTGGAGGCCGCCCAGAAGGAGCCTCCCGCGCTGGTGGTGCTGGACCTGAACCTGCCGGGCCCGGACGGCTTCGCGCTGCTCGAGGCCTGGCACCACCGGCTCCATGTCCCCATCATCGTCCTCACCGCGAGGCAGGAGCTGGAGGCGCGGCTGCGCTCCTTCGGGCTGGGCGCGGCGGACTACCTGGCCAAGCCCTTCTGGATGGAGGAACTCATCGCCCGTATCCGCGCCAGGCTCCGCCTGCCGGACACGCCCGCCCGCCGGGTGCTGCGCTGGGCGGACGTGAGCATCGACCTGGATGCGCGCACCGTCACTCGCGAGGGACAGGGCCTCGTGTCCTTCACCCGCACCGAGCTGGACGTGCTGCTGTACCTCGCCGAGCGCCCTGGCCGCGCCCTCACGCGAGAGCAGATCGCGGACCAGGTCCTGCCGACCAACGAGGAGCGGGACGCGCGGACGGTGGACTCCCACGTGGCCCGCATCCGCAAGAAGCTGGGCTCCGCGGGCGCGCACGTGCGCACGGCCTGGGGCATCGGCTACCGCTTCGACCTGGAGGGTGGCGCGTGAGGATGTGGCATGGACTGGTGTGGCGCACCGCCATCGCCTCGTTGCTCCTGGGGCTGCTGGCCACGATGTCGGCCGCGTATGTCGCGTTCCACAAGGCCGCGGAGCTGTCCGCGCGGAGCAGCGCGCGCCTCTTCACCGAGGCGATGCTGGAGACCCACGGCGACGCCTGCCGCGCCGCGCCCGAGGGCTGGAGCCACACCTCGCCCCAGGGCCTCCAGGTCCGCGCCTTCGACGTGGCCCGCGTCCTCTCTCGTGCTCCGCTCCCTTCGGGCGAAGGGCCGGACCCCGCGTTGGCGGAGCAGCTCGCCGCGGGTGACGCGCAGCCCATGTCGATTCACTTCCCGCGCTTCGACGGGAGCGCGTGGGGCGGAAGCCTCCTGATGCGCGTGGCCGAAGCGGGGCCGTGCAGCCTGCTGGAGTACCGGTGGCCTCCCCTGGTCAGCCGCATGAGCGAGGCGCGCTGGCTCATGCTCGCGGCCTTCACCTTCACCGCCTTCCTGGCGGCGGCGTCCACCATCTCCGTCATCACCCCGCTGCTCAAGCGCTTGAGGCGGCTGCACGGCGCGGCCAGCGGCCTGGGTAGCGCGGCCTATGTCTCCACGCGCGACGCGGCGCACGACGAGCTGGCGGACCTGTCGCGCGTCCTGGATGCCGCCCAGGCGAGAGTCCAGTCGGATGCCGCGCGCATCCTCGCGCAACAGCAGGCCCTGGAGCGCTTCCTGTCCAACGTGGCGCATGACCTCAAGACGCCCATCGCCTCGCTCCAGCTCTCCCTGGAGCTCGCCACGTCCGCCCCCGCCGAGGAGCTCTCCGAGCTGCTGGTGCGCGGCATCGAGGACACCGTCTACCTCACCGCCCTGGTGGACAACCTTCGCCTGGCCTGCCAGCTGGGAGAGGGCGTGGACCCTCTGGACGGCGAGCCGCGCGCCGCGCTGGGGATGCTGGTGGAGCGCGTGGTGCGCCGGCTGTCATTGCTGGCGCGTCGCAAGCAACTCACGCTGGACGTGGCCCGCCCGGACCTCGAGCTGTGGACGCGGTGCAATCCGACGATGCTGGAGCAGGCGGTGGGCAACCTCATCCACAACGCCATCACCCATGGAACCCCGGGCGGCAACGTGGTGGCCGTGCTCGAGGAGGCGGGCCCCGAACGCTTCCGGCTCACCGTCCTGGATGACGGCCCCGGCGTGCCCGCCGAGGACCTGGGACGGCTCGGCGAGCGCCTGTTCCGCGCCAGCGGCGCCCGGGAGAGAGACCCGCGAGGCAGTGGCCTGGGGGTCGCCATCGCTCGCGAGCTGTGTCAGCGCGCCCACCTGTCATTGACCTTCACCCGCAACGAGCCGCGCGGCCTGAAGGTCGTCCTCGAAGGCGCCCGCGCTCAAGCCCGGTCCACTCCCGACTGAGCCTCGTCGACAGGGACAGGACAGAGGTGTGCGTCCTGATGGAACGCCCCGGTCACTCACTGCGTCCTCCACATACGCGGCCTCGAACTCCCGCCCGCGCGAGGCATGACTGAAGGTCGCGTGGTGCATCGCTTGCAGTGGGCCTCGGCTCCCCCCGAGAAGGCGCTGACTGGCTGATGCTCCTGAGACACCGCGACGACGGCCCCATCCGCCACACAAGGCTCGCCCGAGCAGGGGTCTGCCTCGCGCGGTCGCAGCGATTCCACGGCGTCAGGGGAACTCATCTATCAAGGAACGAGGTCTATCGTGGCTGAGGTGTGGGATCCGTCAAAGCTTGACGCGAAGATCGAGGAGAACCCGACGCTTTGGTCTTCCCTCGATGAGGAGTGGCGGGAGTTGGTTGCCCGCGCCGTGCTGTCCGACAAGGGCATGCGCAAGCTGAACCGCATCAGCGGTCGCCTCAAGCGTGGCGCGGTGGGCCAGTTCCAGAACGCCACCGCCACCGCCGCGTCGCTCGATCAAACGATTCTGGGTTGCTATTCGCTGTTGAAGTATTGGTGCGCCGAGCGCAAGCCCAACGAACAACAATTCTATCTCAACAATCAGATTTCCACCGCGCTGAGCGCGGTTTGCCCGGGAAATGAAATCACCCGGAGGCTCGCCGAACGTCTCGACGCGCAGTGGAAGGAGCGCAACATGCGCTCCAAGGTCGTCGTCATCGCGCATCGCGGGGACGGGGCCACCTTCGAGAAGGTCCGCAAGGTGTATGAGCGACAGGTGTTCGACAGTCTCTTCACCTATACGCACGAACATGAAAACAGCGAAGGCGCCGTGATCAAGGCGCTCGAAGCCTGGAGGAAGAAGAAGCTGAGCGGCGTCGAATGCGATGTCTGGTTCAGCCAGGACGCGGTCCCGATTGTCACCCACACGCAGCATATCGAGGCCCTGTTCAATCAAGAGAACAACAGGGGGCTCGTGCCTCCGCTGACGGGCGCGAAGGTCAAGGACGTGCCCTCGGGCAACCTGCCACCCAGATTCCTGACCCTCGACCGCTGGCTCCAGATCATCGAGGCCTACCTCCAAGAACATTCGATGGACCTCGACGGAAACCGACAGGTCCGCCTGGAAATCGAGATGAAGGACACGAACCTCGCCTTCGGTCCCAACACCGCCCAGAACGAAAAGGAGCAGGTGCTGGCCCGATGGCGGTCCGTCGAGCGGATCGTCAGCCGGTTCCTGAAGTCGTGCAACAGGCCGAGCATCTACCAGATTGCCCTCTTCAATGGCTCGGCGGCACCCAAGGGGGCGTACGACAAGTCCTCGAACGAGCACAAGACCCTGCTTTCGAGCGTCGTTTATGGAGGGAGTCCCGACTCCCCCGGCACCTCCGAACTGCAGGAGGTCAGGTATGGCCTGCACTCCTCGGGGCTCCTGGAGCTGATGTACAGCGGGCAGTTCGCGGGGAAGATCCTGACGCTCGCGCCGGGTGTCGAGGCCGTCCCCCTGGATCAACCCGTCCAGCTTGATACGCTCGGAGAATGGATTGAGAACAAGCAGTCCTTGACGGTCGAGCAAGCCATCCAGTGCGCGAGGCTGCGCAAGATCCTGTGGATGTTTGATGAGATGACTGCCGGCAGATTGCCCAGGGAGCGCAAGCCGCTCCGCATCCAGGTGCTGACCGATTTTTGCGAAATCGGTGCGAAATTCATCGTCAAGAACAAGGCCACACCCATTGGGCCGCGCGGCCTGTTCGATCAGGCTTTCGATGAACAAATCCTGAGGTGTGTCTGGCGGAAGTACAACCTCGAGGGGGCGCCTCAAGAGACGAAGAGGCAGGTCTGCCAGGTCTTGAATTCATGCGGCAACGACCAGAACAAGCTGATTGAATTCGGGATGGAATTCCTCAGGTCGACGGGCGACTGGTACCAGGCATGAATGGGTTGAGCCAGGGCCGCCACGAAACACGTATTCCTTGGCGGGCAGGGTGGGCTAAAGCGGGAGGTCGCTGCTCCACACCCCTAGGGATACTCCATGTTGAACGGTGGTTTGCTGGCGCTGTGTCTCCTGGCCGCGTCGCCGCGTCTGCTCGCGGACCTCAACCCCCAGGCGCGTGAGGACTTCTCCGGTGCATCCGTCCTCGCTTCGGTCGGAGACACCGTCTTCTTCACCCTGAACACGCAGGCGGGCCTGGAGCTATGGGCCGCCAACGCGGCTGAAGGCCGTGTGTGGCTGGTGAAGGACATTCATCCAGGGTCGAGCGGCTCCCATCCCTTCTTCCTCGCCGTGCTGGGAGAGAGGGTCGTCTTCCGAGCGGATGACGGTGTCCATGGCCTGGAGCTCTGGACGTCGGACGGGACACCCGCGGGCACCCGGCTCTTGAGGGACAGCCTGCCCGGTGTCGGGGGCTTGTTGGCATTGAATGGCGCGAAGGTCTGGGGACAATCCCTCTACTTCCTGGCCAACGATGGTGTGCATGGACTCGAGCCGTGGGTGACGGACGGAACCCCGGAGGGCACCCGCCTCGTCGCCGACACGAGGGCCGGCCCGGAGGGCATCACCGACACGACCTATCACCTCGTCGAGTTTGACGGCGCGCTCTATCTGGGCGCCTACAACCAGCTCTGGCGGACCGATGGCACCGCCGCCGGCACGCGGCTCGTCCACGCGGTCGACTCGTCCGTGGGCTCTCGCGCCGTCCATCCCTTCGTCAGGGGTGGGCAGCTCTGGTTCTCCTCGGGATTCTCCGGCGGGACGACCTCGCACCTCCACGTGACGGATGGAACCCCCGAGGGCACCCGGCTCGTTGTGACCATGACCTCCAAGATGAGCCTGGACCTGGACCTGGGGAGTCGCGTGGTGTTCGGGAGCTGGACGGCGGGCAGCACGTCCTACACCCACTGGTTGAAGGTGTCGGACGGCACCTCCGAGGGGACCCTGCCCCTCGCGACCATCACGTCCTCCAGCACCCTGGTGTGGGAACACGCCTTGAATCCAAGCGGAACGGTGAGGTCCATCGTCGTCCCTGTCGACGCGGGCTATCAGCTCTGGCGCACGGATGGCACCCCGGAGGGAACACGCCTGGCGCAGTCGCTCACCCGGAAGGGAGGGGGCGTTGGACTGCTGGGCGACGAGTCCATCTATGTCGGCGCCGATGACCTGGGGCCCGCGCTGTTCGCCTGGGATGGGACGGCCGCGCCGCGCGTGGTGCGCCGCTTCGCCGCGCTTCCCTCGACCATCCTGAGCGCACAGGTCGGCTCGCTGTTCTATTTCACGGCGAGCGACGCGCTGACGGGCGAGGAACTCTGGGTCTCGGATGGCACGGAGCAGGGCACCGTGATGCTCTCGGACCTCAGCGCGGGAGCCGACGGAACGGCGTTCGCCGCCCTTCATCCCGGAGCGGGGCAGTTGTTGTTCACCGCGACGCCCAAGGGTGGGGCGCTCTCGTTGTGGCGGACGGATGGCACCTCGACAGGCGTGTCCCGGGTCGCCACCGGAATCACGAGCAGCGTGGTGATGACGACGGCGGGGATGGCGGCCTTCACCCTCGACGATGCAGCGGTGTGGCTCCATGTCCTCCCCGAGGGCGTGCCGGAGCGGCCGGTGACGCGGGTCTGGATGCCCCCGAACCAGGACTCATCACCCGAGAACTGGACGGTGGACGGTTCCTTCGCGTACTTCGGCACGCGGCCGGCGTACAACCGCATCGAATTGCTGCGCACCGATGGCGTGGGCACGCAGGTCCTGCGCGGCGAGTCCTTTTCGGGAGGGAGCCCCTACGGGCGTCGAGCCCTCTTGGGGGGCACGCTCGTCTTCCTCGAGGGCCGCGCGGTCCGTGCCACCCAGGGCGCACCGGGTGATGCCGTGTTCCTCTCCAGCGCCCTCGACATGGTGCAGTTGGGGGCCAGGGTGTTGATTGCCCGGGAGAAGGGCTCGTCGGGCTATGAGCTGGCCCGGAGCGATGGCACGAGCGCGGGGACCCAGGCGTTGCAGCCGCTCGTGGGGTACCCGCAGGGGCTCGTCGCGGCGGGAACTCGCGCCTATTTCCTCCAGTCTGATTCCCCCTCGGGGACCCACCAGTTGTACCGAGCGACGGGGACGCTCGATGCAGGAGCCCTGGTGCGGCTGGCGACCTTCGATGCCGGTCTTCCCGTGGCCTATGGCGACAGGGTGGCCTTCGTCGCGAACGAGACCTCCCTCGCATCGAGCGATGGAACACCGGCGGGGACAAGGCTCGTGCCTGGAACGGAGAACACGTCGCCCGATGACCTTCAGGGTCTGGGGTCGTGGGTGTTCTTCACCGCCGTGGACGGGGCACGCGGGCGCGAGGTCTGGGTTCTTGACGGAGCCGGGGCGCGCGGCCTGGGAGACTTCGAGCCTGGGGCCGGGGACACGAAGCTGTTGGATGCCACCCTGCAAGCCGGGGAGGCCGTCCTGCTCATCCAGACGAATGCGGGCCGCTCGCTGGTGCGGACGAACGGCACTCCCTCGGGAACGCGGGTGCTGGGGCCCGTTCATGGCACGACCTGGTTGGAGACGCTCCACGGCACGGTGTACCTGGACTGTGATCCGGACGGGCAGGTGGGCGTGGAGCTCTGCTCCCTGGCCGTGAACGCGAATCAGCCCACGCTGGTCGCGGACTACGCGCCGGGCATCATGCCCTCGTCGCCATCGGCCCCCGTTTTCTTCGGCGGCGCGTTGTTCGTCGCGGCGACACACCCCGTCGTCGGGCGGGAGCCCTTCGCGCTGGACATGGACACGACGCCGCCGCACATCGCGCCGACGGTGACGGGAACCCTGGGGCAGAACGGCTTCTACGTGGGTGACGTCTCGCTCACCTGGTCCGTAGGGGACCTGGAATCCTCCGTCACCGACACGAACGGCTGCGGCAGCGCGGTGGTGACCGTGGACACGCTGGAGCGGGTGTTCACCTGCTCCGCCACCTCCGTGGGCGGAACGGCCGTCAACCGTGTGTCCATCCGACGCGACACTTCGCCGCCCCAGCTCACGTGCCCGACCCAGGTGACGGGCAAGAGCGGCATCCCCGTGGCGTTCTCCGTCACGGCTGTCGATGCGCTGGACCCGGCTCCCGTGGTGGTCAGCACGCCTCCTTCAGGGACCGTCTTCCCCGAGGGGCTCACCTCGGTCGAGGCATCGGCGACGGACCACGCGGGCCACCGTGCCTCCTGCCAGTTCTCCATGCTCGTGTCGCCAGCGCCGGATGCGGGTCCCGTGGACGCGGGGGCGGGTGACGCGGGCTCCGGCGACGGTGGGCCGCTGGACGCGGGGCAGGGTGACGCGGGGATGGTGGACGCGGGGACCGGCGACGGTGGGCCTGGAGATGCGGGTGGGAATCCTCCGGCGGAATCGGAGTCCTGCGGTTGCGCGGGTGGGGGCGAGCAGCTCCTCTTCGGACTCGCCCTGTTGATGCTCCCCGCGCTCTCGCGCAAGAGACGTAGAGGGGTTTAGGCGCGGCCGTCGCCGTGCTCAGCGCGGTGCGGGCTGGACTTCGACGGTGAGGGACACCTCGGGGCCGAACGCCAGGCCGTTGCGCTGCAATCTCCAGCGATAGGTCGTCTGCCCGAGGCTCGTCGGCGCGGTGTGCGTGAAGTCGAATGTCTTCCGCTGCCCGAAGTGGATGACCTCACCTGGGGCCAGTGTGAGGTCCGCTGCTCCATCGAGCGAGGTGGCCCGGACGCCCTGGGCCGCGCTCCACGCGGTGGTGCCCGTGTTCGCTACCTGCACCGTGCCCCGGAAGGGCTGGCCCGCCTGGACGTGAAGGACTTGCGGGTCGGGAGCGGAGACCGTGGCATCCAGGACGGGCGTGTCCAGGAAGGCGCCGAGGAGCTGCTGGCGGAAGGGGAGGAAGGCGGTCGTGAGGGACGTGGACAAGGCGTAACGGGAATCCGGCCCGGGGGGTGGAAGGGGTGAGAGGAGGTCGTCGACCTGCACGAAGCGTTTGAAGTCGATCGGCACGATGCCAGGGGTTCCTCCCAGGTCGGTTCCCCGGCTGAGGTCATGGCATCCGCCGCAGGACAGCAGTTGAGCGCGCGCCACGACTTGATGCGGAGTCAGCGTGCTACCGATTCGCTGGAGCTCCGCTTGAAGGGCGTCTGAGAAGGCGTTGGGCGTGGCGGCCTTGTTGAACTCGACGAGGAAGTTGTCCACGCTGCCGAACGACGGCATGGAGCTGCTCTGCGCGGCGTTGTAGACGTCCGGGACGGCGTAGTTGAAGCGGTTGAAGTCATCCACCGCGAGGCTCGCGACCTGCGTGATGAAGTGGTCGCGAAAGCCCACCGCGAGGGGACTGGTGTTCAGGGGGTTGAAGAAGTCTCCCCGGGGCGTCGACTTCACGGTGACGGGGATGAAGCGCGGCGTGCAGCCCGTGGCATCACATTGATGCTTCAGTTTGAACTCGCGCAGCATCCACGGGTTGGGGGCGCCCACACCTTGCTGCATGAACATGTTGGTGCGGACCTGTCCGGCGCCGCTGGGGTTGTCACCGTAGTGGCTGATGTGGATGACGGGAGGGATGCCCGGGGCCAGACCCTCGAAGAAGAGCGCGTTCAGCAGGGCCTGTCGCTGGGTGAGGTCCTCGAGGGTGGAGAGCCGGGCCCACGCCTGGGCCACCGGACGGCAGCCCTCCAGCCCGAGCTCGGGGGCGGGGTTGGGGAGTACGCCTTCGAGGATGAAGCGGTTGCGTGAGCGCACCTGCGGGGCCGCGACGAACCGGGCGAAGGACATGCGGTACTCGCCGCAGTGAGCGCCGTCCACGGGGGCCAGGTCGAAGCGATTGAAGAGGCCCACGAGGATGTATCGGTCGAGCGGGACTGACTGGGCGCTCGCATCCGCTCCCTCCAGAGGTCTGCAGACATACGGGGCCCCGTTGAGGGTGTTGGCGTTGTCGCTGCAGTGGGGGCCGCCGGGCAGGTCCGGTTGCCCGGGCGCGGGGTTCTGCGTGTCCCAGAGCTGGCGGAAGAGCTGGTCCGATGTGAGGCCCGTATCGCCGGCCTGGCGGATGAGTTGGTCGAACACCCTGCGCGCGGTGATGGTGGAGACGGTGGCGTGGTCGGAGATGGCCAGCGAGCGCAGCGGGTCCAGCGTCGTCGAGGTGAGGGAAGGGCGATGGACGAGGTCGGTGGCCTGGAGCCCTCCACGTTCGGAGTGCAGCGATTGCGCGAGGCCGGGAGCCGCCGGCAGCAGGAGGAGGCTCGCGGACAGGGTGCGCAGCCAGGGGATTCGTCGGGTCTGCATGGGAGGCGCTCCAGGGGTGTCTGCCCAATCAGGCGGGAAAGGGCAGACAGTAGAGCAGCACTCGAGCCGCGATGGGCCTCGCCGCGTCAGAAATACAGCGGTGAGAGAGGTTCCTCAGTAGTCTGTTGAACGGGTCCTGTTGTCGGGCAGCAGGAACTGGTTCGCGGAGGGGCCGTCCGCCCAGCGGTTGTTCGACCAGGCGTTCCCACCGGTCTTGTAGTTCGCCACGCCGGAGCCTCTGTAGACGGCCGGCGTGTAGTTCGGGTCGCCGAAATCAGGACTCCACGCCCAGCGATTTCCGGTCACGACCATGTTCGTGACCGCCACCCCCATGGGGGCGTGCAAGGCGATTCCGCCGCCCAGGCCCACCACGAAGTAGTTGTCTTGCAGGGTGATCTGGTCGTAGCCGCTGAACCCGCTCTGCGAACCGTCGGAGTACATCGCGATCAGCCCGGACTGAGTGTTGTTCCAGGCGCCGTTCCACTGCAGGCGATTGCGAGAGAAGTTCAAGTACGACTGCCCGCCCCAGGTCTGGATGCCATCCGCGTGAGCGCCAGCGCTGCCAGGGTCCACGGCAATCCACGACTCAGTGATGGTGACGTTGTTCGAGTAGACATTCTCAAACCCGCTGTGCGGGAAATAGCAGCGGTGGCAGATTGACCTCGCGGGCTGCCTGCCGTCCTTGGCTCCCACTGAATTGAAGGCGCTCAGTTCGCTGTACAGCGCCGCGCCACCGCCTCCATTTCCCGCCGGATGGTTGAGGAGGAGGCTGCCCTTGCATCCGCGCAGCACCAGCCACCCGGAGTTGACGGTGATTTGCGACGTGAGGTTCGCGCCCTCGAGGACGACGGTGCCCTGAGGGAAGGAGAAGCCGTCGATGGTCTCGCCCCCGACGCCAACGGTGCGAGAGAGCGCGCCCCAGCTTCCCAGCGCTGTCCCGGTGAAGGTCCCTCCAGGGACGTTCGTGAAGGAGGAGATGCCAATCCCCGCGGGCCCCACGTCCGATACGGTGAGCTGCGAACCATGGGTGATGACGAGTGGGATGACGTCCTCGTCTCCGGAGCCCTCACCCGGGGAGCAGGCGCGCACCCCTTTGCACTGGGGGGCATCCGGGTCGACATCGGAGGAGGCGCAGGCCGACCCGGCCACTGTTCCCGCGAGGAGCAAAAGGCGCAGACGAGGCGCCCATCGGGAGGCACACGAGCTGAACATGGGGTGTTTCACTTTCTGGTAGGGAAGTCCCGGGACTGAGTGGTCCAGCCTAGGCCGTGATTCACCCAGAAAGAGGGACCGTTTCAGTGCCCATCGCTGGGCTTCGCGCTCGTGCCGGACAGAATGGGCGCTTTATTCCGGTCGCCCTACAACTCACCGCCAACCCGCACCGTGTAGTTGCTCCCGTCAAATCGGACACAGTCAATCGGGTGATACGGCACGTCGGTACTGGATAGGGGACCGCATCTCCAGGCCCTTGTGAGGATGCACGTGGTTGTAGTCATCGAACCGCGCGGGCAGCTGTCGGAGGACTGCCTCCTCCGTGTCTGCTACTCGCGCGAGGACGTTGCGGTGTCGCCGGCCTTCGACTCGCTCGACGAGCTCGCCTTCGCGCTCTTGCGAATCGAGGCCGCTGCGAAGAAGCTGATTCCCAAGCCGAAGCTCGCCACGCTGTTCAAGAACCTGCGCTTCGAGACGGCCGGTAGACTCCTGAAGGAATACTGAGCGCGCTCCCATGCCCAAGCCCCGTCCGTCCGAAGTCGACTCGCTGTCCGCTCGCGCCGACACGCCGGCTCCCAAGAAGCAGGCCGCGCCGGACGTGTACTCCACGGCCCAGGTGTTCGCCGATGTGCATGTCACCCCGGAAGGCACGGTGGTGGTGCTCGCGGGCACGCCCCATCCGGACTCCGACCACGGCTACGTCGCCGGCGACGACCTGTGGGACTTCGACCAAGACATCAAGTGGAACCAGCCGTGGAACGACGTCGTGTGGCTGGGCCAGATAGACGTGGACGTGGACGTGGACGAGTTGGAGGCGAACGGGCTCTCCTATGACGTCGACTTCAACCGCCTGCTCATCCACGACGGCAAGACGTGGACCCGGAGGAAGCTGCCCAAGGCGCTGCCCTATGGTTACGTGGCGCCCGTCCTGCGTGATTTGGGAGCGCCGTGGGGCCTGTCCGCCTTCGGTGTGTCCGCGCTCGCATTCAAAGGCACCGGCAAGAGCTGGAAGCTCAAGGAGGTCAGCGGTCCCGGGGGCCTGGACCTGGTGGACGGCGCGGTGCACGACGGCGTCCTCTTCGGCCTCTGCTCCGAGAACGGCCTGGGGCGCCTGGTGCGCGAGGGCAAGGGGCTGCGTCTTGAACTCGTCGGAGGAAAAGAGCAATCCGGCCTGCGCGGCCTCTTCGTCCACGAGGGCACGCTCTTCGCCTTCGGCAACGACGGCGTGTGGGTGCTCAAGGACGGAGCCCTGGTTCGGCGTCATGCCACGCGCGCTCCGGTGCGGAGCCTGTGCGCGGCCCCCGAGCACGGCGTCTACCTGCACACGGACGAGCACGCCTGGTATCTGCCCCAGAAGGGCAAGGCGCAGAAGCTCGTGCTCCCCAAGGACGGCATCCACTCGCTGGCCTTCTTCAAGAACCGACTGTTCGTCAGCGTCGGAGAAAAGGTGCTCCGGATGGAGAAGGATCGGGGCGTCGCCCTGAAGCTGCCCTTTCTCGCCCCCGGCGCCGCCCGCCTCGTTGTCGCTGGCGGCCAGCTATGGACGGTGTTCGCCCACCAACTGGCGTCCTCGCGCGACGGGAAGCACTTCGAGCCCATTGCGTTTCGCTGAAACAGCAGCTCCCGCGTGGCAGGGAAGTGTACTTGCGCTGCTTGACGGCAGCGCAAGTGGTTGCTGTCTGGATTTACGGGGTGGCTGCCGCGCGTCAGAGGCACTCTTCGTAATAGTTTTCGACCGCAAAGTCGGTCTGAACGCCAGTGCGCGTGGGTGTTCTGTTGCAAGTACACCGCTCGCTGCCGACCGCCGTGGTGTAGGTGGCGTCACTGTAATAAGTGATATAGTAATCGGCGATGCAGCGAACCAGTGAGTCTTCGCGTGATGTCAAATCGGACTGCATTCCTGGGTCGGCTTCGCCTGCTCCGCAGCCGAACTGAAATCCGAGGACGGTGAGACTCATCATCAACAATGAACGCATTGCTCCTCCAGAGGGATGAGGCGCTCCATGGGGTTGCATGAGGAGCATGCCACAGTTTCTGTCTGCGGGTGCAGGCGGGGGATTCCGGTCCAGAGTCTGTGAAAGACTTTGGTTTCCCTGGAGTCGGAGCTGTGGATGGGGGTCGGCAGGCACCCTATGACGTCTGCATGAAGAGGGTGGCGTAGCTGCCGTTGCAATCCAGCGCATACAGTTGTTCGTTGCCGGTCGCGAGGATTCTGCAAGCCTTGGTCGGACTCCCCAGGCGCTTGCGCCCCGAGAAGATGTTTTTCTCGGTCACCCCCTTGGCGAAGCCCCCGAAGAGCGTCTTCCAGCCTTTCTCGGGCACGAATTGTTCCAGCTCGACTCCGTGGAGTGATTGAACGCCACGAGTTTCATGGACAATCACCGTGGCCACGAAATGCGCGAAGCTCGGAAAGTTCCCCACGTAGGCGTCGATGGAAAACGAAGCATCGCCATACATGGTGATTCCCGCCTGCCTGGCCTCCGTGAGGGTCATGTGGCTGATGTTCTGTTTTTCGGGACCCGGAAAGGCTTTGTCGATTCCAACACCACCAGGGCTGGTGACGTCCATGTGGAGCGAGAGGAGTCTGAGCACTTCATTCCGAAGACAGTTGTCCATGGTGCCCCTCTTCTTCCATTCAGGTCGCGGTGAGCGCCTGGAGTGCCGAACGCAGCGCGTCTGGCAGCGTGCTCGGGTCTCCCCGGCGAAGGGCGTCCAGTCCCGCCTGGAAGTCAGCGCGCGCGCCGTCGACCTCGCCGAGCCGGGCGCGTAGCAGGCCCCGCTCGTGAAGCAGCTCGGGGTCGATGCCCTCTCCCTGTTGCAGGGCGAGCGCGGCCGTGAGGTCCTCGATGGCCTCGGCGCTCCTTCCCAGTCTTGCGCGGACTGCGGCCCGCTGCTGGAGCAGCCAGGGGTTGTCCGCGTCCTCCGCGAGCGCGAGCGTCCAGTCCTGCTCGGCCTCGGCGTCTCGGCCAAGCGCCTCCAGGGACTCGGCGCGCTTCATGTGCAGCACGAGCGCCTTGCGGTAGCCGCCGTCCACCAGCGCATCGAAGTCCGCGACGGCCTCGACATGGAGACCCAGGCGGGCGAGGCACAGCGCTCGGTGCAGGCGTGTCGTGCGATGTCCGGGCGCCAGCTCCAGGACGCGCTCGAACCAGGGGAGGGCCTCGACGGGAGCGCTCCCCCAGATGCCGAGCGTCATCGCAAGCTCCAGCAGGACGCGCCCCAGCTTCGGATGCGCCTCCGCGAGCGAGCGGGCCAGCGCGAGCGCCGTCGTGTACCGGCCACTCCTGCGCAGCCGGTCCAACTCGCGGAGCTTCTGTGCGACCTCGGGAGGACACGGCTCGCGTCCATTGCGCTCCCCCGCACCGGGCACGTCGGGTGCGTCGGACTCGTCCACCTCGCGCCGGTTGCGTCGCTGCTTCGCGGACTTCCCCGATGCGGCTGCGTCGCGAGCCGCACCTTCATCCTCGCGCTGCCCATGAGACGGCGTCGTCGAGCCCTCCCCGGAGGTCTTTCCAGGGAGCGGCTCCGGGGGCTGTGTCTCCTGGTCGTCCTGCTTCGTCATTCCGCCTCGGACTCCCCCGGGAAATCACGGCAGAGCGCGTCGTAGTCGCGCCACCACGCATCAAGCACCTTCATGTCGGAGGCGCGAGGCTCGTCGCCCGGTCCCGCCATGTCCAGGTACGCGTGCAACAGCGGCCTGAAGTGCGGGTGCGCGCACTGGTCGATGATGTCCGTGGCACGCCGCTTCGGCGAGCGGATGTCCATGTTGAGCGCGTAGCCGTGCTCGGTCACGACGCACTTGATGTCGTGCTCCGTGTGGTCGATGTGGCGCACGTACGGCATCACACAGCTCACCGTCCGGCCATCCTTCAGCTTCCGCACCGAAGGCGTGTGCACGATGCTGAGGTATGCATTGCGGAAGAAGTCCCCGGAGCCGCCCAGCCCGTTGACGATGCGCGAGCCGTCGATGTGCGTCGAATTCACATGCCCGTAGATGTCCACCTCGATGGGCGTGTTCATCGCGATGACGAAGAGGCGGGAGATGATTTCCGGACTGTTCGACAGCCACATCGGCCGCAGCACCAGCCGCTCCCGGCACCGCTCGAACATCTGCTGGAACCGCGCGCGCCCCTCGGCCGAGAAGGACACCGCCGTGGCGGACGCGTACTCGAACTTCGCGTCGTCCTCCACGTAGCGCAGCATTCCGTCCTGGAACACCTCGGTCCAGAATCGAATCTTCTGGAACGGTGAGGCGTACAACTCGCCGATGATGGCGTTGGCCACGTTGCCCACGCCGGACTGGATGGGCGGCAGGCGCTTGCCCCACTGGAACTGCTCGCGGCAGCGCATGAGGAACGCCACCACGTTCTGGGCAATCCGCTTGTCCGTCGCGTTCGCGGCCTTGAACGGCACCGGGTGGTCCGGCGTCCGCGACTCCACCACCGCCACCACCTTGCTCGCGTCGATCTCCACGTAGGGGTTGCCGATGCGGTCCCTCACGTTGAGCAGCGGCAGCGGCCAGCCCACGTGCGGGTGCACCGTGGGCAGGACGATGTCGTGGAACCCCGTGTAGTCCGGCACGGAGGTGTTCACCTCGAGGATGATCTTCCTCGCCTTCGCGAGCGCCTCGGCGCTGACACCCACCGACGAGGTGAGGATGACGCTGCCGTTGGGGCGGATGCGCGACACCTCCACCACCGCCACGTCGATGTCGCCGTAGAAGCCGTACATCATGTTGCGCGCGAAGGCGGACAGGTGGACGTCCGTGAAGTCCATCTCCCCCGCGTGGATGCGCCGGCGCGACGCCGACGAGGACATGTACGGCCCGCGCTTGCCAATGAAGGGCGCCATGGGGCCCTCCACGTCCTCGGACAAAGAGGCGCCCGACAGCAGGGTGATGCGCGTCTGGGGCGCGGTCTTCGCCAGATGTGAGGCCAGCGCGGGGAAGAACGTCTTGGGCTCCCCCGACTTGGTGAAGCCGCTGATGGCCACCGTGTTCCCGTCGGTGACGTGCTTCACCGCCTCCTCGACGGGGACGACCTTGGCCAGCAGGCCGGCGTTCTGGATGCGTTCCTGCAACGTGCTCGGAGCGTTCATGGGCGGCGGGAGGATGACACACCCCCGGGCCTCGGTCCTCAGCGGAAGCCCGGAGGCCGCCGCTTGTCCGCGTCCGTCTCGGCGTCCTCGGCCTTCAGTCGGGCTCCCGGAGACAGTTCGAACACCAGGCCGAACTGCCAGAAGTTCGCGCGCTCCAGGAAGAGGATGTTGTACGAGTCCTGGCCGTACACGTAGCGCGCGAAGAGGCCGAAGCCCGCTCCCCAGTACGGCAGCGCGGCGACCTCCGCGCTCACCGTGGCGCGCCGATGCGGCGTCTCCCCGAAGGGCGCTGACAGGGCGCACTCCAGTCGGAACCGGTGCTGCTTCCAGATGCGCTCACCCAGGAGGCTCACGCCCCAGTTCCCATCGCCGTAGACGCGCCGCTGCTCCTCGGTGATGCCGCCAGGGCCAATGGTCGTGTTCAGCTCCAGGAACGAGCCGCCGC
The DNA here is from genome assembly GCF_013336705.1 of Myxococcus sp. CA051A. Lineage (NCBI taxonomy): Bacteria > Pseudomonadati > Myxococcota > Myxococcia > Myxococcales > Myxococcaceae > Myxococcus > Myxococcus sp. CA051A. Next base: position 93,378 of record NZ_JABUMS010000019.1, on the reverse strand, counting down.
CCACGAGCCACGCGCTGTCCAGGCTCGGCTCCACCGCGAAGGCGGTGCGCGCGTGCAGCTCTCCGCGCAGGAAGTTGGTGGAGAAGCTGCCGGTCAGCTCGTTGAGCGGGAGCTCTCCTTGTGCCGGCGTGCAGTCGGGGTCCGTACCCTCCTGGTTCGCGAAGAAGCACCCCTCCTGGCCATTCGAGTAGTGGCCCACGGTGAGGTTGGCCGCGAGCGCCAGGCCCCGCCCCGGACCGTCCTTGCCTCGCGAGCCCGGGAGCACGCGCAGGTGCGCCACCTGGAGCGTGATTTTGGGGACGTAGGACGGAGGGATGACGGGATTGCTGTCCGTGTTCAGCATCCGCAGCCGGATGTACGGCGTGAGCACCGCGGTGAGGAACCACTCGCCTCCCTTGCTCCGGAAGTGCCCGTTGTGGAGCTGGGGAAAGAAGAGATTGGGAGCAATCTGCGCCTCGAACAGCAGCGGGGCGGGCGAGTCCGGGTCCCCCTGTCGGCGGATGCGGTTGGGCGAGCCGAAGACGTAGCTGCGGTCCAGGAAGAGCGGGGCAGGGGAGCTGTACTCCCACCGCCAGTCCGCCCCGGCCTCCGTCGCCACGACGAGCAGCAACGCCACCAGCGCCGGCAGCGGCGCTCGGGTCCTGGACGGGCGGGTGCCCGGTGCGTTCCCCATGAGGAGGCTCCTGCCGACGTGCGCGAGCCGGGACACCCCGGCATGGCTCCTCCCCTCTAGCCCGCTTCGAGCGGCCCCTCACCCGGCCGTCGGGGCGTCTGTCCTCGGTCGGGAAGAGGCGGCCCCCGGAACGTGTTGGGCGCCGCGATTCCGTGCTTTGGTGCACACCCCTTTTCGTCGGGAGAACCACTTTTCATGCGTAACCTCTTCTTCGCCAGCGCGGGTGTGGCCGCGCTCGTCTCCTCCGGCTGTGCGACGACGTCCCCGGAGCCCCGCCCGGAAGTCGCCGCGCCGGCCCCTTCGAGCGAGGTCGCCGCGCCGGTGGCCCCCTCGATTCCCCTGCTGGCGAAGTGGTCCGGCCCGCACGGCGGCGTGCCTCCCTTCGCCCAGGTGAAGGTGGAGGACTTCAAGCCCGCCATCGAAGCCGCCATGGACGAGTACCGCCGGGAGCTGGCCGCCATCGCGGGCAACCCCGCCGCGCCCGACTTCGAGAACACGCTGGCCGCGCTGGAGAACGCGGGCCGGACGTACGCCAACGTGGAGACGCTGTACGGCATCTGGGGCTCGTCCCTGAGCAGCCCGGAGTTCCAGGCCGTGGAGCGGGAGATGGCGCCCCGGTTCGCCGCCTTCGAGGACGAAATCACCCAGAACGAGGGCCTCTTCCGTCGCATCGAAGCCGTCTACCAGTCCCCCGACAAGGCGAAGCTGACGCCCGAGCAGCAGCGGCTGGCGTGGCTGCACCACACGCGCTTCGTGCGCTCCGGCGCGAAGCTGGACGGGGCGGCCAAGGCGCGGATGGGCGCCATCAACCAGCGCCTCGCGTCGCTCTACACGTCCTTCAGCCAGCACGTGCTCGGTGACGAGGAGGGCTACACCGTCGTCCTGGAGTCGGAGAAGGACCTGGCGGGCCTGCCGGACTCCGTGCGCGCGGGCGCCGCCGCCGCGGCCGAGGCGCGGGGCCAGAAGGGCAAGTGGATCATCACGAACACGCGCTCCTCCATGGAGCCGTTCCTGACGTACTCGTCGCGCCGCGACTTGCGCGAGAAGGTCTGGCGCAACTACGTCAACCGGGGCGACAACGGGGACGCGCGCGACAACAACGCCATCATCTCGGAAGTCCTCAAGCTGCGCGCCGAGCGCGCGAAGCTCCTGGGCTACGCCACGCACGCGCACTGGCGGCTGGAGAACGCCATGGCCCGGACGCCCGAGCGCGCCATGGAGCTGATGGAGGCGGTGTGGAAGCCCGCCGTGGCCCGCGTCCGCGAAGAGGTCGCGGACATGCAGAAGGTGGCCGACAAGGAGCGCGCGAAGCTGAAAATCGAGCCGTGGGACTACCGCTTCTACGCGGAGAAGGTCCGCAAGGCGAAGTACGACCTGGACCAGAACGAGGTGAAGCCCTACCTCCAGTTGGAGAAGCTGCGTGAGGGCATGTTCTGGGTGGCCGGCGAGCTGTTCGGCTTCGCCTTCACCCCGGTGACGGACGTGCAGGTCTACCACCCGGATGTCCGCGTCTGGGAGGTGAAGGACCAGGCGACGGGCCGCCACGTGGGGCTCTGGTACTTCGACCCGTACGCGCGGCCGGGCAAGCGCTCCGGCGCGTGGATGAACGCGTACCGCAACCAGGAGCGGTTCCGGGGCGACGTGACGACCATCGTCTCCAACAACTCCAACTTCGTGAAGGGCGCGCCCGGCGAGGCGGTGCTCATCTCCTGGGAGGACGCGAGCACGCTGTTCCACGAGTTCGGCCACGCGCTGCACGGCCTGAGCTCGTCGGTGTCCTACCCGTCGCTGTCCGGCACCAGCGTGGCGCGCGACTACGTGGAGTTCCCCTCGCAGCTCCTGGAGCACTGGCTGGCCACGCCCGAGGTGCTCAACACCTTCGCGCTGCACTACCAGACGGGCAAGCCCATCCCCCAGGCGCTGGTGTCTCGCATCGAGAAGGCCGCGACGTTCAACCAGGGCTTCGGCACGGTGGAGTACCTGTCCTCCGCGCTGGTGGACATGAAGCTGCACCTGGCCGGCGACGTGAGCATCGACGCGGATGCCTTCGAGCGCGACACGCTCAAGGCGCTGGGCATGCCCAAGGAAATCGTCATGCGCCACCGCACGCCGCAGTTCGGCCACGTCTTCGCGGGCGACGGCTACTCGGCGGGCTACTACAGCTACCTGTGGTCCGACACGCTGACGGCGGACGCGTTCGAGGGCTTCACCGAGGGCAAGGGCGCCTACGACAAGACGGTGGCGGAGAAGCTGCGCAAGAGCATCTTCTCCGTGGGCAACACCGTGGACCCGGCGGAGGGCTACCGCGCGTTCCGCGGCCGCGACGCCGGCATCAACGCGCTGATGCGCAAGCGGGGCTTCCCGGCGCCCGCCGCCGCGCAGACCAAGGCGCAGCCCTGAGCCACGTCGTCACCGACGTCGGGTGACACTCCTGGGGGCGCGAAGCACGGCCAGCCGCCGCTTCGTGCCCCCGGGCCTTTTCACGGGTCCAGGAACGCGCGCTTCACGTCCATGAGCAGCTCGTCCTGCTTGCCCGCGGGCTGCCCCCGCCGGTGTCCCTGGTTGATGGTCCAGATGATGGTGCCGCCCAGCCCCTGCGCGCGCGCCCACTGACCCTTGGCGAAGACGGACTGGCCATCCTCGTAGGAGATGTAGTTGCAGTGGCCCGGGCCATTCACGGACGGGTACGAGAGGTACGGGGACGCGGCCTTCTCGTCCCAGTGCCGGGCCTCCGCGCTGTAGTACGACGTCATGATGTTGTCGTAGCTCATCGCGTTGTCGCTCTGTCCCTCGTTGACGTCGGGCCGTCCGTCCAGCGGCGTGCGGGGCTCCGTCACGCCCTGCCAGCAGGTGCCGAAGAACCCGATGCCCACGCCCAGCCGGCCGCGCGGCACTCCCGCTTTCAGATATCCCTCCACGGAGTAGGCGACGGAGGTGGGGCGGTTCTGGGCTTCGTCCTGGAGGGGACTGGAGTGCCAGCTCTCCCATCCGCCCCAGTGGCCGCTCATCTTGTAGGACATGATGTTGAGCTGATCCACGCGCTCGGCGAGCCGGGCCATGAACTTCTCCTCCACCTCGGGCATCCCGAAGTTGGAGTTCAGCCAGTTCACCGGCACGGTGATGATGATGTCCGGGCGGGCCGCGCGCAGCTCGTCAATCAGGGCCAGCAGCAGCTCTCCATCATTGCCCGCGGGCGGCAGGTTGATGGGCTCCCAGTCGAGGTCCAGGCCGTCGTAGCCCAGCTCCTCCATCGCCTTGATGAGCTCCTTCACGAAGACGATGCGGCTCTCCCCCGTGGACGCCTGCACGAAGCCATCGTGCTCGCCGAAGCCGCCCACCATCAGCAGGGACTTCTTCCCCGCCAGCCGCGCGCCCGCCGACAGCGCCTTCGCCATGAGGGGCCCTTCGTAGACGGTGACGTCGAAGTCCGTGTGCAGCGTCCCGTCGTAGCGGGGACGCACGCGGCCCACCATGATGTGCGTCAGGCCGGAGAAGTCCACCTCCTCCGGCGGCAGTTGCGCGCGCTGATAGCCCACGTAGTAGCCCGACACCCAGCTCGACGGCGCACCGCCGGGCCTGGGCGTCACCGGGCCCACGAGCGCCGTGGGGCCCTCGCCCACCTCGTTGACGGCCCGCACCGTGAAGACGTGGGGCCTGTCATTGGTGAGGTCCGGGATGCTCACACTCGCCGCGGGCGCGTCCACGGTGACGGACCGGCCCCCGGGCTCGGCGGTGACGACGTACTTCGTGAGCGCGCGGCCCCCGTAGCTCGCCGGCTGCAGCCAACTGACGTAGGCCTGCCCGTTGCCCGCGGTCGCCCGCACCGAGCGCGGCTGGCCGGGCACCGTGGGGTTGCTGATGGCCATGCCCGGCATCGGCATCACCGGCACGGAGGGGATGGAGGAGGTGCCCTCGCCCCGGGCGTTCACCGCGGAGACCTTGAACAGATAGGCGAAGCCGTTGTTGAGGCCCATCACCGTGGCCTGGCGCTCGCCCGCGCTGACGATGGCGCCGCCGCACGCGGGCTGGCACCGCACCACGTAGTACAGGAGAGGGTGCCCACCGTCGCTCGTCGGAGGTGTCCACGTCACCAGCGCCTGGGCATCCGCGGCCTGCGCCTCCACCGAGGACGGCTCCGCCGGAAGCCCCGGGCCCTCGTCACTCTTGCCGCATCCCCCCAGCAGCGTCCCCACTCCCAACGCCAGGACGAGCTGCCACCGCGCTGCGTGTCGAGTCTTCACCTGCGCACCTCATGGACCAGTCTCCCGACTATACGGGGAAGCCTGACATTTCTTGTGCTGGAATTATCTAGCAGTACTGCATGTGATTCCCCCAGGACAAGGGCGAGGGGTTCTCTCATATTTCGAGAAGCCGGTTCGGCCGTCCTGGAGGTTCCCCATCCCGGGGTGGCGCCTTTGGTAGCGTGGCGCACCTGCCAATGAAACGACTTCTCCTGTCCATGGCCCTTGGGGTCGGTGTCCTCGCCGTCGTGCTCGTCGCCCGGACGCTCACGTTCAAGTCCCGGCAGGTGGTGCCGGAGGAGGCGACCGCGCTGACGGTGGACGCTCAGGCCCTGGCGTCGCGCCTGTCGGGGGCGCTGCGGTTGAAGACGGTGGCCGCCTCCGAGGGCGTGCCCGCGGACGCCGAGGCCTTCGCGGCCCTGCATGCCTACCTGGCGGAGCACTTCCCGCGCGTCCACGCCGAGCTGAAGCGCGAGGTGGTGGGGGCGCACTCGCTGCTCTACACGTGGCAGGGCACGGACGCCTCGCTGCGGCCGATGATGCTGTTGGGGCACCTGGACGTGGTGCCGGTGACGCCCGGCACGGAGGGCGCGTGGGCCCATCCTCCGTTCGCCGGGGTGGTGGCGGACGGGTTCGTCTGGGGGCGCGGCTCGCTGGACGACAAGGGGAGTGTGCTGGCGCAGCTGGAGGCGGTGGAGGCGCTGCTGGCGGCGGGGGAGAAGCCCCGGCGCACGGTGCTGCTCGCGTTCGGCGCGGACGAGGAGGTGGGCGGACGGGAGGGCGCGGTGGTCATCGCGAAGCGGCTCCAGGAGCGCGGCGTCCGGCTGGAGTCCGTGCTGGACGAGGGCGGCGTCATCATGTCCGGCACGGTGCCCGGCGTGAGCGCGCCCGTGGCGCTGGTGGGCACGTCGGAGAAGGGCTTCGTCAGCGTGGTGCTGTCGGTGAAGGGCGAAGGTGGCCACTCGTCCATGCCGCCGCCCAGCACCGCCGTGGGCGTGCTGGCTCGCGCCGTGTCGAGGCTGGAGGCCGCGCCCATGCCCACGCGGCTCCAGGGGGGCAGCCGCGAGCTGTTCACCCGCGTGGGGCCGGAGATGCCCTTTGGCATGCGACTGCTCTTCGCCAACCTGTGGCTCACCGAGCCGCTCGTGGTGCGGCAGCTCACGGCCAGTCCCACCACCAACGCGGCGGTGCGCACGACGACGGCCGTCACCGTGTTCGAGGGCGGCGTGAAGGACAACGTCCTGCCGGCGAGCGCCCGCGCGGTGGTGAACTTCCGCATCCTCCCGGGTGACAGCGTCGAAGGCGTGCTCTCGCATGTCCGGGCCACGGTGGATGACTCGCGCGTGGAGGTGGGCACGCTGGACTTCCAGAGCGAGCCCTCGCCGGTGTCTCCCACCGACTCCGAATCCTGGCGTGAGCTGGAGCGCTCGTTGCGCCAGGTGTTTCCCGACGTCCTCGTGTCGCCGTACCTCAACGTGGCCGCCACCGACTCGCGGCACTTCGTGGGCTTGAGCGACAACGTCTACCGCTTCTTCCCCGCGCACCTGCGGCGCGAGGACCTGGCGCGCATCCACGGCAAGGACGAGCGCATCGCCGTGACGGCCTACGCGGACGCGGTTCGCTTCTACGCCCAGTATCTGCGCAACGCCGCGCGCTGAGACACCCGTGAGACAGGCCCCCTGGCACGGGAGCCAGGGCAATCGAGTCCCGACCGGACACGGCTGCCATGGAAGGGAATGTGGGTCTGAGACACGAAAACAGGTGATTCAGTCCGCTCTTCCTGCACATCTGCGCATTTCCTGCATTTTCACGGAGGGTGCGGGATGCCGAATGCGCAACCGCGTTGACACGCACCGCGCGCACTTCCAGCATCGGTGTCTATGGCGACCGTCCCCCCTGTTGGAACGCGGCTCGCGAGTCTCGTACTCGCCTCTCTTCTCTTCTCGATAGTTGCATCCTCCTGCGGAGGCGATGGTGGCGCTGGCAAGCCCGACGCCGGCCTCCCCGATGGGGGTGATGGTGGCCCCGTCCTCTGTGACGGCGGCACCTGTCCCGTCGACACCTGCGGCGACCGCACGCTCCAGACGGGTGAAGCGTGTGACGACGGCAACAAGGTGGCCGGCGACGGTTGCACGGCGACGTGCGCCATCGAAGACGGCTGGGTCTGCGATGTCGCGGGTCAGCCCTGCATCCGCAAGTTCGGCTGTGGCAACGGCCGCGTGGAGGCTCCCGAGGCGTGTGATGACCGCAACGTGTCGTCCAACGACGGCTGCAGCGCGACCTGCACGGTGGAGGCCGGCTGGAACTGCCCCGCGGCCGGCGGTCGCTGCCACGCCGCCCGGTGCAACGACGGCATCAAGGTGGGTGATGAGGAGTGCGAGGACGGCAACGTCGCCAACAACGACGGCTGCAACTCCGAGTGCCGCCTCGAGGAGGGCTGGAAGTGCCCCACGGTGGGCGCGGTCTGCACCCGGACGACCTGTGGCGACATGATTGTCGAGGGCACCGAGGAGTGCGACGACGGCAACAAGGACATGGGCGATGGCTGCTCGCCGCTGTGCAAGCGCGAGCCGCGCTGCACCGGTGGCACCTGCCAGGCGACGTGCGGCGACGGCATCATGCTGCCCAACGACACGTCCGAGGAGTGCGACGACGGCAACGCGCGCTCCAACGACGGCTGCTCCGCGACGTGCAAGCTCGAGGAAGGCTTCGTGTGCAGGCTCATCGAGGAGACGCCGCCGGACGTGATCTCCATCCCCGTCGTCTACCGTGACTTCCGTGGCTGGGACCTGCCGGCCTCGGGTTCGGTCCCGAAGGGCCATATCGACTTCGAGAACGCCAATGGCTCCGAGAAGGGCATCGTCAAGACGGAGCTCGTGCGGAGCTACAACGGCAAGGACTACCCCGGCGGCAAGCCCGGCCTGGCGAAGCTGACGGGCTCCACCACCACGCATGGCGAGGCCCCCTTCATGCAGTGGTACATCGACGCCGCGGGCATCAACCAGACCGTCGTGGGGACCCTGGACCTGGCCAAGCAGCCCGATGAGTCGTACGTGTTCGACGACCCGGATTTCTTCCCCGTGGACGGCAAGGGCTGGATTGCCGCGGGCTTCGAGCAGCCGCGCAATGGTGGGCACAACTTCAGCTTCACCAGCGAGGCGCGCTACTGGTTCGAGTACAAGGGCACCGAGGTGCTCACGTTCCGCGGCGACGACGACGTGTGGGTGTTCATCAACGGCAAGCTCGCGCTGGACCTGGGCGGCGTGCACGGCGCCCAGGAGGACTCGGTCAACGTGTCGAGCCAGGCCTCCGCGCTGGGCCTCACCGTGGGCGGCATCTACGAAGTCGTCGTGTACCAGGCCGAGCGCCACACCACGGCGTCCTCGTACAAGCTGACGCTCAACGACTTCGTCACCAAGCGCACCGATTGCCGCGCCACCTGCGGCAACGGCGTGCCGGACGAAGGTGAGGAGTGCGACGACGGCATCAACGCCGGTGGCTACGGGCAGTGCGCTCGCGGCTGCGTGTTCGGCCCTCGCTGCGGCGACAACAAGGTGCAGCAGGACGCTCCGGCCAACGAGGAGTGCGACGACGGCAACACCCGCAGCAACGACGGCTGCAGCGCCACCTGCAAGGTGGAGATCGGCTGAGTCGTCCGTCGTGACGAGCCGCTTCCGGGCCTGACGCCCTGGAGCGGCTCGCGCCTCACCGCCGCGCGCCAGGGTGACACCCGCCCGGCGCGCGGTGGGGGCGAGGCGCGTGTCCCGAGACTCGCAAAGGCCCCCGGTTCGCTCCGGAGCGGGCCTGGGGTCGGGATGACCGCGAGGGGCTGGCCGGGGAGCAGGCATGCGCTCATTCGTCGCGGGCCGCTCTCGCGAGGCCGTCTGGTATCTTCCGCGCGACTCCATGGTGTCCCTCTCCCCGCCGCGCGTGTTGCTGCTGCTGTCCCTGCTGCTGGCTGCTCCGGCCGGCGCGGCTGGCGCGAAGAGCACGCAGCCTGGCGCCGACGAGGTGATGGGCATGCTGCGCAAGGTGGAGACGGCCCGGGTGCGCGGGACGCTGCGCGTGCTGGACAGTGAGCTGGAAGAGCAGGGCCGCGCGAGGCCCAAGGACTTGATGCCACGCGTGTACCGCGCATGGCTCGCCTTCCCGGCGGACACCTGCTGGAACGAGCTCAAGGCCCTGTCCACGCTGGAGCCGGAGAACCCCTGGCCCCATCTGGGCATGGGGCTCATCTACATCCGCTGGGGCCTCTTGTCGGAGGCGCGAGGTCCGCTGGCCGCCGCGCGTCGGGCGTCGCCCGACTTCGCTCCCGCGCTCTGGGGGGAAGGGCTGCTGCTCCAGGCGGAGGGGAAGCCCGCGGAGGCGGAGGCTCGCCTGCGTGCTTCGCTGGCGAAGCTGGATGCGCCCCAGGTGCGCACCGCGCTCGGCCTGTTGCTGGCGGCGAAGCCCGGACGGGAGGCGGAGGCGCGCGCGGAGCTGTCGCGCTCGGTGGAGGTTTGGCCGGAGCAGCCGGAGGCGCTGCGCAAGCTGGCCGCGCTGGCCCATGCGGCGAAGGACGTGCGCGCGGCGGCCCTGGCGGGAGAGAAGCTCGTCTCCCTGAAGCCCATGGACCGCGAGGCGCACCGGCTCCAGGCGGACCTGTGGCTCTCCGCCTCCGAGAAGGACAAGGCCGCGCGCTCGCTGGAGCGGTACGTGGAGCTGGGCGGCGCGGAGGCCGGGGCGCTGGCGCTGCTCGCCCGCGTCTACGCGGAGCTGTCGCGCCCGGCGGACGAGGAGAAGGCCCTGGTCCGGCTCATCGACGTGGAGCTGAAGGACCCCGAGCCGCTCTTGCGGCTGGCGGAGCTGACCGAGGCGCGCGCGGACGCCACCGCCAGCGAGGGCTTCCTGGTGAAGGCGTCGGAGCGGGCGCCGGAGCGCTCCGACATCCACGTGCGCCGGGCCCGGTTGTGTTTGAGGCAGGAGCGCTGGAAGGACGCGCTGGTGTCCTACCGCGCGGCGCAGACCGCCCCCGAGCGGAAGGTGCCGGAGGCGGAAGCCGAGACGGCGGAGCTGGTGCGGCGCTTCCGTCTGCCCGCGACGCCGGCCAGGGGCGCGGCGGACAAAATCTACAACCGGGTGTCGCTGGGGTTGGTGGCGCTCTACATGGAGCGGCTCAAGGAACTGCCGGAGCTCAAGGGCAACCTCAAGCTGCGCGTCCAGGTGGATGCGTCCGGCCGGGCCACGCAGGTGTCGGTCCTCTACGACAGCATGGAGGACCCGTTCATCGCGGGCCACGCGTACTTCGCCTTCCTGGACGCGCAATATCCTCCCGGCCAGGACGAGCCCATCTTCCAGTACGTCTTCCGGCCGCCGCCGAAGTAGCGGCCGGAAGTCGTCGCCCGCGCGTCATTCCCCGTCGGACGTGCCGCTGCCGCCGTAGCCCCGGGCCTCGCCGCGCAGCTTCTCCCACTCGCCTCGGGCCTGACGCTCCTCACCCAGGCGCTGGTCCACCAGTCGCTGGGCCTCCTCCGTGTTGCGCTGGGCGTTGGCCACCGCGCTGGTGAACTCGGCCTCGGAGAGGTCCTTGGCGCGCACGTCATCGCTGTTCCTCAGCGCCTCCATTTCGGCCTGACGAAGGCGCGCGTCGGCCAGCTCCAGCTCGCGCTGGCGAAGGTCCTTGCGAGCCTTCTGGGTCTCGATGGCGCGCTGGCGCCACTCGAGCTGGGCATGGGCGGCCGCCTGCTTGCCCTCGGTGGCCTTCAGCTCCGCCTGGGCTTGCGAGATGTTGGACGCCCGGCCGGTGGCCTGCGCGGCCTCGACGGCCGTCTGGTTGGCCTTGGTGGAGAGCTTCGCGGCCTCCTCGTTGCGCTGGGCGACCTCCGCCGCGCGCTCCGCGTCCTTGACGGCCACGTCCGCGCGGGTGACTTCATCCTGGGCCTTGAGTCGCTCCGCCTGGGCGTTGCGCACGTCGCCGAGCTCCGACTCCGGGACTCGGGCCAGCCAGGACTGGTCGACCTTCTGCTGCTCCTTGCTCGCGGAGCGGGATGAGCTGCACCCTCCGAGGACAAGGGCCGTACCGAACACCACTCCCGCCAGCACCTGACGCCGTCTCGTCTGGAACATGATTCCTCCTCACCATCGCGGATCGTTGCCTGCTCGACACGGTAGGCACTCAGCGGTGGTGAGGCAGTCGGCACTGCAGTGCATCGGGCGTTCGCTTCGCGGCGCGCCGGACGGAGGCTCCGTGGGCCTCCCGGAGACGGGCCCCGGGGGGCAGGCCTCGTCCGCCGGCTTGCTTCGCGGACGAGCGCGGGCTCAGCGCTTCTCGAGGATGACCGCGTAGAACTCGATGCCGACGCCCTCGCGGTCCTCCTCGGTGATGTGGCCCACGGGCAGGCCCAGGAACTCGCGCACCGTCATCACTCCGCCGGGGCCGGGCGTCCACGGGCCGCACAGGTCCAGGTACTCGCGCAGAGAGTAGAGCTGGAAGGACTCGCCCATCTTCTGGAACATGCCGACGAACTGCTCCCACTTCGGCGTGCTCAGGCCCGGGGCCTTCGTCTCGAAGGTCGCGAAGAGCTTGGAGCCGGGCGCGGCCCAGTCATACAAGTCGCGGAAGAACTTCCGGTTCTCCTCCGAGGAGAGGAACACGGTGATGCCGTTGGCGCCGAAGGCCACGCGCCGCTCTCCATCCAGGAACGTCTGGACGTCCGGGCGGCGCAGGAAGTCCCCCGCGGAGCGGATGTCGCATTCCATGTAGCGCGTGCGCGGATTGTCGCCGAGCAGGTGCTTGCCGGTGGCGATGGTGAGCGGATTGATGTCGCTGTAGAGCACCTTGGCCTGCGGCAGCACGGAGTGGACGTGGTCGCTCGTCGGCAGGCCGGAGGCGAAGTCCACCCAGTGATGGAAGCCGTCCGAGGACAGGCGCTGGGCGGCGGTGCGCAGACAGCCGCGCAACATGCGCAACCACTTCCGGGTGGAGGGCACCAGCGAGAACATGAACTCCGCGGCCTGGCGGTCCGCCTCGAAGTGGTGGGTGCCTCCCAGGGTGTAGTCGTAGATGCGGGCCGCGTCGGGCACGTGGGGGTTGACGCCGGGGATGCGGGCCAGCTCCGGGTTGTCCATGCGTCTGTCTCCGTCGGGGTGGATGCGGATGTAACGGGGTGGCGCGGCTTCAGGGCCGCCAGACTTCGGAAGTCGTCTCCAGCGAGCCATCCGGCGCCACGCGCGTGGTGCCCGCGACGAGGAACGCGCCCTCGCCCAGCGGGACGACGTGGTGTCCCGCGCGGCCCACGGCCAGCGGCATCCCAGGGCTCCAGGTGCCCGTGGCCGGATTCCACAGCTCCACGTCGGTGGCTTCCGCGTAGGTGTCCGAGCGCAGCCCTCCGGACACGGCGGCCCGTCCGTCCGGAAGCGCGGTGAGGGTGAAGCTGGAGCGGGCCAGGCCGAGCGCGCCCGTCGCCGTCCACTGCTCGGTGCGCGGGTCGAAGACCTCGGCGCTCGTGAGCGAGGTGCCCTGGTGCCAGCCGCCCACGACGAGGATGCGCCTGTCGGAGAGGGTGACGCCCTCGGCGTCGTCTCGGGCCTCTGTGAGGGGATGGGGGGCGGTCCTCCAGGCCCGTGACGAGGGCTCCCAGAGTTCGGTGCTCAGGTTCAGGGGCGGCGCCAGATGTTCGCCTTCGATGATGGCGAAGCCGAAGCCGTTGTCGCGGCCCCCGGCGATGACGACGCGCTCCCCGCTCACGCACACGGGGCCGGTGTGGAAGATGCGAACCGTCTGGCCCGCGGGCTCCCACGCCGTGGCGCCGGGGCGCAGCACTTCCGCGCGTGTGCCCCGCTCGATGTCGTTGTCATGGTCCGAGCCCAGCACCAGCACCGCGCCGTCCGGGAGCACGCGCGCGACGGGACGCGAGCGCGCGGCCCGCAGCGGCGGGCCGGGGACGAAGCGCCGGGTGTCCGGCTCCCAGTAGCGGGTGCTGTCCAGCTCCGGAGTCGGGTTGTCCCGTCCGCCGATGAGCAGCACGCGTCCGTCCGGGAGCGCCACCGCCGCATGGTCCTGCCGGGGCTCGGGCAGCGGGGAGAGTTCCAACCACTCTTCCCGCGAGGTGTCCCAGAACGCCGCGCCCGTCGACGCGCGAGGCGTGGCGCCGATGCCGTCCCGCTGCCAGCCCTGTCCGCCCGCGAGCAGCGCCCCTCCGGCGACAGCCGTCAGGCTGAACCCGTCGAGCCAGAGGCCGGAGTAGGGGACGCGTCTGCGCGCGGTGGACGGCGGGCTTCGAGTCATGGCGCCATCGTACGCCGGCCCCGCCACCTGGCGCCTCTGGCCCGGTGAGGTCTCCGGCGACCTGGACGCTGGGATGCACACGTCAGACGACCCCGAGTGCCGGGGAGGATGCCGGACGTGGGCCGGCCGGGGTGACAACCTGGGAGGGTGGACGAGCCGTGGGTGTCCCAGGCAAAGGCTTGTCTCGCGTGCATGTCTGGTGTTTCTCTGTCCATTCCAAGTCGTGTCGAGGGGGGAGACATGAGCCGTGTGCGCAGTGGTGCCGCCGTGGCTGTCTGGGGTTGTCTATTGGGAGCGCTGTGGCTGTCGGGCTGCGTCGAGCCAGGGGCAACTCCGCCTCCCGAGGACCTTGCTTCCAGCCGCGCCGCGGAAGGCTTCTCCCGTCAAGGCACGGTGATGGCGGGGCGTAATCACACGCTGACGCTGCGCGCGGATGGCACGGTGTGGGCGTGGGGTGGCAACACCTTTGGTCAGCTCGGGGATGGCACGACGACGGCGAAGTCCTCGCCCACACGGATTCGAGGGCCGCTGGGGATGAGTGCCATTGGCGTGGGGGAGCTGCACTCACTCGCGCTGAAGGCCGACGGCACCGTGTGGACGTGGGGAGACAACACCCGGGGGCAGTTGGGGGATGGAACCACCACGCGTCGGGCGTGGCCCCAGCGAGTGCCAGGACTGACGAACGTGGTGCGCATCGCGGGAGGCTTCTCGCATTCGCTGGCGCTCAAGGCGGACGGCACGGTGTGGGCGTGGGGCCTCAACGCCACGGGGCAGTTGGGTGATGGGACGACGTCCCAGCGCCTGGCTCCCACCCAGGTGCAAGGGCTCATCAACGTCGTGGCCATCGCCGCGGGCAATGCGCACTCCCTGGCCCTGACGGCGGACGGCGCCGTGTGGACATGGGGTGGAAACGCGGACGGTCAGCTCGGCACGGGGGACACGCTGAACCGCTCCCTGCCGGTGGCCGTGGCGGGACTGACAGGCGTGACGGCGCTGTCGGGCGGTGGCTCGCACTCGGTGGTGCTCAAGTCGGATGGCACCGTGTGGGCGTGGGGACAGAACACCTACGGCCAGCTCGGTGATGGGACGACGGGGCAGCGCCTGACGCCGACCCAGGTCCCCGGGCTCTGGGACGTGGAGGCGGTGGTGGGCGGAGGCCAGCACTCAGTGGCGTTGAGGGTGGATGGCTCGGTGTGGACGTGGGGGAACAACCAGCGAGGTCAGTTGGGGGATGGAAGCCTGACGCAGCGCCTGGCGCCGATGCGGGTGACGGGGGTGTCCTTGGTGAAGGGCGTCACGGCGGGCGGGGGACAGCACACGGTGGTGGTGAAGGCGGACGGCACGGTGCTGGCGTGGGGCTCCAACGCGGACGGGCAGGTGGGGGACGGGACGACGTTCCAGGCCTTCGTGCCGACGCGGACGGCGGGCTGGCGGCAGCGGACGGACGTGTCGACGGGGGATGCGCACACGGTGGTGGTGAAGGCGGACGGCACGGTGTGGGCCTGGGGGGAGAACTACCTGGGGCAGCTCGGGGCGGCGGGCCGGCCGGGCCGTGCGACGCCCGGGCAGGTGCCAGGACTGTCGGAGGTGCTGGCGGTGGCGTCTGGCCGGGACCACACGGTGGCGCTCACGCTGGAGGGTTCGGTGTGGACGTGGGGAGGAACCTTCGAGGGCCCCGGTGGGCCGGCGGCTCGCGACGGCCTGCGGACGCCCACGCGCATCACCAGCCTCTCCAACGTGGTGATGGTGGGGGCGGGGATGCACCACTCCGTGGCGCTGAAGGACGACGGCACGGTGTGGGCGTGGTCCATCAATCCCCTGTGGTTCCCGGGTGCGCCCCCGTCGAGCTTCGTGCTCGCTCCGACGCAAGTCTCGGGCCTCACGGGAGTCATCGCGGTGTCGGGGGGCGGCTACAACTTCTTCGCATTGAAGGCGGACGGCACGCTGTGGGCGTGGGGCACCAATCCACACGGCAATATCGGCGACGGGACGCTGGATGATGCCCCGCTCCCGGTGCGGGTGCTGGGACTGACGGAGGTGATGGACTTCTCCTCGGGGCTGACTCATTCCGCGGCGCTGAAGGCGGACGGCACGATGTGGACCTGGGGTGAGAACTCCGACGGCCAGCTCGGAGACGGCACCCAGGTCAACCGGCTCTCGCCCATCCAGGTCCAGGGGCTCACGGAAGGGATACGCCTCTCCGCCGGCTTCGCGGACTCCTTCGTGCTGAAGTCGAACGGGACGGTGGAGTCCTGGGGCTTCAATGGCTCTGGGCAACTGGGGGACGGCACGTTCATCACGCGTTCGGTGCCCGCTCCGCTGACGGGCTTCACGGGGGCGGTGTCCCTGTCGGCCGGGCTGCATCACGTGGCGGTGGTGAAGGGGGATGGCTCGGTCTGGACCTGGGGTCTCAACCAGAGCGGGCAGTTGGGCACGGGGACCTTCGTCGACAGCGCCACGCCCGTGCGTGTGTGGTGATTCGCCGCGGGAGTCGGGCTTCGGAGGCGCGCCGGGGCTCGTGACAGGGATTGCAAGACTCGTCTGGAGCAGGGGGACTCATGCAATGCGGTGGGAGAAGTGTGTCCGGCATCCTGGCGTGGGGCGGGTTGCTGTGCGCGCTGGTGCTGGTGGGGTGCACCGAGCGCGGCGCCAGTGGCAAGGCGGCGGAGCTCGCGTCCGCGCGCGCGGCGGAAGGTGTCGCGCGTCAGGGCACGGTGCTGGCGGGGCGCAATCACACGCTGGCGTTGCGCTCGGACGGGACGGTGTGGGCGTGGGGGCGCAATCACCTGGGGCAGCTGGGGGATGGGAGCACCGTCACGCAGAGGCTGGTGCCCGTGAATGTTCCCGGCCTCTCGGCGCTGTCCGTCGCCGCGGGCGCCGCTCATGCGCATGCGATTCAAGGAGACCGGGGCGAGTGGTCCTGGGGTGACAGCACTTCGGGGCAGCTTGGCACGGGCCTGTCTCCTGTTCGAGTGTCACCCGTGAGGGTCTGGTAGCGCGGCAAAGGCAGCACGAAGTCCGGGAGGGCCTCGTGCTGCTGCGAGCACCCTCCCGACCGCGCCCCTGCTTCGCGCGGGTCCTGTTTGGAAGTTCTCGTCGTCGGGCTGTCTGAAAAGGGGTGTCCCATGGAGCGTGTCGCGAGACGTGTGTCTGGAATCCCGGTGTGCTGGCTGTTGTGCGTGATGTGGCTGGCGAGTTGTGGTGAGCCGGGTGCATTCGAAAATTCCGAACTCGGCACCATCCGTGCCGCTGAGGGCGCCTCGCGCCAGGGCACGGTGATGGCGGGGCGGCACCACACGTTGGCGCTGCGCTCGGATGGGACGGTGTGGTCCTGGGGCGGAAATGCCTTTGGACAATTGGGCAATGGCACCACCCGCCCTCGTCCTGCGCCCACGCGCGTGTGGCGTCTGTTCAGCATCAGGGCCATTGGCGCCGGGGAGCTGCATTCGCTGGCGTTGAAGTCGGACGGGACGGTGTGGTCCTGGGGCTACAACAGCAGCGGCCAGCTCGGGGATGGCAGCCTCGTCTCTCGCTCGGTGCCCGCGGCCCTGCCGAACCTGACGAACGTGGTGGGCATCGCCGCCGGCTTCTCCCACTCCGTGGTCCTGAAGGCGGACGGGACGGTGTGGGCCTGGGGCAACAACGCGACAGGGCAGTTGGGAGATGGGACGACGGTGCGAAAGACCTCACCTGTGCAGGTGCAGGGCCTGACGGGCGTGGTGTCCATCGCGGCGGGCAATGCTCATTCAATGGCGCTGACGGCGGACGGCCGGGTGTGGACGTGGGGCGGAAACGCGGATGGTCAGCTCGGCACGGGAACCCTGACAGGCCGCTTGCTGCCCGCCGTCCTCCCAGGGATGACGGGCGTGACGGCGGTGACCGGCGGTGGCTCTCACTCGGTGCTGTTGAAGACGGATGGCACGGTGTGGAGCTGGGGGAGGAATGACGAGGGACAGCTGGGGCTGGGCACCTCGGCGGCGAGCCTGGTCCCCACGCAGGTGCCAGGGCTGACGGGTGTCGCCGCGGTGGTGGGTGGAGGCCAGCACACGGTGGCGCTGAAGGGGGATGGAACGGTGTGGGCGTGGGGCAGCAACCTGAGAGCGCAGCTGGGAGACGGAACGCAGACGCAAAGACTGTCACCGTTCCAGGTGCCCGGGCTCACGCAGGTCAAGGGCGTGTCGGCGGGAGGTGGGCAGCACTCGGTGGCGGTGGTGGCCACGGGCGAGGTATGGGCCTGGGGCTCCAACTCCGACGGACAGGTGGGGGATGGGACCTATCTGATGAAGCTGGCGCCCGCGCTGACGCGGGGGTTGCTGGAGCGCGTGGAGGCCTCCTCGGGAGGGCGCCATTCCCTGGCGCTCAAGGCGGATGGCACCGCGTGGGCCTGGGGCTCGAATGACCAGTCCCAGCTCGGGGATGGCACGACGCAGACTCGCTGGCTGCCCGTCCAGGTCCCCACGCTGACGCTGATGGCGGCCGTGGCCGCGGGGGCCTACCACTCGGTGGCGCTCAAGGAGAACGGCTCGGTGTGGAGCTGGGGCTCGAACAGTTGGGGAGCGCTGGGGGATGGGACGAACGTCAACCGGGCCCTGCCCGTGAAGGTGGGCACCACGCTCACCGCGTCGGCCGTGGCGGTGGGGGCCTATCATTCGCTGGCCTTGAGTGTGGACGGCTCCGTCTGGGCGTGGGGAGACAACGAGATGGGGCAGCTCGGGGACGGCAATCCCCGGTTCCTGTCCCGGACGGCGCCCGTCAAGGCGCTGGGCCTGGAAGGCGTCGTGGCGCTCTCGGCGGGCGTCGAGCACTCGCTGGCGTTGAAGGCGGATGGAACGGTCTGGACCTGGGGCCGCCAGGACACGTGCAAGGACGTCGAGGACCTGGGCCGGCTGGTCTTCGCGCCCGAGCAGGTGCTGGGGCTGACGGACGTGGTTTCGCTGGGGGCGGGTGTCTGTCATTCGCTGGCGTTGAAGGCGGATGGCACGGTGTGGGCCTGGGGAAGCAACGCGAAGGGGCAGCTGGGGGATGGGAGCTTCACGGCGCGGCTCGCTCCGGCGCGGGTGCCAGGGCTCACGGGGGTGGTGGCGCTGTCGGTGGGAGCCGAGAGTGTCCTGGCCTTGAAGGCGGATGGCACCGTGTGGGGCTGGGGTGCCAACGTCCAGGGGCAGTTGGGAGGGGGGGCTTCGGCGGCGCGTACGAGTCCGGTGCAGGTGCCCGCGCTCACGGGGGTCAGGACGGTCTCCGTGGGGGAGCAGCACTCCCTGGTGGTGAAGGAGGATGCGACGGTCTGGGCGTGGGGTGCGAATGCCGACGGGCAGATTGGCGATGGGGTCGTGGATTGGCAGTTGCTGCCGGTGCGCTCGCAGCTCGTGGCTTCACGCGGGCTGTCCACGGCGTATCAGTTCTCGCTGGGCGTCGCGCTGGACGGGAGCGTCCAGGGCACGGGGGCGAATCTGTCAGGGCAGTTGGGGGATGGGAGCGTCCTGAACCGCGCGCTGCCGGTGGCGGCGCTGGGGCTCACGGAGTGTCGAGCGATTGCCGGCGGTCAGGGGCATACCCTGGCCTTGAAGTCAGATGGGCGGCTGCTCTCCTGGGGGGAGAATCAGGAGGGTGAGCTGGGAGATGGGACGAGGGTGTCCCGGGCGCTGCCCACGTTGATTCCCTCGCCGACGGGAGTCCTGTCCATCGCGGTGGGCAGCCGGCACTCGCTGGCCTTGCTGGGAGATGGCACCGTCCAGTCCTGGGGTTCCAATGTCCAGGGGCAACTGGGTGACGGGACGACCGTGTCCCGAATCCTGCCGGTCCGCGTCCAGGGCTTGACGGGGGTGGCTGCGATTGCGGCGGGCGAGGGCTTCTCCCTGGCGCTCAAGCACGACGGCACGGTGTGGAGCTGGGGGTACAATTCGCTGGGACAGTTGGGCGATAACTCCACGGCCCGGCGGCTGTCGCCGGTGCAGACGCAAGGGCTCACGGGCGTGACGGCTGTCTCGGCTGGACGCACGCATGCGCTGGCCTTGAAGGGAGATGGGACCATCTGGGGCTGGGGGTCCAATACCTATGGCGAGCTGGGGGATGGCACACAGGTGCGCAAGCTGTTGCCCGTGCAGGTGAGCGGGGTGGCGGGGGCTGTCACCCTGGACGCGGGCGAGCACCACAGCCTCGCGGTGACGACGGGTGGCAAGGTCTGGTCCTGGGGGCGCAACCAGCAGGGCCAGCTGGGCAGCGGGGCGAAGTCCAACTGGCGGCTGTTGCCGGCACAGGTGGCGGGGCTGACGGGCGCCGTGTCCGTGGGGGCAGGGGGTGAGCACTCGCTCGCCGTGCTCGCGGACCGGAGTGTCTGGGCTTGGGGCAGCAGCAGCCATGGGCAGCTGGGCACGGGGCTCTCCAGCTTCCGTGCCGCACCCGTGCTGGTCTGGTAGCGCGAGGATTCAACCCCACCCGTGACGACGTTGGCCTCGATGCCAGCGTCGGACACGGGTGGGGGTTCCCTCGGCGTATACGACTTCAGCCTGGAGTCGGTGACTCCCGACGCCGGCGGTTCAGCACGAGCAACAGCAGCGTCAGCAGGACTCCGCCCGGCGCGCCGGACTGTCGACAGCCGCATCCGCTGTCCCCCTCCTCGATGGGCGCCTTGGCGGGCAGGACCTCCAACGTCAGAGGCGCCGCGTCGACTCCACCGAAGCGGGTGTCTCCGCTGTACGCCGCGCTCAAGGTGTACTGGCCCGGAGCAAGCGGCGCGAGCGTGTGTTTCGCCTCGCGGGAAGTCACCGTGACGACCTCCAGCACCTCCGTGCCCCGGAAGAACGTCACCGTCCCCGAGGGCTCTCCCTGTCCGCCCACGATGCTCGCGGTGACGGACACCGCCTCTCCCGCATACGCGGGGTTGGCCGAGGCCTGGAGCTGAACCGTGGCCTCCTGGAAGTCGGCGGAGCGAGCGACGGCCAAGGTGTAGCTCTGGCTCGACGAGCAGCGCCCGCCATCCGTCGCGGTCAGGGTGATGGGGAAGGTGCCGGGCTGCGTGGGCATTCCCGTGAGGACGCCGTCACGGAGCTGGAGTCCACGGGGCAGCGCCCCATCGAGCACGAACGTCGTCGTGCCCTCGCCACCCTCATGCACGAAGGGTGTCTGCGCATAGACCTGTCCCGTAGTCCCCGCGGCCAACACGGTGGGGCCCAGCGACATGGGCGGACAGGCCACCGCGAGCGTGAAGTCGCGTGACGCCGTGCACCCATTCCCATCGGTCGCCGTCACACTGAATGGATAGTCGCCGCCCTCCTCGGGAGTGCCCGAGAAGACGCCGCCCTCCAACCGGAAGCCCCGAGGCAGCGCACCCGACACCGTCGAGGTGACGCTCCCCATGGCCCCCAGCACGGCGAGCTCCACCGGAGCGAAGACTCCTCCCCGGGCAATCCCCGGCAGCGCCGCGTCCTCCAGCAAGACGGCTCCCGTGGGACACGTCGACGCGGAGCCTCCCGCCATCCGGTTGTTGCCGAAGGACAGGACGGTGCCCGTGCCGATGAGCCGCGTGGTGGCCAGCACATTGGCGTCCACGGCGGCGCGGGACAGCCTTAGCAGCGTCTGACTCCCACTCCCCACCGAGGCCGCATGCAGGCCCACGCCATTGTGCGTGAGCCGGGCCCGCTCCACGTTGAGCTGGACCTTGCCGCCATCGTCCGTCCGGGCCCAGATGCCGGCCTCGGCATTGTCGGACGCCGTCAGCTCATTCACCGTCGCCACACTGCCCGCGCCGAGCCAGAGCCCCTGGCGATTCCCTGAAAGGTTGCCGCGCGAGATGACTGCAGAGGCCACCCCGGACGGCGAACTCACCCGGACGCCAGCGCCCCCATTTCCCGAAACCACGACATCGGCGAGGACCAGCTGGCCACCCGCCTCGGGCGAGAAGCGGATGCCGTCCTGCTGGAAGCCATGAATCTGTACGCGCTCGACATGCAGCGCCCGCCCGCTGTTGAACGCGATACCCGTCGTTCCGCGCGTGCCCGCGCTCCCGGTCAGGGAGAGCCGACGCAGCACCACCACGTCCTGAGGGCCGGCGTTGATCGTGATTCCCGGGATGCTGGACGCGCTCACCTTGCCGGCCGGCCCGCCATCAATCGTGATGGCCTTGGTGATGACCAACGTGCCGAAGCTGCCGGCGTCAAGCACATCGATTTCCCCCCCCGCGGCCGTCTTGCTGATGGCGCCAGCGAATGTCTTGCACGGCGCGGTGCGGGAACACGGATTCACGTCGTCGCCCACGCCCGACACCCAGGTGCGCGTTGCCTGGGCCAGCGCGGGAGTGGACGCGCAGAGCGCGACCACGAGGATGCAGCGCAAGTGGACCCCCATCGCGCGGCTCAATTCTGAGGCAGCGTGGTGGAGGGGGAACCATCCGTGCCGTTGCCCGCGGCGACGCGATTGTTCCCGAACGAGACGACCGGGCCGTCCAGCCCCAGGCCCGTGTTGTGGCCCACCATCGTGTCGGAGATGCGCACCTGCGCCGGGGCCTCCGCCTTGATTCCGACGCCGTTCTGCGCCACCACGGCCCGCTCCAGCGTCACCTGCGCACCGCCCACCGCCAGGACGCCCTGGCCGGAGTGGCCCACCACCGTCGTGTCATTCACGGTGACGCGCGCGCCGTTCAGCACGTGGAGCCCGATGAGGCCGGACGCAATCTGGCTGTTTCCAATCACGGCTCCGCCGCTCGCCACCTGGATGCCACCCGAGGTTTCGCCGGCGGTCGTCGGCGCCCTGGCGACCGCACCGTTGACCGTCGTGTTGCGCACGACGAGCTGCACGGCGCCCGCGCCAGGCAGGATGTTGATGCCCGAGCCGGTGAATCCCTGAATCGTGCAGTTCTCCACCAGCACCTTGTCCGCCGCGAGGATGCGGATGGCGTCCAGTCCCGTGGTGCCGCCATTGATGGCGACATTTCTCAGGATGACGGTGGCGCCGGCCGCGTTCACGACCACGCCATGCGTCCCTGAATAGAGGATGCCTCCGGCGCTGGGCCCGCCGTCAATCGTGATGGACTTGGTGATGGTCAGCGTGCCGTAGCCACCCGGGTCCATGGCATCAACCTCTCCACCCGTGGCCGTCTTGCTGAGCGCCCCCATGAACGTCTTGCACGGCGCGGTGCGAGAGCAGGGGTTCACATCATCCCCCACGCCCGAGACCCACGTGCGGGTCGCCTGGGCCGAGGCGGAGGAACCCATCAGCAGGCACAGCAGGGCGGGAAGCGCGAACAGACCGGTCGCGCGAGAACGAGCAGAGCCAGGAGAGGACATGGTGAGACACGCTACCCCGCTCGTGCTCACTCCGCGAACGACGCCCGCGCGTGACTCATCCCAGGACAGCCCGAGTCCATCGGCACTCAGATTCTTCAAGGTGTTTCAGCCTTTCCCATGAAAGCTGAACGCACCCAGGAGGAGGTGTTTCAGCCTTTTTCATGAAGGCTGAACGCACCCTGTCGAAATCCTTCGCACGGGACGCTCGCGAGGCCGAGCGCGGCGAGCGTCCCCGTGTGGCTCCAGCCGGGATTACTTCGTCTTGTTGTACTCGCGGCTGGCGATGACACCCTGCACTTCGGCCAGGGCGCGAGCGCCGGAGGCGGACTCGAGCGCCTTCTCGGCGATGGTCTGCACCTGGCGCTTGGCGTCCGCCAGCTCCGCCTGGAGCGACTGGATGGCCTGTGCCTGCTTGGTGTTCGTGTCCTTGAGCGAGGCAATCTCCATGCTGGCCACGCGCTGCGACGTCTCCGCGTCCTTCGTGGCGAGCGTGAGCTTCAGGTCCCACTCCGACTTCACGCGGTTGCCGACGATGGCCGCCGCCGTGTCCGCTTCCTTCTTCAGCACCGCCGGGAACTCGGAAACCTGCTTGCGCAGGTCCTCCAGCTCCTTCTCGCGCAGCTTCAGCGCGTCCTCACGCGCGGCCCAGTCCTTCTCCAGCTTCTCCCTGCGGTCCCGCTCGGCCGCGGACTGCACGCGCAGCCCTTCCACGAACGCGTCCTGCTCCTTCTTGCGCAGGTTCTGGACGTCATACGCGTACTGCTCCTCCGCCCGCTGGCGCGCCATCTGCGCCGCCTCACGCTCGGTGGCCAGGTCCGTGGCCGCCTTGGCGCGCGTGTCCTCGATGTCCTTGTTCAGCCGCTCCATCTCCTCCTGCAGCTCCGCCTTGCGCTTGTCGTACTCCGCCACGAGCACGTCCACGGCGCTGGCCGCCACGTCCTTGCCGTGCAGCTCCGACAGCTCGTCCGTCTTGAGCTGGATGGCCTCGTCCAACTGCTTCATCTCCTCCACCAGCGCGATGACCTGCTCGTTGATGCCCGAAAGCGTCTTGTTGATGGTGAGCCCCGCCTCCGTGACTTTCTTCACCGCGGACTCGGCCGACAGGGTGGAGACGTCCGCCAGCACGTTCTTGGCGTGGGTGTCCCGGGCCTCCTGCTCCTTGGCGGGGACGACGGGCTTGCTGCGCGCCTTGCGAGCCAGGTCCTCGAAGGCGGCCTTGGTGGACTCCGAGGAACGGTTGCGGGCGGCGGACTTGCGGGAAGCGGACTTGCGCGTAGCCATGTGACTCTCCAGGTAGGGCACGGCCAGGCGGGCCAGGGCGGCTCGCGAATGACGTGCGGGTTTCATGGGATTCGTGGTCCCCTTTTTGGGCGACCATGGGAGAAGAGTACCTGTGGGGTCTGACATGGTTGGCCGGGTTCCAGGCATCCGTCCGGGGCCCGGAAACAGGCGTTTGGGGGCCCGGAAAGCCACACCGGGCTTGTCCTTCGGGCCGGCGCGCGGCTAACTCGTCCCCCGAATCCGCTCAAGGGAGAGCGTCAATGCAGGTCGTCAGTGTGAAGCAGGTCCTCGCCGGCGCGGTGGAGGCAGGGACGAAGGTGGAGGTCCGTGGCTGGGTTCGCACCCGGCGCGACTCGAAGGCGGGCATCAGCTTCGTCAATGTCAGCGATGGCTCGGTGTTCGACCCCCTCCAGGTGGTCGCCCCCAATTCGCTGCCCAACTACGAGAAGGAGATCCTCCACCTCACCGCGGGCTGCTCCGTCGTGTGCCGCGGCACGCTGGTGAAGTCCCAGGGCAAGGGCCAGGCCTTCGAGGTCCAGGCCGACGAGGTCCAGGTGCTGGGCTTCGTGGACGACCCGGACACGTACCCCATTCAGCCCAAGCAGCACACGCTGGAGTTCCTGCGCGACGTGGCCCACCTGCGCGTGCGCACCAACACGTTCAGCGCCATTACCCGCGTGCGTCACCGCGCGGCGCAGGCCGTCCACCGCTTCTTCGACCAGGAGGGGTTCTTCTGGGTCAACACGCCCATCATCACCGCGAGCGACGCGGAGGGCGCCGGGCAGATGTTCCGCGTGTCCACGCTGGACACCGTCAATCCGCCCCGCACGCCGGAAGGCAAGATTGACTGGCACAAGGACTTCTTCGGCAAGGAGGCGTACCTCACCGTCTCCGGCCAGCTCAACGTGGAGGCCTACGCCATGGCCATGTCGAAGGTGTACACCTTCGGCCCCACGTTCCGCGCGGAGAACTCCAACACCACGCGCCACCTGGCCGAGTTCTGGATGATCGAACCGGAGATTGCCTTCGCGGACCTGAACGCGGACGCGGACCTGGCCGAGCGCTTCCTCAAGTTCGTCTTCAAGGCGGTGCTGGAGGACTGTGGCCCCGACTTCAAGTTCTTCGAGGAGCGCGTGCAGAAGGGCGTCACGGAGCGCCTGGAGAAGTTCATCCACTCCAGCTTCGAGCGCCTGACCTACACGGAGGCGATTGAAATCCTCAAGAAGGCGAAGAAGAAGTTCGAGTACGCGCCGGAGTGGGGCAAGGACCTCCAGACGGAGCACGAGCGCTACCTGTCCGAGGAGCACGTGGGGAGGCCCGTGGTGGTGATGAACTACCCGGAGGAGATCAAGGCCTTCTACATGCGCATCAACGAGGACGGGAAGACGGTGGCGGCCATGGACGTGCTGGCCCCGGGCATCGGCGAAATCATCGGCGGCAGCCAGCGCGAGGAGCGCCTGGACGTGCTGGACGCGCGGATGAAGCGCTTCGGCTTGGACCCGGCCCACTACCAGTGGTACCGGGATTTGCGCCGCTACGGCACGGTCCCGCACGCGGGCTTCGGCTTGGGCTTCGAGCGGCTCATCGTCTACATGTGCGGCCTGCAGAACATCCGCGACGCCATTCCCTACCCGCGCGTTCCGGGCTGGGCGCAGTTCTAGTCGGGGCGGTCCACCGGCGGGGAGGACGTCAGGGCAGTTGGGACTGGAGCGCGGGCCAGCGGGTGCGAACCCACTGGCGCACGTACTCCAGCTCCTCCTCGTAGGTGAGGAAATCCGTGCGCTGATACCAGGCGGGGAAGTTGCCCTCGCCCACGGTGCCGGGCGCGCCCAGGGCGCGGTACTCCAATTGCCACCGCGCCCAGTCTCGCCTCGCGACGGCGGACGTCTCCTTCTCGTAGCCGTCGATGAGCGCGAGCACGTTCTCCAGCTTCAGCTCGTTGCGCAGCAGCGTCCGGTAGCGCTCGCGCATGGGCCCCGCGAAGGTGGGGTCCGCGAGCAGCCGCGCGAAGATGCGGTTGTTCCCGGTGAAGGTGTTGCGCGTCGTCGGCGAGGTGCGCGTGGTGTCGAAGTTCTGGCCGAAGCTCGCATCGAGGTCCCAGGGGATGAAGCGCCAGGGACCCTGCGTCTTCGGGTCATACGCGTGATAGGCGTTCTTCGAGTGGGAGTCCGTCCCGAGGATGAGGGAGTTGAAGATCCACCAGTCCTCGTAGTCCTTCAGGCGGGTGCGCTGCGGGAAGCTTGCGCGGAACGTGGCGTCGTCGGAGTCCGCCACGAAGGTGATGAAGGCCTCCAGGGTGTCCCAGGCGTGGGGCTGGCCCATCTCCGGCTCGCCGACCTTCTTCTCGAAGCCCTCGCGCAGTGACGCCTTGGGCTCGCCGTTCTTGCGGATGCGGGAGAAGTTGGCGTCGTTCTCCACGGCCTTGAACAGGTCCGAGTCCTTGTCCATGCCGTGCTCCGCCATCAGCCGCTTGTGGGGCAGGTCCGCCGCCGTATAGAGGCCGAGGAAGCGGTTGTTGGCATAGAGCACCGCGCTGAAGGTGCGCACGCGGATGTGCTCGGGTGACATGCGGCTCCACAGGTCGAACGCGAGCCGCGTGCGCACGTAGGAGTTGTCATTGAACGTGGTGACGAGCGCCACGCGCTTCTTCTTGAGGAAGCCGTCGCCGTGGACGGGCTCGTTGAAGAGGTCCTCGTCCGGGAACTCCAGCGTGAAGCTGCGCTTGGGGAAGGCCCCGGACGTGGCGCCCCGGTACTTGGCTTCGATGTTGTAGGTGCGGCCCCGGTAGATGAGCTGCGCGGGCTTGTCGCTGCCGGAGGTGAGGGGCGGCGTGTAGATGAGGTGGAAGACGGGCAGCCCGTACTCTTCCGTGTACTTCGTCGGGTCGACGATTTTGATGTTGCCGGGGCCTCCGTCGTTCTCCGCGACGCCGACCTTGAGGGTGCCCGTTTCATTGCTCGTGTGCTCGCGCAGGACGAGGTTCCACACGGCGGCCTGGTCCCTGCCGGGCGTCCAGCGCAGGGTGGCGGTGGCCTCGTCGAAGGTGGCGCCGGGCGGGAGGTTGTCCACGCCGAAGCGCAGCCCCGTCGTGGTGCTCCCGGTGGCGCACGTCACGGTGGCCGTGACGAGCTGCCCTTCCGTCAACCAGCGCGTCTCGCCAGCGGTGGGGGCGCAGACAATGGGCGCGGGGCCCGCATCGGGCGGACCCGCGTCCGGAAGGGGGCTCCCCGCATCGGGCACGCCCGCGTCCGGAAGCTCCTGGGGATTCGTGGGGGGCGGGTCGGGGATGGTCCCCGAAGGTCCCGTCGGCTCGTCCGGAGGGTCACCTCCAGGGCCGGGGGAGGTGCCACCCCCACAGGCCACCGTCAGACAAACGACACACGCCAGCACGCCTCGCGACAAGCTTCTTCCGGCCACTGTGTAGCTCCCCCGTGTCCACCCACCCATGTCGGAGCGGAAGAGATAGGCATCCGGAGAAGCGCTGACAGGCCCCCGCCCCCGCACCGGTGTTGGCTCATGGACGCAAGGGGTGACTACCCTGCCCGGAGGCGCACGGAGTCCTCCGCGTGTTTTTCCAGCGCCGCGGCAATCTGGGGCGCCGTCCACAGCGGATCCAGACAGGGGCAGAAGTAGCCAGGGCCCGCCTTCTCACGCACGGCCCACTCGAAGAAGCCGCGAGCCGTCGGGTGCAGCTCTTCCGGAAGGAAGAGCGCCGCCACGTCGTACTCGGTGAAGCGCAAGAGGCCCGGCACGCGCCACTCCCGCTCCCAGTCGAAGCGGTAGTTGTAGGGCGCGTTGTGCTTGTCGCCCTGGATGTCCACGAAGGGCGTCATCGCCCAGAGCGGGTGTGCTCGTGAGTCCGTCGCCGCCAGCGCCTGGTCCACCTGGTGCTTCAGGGAGAGGTGCGCGGGCGAGGCGTACTGGACATACCAGACGGGGCCGCCGCCCTGGGAGAGGATGAAGCTCTTGCTGAAGCCGATGCCATACAGGCTGCGGCGCTGGACGAGCCTGCCGAGTTGGTCGAGCGGAATCTCGCTGAAGCAGACGGCTCGGTGCCGGTCCGCGACCTGGGGTTCCTTGCGCGCCAGCCCGAAGCCCTGGGCGCCCGGGATGAGCGTCCGCGTGCCCAGGATGTTCATCATGTTCTGGTAGGCGTCATGGAATGGCGGTCCGGGCTTCGTGAAATGCACCACGAAGTCAGACATGTCGCGCCACTGTGAGTTCGCCTGATAGCCCAGCATCGTCCAATCCCCGGAGGCAATGTCCCGGAGCGAGGTGGGCGATGCAACCGGACTGCATTCGCGACCCCGCTGCCTGCCCGCCCTGCCGACGACGGGCCCGGTGCTCGGTGGCGTCAGGAGTCGACGCGAAGGGGCACCGCGAGCGCTGTCTCCGCTGGTCCGTCGGGGTGTTGGTTGATGGGCGACATCACAATCGTTGTCGAGCGGAGTGGGCCTTCCGCGCGGGGGGGAGCGAGCGATGCGCCACGATGGACGATTGTCACCAGTCGAGCTGATGCGGCGTCTGACCCTGTCACTCGAGCGAATCGCCGCCCATGGGCTCACGAGCGGCGCCATCCAGGGGGCCTCGGAGGGACTCCAGGCGGAGCTGCCAGGGCTCGACGGACAGCTTCGTCAGCTCATCCAAGACGCCGTGGCCCTGCTTGCTCGGGAGGTCGAGGTCGCGGCCGAGCGTCCTCGCGGTTCGTGGTCTCGCTCGCTCGTGGAGAGCGCGGTGCAGGGGGTGGTGGCGGAGCTGCGGCGCTCGATGCCCGGGGCGGATGCGTTGTCCCATGACCTCCTGGAGCGGGTGAATGGATGGTTGGACCACTCGGCCAAGGCGGCGGACCAGCGTCAGCGGGAGCTGCGCCAGCCCGGCGCGCGGGCCCGGACGCTGGCCACGGGCGCGGTGCGAGGCGCGGTGCTGGAGCTGGAGCACGAGATGCCCGTGCTGGCGCCCATCGCCTCGGAGGTGGCGTCCCAGGCGGGGCGCGGGCTCGTCGAGGGACTGAGCACGGCCCTGGATGCGCGGACCGAGCGGCTCGACGAGGTGCTGGAGCAGGTGGGGCGGCGGTTCATCCACGCCGTGGTGGGGCAGTTGGAGCTGGAGCTGAAAGAGCACCGCGAGCGCTCCGACGTGGATGTGGGCGTCGTCGTCGCGACGATGGCCGAGCGCACGGCGACCGCGACGGTGCGGGGCGCCTCCGAGGAGCTGCGACGCCAGCTCCGTACGACGCGAGACGAGCTGGGGAATCCTTCGCTGCGAAGCGCCAGCCGAGAGGTGACGCTGGGCGTGTTCTCCGCGTTGTCGGAGCGGCTGCGCATGCCCCTTGCCGTCGCGATGGGAGCGGGCGGCGCGCTCATGCTCACCGCGTTCACCCTCGCCAGGCGACGCTGAGCGGCGCGTGGCCCGGGTGCTTCGACGGAAAAAGCCCGAGGCCGACGAACTGCAGCGCGAGGTGGGGGAATGCGGATAGGCTGACCGGACGACACGAGGTCCTCCGGGGTGGGCTCGCGCATGAGGCGATGGTTTGGAATCGGCGCGGGGCTGCTGCTCCTGACACTCTTCCTGGGGCGTCTGTTGCTTGGCGGGACGAGCGTGGATGGGCGCGACACCGGAAAGCCTTCCTCCTCTGGCCTCGGAACGGAGGGCCGGGGATTGTCATGGCGCGCGCTGCTCGCGGCGCCCGTCGAGGCGCCCCGAGGTGAGTTGAGGGTGCGTGGCGTCGTGCTCGGACCCGATGGGCCTGTCGAGGGCGCGGTCGTGGTGGCCACCGAAGCAAAGCCAGACATGCCGTTGCTCAAACAGCCTTGCGACTGTGGCGAGCCCTGTGAGCTGCTGTTGCTGAGCACCCTGTGCCGGACGGAGGGGCTGCTGGACTGGTTGGAATCCGGCGCGGGAGAGACGCCTCCCCTGGCGCGCACCACGACGGACGCGGAGGGGCACTTCACGCTCGCGGGCCTGGAAGCGGGACGGTACGCGGTGTGGGCCGAGGGGCCGCGAGGCGTGGGGTTGAGCGAGGACGTCGCCGCGGGCGGCGAGGAGGTCGAAGTGCGGTTGGGCGGCGAGCCTCCGCTGTCGGGCCAGGTGCGGGACGAGTTCGCGCAGCCGGTGGAGGGCGTCCGCGTCACCGCCATCCTCGTGGCACACAACCGTGCCTTCGAGGTGTCCACGACGTTGGATGGGCGCTTCCAGTTCGCGTCGTTGCCCTTCGGGGACTACAACGTCCTCTTCTCCAAGGAGGGGCTGCTCCCGCAGCGCGTGCAGCTCCGGGGAACCGGCATGCAGCGGCTGGACGTGATGATGCCCCGCGCACGTCGGCTCTCGGGGCGTGTCGTCATGGGAGACGTGCCCATCCCTGGCGCGAGTGTGAGGTGCGGGAACCCATACTGGACGCGCGACGTCGTCACCGACGACCAGGGGCGCTTCACCTTCGAGGCACTGCGGCCTGACCAATATTCGTTCTCCGCCACGCACGGTGACGCGGTGGCCGAGGAGCGCGTCGGCCTGGCTCCTGGGGGCGACTATCCCGAGGTCGTGCTGGCGCTCGGCAACGCCCTGCTCCTTCCCGTCGAGGTGCGCGACTCCAGGGGCGCGCCCATCGTCGGGGCGAGCATCTCCGCCTGGTTGATGGGGACGCCCGCCGTTCCCCTGGAAAAGCGTGGGACCACGGACGCTCGCGGGGCCTTCACGTTGGGGCCGCTGCTGCACGGCATCTACGCCGTCAATGTCGAGGCACCGGGCTTCCTCGACCATAACGGCGAGGTGCGGCTGGGAGCGGACACCGTGCCGTTCGCCATCGTGTTGCGCGACGCGGTCACGGTGGAGGGAACGGTGGTGGATGCCGAAGGCCATCCCCTGGCGGGAGCAAGCCTCGCCTTGAGGTCCGCGCGCGACCTGAGTGGCCCGTTCGATGCGTCGGTCATGGCGCGGGATGACCTCGAGTTGGAGAGCACCACGAAGACCGAGGAGGACGGCTCGTTCCTGCTCTCTTCCGCCGAGGCGGGGGAGCATGGACTGGTCGTCACCCATGACGCGCATCGGCCGACGTGGCTTCCGGTGACGTCACCTCGGAAGGGGCTCCGGGTGGTGCTCACGCCGGGCGCCACGGTGAGCGGCGAGGTGCTGAGCGAGACGGGCGCTCCGGTGCGCTCCGCCCAGGTCGGCGCAGTGCCGGTGGTGTCGGAGGTGGCGGGCGCTCACCAGAAGAGGGCGTTCACGGACGCGAGGGGCCGCTTCGCGCTCCAGGGCATCGAGGAGGGGCGGCATTACCTCATGGTCACCCAGAAGGAGTCGGAGACGCTGCGCCAGTTGACCACTCAAATCGAGGTGCGGGGGCTCGAGCCCGTGTATGCGCGCCTCCAGTTCCCCGCGGGACTGTCCCTCTCGGGCGTCGTCGAGGACGGGGAGGGCCGTCCCCTCGATGGAGCCGAGGTGCGAGCGCACCCGGCGGGGAATGCCGTGGTGGTGCGAGCGCAAGGCGACGGCTCCAGGCGCGTCCTGTCGCACCCCGGGCCTTCGACGGGCAAGACCGACGAGGGGGGACGCTTCACGCTGAGCCACCTCATTCCGGGGGCGTACTCGCTCAAGGTGCGAGGGAGTGGCCATTCACTGGATGCGACCCGGACACAGGGGGCCACGACGACGAGGGGCCAGACCTCCGTGCGCGTCGAGGCGGGCGACTCCGAGGTGCGCCTGGTGATGCGCCGGGACGTGGGCATCCGGGGGAGGTTGGTTCGTGAGGATGGCACTCCCATCACCCGGTTCCAGTTGTGGGATGGCACCGTCACGAATGCGCGGGGCGAGTTCTTTCGGGGCCCCCTCAACGAGGGGAAGCTGACGCTCCACTTTTCCGCCCCCGGCTTCGCGAAGCTGTCGCTCACGGTGGAGGTCGTGGAGGGGCAGTCCCTGGACCTGGGAGCGGTGGTCCTCCACCAGGGCCGGCCGCTGCGGGGGCGCGTGACGGACGCGGCGACGGGAAGGCCCGTGGCGGGAGCGCTGGTGGACGTGGGCGACGTCCCCGAGGATGCCGAGGGCTGGGAGCGGCAGGCTCGGCCCAACGAGGAGGCAGGAGCGGCGAGGACGCGGCAGGATGGCACCTTCACCTTGCCGCATGTCATGGAGCGACCGTATGCGCTCGTCGTGACGCACACTTCGTATTCACAGAAGCGCCTGTTGCTCGGCGCGGGGCAGGACGAGGTCGCAGTGGCGCTCGATGCGGGGGCCACGCTGCGCGGCACCGTGAGCGGCTTGAAGACAGGCGATGGCACGGTGGTCCTCTCGGGCGCGGCGAGTGGCTTCCGGAGGGAGGTGCGGGTCGTCGCCGGTCGCTTCGAGCAAGGAAGTGTCCCTCCCGGCTCCTATCTCGTGGCTGTCCAGCCCCATCTCCACGAAGAGGAGGAGCCCGCGTCGCGCCCCGTGTTCATGGCGCGGCACGTCCAGGTCCCTGCTACCGGCACGGTGACAGTGGACTTCGAGGCGCGTCGGGACGGGGTGATGCTCCACCTGCGGGTCGAGGGGGCCTGCGAGGACTCCGTGGCCATCCTCGTGCCAGGGTCGGTGCCCGCTCCGAGCACTCCGGGGGAATTGGTGCTTCTTCAGTCCATGTACTCGCGGGAGCCGGCGAGGGAGGGCGGTGGCTGGACGTTCCGCTCGCAGCCGGAGGGGGCCTATACGGCCTTCGTCTTTCGAAAGGACGCGCAGCATCCCTTCAGTGTCGTGCGCGAGGAGTTGACGCTTCCGGGGACGGGGGAGGTGTCGCTCGAATTGCCGCCCTCATGGACGCTGCTGCCGGAGAAGCTGTTGATGAAGATGGAGTGGAACTGACGGCGTGAGGCCCCTTCGCGGCGCGGTCCGTGGCGACTACCATTGCGCGCCATGCTCCGCCTCCGTCCGCTGTCTGTCGTGGCCCTGCTCACGCTGGTCGTCGCGCCGCTGGCGCTCGCCGCCGGTGGGACCCCCCAGCTCCAGGCCTTCTTCCAGCCCGAGCTGACGAGCGCCGCGTATCAGCAGCGCGCCTACTCCCAGGTCGCCGGCAAGTGGAAGCAGCCCGCGCGCAAGGGGCTGCCCGCCGTGGGACGCAGGACGGTGGTCCAGGCGGTGATTGGCCGGGATGGCAAGCTCGTCACCGCGGTCGTCTCCCAGGAGTCGGGCTCCAAGGTCTGGGATGCCGCCGCGCTGTCCGCCGTGCAGAAGGCCGCGCCGTTCGCGCCGCTGCCCAAGGACTACGCCCTGGCCACGCTCGACGCGCACTTTCATGTCGCGTGGGTCGCCGCACCTTGAACACCTCGCCGCGCTCGTTCGTCTCGGTGCCACCGATGAAACGCTCGTCCCTGTCGTTCGCGCCCCTGCTCCTCCTCGCGCTCGCCCTGGCCGCGTCGCCCGTCGAGGCCGCGCGCAAGCCTCGAAGCATCCAGAGCGCGACGAGCGTCGAGAAAATCTGGTCCGAGTCCCAGCACGTCTATGTGAAGGGAGACGTCGGCGTCTCCGAGGAACAGCTCGAGGAACTGGAGGCCTGGCTCGCGACGAACGCGCCCCACTGGACGGTGGTGTTCCTCTGGAGCGCGGCGGGGGAGCGCTTCGTCGACGCCGAGGGCACGACCTTCACGGGTATCGACGCCGCGTTGCATGCCCTGGGCAAGGGGTTGTCCAATCGCACCCGCTTCGGCGCGCTGAAGCATCCGAAGACGCAGGAGCCGGACGGCGCCGTGTTCGTGCTGTCCCTGGCGGAGCGGAACCTGTCGTATTTCGGCTCGGAGGCGCAGGACCGGCGCAAGGCGGGCGAGGCCCAGTGGAAGGGCGACCTGGATGCTCCGGCCATCGAGGCCATGCGCAACGGTGGTCGCATCATCGACGCGGCGAAGAACACCGTGACGCTCGTCGACTCGCGGGTGGCCTCCGCCATCGACCAGGAGGTGGCCGAGCGCAACCGGCTCATCGAGTCCCTGCGGGGCCGGCTCCTGGCGATGCAGGAGGAGGTGCCGCGCCTCTCCGCGCAGCGGCTCGCGGCCTTCGGGACGGCGCTTCCCTCGGGGCTGACCGCGGCCGCCGTGGACCTTCCTGGCGCGGAGCAGCAGGTCCTCCAGGCCCTCGCGCTGCTGACACCTCTGGAGAAGGCCGACCTCGCGAAGGCGACGGCGGTTCATGACGGACTGCGGACGCGCCTGGACGGGCTGAACGTGGCGATGGAGACGCACCGTGCCGCGTCCGAGCGACTCAAATCGCTGGAGTCCGCGCAGGTGACGCTGTCCGCGCATCCGTTGGCCGCGTTCGCGTCCGAGCGGCTCACGCTGCTGCGCACGGAGACGGAGAAGGCGCGCGGCGCGGTGCGCGACATGACGCTCGCTCATGGCGGCGCGCTCACGTCGGCCGAGGCGGCACGCGCGAAGGTCTCCGAGACGCTGGATGCAGCGGGGCGGGATGGGCAGCGGCTCACGGAGCTGGCGGGGTTGCTGGAGCGCCTCGCGACGAGGCCGGAGGTCGAGGACTTTCAGGAGCCGCTCGCGGCGGCCCGGCTGGCGCTGGGGCAGGCTCGCGAGGCGTATGATGCGAGAGCCTCCACGTACGGCGAGCTGCTGCGAGCGACTGAGGACTCCTACCGCACGGCAGTCGCGTCGGCGGACGAGGCGGAGCAGGCCCGGAGGACGCGCAACCAGGGCGGGGCGGCGGGTGGCGCGGGCCTGCTCCTCGCGGGTGTCTGGGCGCGTCGTCGCCGCAACGCGAGTCGGAGCAAGGCCACCGAGCTGCATGCCCGCTGGCGCACGGCCATCGACGAGAAGACCCACGCGCTCTTCGGCCTCCTGGAGCGCACGCACCTGTGCGCCGGCAAGTCCCGAGAGGACATCGAAAAGCGCTTCGCGGGAGTCACCCGGGAGCGCGGGCAGCAGCTCGCCTCCGATGTGGACGAACTCTTCCTGCTCGCCACCGCCGCCGCGCGCGTGCTGCATCGGGCCGAGGAACTGCTCGAGGGCGCGGGTATGACGAAGGCCCTGGGAGCGCACCTGGGGACGGCCCGCTACGAGCAGGTCACCCGCTTGCTGCGCGACGAGCCCATCGTCTTCCACCCCGACGAAGGCGTGGAGGACGTGCTGCGCGGACCGCGCACGGAGGCGCAGCGGCTCATCGGCGACCTGAAGAGCTATCAGCCCTTCTCGCTCTCCTTCGAGGCCTTGCTGGAGGCGTTCAACACCCATGCCGAGCGGGCCCTTGTGCTGGTGGACTCGCTGGAGAAGGCTCCGACGACTTCGGTGGACTCGGTGAAGGTGCTGGAGTCCTTCTCGGCCGAGCTGAAGACGACCGCCTCCGGGGACGCGGTGCTTCGCGTGAAGGACGTCATCGGTCACGTCACGCCGTGCCTGGACGCACTCGCGAAGCAAGCGAGGTCCCTGTTGGGCATGGACCCGCTCGCCGCGCTGGAGGGGCCGCTCGCGCAGGGCGCGCGACGGATGGATGATGCACTGGCGCTCGTCACCGTGTTGGACGTGGCCGCGCGCGAGGTGCTCCCGGTGGTGACGCAGGCGGGAAAGGCGCTGGGGGGCGCGGGCCTTTCGCGCCGGTGGTTGGATGACGCGCTCGCGGCCCTGGGACATACGGCGGAGGAGACCGCGAAGGCGCTGGTGGACCAGCCGGTGAAGGAGTCCGTCGAGGTGCTGGGGCAGTCCTTCTCGGCGCTGGCCACGCGAGCGACGGAAGCGGACGAGTTGGTGGCGCTCTCGGCCCGGGCGCGAGATTCCCTGGCGCGCGTGGAGAAGGAAACGGCGAAGGCCCGCGCGGAGCTGGGGCAGTCGATGGACAAGCCCGCCTCGGCGATGCTTCGCGAGAAGGACGCGGACCCGACCGACCGGCATGCCTCTGGTGCCCACTCCTTGACGGAGGCGCGAGCGGCCCTCGGTGAGGGACAGCTGGATGCGGCGCTCACGGCGCTCACGGCCACCCTGACGCGCGTGGGCGAAGTGGAGGCGCTCATCGCCGGCAGCCACGAGGCCCGGAAGAACTTCGCGGCCCGGCGGGATGCGTGCCGTGCGGAGGCCCGGCGTCTCGAGGTGCGCGTGGCGGATGGCACCGTGCTGCTCGAGGCGCTGACACGTGGCTATCGCCCCTCCGCGTTGCGGCTGCGGCCGGAGGACCCGGTGCATCCGGAGGCCAACGGCACGGTGCAGGACAACCTCGCCGAGGTGGCCCTTCATCGAGGTGAGGCGGCGAAGCGCCTGGCGGAGTCGGAGCTGGCGTATGCGGAGGCCCGATTGCTGGCCACCGCCGCGTTGCTGACGGAGGTGGAGGCGCGCCATGCCCGGGTCCACGCCCGGCTCGATGAAGTCGAGGAGAAGTCGCGGAGACTCCAGTCCACCGAGGAGGGCAATGCCCACACGCTGCTCGTGGCCCAGGGCCTCATCACGGCCTGTGACACTGATGCCTCCGATGCCCGCACGATGCAGCCCACGCGCACGGCCCGCGATGCAGCCCGGCAGCTCCTCCTGGCGGCGGTGACCGCGGCGGAGACGCGCCCCGCGGACCCCTTCGACGCCGCCGAGCGGCTCGCCTCCGCCTGCCTGTCACTGGAGCAGGTGCGGCAGACCGCCGCCTCGGACCGGGCCCACCACGCCCAGGCCGAGGAGAGCCTGGCCTCGGCGGACCGCGCCCTGTCCTTCGCGGACCAGTGGATTCGTCAGGCCGCCAACGACGGCATCACCGACAGCCGCGCGACGACGGTCGCCATCAACGCCCTGGTGACGCTGCGTCGCGAGCTCGACACGACGATGAAGGACTTCGCGAAGCCCCATGGAGACTGGGTGGCCTTCGACAGGGTGGCGGACCGCATCGCCTCCGAGGCCGCGCGCAAGTCGGCGGACCTGCGCGGAGAGCTGCGCGCCGCCGAGGAGGCCTCCGACGCCATCCGGTCCGCCGCCAGCCTCGTGCAGAGCGCCGCGACCTGGCGGGGCAGGGCGGGAGGCTCCCAGCTCGACTCGGCGCGGCGCGCGCTCGACAAGGGGCTCTATCCGGAGGCCCTGCGGTCGGCGGACTCGGCGACGCGCGAGGCTCGTGACGCCATCGAGGAGGCCGAGCGCGAGGAGGAGCGGCGCCGCGAGGAGGCCCGTGAGCAGGCGCGGGCTCGCGAGGCGTCCTCGTCCAGCTCGTTCTCGTCCAGCTCGTCCTCTTCGAGCAGCGACTCGGGCTTCTCCAGTTCTTCCTACAGCAGCGGTTCTTCTGGGAGCGGCTCGGGGTTCGGCAGTTCGAGTTGGTAATCGCGGGCAGGCGCACGGAGCGTTATGGTGCGCCCCCATGGCAACCCCTCATATCTCCGCCGCACCCGGCGACTTCGCCGACGTGGTGCTGATGCCCGGCGACCCCCTCCGGGCCCGCTATATCTCCGAGCGCTTCCTGGAGGACGCCCGGGGCGTCACCTCCGTGCGCAACATGTTCGGCTTCACCGGCACCTATCAGGGCCGCAGGATTTCGGTGATGGGACACGGCATGGGCGTGCCGTCCATCTCCATCTACGCCACCGAGCTCATCAAGGAATATGGCGCCCGCGTCCTCATCCGCGTGGGGAGCTGCGGCGCGCTCCGCCCGGACGTGAAGCTGCGGGACGTCATCGTCGCCACCGGGGCCGGCACGGACTCGAAGGTGAACCGGATGCGGCTGCTGGACCACGACTTCGCGGCCGTGCCGGACTTCCAGCTCGCCCGGTGGGCGATGGAGGCGGCGGAGCGACGGAGCAAGGCCGTGCGCGCGGGCACCGTCTTCACGTCCGACCTGTTCTACCACCCGCAAGAGCCGCTCACCGCCACGCTGGTGCGGATGGGCGTGCTGGCCATCGAGATGGAGGTTGCTGGCTTGTACGGCGTAGCAGCCGAGTTCGGTGCGCGCGCCCTTGCCCTGCTCACCGTGTCGGACCACCTCCAGACGGGTGAGGCCCTCTCCCCGCAAGACCGGCAGACCTCGTTCGACGAGATGATTGAGCTGGCGCTCGACGTCGCACTCAAGGTGCCGGCGCCGGCGCCCTGACGCGGACATTCTCGCGCGGGAAGTGTGGCCCTGGCCACGCAGAGAGCGCCCCCCGGGGCAGGGGGGCGCCAAAAAATCAGGGCGGGGCTTTGTGCTCGAACGATTCTCGGGCCATCCTCCGGCCCGGTGCGTTACCCCCTCTGGCTCCTATTGGTTTGCGCCGGCTGTGCCGCGCGCGTGGCTCCCCCCTCTGGCGGCGAGGCTGCCCTTGCGTCCGTGCGTTCGGAAGGACTGACGCCCGCGCGAGAGCAGGTGCCTCCGGCACCGGTTGAAGCCGTGCCGATTGTCTCGGCGGAGGGGGCGACTTCCGGGGCCGCCGCTGTCGTGGCCCAGGCTTCCGACGAGAGCTGCGCGCTGTCGGCGGAGGACCTGGAGGACGAGGCGGCGGAGGCCGGCGAGGGTGAAGGCGACGACGGCGAGGGAGAGACGCCGGTGGTGGGCGGCGAGGTGCCGACGGGGCCGTTGTACTCGGCGGAGGTGTCCGATGAGGACCTGACGCGGCGCTGGAAGGAAGACATCGCGTCGCTCGGCTCGATGGCGGTGGGTTTCGCGCACAGCGGCCGGCTGGTGAACTCCGTGCAGTTCCCCCGGGGCGACGACTGGATTGTCGTGTCGCCGGAGATTGCGTGGGGCACGCAGGAGAGCATCGACTACCTGGTGTCGGCCATTCGTGAGGTGCGCTCGAAGTACCCGGAAGCGCCGCCCATCCGCGTCAACGGCATCAGCAACAAGGAGGGCGGCTACAAGCGTCCTCACAAGAGCCACCAGAATGGCCGGGACGTGGACGTCGGCTTCTATTACCCGACGGTGGACCCCATCCGTGAGCGCGAGCGCGAGAAGTACATCAACGTGCCGCTCAACTGGGCGTTCATCCGCGCGGTCGTCACCAAGACGGACATCCAGCTCATCCTCGTGGACAAGCGCGTGCAGAAGGTCCTGTATGACCATGCGCTCGCGGTGGGCGAGGACAAGGCGTGGTTGGACTCGCTGTTCAGCCCGGTGGGCATCATCCGGCACGCGCGTCGGCATCGGGACCACTTCCATCTGCGCTTCCACAACCCGAGGGCGCAGGAGCTGGGGCGCAGGGTGCAGCCGCTCCTGTCGTTGCAGCCCGAGCACAACGTGACGGTGCACCGCGTGCGCTCCGGTGACACGCTGGGCGGCATCGCGCTGAAGTACGCGTCGACGGTGTCGATGATTCGCAAGGCGAACCGCATGCGGAACAACTTCCTGCGTGCTGGCCAGCGGTTGTCGGTGCCGCTGCGGGGACCGTGCACGAACTGCCCCGTGCCGCCGCCCTTCGTGCTGCCGCCCCGGCAACTGCCGCCCGAACCGAAGGCTCCCGCGGTGGCCGTCGCCACGAGTGCCGCGCCCGCCATGGATGCAGCGCTCGCGACGAACTGCGCGAAGCCCACGCCCGTTGCCGAGGCGGTGAAGCCGGCCGCCGCGCCCGTTGCCGAGGCGGTGAAGCCGGCCGCCGCGCCTGTTGCCGAGACGGTGAAGCCGGCCGCCGCGCCTGTTGCCGAGACGGTGAAGCCGGCCGCCGCGCCCGTTGCCGAGGCGGGGAAGCCCGTTGCCATGCCTGTCGCCGAGACGGTGAAGCCGGCCGCCGCGCCTGTTGCCGAGGCGGTGAAGCCGGCCGCCGCGCCCGTTGCCGAGGTGGTCAAGCCCGCTGCCATGCCTGTCGCCGAGACGGTGAAGCCGGTTGCCGCACCTGTCGTCGAGGTAGTGAAGCCCGCTGCGCCCGTTGCCGAGACGGTGAAGCCCGCCGCCACGCCTGTTGCCGGAGCGGTGCAGACCACCATCCCGGTCGCTGCGTCGGCGCAGTCGGCCTCATTGCCAGTCGCCGGGTCGGTGCCGTCCGCTTCGGCTACGGCCGTGCCCGCGTCGCCGGCCTCCGTGCACGGTGCCTCGGAGGGCTCGTCCGCCGGTATCTCCCACGGACGCTGAACGTCGAGCGCTTCGCTAGAAGCGCGTCCTCACCCCCAGGTCCAGTGCGGGCAGGAACTTCACCTCGGTGAAGTCGTCCATCCGGAGGACGGCCACGGGCAGTCGTCCTCCGATGAGCAGCGCGAGCTGGGGCATGACGAAGACCGCGATGGACCCCACGGGAGCGACAGCGGGTCCAACGGTCCACAGCGTCTCGCCCGACCGGCTCTGCACGACAAGCTGCATGCTGGCCTCGACGCCGCCGGTGAACTCCACGATGCGGGCCTGCTTCTTCCACGCATAGCCCACGCCCAGCCCCGTGATGAACTCCCGGTCCTCCTGGTGCGGCCCCTGGCCCAGCTCCAGCGAGAAGGTCATTCCGCTCGACTCCGTCCGGGACAGTTCCAGTCGGAACGACACCAAGGCCCCGTCCGGATCGATCACCGTCTGGCGCGCTCCCACCGTCAGGCTGAGCGCACGGCTCCCAGGAGGATTCTGGAATCGAGACATGGGCAGGGGCGGTGGCGGCAGTGCCTGTTCGAACACCGGCTTCTCGGCCGCGGGCTCCAGCGCGCCGACCGCCAGGGGCTCCGAAGTCGGAGGCTCCAGGGACTCCACCGAGACCGTGCTGGCCTCGGCCGCGGCCCGGCGCGTGGCGGCCTCCTCCCAGGGACGAGGTTCCTCCGGCGCCGTCCTGGAGGTCTTCGCACCGGGCGCCTGCCCAGGCTGCACCTGAGCCGCCGACGCCGGCCAGTTCCACTCCTCGGGTGACGAGGAGGAGACGGCCGTCCGCGCCACCGGCTCCGAGCCCCCCTTCCTTCCACCGACGAGAGGCGCGGGGGCCACGAGCTGAAGGTCTTCCCACCGCACCTTCTGAACCTGTCCCGACGGCGCGCGCACCGTGCCCTGGTGCTGCTTGCCCGCGCGCCATGCCCGCAGCTCGTACTCCCCGGGAGGCACCGCGAGCCGGGGCACCGCGCCCGGCCCCAGCTCCGCGAGCACCTGTCCCCGCCCGGGACGCAGCAACAACGCGCGCTCGAAGTCGGAGGGCAGCTCCAGGGCCGTGCCCGGGCTGGGGAGCTGGGTGAGGATCAGCTCGCCCTTGCCCGTCAGCCGGTAGTCATAGGCGGGATGCTGCGCGCCCGTCAGCACGTCCGCGGTGGCGGAGACCGTATGCGCATAGGCGTACTGATACGCCTCCGCCAGCGTCACCAGCCCATCGCCGGAGGCATCCGCCGCCCCGCGCAGCCCAGACACCAGGTGGTGCGTGAAGAGCGAACCGCCGACCTCGCGAGACTCCAGCGCCAGCTCGTCCTCCGCGCTGGAGGTGAGCAGCGCATGCCCCGTGCTGTGCACCTCGTCCGTCAAGCGCAGCTCGAAGGAGGGACCGGGTCGTCCGCCCTTGAAGCGCAGCAGCGCGCCGCTGCGGCAACTGTCGACGATGGCCAGCCGCACATCCGCGCGCGTCGCGTCCAGCCACCGGCGCAGCTCCGCATACAGCAGTCGCTCCGTGCCCAGCTCCAGGGCCACGCCATCCGAGTGCCCGGAGAAATAGAAGAGCAGCACCACCCGCGTGTCCGGCGTGACGCGCAGCGAGTCGACCTTCCGCGCGGCGGCGTCCAACGCGGCGCGCACCGTGGCCAGGTTCTCGCCCTGCAGGACGATGAGGTCCGAGGGTGGCACGTCTCCCAGCTCGGAGAGGACTCCGGCGAGCTTGACCGCGTCGGCCTCGGCGTAGCGCAGCGGAGGCCGCTCGCCACTGCCGACGTTGTGGCCGACCAGCACCGCGATGCGCCGGGTCCCCGCCTGGGCGGGCAGGGCGGCGCAACACACGAAGGCGAGGACGAGGCAGCGGATGAAGGTCATCACGGCTGGGTCTTCTCGAAGAGGAAGGAGGCCTGTGCTCCGGCGGGAACCGGCAACCTCGTGCGGTCTCGGATGACGTCAGCCCCCCCGGCCGAGATTTCACGCAGTGCGGGAGCCACGGACTCGATGGACAGCGGCTTGCGAGAGAACAGGGCGAACAGTCGCTCGGGGCCCGGGGCGCTGTCGAGCACCACGCTCCCCGGAATCTCCAGCGGCAGCCCCCTCGAGGGCAACAGGCCGCTCTCGGTTCCCCCGAACGGGAAGTAGGTGCTCACCTGTCCCGCGCCATCCACGGAGACGACGAGGACGTAGGGCAGCCCCAGTCCCTCGACGACGAAGCGCACCTGGTCGCCCGCGGCCAGCGCCTCGCCTTCCTCCACCTTCCACGTGCGCTCGCCGCGGTGCGCGAAGAGCTGGAGCACCGCGCCTCCCTTGAGGGCGAGCTCGGGCTCCTCGGCAGAGGGGATGGCGACGAGCGCGAGCAGGAGCAGCACCGCCGACGAGAGGGCCAGGGCGGGGGCCCACCATCGCCAGCGGTGTCCCCACGGCGACACGCGGGTGGGGAGCCGGTCGGCGCGGGGCAGCACATAGGCGGTGAAGTGGCGGCGCAGCGACGCCAGCTCGTCCGCGCGGGTGCGACACGTGAGGCAGGTGTCCAGGTGGGCCTGGGTGGCACTGCGCTCCTGGGGGGAGAGCGCATCCATCGCGAGGGCATCCAGCTTGAGGCTGGAGACGTGGGAGGGGGCGGTGTTCATGAGGGGGGCCTCCCGGCGAGCGTGTGTGCGTGCCGGTGGAAGTCTGCGAGCCGGTTGACGACGGTGCGACGGGAGATGCCGAGCACCTGGGCGACCTCGTCCTGGGTCATCCCATCGGCGAGGTGCAGCCAGGCGACCTCGGCCGCCTTGGGGGGCGCGGTGGTGATGAGGCGGCGAGCGAGGTCCCGGTCCTCCAGGAGTCGCTCGGCGTCGACGCCGGGTGCCTCGGGAAGCTCTCCGACGGGCACGGCGCGGCGGCGGCGGTCCCGGGCCTGGTTGAGGCAGTAGTTGGTGGCCACGCGGTAGATCCACGCGAGGGCGTGGTGGGCATCCGGGGCGCGGGCCAACTGCCGGTGCAGGCGAAGGAAGGTCTCCTGGGCCGCGTCGGCGGCCGCGGCGTCGTCGCCCAGAATCTGGCGGCAGCGGGCATACAGGGCGGGCCCGTAGGTGCGGTAAAGCGCATGGAGGCGGTCTTCGGACATGGTGGTTTCGCGTTCCGGCCTCCCTACCAACACCCGGGGTGTCCGGATTGCGCAACAGGCGCTCCGGACAGAGCGGGTGTGGTAGCACGGGGCCGCCCATGGCCCTTCCCCCCCGCCGTGGCCCCTCGCTGGCCCAGAAGGCCCGCCAGCGCACTCCGGGTCACCACTACAACGCGAGCTTCCTGTCCGACGCGGACCGGATGGACATCCTCAACTGGCTCGGTGGGCTCCACCCGCTCTGGGAGGAGCGTTACTCCAAGCACTTCCCGCCCCCGCCTGGGCAGCAGCAGCGGCGCCTGCTGCGGCCGGTGTACTGGCTGGGAAACTGGCAGTTCGCGTGCCTGGACTACTATCGCCCCCCCAAGGGCCTCTTGAACCGGTGCGTCAAGGCGGAGCCCTTTCCGGCGGTGCTCCAGCGGCAGGTGGACAAGGTGGAGGCGCTGGCGCGGCGCATGTTCCGGGGGCCGGACATGCCCAAGGGCTGGCACCTCAACACCTGTCTGGTGAACTTCTACGGCAGTCGCCTGGAGGATGACCGCTGGGTGGACACGGCGCGGGTGGGTGAACACAAGGACTTCGAGCCGGGGCCGGTGGCCTCGCTGTCCTTCGGAGAGCGGGCGCTCATCCAGTTCGTCACGTCCTCACGGCCCGGTGAGCGGGACGCGGTGGTGCTGGAGCAGTGGCTGGATGACGGCTCGCTGGAGCTGTTCGGCGGGACGCGGTGGAAGGAAGAGACG
The DNA here is from genome assembly GCF_013336705.1 of Myxococcus sp. CA051A. Lineage (NCBI taxonomy): Bacteria > Pseudomonadati > Myxococcota > Myxococcia > Myxococcales > Myxococcaceae > Myxococcus > Myxococcus sp. CA051A. The sequence goes on along the minus strand of NZ_JABUMS010000019.1, from coordinate 49,863 downwards.
TTCCACCGGGTGCAGCGGGTGGACACGCGCGAGGGGCATGACCTGGCGCCGAAGCTGCCGGACTTCCGCACGCGGCGCATCAACCTGACGTTCCGCTACGTGCCGGATGCGCACGTGATGCCCTTCGCGAAGCTGTCCGACGAGGCGCGCGAGGACGTGCGCGGCTACATGGCGCAGCTCGCCAAAGGCAGCGCCTTCTTCCGCGCGGAGCTGGAGCGCGAGCGCCCCGCTTCCCTCTGACGCGAACCCCCGTCGCCGGGGGTGGGTGGCCCTGGAGCCCTCGGCCTGGTCAGCGCTTGCGATGCGTGCGGGCGTGTCGGCCTTCGGGCCGCCGCTGCTCGCGCTTGGGCGCCTCCGATTCCTGCTGCGCCGGGCCCGGGTTCTTCTGTGAGGCGAGGAACTGGGCCCACGCCTCCTGGAACACGGGGTCCTCGCGAGGCACCGGCACTCGGGGAATCTGTCCGCGCATGACGCGCTCAATCTGCGCGACGACTTCCTTGTCCTTGGGGATGGCGAACGTGGAGGCCACGCCGCTGGCCTGCGCGCGCGCCGTGCGACCGATGCGGTGCACGTAGTCCTCGGGTGAATGGGGCAGGTCGTAGTTGATGACCTGTCCCACGTCCTCCACATCCAGGCCGCGCGCGGCGATGTCCGTGGCGACGAGGCACCGGTACGTCCCCTTGCGGAAGCCCTCCATCGCCTGGCGACGCTGGTTCTGCGTCCGGTCCGCGTGCAGCACCGCGCTCTTGTGGCCCGCGCGCTGGAGGATGCGCATCACCTTGTCCGCGCGCTCCTTCGTCTTCGTGAAGACGAGCGCCGTCGTCGAGTCCTCCGCCAGCAGCGTGAGCAGCAGCGAGGACTTCTCCTCGGCCTTGACGATGTAGAGCCGCTGCTCGGCCCGCTCGGCGGGAGTGCCGCTGCGAGTCACCTCCACGCGCACGGGACGGTACAGCCGCTCGCGGGCGAACTCGGTGACGTCCGGCCCCAGCGTCGCGGAGAACAGCAGCGTCTGCCGCCGGCGGGGCAGGGCCTCGAAGATGCGCTCGAGTTGAGGGAAGAAGCCCATGTCGAGCATCCGGTCCGCCTCGTCGAGGACCAGGGCCTCCAGCTTGCTGAAGTCCACCATGCCGTTCTCCAGCAGGTCCACCAGGCGGCCAGGCGTGGCGAGCACGAAGGTGGGCTGGGCCTTGAGGGCCTCCACCTGGGCGCCCATGTCCTCGCCGCCGATGACCACGGCGTGCGTCAGGCCGCGGGCCTCGGCGAAGACCTGCACGGGCTCGGCGATCTGCTGGATGAGCTCGCGGGTGGGCGCGAGCACCAGTCCGAGCGTGCCCGACTTGCTGTGGAAGCGCTCCACGAGGGGCAGCACATAGGCGGCCGTCTTGCCCGTGCCGGTGGCCGCGCAGCCGATGATGTCCTTGCCCGAGAGGGCAGGGGGAATCGCCTGGGATTGGATGGGGGTGGGCTGCGTGAAGCGCACCCGGCGCAGGGCGCCGAGGGTGGCCTTGGACAGTCCGAGCCGTTCGAAGGATTCACTCACGGCTTCGGGGTATCACGGCGCGAGGCTCCGTGGGAAAGAGCCTCGACCGACACTGTCCTACGTCGTGGCTCGCAGCTTCTGGGCCCAGGGCTCCAGCGCCCGCAGGATGCCCTTCACCCGCTCGGGGGGCTTGCCGGAGTCCCGAAGGCGCTTGGCGATGGCGTCGAGGTGGGGGACGGCGCGCTCGGTGAGGGCCACCAGCGCGGCGGCGACGTCGCAGGTGTCCACCGCGTCATCCATGCAGATGACCCTGTCGCCCATGACGATGCGCCAGAAGTCCTCGCAGTAGCCCCTCCGCCGCTGGTCCGGGATGAGGAAGAACGGGTGGAACGTCCGCTCCAGCCGCTCGACGGCCTGATAGATGGGCATGTCCTTGTCGAGCGTGTCTCCGATGAGGGACTTCACCTGGGTCAGGGACACGTTCTCCAGGGCCGGCTCGTCGCCCGTCATGAAGAAGTAGCCCTTCTTCCCGCGCTTCTCGAAGCAGTCCATCGCGGTGTGCTCGGCGGCGAAGTACATGCCCAGCTCGTACGACTCGCCGGGGTTCGAGCCACCGCCGCGCTCCAGGAACATCCAGGTGAGCCACTGGTCCAGCTGATTCTCGGAGGACTCGAACTGGCCGACCTGGAGCGGGGCGCGGTCGAAGAACGCGTCACCCACCGCCATGAAGAGCACCTGCGGGTCGGGGATGCCCGCCTCCATCAGGTCCTTCATGAACGAGGGGAACGTCTGGCGCGCGAGGTTCTCGGGGATGTTGCCCATGGAGCCCGTCACGTCGAGCGCCATGACGACGGCGAGCGAGTTCGGGTGGGCCGCGCTGTCGCGGCTCTCGCGGAACTTCACCCCCAAGGGGTCCATCTGGGGATGGCAGGCGCGCTGCTTGAACACTTCCTGAGGCGGCAGCTCGCTGCGAGCCTTCGTCATCGCCTCATGCGCCTTGTGGCTGTAACTCCCGTAACCCATGACTGAAAGACCCCCTCGGTGGAGACACCGCGAATGCACCTCGCGATGTGCCCGGACGCTAGCCCGGAGGCCCTGTCGTCGTCAGCCCCGGGAGCGCTTGTCCCGGGCCCTGGGGCCCTGTGACGTCACGGAGACGCGCACGCCCAGGGTCGCCTCCACCCAGGTGATGAAGCGCTGCGTCCGGGTGTCGGCGCTCTCTCCCAGCGCAAGCGTCGTCCGCTCGGGTGTGCAGCGGGCGAGCGCCCCGGTGAGTCGCGCCTGCCATGCGAGGTCCTGGGCCGCGCCGGGACGCAGCGCCGTGACGCGCCCGGCCTCGTCGCGCACCACGAGCGCCTCGTCTTCCGCGGTGCTGGAAGGTGCGTGGTATGCGGAGCACACGGGCCAGTGCGGGCCAAGCCTGTCCACATGTGTCAGGGCGAGCGAGTCCACACCGCCGCAGACCTGGAGCGCATAGCGTCCGAGGACCGCATCGAACCCGCCCACGCGGAAGCCGCCCTGCCAGCCGTCGGCGGTGTTGTGCGGCTCGGGCACCAAGGCCGCGAGCGATGCTTCCTCGGTGGGCAAGGGGCCCTCGCCGTGGCGTGTGGCGTAGGCGCGAAGCACGCCGAGTCGATGCACGTCCCCGTTGAAGCCCTGCTCGCGCAGCAGGGCCAGGGCCGGCTCGAAGGTGCAGGTGCTCCAGGTGGTGTGCGGATGGAAGCCGCGCCACTCATCCAGCAGGACGCCCTGCGCGCCCTCGAAGATGGTGTGGCCCTCGCGCAGCCGGGGGCCGAGCCAGCCATCGCCCACCACGCGCTGCTCGGGATGGATGACGCGCACGGCCTCCACCCAGCGCGAGGGGATGTCGGAGTCCTCCAGCAGTCCCAGCTCGGGCGCGGAGTCGGGATGGCCCATGGCGGCGCGCCGCACCTCGGCCAGCTCCGCGCGAAGTCGCTCCTGCGCGGCGCGGGCCTTCCTGATGAGGACGTCGGGTCGACACAAGTCTGCCGCGAGGACGGTGGCCTCCGGATGCGAGAGCGCGTCGCGCATCGTCTCGCCCACGCCCACGCCGCAGGTGCCATGCCGCCGCGCGCCCCGGCCCAGCTCGCGCAGCCGTCCGGCCGCTTGATGGAACGGGGTGATGACGCGGGCGTGCTCGCTCACCGTCACGCGCGACAGGGCGTCCGGGACACCGCGCTCCGCGAGGTACTGCGCTTCCACGTGGAGGGCCAGCGGATGGAAGACGGTGGAGTGCGCCAGGTGCGTGGCCACGCCAGGGACGAAGGTGCCCGCGCCGAGCTGGGAGAAGGTGTGGTGCCGGCCGTCATCGGTGACGACGTTGTGGCCCGCCTGGGCGCCTCCGTTGAAGCGCACGACGAGCTGGGCGCCGTGGCGCCGCACCAGCCAGTCCGTGAGCGTGCCCTTGCCCGCGTCGCCGAAGCCGAGGTCGACGACGACGTGGGCCGCGCGGGGCGCCTTCATCGCTCGTCGCGAGGGATGCGGCGGTGGCCGGAGTTGGCGTCGTTGGTGGGCAGCGGCTCATCCTCCAGGCGAGGCTGTGGCGTGCCATCGCGCCCCAGCGTCGCGGCGAAGGACGTGAGCGCGCGGATGACGGCGCCGCGTCGGGGTCGCTCCAGTCCGCCTTTCTCCAGATGTCGGGCCAGCGCGTCCAGGTCTGGGATGGCGCCCTCGCACAGGCCCACGAGACTGGCCGCCACATCCACGGTGTCGGTGGGGTCCTCCATGCAGATGACGCGGTCTCCGAGCAGCTCCCGCCAGTCGCGCTCGCAGTTGCGGCGTCGGGCCAGGTCCGGGATGAGGAAGAACGGCTCGAAGCCGACCTGGAGCTCCTCCACCACCTGTCGCACGGGCAGGTCCTCGTCGAGTGTGTCGCCGATGAGGGACCTCACCTGCTTGCGAGAGACGTACCCGTAGGGACGCTCGTCGCCCGTCATGAAGAAGTAGCCCCGGTGCTTGCGCTTGCGCCAGCAGTCCAGGTCCGTGTGGCGCGCGGCGAAGTACATGCCCAGCTCATAGGACTCGGTGCCGGGCGTTCCGCCGCCGCCTTCCAGGTAGCTGGACGTCAGCCACTGGTCCATCTGCCGCTCGGAGGACTCGAACTGGCCCACCTGGAGCGGAGCGTGGTCGCTGTTCGCGTCGCCCACCGCCATGAAGAGGACCTGAGGGTCCGGGATGCCCACGTCCATCAGGGACTTCATGAAATCAGGCAGACGGCGCCGGGCGAGCAGCTCCGGGATGGAGCCCATGGAGCCCGTGACGTCGAGGGCGAAGACGATGCCCAGGGACTTGGAATGCGCCTCGCTGTCGCGACTCTCCCGCCACTTCACGCCGTGCGGGTCCATCAGCGGGTGACAGCGCTCCTGTCGGAAGACGCGCTGCACGGGTATCTCCTCACGGGCCCGTGTGAATGCCGCATGTGCCGCGTGGCTGTAGCTCCCGTAACCCATGGCTCGACTCTCCTTCCTCGCACGGCCAGGCCGCGCTCAACGCCACCCAGGCAGGGTGAAGGGAACGTAACTCGGCGGACCGAAGGCCTCCTGCGCGGCGGCGGAGACCTGCTCCTTCACGCTCCACGCATCGACGTCCAGGCCACTCCGCCCCGAATGCTGCGCGCGCAGCAGCTCCGCCAGGGGCGCTGGCACGCGGGACGGCACCGCGCCCGTCGCCGGGTCTCCACCGAGGACCCAGGTGATGGAGCGCGCGCACATCGCCACGTCCGTCTCCGGAGTGGGCACGCCTCCATTCCACAGCGCGTCGGGATAGAAGTCCCGGTGCGAGGCGCTGGTGGAGGGCAGGGACTGGAACGAGCGGTGCCGCACGGCGCTGGACCAGCCAACCAGCATCAGCCCGTGGTCCCTGGGGTGGAGGAGCAGGTGGGGCGGGAGCACCGCGCCGTGGACGTAGCCCGCGCGATGCACGAAGCCCAGCAGCTCCAGCGCGCGCTTCCACATCCAGACCGCGGCGCGTGGGTCGACGCCATCGGAGTACACCTCACGCGCCTCCGAGAAGGTGTGCTGGAAGCCACTCGTCCACCGGTACACCAGCGCCGCGCGAGCGATGCCCTCCGGGTCCTTCGCGGTGCCTCGCGCCACGGGCTGGGGGAGCAGGCGGGTGAAGTACTCGGCGCCCTGGGCGTCGGTGCGCTGCAGGTCCTCCAGCACCTCGTACTCGCGGGCGAGCAAGTCCTTGTCGTCGAGCGCGCGGGCCACCTTGAGCACCACCAGTTCGGTGATGCGGGAGTCGCGGCGCGCGAGGAACACGTCACTGCCGTCGCCTCGGCCCAGGCGCCCGAGCAGCACGTAGCGCGTGTTCGCCACCGTGACGCGGGGTCGGTCCGGAGCGAAGGGAGGGTCGTCCGCGGGGCGAGCGGGCTTGGGCCAGACAGCCGCGCCCTTCGCGGACACCATGGCACCGCAGTAGTCGCAGGTGAGGATGCCATTCGGTGAGGACGGGGGTGGAAGCTTCGCGCCGCAGCCAGGACACTTCAAAAGCTGTAGTTCCATCCACCCCTCACACAGTGCCGGGCAAGCATACCGCAGCCTCCAGGAACCCGAATGTCCCCATTGACGCCTCCGCTCCCCGTGGTGCTCGACACCAACGTCGTCCTGGACCTGTACGTCTTCGAGGACCCCGCGCTGCGCGTGCTCCAGACGGCGCTGGAGGCGGGCGCGCTGGAGGCGTGGGCGGAGGACGCGACGCTGGCGGAGCTGGGCTTCGTGTTGGCGTCGCGCCACTTCCTGCCGGGGCGAGACCTGGAGGGCCGGAGGACGGCCCTGGAACGCTACCGGGCTCGCGTGAAGGTGCTCCCGCCGGACGCGTCAGGGCCTTCGCTGGAGCTGCCTCGTTGCAAGGACCGCGACGACCAGAAGTTCCTCCTCCTGGCCGCCCGGGCGGGGGCCGCGTGGCTGGTGAGCAAGGACAAGCGCGTGTTGTCGATGTCGGACCGACAGGGGATGCCCTTCGTCATCCTCACCCCCCGGCAGGCCGTGGCGCGACTGGAGGCTCAGGCGTTGGTGGCGGGCCGGTAGCGAAGCACGCGCACCGATTCGAGGCCGATGATGAAGGTGGTGATGGCGCTCAGCTTCGCCTTGCCCCCGGACTCGCTCCAGTCGAGCACGTGCACGAAGACGGGCTCTCCGCCATCCTCCGCGTTCCGGTTTCCGAAGACGAGCACCGTGTCGGCCTTCTCGCCCGAGTAGGTGACGAGCGTCTGGCGGAAGGAGATCCACGACTCGCGGCTGCCGTTCTCCTCGCTGAGGCCGCGCAGGAACGCGGTGGGCTGGGCGAGCGAGCCCTGGACGTACTCGCCACCGGTGAGCTGGTGCTTGAGCTGCTCGCTCCGGGTGCTCAGCTCGGGCTCCCGGTCACCCATGCAGCCCATGCACTGTTCATCGCAGCCGCAGATCTCCTCGGGCTCGGAGAGCGTCCGGCCCTTGCGGTCCGCTTCACACTGCTTGACGCAGGCGGCGAGCGCGCGGGACTCGGCCTTGTGGGTGCTGGCGATCTTCGCGCGCATCTGGGCCTGGGTGGCGTCGGACTCGAAGAAGGACGCGTCCGCCAGGTGCAGCAGGCCGGCGACCCGCACGAGTCCAGGGTCATCCATGGAGGACAGCGCTGAACTGGCGGCGGCCTTCTGCGGGCGCAGCAGCGCGGGCCTCACGCGAACCCACTTCGAGCGGGCCTCGGACTTGTCGCCGTCCAGGTTCAGGCTGGCGCGGTCGAACAGCGCCGCCGCGGCCTTCGCGCGAGCCAACTCCGCCTTGTAGGAGTCCTTCACCTTCACCTGGGCCAGCCACTTCGTGGGGGTGCGCTCCGTCTGGTAGAAGACCTCCTGCTGCTTCTCGGTGTTCTTCTGGATGAAGAGGTCCTCGGTCTTGTAGCGAGGCGCCCACTCCAGCTTCGCCTGCGTGTCGTTGCGCGCGGCGGCCATCTTCCGCTCGTACGCGTAGGCGCGCACCTGTTCGAAGGCGGCCGTCTCCATCTCCGCCTTGTAGGGGTCCTCGCCCTCCACGTAGACGCGCAGGTCGCTCAGGCAGGTGTCGTCGTACGACGCGCCGGGATAGGTGGACACGAGGGTGAGCCGCACGCCCTGGACCTTGCCGGGCACGGGCAGGGGGATTTCCTGCCAGCCGAGCACGTCCTTCAGCTCCACCTCCACGGCGGTGCCCGTCGTCTGCGGCCCCGTCTCGCCCTGGACGAGCGGCTCCAGCTTCACACCCTTGGGACGGGCGTTGGCCCGGTAGAGCTTGTCCGTCTTCTGGTAGCCATTGCGCAGGAAGACGCGGAAGGACTTCGCGCGCGTCAGCTCCGGGCCCCACCACTCGATGGCCTCGCCCTCGCCGCGTCCCTTGGCGCCCTCCACCCAGGCGGTGGCCGGGTCATCGTCGGCGACGTAGAGGGGGAGGTAGTTCTGGGCGTGTTTGTTCCAGCCGTTCTCCAGGAAGGAGGACGCCGTCACGCGGCGGGGATGCAGGCGGTGGGCGGTGCCCGCGTCGGGCTCCAGGAGGACCGGCGGCGCGGCGGCGAGGATGAGCGACAGGAGAATCATGGCTTGCGCTCCAGGGGTGTGCGGGTCGAGGGAAGGGGCGCGGCCCACAGCACCAGCTGTGAGAGCCCCGGGGGATAGAGTCCCGAGTCTTCCTGCTCTCGGGACACCAGGTGGTAGACGACGCGGGCATAACGCGCGCCCGCGGGCATGCGGATGCGGCGAGGCGGGCCCGGAACCAGCCGGGTGTCCTCGACGGCGCCCAGGTGCGGTAGCGGCTCCGGTGGCCAGGAGCGCACTTCGATTCGACGGCCCAGCGTGGCCACGGTGCGCGAGGACTCGAAGAGGGGTTGGTCCGAGACCTCCACGCTGACCCAGCGCATGACGTCACCGGAGGGGAAGGCGTGGCCCACATCGCGCGTGGAGAGCAGGAGCGCGCCGTCCACCGCCTCCACGACGAGCGCGGCCTTGAGGGACTCCGTGCGACGGGTGCCGCCCAGTCCGTGGTCGCCGCGAGGCATGTGGCAGTTCGTGCAGTGGCGCGTGTCCCCCGTCTGTTTGCGCCACCGGGTCCATTCGCCCACGGTGTCCTGTTGCCACTGGGTGTCGGAAAGCCGGACGCGCTGGCCATCGCCCTGGAGCACCGGGAAGCCGAACTGGTGACAGCCCGCGCAGGGCATCGCGGGGGCGGCCTTCGCGTCACCGAGGGGGGCGTGACAGCCCGCGCAGGTGACGCCGTGCTCCTCGGGAGGGCTGCCCGTGGGAAGCGCGCCGCGCTCGAGGTTCCGCGCGAGCGGGGCGTGACACTGGACACACCAGGCGGGCCGGTCCTCGGTGATGGCGACCTGGAAGACGTCGTCCGTGCGCGCGGTGGCGTGGCCGCTGCGCTTCCAGGCCTCGACCTGGGGGGCGTGGCACTCCGCGCAGCGCTGGACGCTCCAGTCGGGGAGCCCGTGCGGCGCGGGGCCAACCTCCATGCGCGCGGTGCCCTGGGGGAAGCGAGGGCCGGGCGCGGAGGCGAGCAGTGCGCAGATGAGGAGGAGGGCGTGCACGATGAGGCGGGGAGTGTAGGCGCCCTCCGTGTGCGAGCGCGACTCCCACTCTGGGGCGTGGGCGCGGTAGAACCCGACCCATGCGGGCCTATGAAATTCGAGGCGGATTCGGGTTGGACAAGCTGGTGCTGGGCGAGCGGCCGGACCCCGAGCCGGGCCCGTTCCAGGTGCGGGTGCGGGTGAAGGCGACGAGCCTCAACTACCGCGACCTGATGATGGTGGAAGGCCGCTACAACCCGAGGCAGAAGCTGCCGCTGATTCCCAACTCGGACGGCGCGGGGGTGGTGGACGCGGTGGGGCAGGGCGTCACGCGCGTGAAGCCGGGAGACCGGGTGATGGGCCTGTTCTCGCAGGCGTGGCCCGCGGGTGAGCCGACGCGCACGGCGCAGCAGCACACGCTGGGGGGGCCGCTGGACGGCGCGCTGGGCGACACGATGGTGCTGCACGAGGACGGGGTGATGCTCACGCCCGCGTACCTGTCGGACGAGGAGGCGGCGACGCTGCCGTGCGCGGCGCTCACGGCGTGGAGCGCGCTGGTGACCTATGGCGCGTTGAAGGCAGGAGACGTGGTGTTGCTCCAGGGCACCGGCGGCGTCTCCATCTTCGCGCTGCAGATCGCGAAGCTGCTGGGCGCGCGCGTCATCATCACTTCCAGTCGCGACGACAAGTTGGAGCGAGCGCGCGCGCTGGGAGCGCACGACCTCATCAACTACGTGACGACGCCGGACTGGGACAAGGCGGCGCGGGCGCTCACCGGGAACGCGGGCGTGGACCACGTCGTGGAGGTGGGTGGGGCCGGGACGTTCGAGAAGTCACTGCGCGCGGTGCGGCCCGGGGGCACGGTGTCCGTCATCGGCGTGCTGAGCGGTGGCTCGGGCGCCGTGCCGCTGACGTCCATCCTGATGCAGAACCTTCGCGTGCAGGGAATCCTGGTGGGGCATCGCCAGGGCTTCGAGGCGCTGGTGCGTGCCTTCTCGCAGCACTCGGTCCGTCCCGTGGTGGACCGCGTCTTCGCCTTCGACGAGGCGGTGGCGGCGTTCCATCACCTCAAGAGCGGCGCCCACTTCGGGAAGGTGGTCGTTCGCGTCGGGTGAGCGGGTGCTGCTCTGTATCGCAGGAGTGGAGACGGGCCCGGTGACGTGAAGTGCTCACCGGGCCTGGGTCCTACGGGGTGGTCAGGAACCCGTTTCCGTCGGGCCCGAGTCCGAAGGGTTGTTGTTGCGAGCGACGTAGCTCACCTGGGGACCGCCGCGAGGAGCGCGCGAGCCGCCGCCCCGGTTCGGAGCGGAGCGTTGCTGCCGGGGGCCGGGGCCATTCTGCCGAGGCTCTCGCAGCGTGTTGCCGCCGGGATTGGCATCAGGTGCGTTCGTCTCGGGGCGGGCCTCCACGACAGGCAGTGAGGCCCTGCCGTTGCCCCGATTGCCACCTCGCTGCTCGTTCCGGGCAGGTCGCTGCCGCGACTCGGGGAAGGGGCTTTCGGCGCCAGCCTGGACCTCGTTGCCGTGACGGCCGTTTGGCGCGGAGGATTGCTCACGAGGCGTGCCGTTGCGGGCGTCCCCCTGGGGGGCGCGTGGGCCGCTGCGTGAGTCTCCCTGGGTGGACCGGGGGCCTCCGTCGCGCTGCTCGCCCTGCGCGGAACGTGAGGAGCCACGGCGCTGCTCTCCCGAAGCCGGGCGGGTGTTGTCCACTCCGGACTGTTCTCTCGGGGCCCGGTGGTGTTCGCCCGGGGCGGAGTGCTGCTCGCTGGAGCGGGTGCGCGGGCTGCCGTTGCGCGATTCATCCGCGGTGCGGGAGCCGTTGCCGTTCCGTTGCTCGCCATCGAAAGCGCGAGGCGTTCCGTTGCGTGATTCCGCCGAGCCGCGAGAGCCGCCATTGCGCGACTCGTCCGAGGCACGAGGGTGGCCGCCGCGCGGAGCGTCCGAAGCCCGAGTGTTCCCGTTGCGCGAGTCATCCGAGAAGCGAGGTTCTGCGTTGCGCAACTCGTCCGAGGCACGCGGGGTTCCGCTGCGTGAGTCCCCCGACGCGCGAGCCGCCCGACCGTTGCGGGGCTCTCCTTGAGCGTCACGGGGACCGCCGTTGCGCGGATCACTCGTGCCTCGCGGACCACCGCTGCGCTGCTCGTCTTGAGGCGAGAGCGTGCTTCCGCTGCGCTGCTCACCCGGCGCGGAGCGCGTGCTTCCGTGGCGCTGCTCGTCCTGAGGCGAGAGCGTGCTTCCGCTGCGCTGCTCACCCGGCGCGGAGCGCGTGCTTCCGCGGCGCTGCTCGACCTGAGGCGATAACGTGCTTCCGTTGCGCTGCTCACCCGGCGCGGAGCGCGGGCTCCCGTTGCGCTGCTCATCCGGCGCGGAGCGCGGGCTCCCGTTGCGCTGTTCGACCTGAGGCGAGCGGGGGCTTCCGTTGCGCTGCTCATCCGGCGCGGAGCGCGGGCTTCCGTTGCGCTGTTCAACCTGCGGCGAGCGTGGGCTTCCGTTGCGCTGCTCGAACTGGAGAGCGCGCGGGCTCCCGTTGTGCTGTTCGACCTGAGCCGAGCGAGGGCTGCTGTTGCGCTGTTCACCCGGCACGGAGCGCGGGCTCCCGTTGCGCTGTTCGACCTGAGGCGAGCGGGGGCTCCCATTGCGCTGCTCGACCTGAGGCGAGCGAGGGCTCCCATTGCGCTGTTCGACCTGAGGCGCGCGAGTGCTCCCATTGCGCTGCTCGACCTGAGGCGCGCGTGAACTCCCATTGCGTTGCTCAGCGGGCGCCGAGCGCGGTCCACCCGAGTGCTGACCACCCTGCGGCGGGCGCGCGGCATTTCGCTGATCGCCAGCGCCACCCGTTCGCGGCGCCGAAGCGGGAGCATTCGGGCGATTGCCTCCGGAACGCGGCGGCGACCGACCGGGCCCGCGGCGTCCGCCTCGCGGCGCTGGGGCCGCGGGAGGCTTGCTCCGCTCACCACCACCCTGCCGGAGCACCAATGCCTCCAGCGCGCGCAGCTCCGCCTCTTCGGCCTCCTCGGGCGTCATGGGCGCCTCTGGGGGCGCTTCCACCGGCTGCGCATGGACGGGGCGGCTCGCTCCCCGGCCCGCGCTACCATTGCGACGCGGCGCCTCGCGGAAGCTGCCGGAGGGAACGAACGAGGGCGTGAGCTCACGCCGCGTGTACGCGCTCCAGATTTCGCTCGTGTCGCCCCCGGCACCGTGCAACCAGGGCGCGATGCCCGCGAGGAACTCGCGCACGTTGTCCAGGTCGCGCCGGAAGTAGAACTCCGCGCGGTTGTTGCGCGCGGCGGCGATAGTCTGCGGAAAGTCGATGATGGTGGGCCCCAGGTAGCCCATCAGGATGTTGTAGGGCGACAGGTCCCCATGGATGAGGTCGGCGCACAGCATGCTGACCACCTGGGCCCGCAGGTCCACGTACATCGCCTGCGCTTCCTCGGGCGTCGCCGGAGGAGCCTCCACCAGCCGGGGCGCGGGTTGTCCCTGCGCGTCGAGCACCAGCTCCATCAGCAGGATGCCCTCGTAGAACATCACCGGCGTCGGCACGCGCACGCCCTGGGCGTGCAACTTGTAGAGCGAGTCGGCCTCGGCGCTCTTCCATGCCTCCTCGGAAGCGGCCTGCCCGAAGCGGCTGCCCTTCTCCATGGCGCGGCGCGTCCGGGAGTTGCGCACCTCGCGCCCTTCCCGATAGCCCACGTTGTTGCGGAAGTTCCGCTCGTGGCGCTGCTTGTACAACTTGGCTGCGACCACCTGCCCGGAGTGCTGAACCAGCCACACCTCCGCTTCCTTACCGGTCTTCAACTGGCCGATGACGGCCTCGATGATTCCGTCGGCGAGGAGGGTCTCTAGCGAGTCATTCATTCAGAGGCGGAAGTCCTGATGGGGCTCGGGCGGGTGTCTCGAAACGCGCGCGGTGCGGCCCTACTCGCAGCGCGCGGTGGCATGTGAACATCTGGCGGGGCCCTCTTTCTACCGCGTTGTCGCCGCGAGCAGTCAGGAGGGCCGACGCTCGGCCTGCTAACAGTTTGTCTGCCAGGGTTCCAGGGTATCAAGGGGACGCCAGAGCGGGTGGGTCATGTCGGACCTTGTCCTCGAGACCTCTCCGGCAGCCCGTTCTGAGCAGGAGGGGCCTGGGTGCCGAGCGACCTGGTGGCACGCCGGTCGCTCGGAGAGAGGGCAGGGGCAACAACCCCGCGGAGTCCTCCAGATTCCGGAGGCCGGGCATGCGGGCCAGGCGGAATGGGCCGTCGGGAGGGGAGGGCAGGCTGGGGCTTACCTGCACGCAGGGGGCTGCCGACCCGCACCGGGAGAGCGCTACGATGCGCGCCGCCCAGGAGGAGTCACCCATGGCGACGAAGAAACGCAAGACCAGTGCTGCGAAGAAGTCATCCCGGCGCGCCTCCACCCCGAAGAAGGCCGCGACTCGCAAGAGCGCGACACGGAAGGCCCCCGCGAAGAAGAGCGCGACTCGCAAGAGCGCCGCGAAGAAGGGCGCGGCTCGCAAGAGCGCGGCGAAGAAGAGCGCGACTCGCAAGAGCGCGGCGAAGAAGAGCGCGACTCGAAAGAGCGCCGCGAAGAAGGGCACGGCGCGCACGAGTGCCGCGAAGACGACGACGTCCGTGCCCTCGAGCGGAGGCAGGACCTCGACGTCCCCATCGCCCCGGCGCGCTGTCTCCCGGAAGGCGCCCGCGTCGCCGTCCGTCGAGGTCACCTCGGTTGCCTGGGACGAGCGCCCCGCCACGGGCTCGCCCTTCGTCGAGGAGGTGGAGACCTCATCCGCCGGCATCCAGCCCCTGGCGCCCGTCCACGCGGCGGTGGACGAGCTGACCAGCTCCGGCAACGAGCTGCTCGACATCTTCCAGCGCTACGACCGCAACCGCACCGGCTCGATTGAGCGCACCGAGTTCGCGCGGCTGCTGGAAGCGCTCGGGCAGAACGTCACGGACGAGGAGCTGGAGATCGCCGTCGACATCGTCGACACGGACCGCACGGGGAAGATCTCCTGGAGCCAGTTCAAGGTGTGGTGGACCAGCCGCTAGCAGGCAACGAAGCACGTCCGCCGCGCAGGGCCCTCTCCGGGGCGGAAGGTGACTGGCGAGTGCGCGGTCACCGGCCGGGTTCAACCTGGAGAGGACCCAGGCCCACGGGGAGCGGCTCCCAACGAGCCCTCTTTTTGGGAATGGTGGGGTCCATCATCTGTTCGAGCGCCCCTAAATAGTGACGGGGGGCCGAGCTGACCTACACTCGCGACGGGAGGGGGAACGGTGACCGACCTGGCGTCCAGAGCACATTCCACCGTCTTCGAGCACGCGCGCGACGCGGTGCTCGTGCTCGACGCCACGCACCTCATCCAGGAGGTCAACCGCGCGGCGGAGCGCATCTTCGGCCCCCGCGCGGAGCTGGTGGGCATGGCGGTGACGCGGCTGTTGTCGGGCTGGCGCCCCCCGGACACGCGAGGCTCGCCGGACACGCCCCATGAGACGGAGCTCGCCGGGCAGCGTCCGGGTGGCACGGGGCCCGCGTACTACCTGCGCGTGCAGACGCTGACCCAGGTGGACGCGCAAGGCGCCCCGCTCGGCTGGGTGCTCCAGCTCCAGGACATGCGCGGAAGCCTGGAGGTGGAAGCGTCCATCCGCCAGCAGAAGGAGTTCTTCGAGGCGGTGGTGCGCAACAGCCCGGTGGCCATCGTCACCATCACCCGCCAGTTCATCGTGCTCTCGTGGAACCCCGCCGCCGAGCGCCTCTTCGGGTACACGCCGCAGGAGGCGCTGGGCAAACACATCTTCGACCTCGTCGCCACGGAGGAGACCGTCCTCCCCGACGCGAAGAAGGCGCAGCGAGATGTCACGCAGCGAGGCCGCGTGCACTCCGTCACCCGGCGGCTGCGCAAGGACCACACCATCGTCGACGTGGAGCTGCTCGCGCTGCCGGTGTCGGTGGGCGGACGGCAACTGGGCTTCATCGCCATCTACCACGACATCACCGACCTCCAGCGCGCGCGCCAGGCGGCCGAGTCCGCCAACCAGGCCAAGAGCCTGTTCCTGGCGACGATGAGCCACGAGATTCGCACGCCGATGAACGCCATCATCGGCATGACGGGGCTGATGCTGGACACTCACCTGACGGTGGAGCAGCGGGAGTTCATCTCCACCATCCGTCAGAGCAGCGAGGCGTTGCTCACGCTGCTCAACGACGTGCTGGACTTCTCCAAGATTGAAGCGGGCCGCTTCGAGACGGACCCGCACCCGTTCGACCTGCGGCAGTGCGTGGAGTCGGTGCTGGACCTGCTCGCGGTGCGCGCCAGCGAGAAGGGGTTGGACCTGGGCGCGGATATCTCGCCGCAGGTGCCGCAGGTGGTGATGGGCGATGCCTCGCGGCTGCGTCAGGTGCTGCTCAACCTCGTGGGCAACGCGCTCAAGTTCACCGAGTCCGGAGGCGCCGTCGTCTCCGTGGACGGCGCGCGCCGCAAGGAAGCTCCGGACGCTCCCTGGGAACTCACCTTCTCCGTGCAGGATACGGGGCCCGGCATCACCGAGGAGAAGCAGAAGGGACTCTTCCAGCCCTTCAACCAGCTGGACGTCTCGGTGACGCGCAAGTTTGGCGGTACGGGCCTGGGGCTCGCCATCTCCAAGCGCCTGGTGGAGGCGATGGGTGGACGCATCTGGGTGGAGAGCGAGGGCGTGCCGGGCAAGGGCGCCACGTTCCATTTCTCCCTCACCGTGCAGGCCGCGCCGCAGACGACCGCCGGGTACCTGCGCGCGGACCAGCCGCTGTTGCAAGGCCGGCGCGTGCTCATCGTCGACGACAACGCCATCAACCGACGGCTCCTCGGACGGCAGCTCCAGACCTGGGGCGCGGTGCCGGTGGAAGCGGGCTCGGGGATGGAGGCGCTCGCGAAGCTCCAGCCAGGCGCGGGCTTCGACGTCGTGCTCATCGACCATCAGATGCCGGGGTTGGACGGGCCTTCGCTCGCCGCGCGCATCCGTGAGCGCGAGGACCTGCGGGCGCTGCCCTTGTTGCTGCTCACTTCGCCCGGTCGTCGCGCGGTGCCGCCGCCGGGCCTCTTCACAGGGGTGCTGTCCCGCCCGATGAAAGCCTCCCAGCTCCATGACACGTTGATGTCCTGCTTCTCCCAGGACGTGGCCCGGGCTCGCGCGGAGTCCGCCGCCGCGGGGGCGCCCATCCCCAGGGACCGTCCGGGAGACCGCGTGCCCCTGCGCATCCTGTTGGCGGAGGACAACCCCACCAATCAGCGGCTGGCCAGCCTGATGTTGGATCGACTGGGCTATCCGGTGCAGGCCGCGTCCAATGGTCGCGAGGCGCTCCAGTGGGCCATGCGTCAGCGCTTCGACGTGGTGCTCATGGACCTGCAGATGCCGGAGATGGATGGGCTGGAGGCCACGCGTCGGCTGCGTCAGGAGCTGCCGCCCAACGTGCAGCCATGGGTCATCGCGATGACGGCCAACGCGATGGACTCCGACCGCGAGCAGTGTTTCGAGGCGGGGATGGATGACTTCCTCGCCAAGCCCATCCGCGTGGAGGCGCTGACCGCCGCGCTGGTGCGCTGTCAGACGCCGCGGCCGCAGGGCGGCACGCGCTCCAGACCCGAGCGTGGCGCGCTCGTGGACGCGCCGCTCGACGAGGACATCGTGCCGGTGGCGGCGCGCATTCCCGGCCTGCAGCCCGCCGCGCTGGCGCGGTTGTGGCGGGAGCTGGGCACCCAGGCGGGGAACATCCTCCCGGAGCTCATCGACACCGCGCTGCTCAGCATGCCGGCCCTGCTCGAAGACGCGTACACGGCGTTGCGGCATGGGCTGCTGGATGATGTCAGCCGCGCGGCGCACACCCTCAAGTCCAACGCGGCGTGGTTCGGCGCCTCGGGGCTGGAGGCGCAGTGCCGGGACATCGAATTGCGCGCGGACGCGGGCGAGGTCGCCGACATGGCGGAGCGCCTGGACCGCTGCCGGGCGGAGCTGGAGACGGCTCGCAGGCTGCTGTCCCGGCTGCGTGAGAGCATCGGGACGACGGTGCCCCGGAGCTGAGCCGACGGGGTGGTCAGCCCCTCGGGCTTCGCGCCGTCCCTGGCCGACCGCGACTTCCACTTCGAGGTGAACGATGAGCGACTCTCCAACGGACCCTCCCCGCTCGGGGACTTCTCGCATCCGGGGGCTGGAGCAGGTGGACCGGCTGTCGGTGCCCTTGCCGCACGGCACCGAGGTGACGACGCGCGTGGAGCGCCTGGCCTCGGGCGGGCGCCGCATTCCGCAGGGCGTGGTGGGGCGCGTGGTGCGCGCCCGGGATGGCGGGCTCGACATCCAGATTGTCGGCGTGGGCGAGGTCTGGTTCACGCGTGAGGAGCTGGTGCCTCGTCGTCCGGGGCAGGTCCAGTTCGCGCGGCGTCGCGAGGCGGCGTGGCAGTCCCTGGTGCCCTGCGTGGTGCTGGAGACGCGCGTGGGCAGCCATGCGTGGGGACTGGCGAACGCCCAGTCCGACGTGGACGTGCGTGGCGTCTTCGCGCTGCCGCTCTCGTGGACCTTCGGCCTGGTCGAAGCGCCCATGGACCTGGTGAGCGCCGATGGCAGCAGCACCTACTGGGAGACGCGCAAGACGGTGGAGCAGGCGCTGCGGGCGGACCCGAACACGCTGGAGACGCTGTTCGTGCCGGGAGCCCGGGCGCTGGACGAACTGGGCGAGTGGTTCCTCGCGGAGCGTGAGGCGTTCGCCTCGCAGGCCATCTTCGGCAGCTTCGGGCGCTACGCCATGAGTCAGCTGGACAAGCTCACGCGCAGCCAGCGGCTGGCCGAGCACCGGGACCTGTTGCTGGAGTGGCTGTGCGAGGAGCCCGCTCCGAACCTGGACGAGGTGGCGCGGCGCCTGTCCGAGGTGTCTCCGCGTGAAGCGCCCACGCAGCAGGACGCGCTGCTGGCGGCGAAGACGTACGTGAAGCAGCTCTACCGCTCGCTGTGGGACCAGGGGTTGTTGACGGCGAACGACTTCGCGGCGCTCACGGCCTATGCCCGGGGTGGGGGGCAGCGTCCTCCCTCCGCGCGGGAGCTGCGGCCGAAGAACGCGTACAACCTGCTGCGGTTGATCTCCACGGCCACGGGCTGGCTGCGCCATGGCGAGCCCGTCTTCGAGGCGACGGGCGCACTGAAGGCACGGCTGCTGGACATCAAGGCGGGGAGCGTGCCGCTCGATGACGTGCTGCGGGACGCGGAGGCGATGGCGCCGGAGCTGGAGGCGGCGCGACGGGAGAGTCGACTGCCGGAGCATCCCGACTACGCGCGCGCGGACCGACTGTTGCGACGCGTGGGGGCCGAGGTGGCGCGACGCTGGGTGTTGAAGACACCGGGACCGCTGGGGCGCGAGGCGCCCGAGGCCCCGGAGACGGAGTGGAGGGATTCGGAATGAAGGGCGCCATGACGGAGCACGAGCGGAAGGTGGCGGACGCCGTGCTCGACGAGGAGTCCGCGAAGCGAGAGCACCTGGTGGTGTCCTTGTCGGGTGCGCATGCGTATGGCTTTCCCTCGCCGGACAGTGATTTGGACCTGAAGTCCATCCACATCGCGCCCACGGCCCTGCTGCTGGGCCTGCAACCCCGGCAGCTCAACGCCGAGCGGCTCCAGGTGGTGGACGGAGTGGAGGTGGACTACTCGTCCAACGAACTCCAGCCCGTGCTCCAGGGACTCTTGCAGGGCAATGGCAACTACCTGGAGCGCCTGCTGGGGGCCATTCCCGTGCGGGTCTCCCCGGAGCTGGAGGCCCTTCAGCCGCTGGTGCGCGGCGTGTTGTCGCGTCGGGTGCACCGGCACTACCGGGGCTTCGCCTACGGTCAGCTCCGGGAGTGGGAGAAGAGCGGCTTCCGCTCCGCGAAGAAGCTCCTCTACGTGTTGCGCACCACGCTCACCGGGACGCACGCGCTGCGCACCGGCGAGGTGGAGACGGATGTCACCGAGCTGCTGGATTCCCACGGCTTCGCGGAGGCGCACGAACTGGTGGAGCAGAAGCGACGCGGGGAGAAGTCCGAACTGCCCGAATCGCTCAGCGCGAAGTGGCGCGCCGACGTGGCCCGCTCCTTCGAAGTGCTCGATGCCGCCCTGGAGGCTTCCGTGTTGCCGGAGGAGCCCTCCCAGGCGGCGGTGGACGCGCTGGAGGCGTGGATGCTGGACCTGCGACGCAGGCGGTTCGTGGCCGTGTCGTGAGGCACGGGCCACGCACCGCGCCGTGGGCCTCAGGGGTCCGTGGGAGACAGCCGCGACAGGGAGCGGTTCTTGACCTTGAGCCAGGCCTGTTGCCTGAACAGGTAGGTCGAGCAGAGCTGGCGCCACGTCCACACGTCCGGCAGCTTCCACCACGCCGCGGGCGGCTGGATGCCCTTGTCCCGCAGGTTGCCGATGCCCCGGTAGCCGACGCCGTCGAGCCCGAAGGCGCAGTTGGACTCGAGGACCAGGACCTTGTCCGTCGCGGGGTGATGGTCCACGACGAGGAGCGTGTGGCCGGAGCGCCACTGGTTTCGCCAGCCCTGGATGAGTGTCCACGGGTGGGGTGGCACGTCCGCTGACGGAGGCGGGATGGCCATGCCGCTCTCGACGGCGGAGGTGACGGGGGAAAAGTTGTCCTCCGCGGAGGCAATCATCATCTGTCGGTGACGGCGGGAGTCCCAGGCGAAGGCCGCGCCGTGCGCATCGGCGAAGGCCTTCACGGTGAGGGCCTCCACGAAGGTGCAGCAGTTGTTGAACCGGGGAGGCCCCAGGGGGACGCGAATGCCTGGCAGCGTCCACGGGTAGTAGGCCTTGTCCGGGTCGTAACGGTAGTCGCGCAGCCCGCCGAGGAGCGCGACGAGCCGGTCCTCGGCCACGGCCAGCGGCTCGTCGTCGAAAGGCAGCCTTACGGCCGGAGGCGGCTTCTCCTGCTGGACGACGGTCGCGTAGCGCTGGGTCCGCCACCGCACGCAAATCCAGGTGTCCAGCGCGCCCAACGTCGGGACTTCCAGGCGCACGTAGTCCGTGTCGGGCGTCGGAAAACCGAGGCGCTCGTCCAGGACGAAGTAGGTGCCTGGCTCGACGTAGCCCTCGAACTGCGCGTTCGTGTCCGGCTCCACGAAGCCGCGAAGTCGGATGGGAAGCTTCGCGACACGATAGGTTTCCGCCAAGACAGGACCCCCCGGAGAAGATGACCTGATGTGAAGTCTAACTCACTCCGGGAGTTGTTCGCAGGACGTGGCGGGGGAGGTGCCGGGCGGGTGCCCCGACTGGTCCGCGCTAGGAGCAGCAGTCCCTGGGGCAGTTGCTGTACTCAGACACTTCGCAATAGCCGTCGCCGCACACGTGGATGAAGTTTTCATCCTGGGGCGGAGGGGTGATTGCCTTGGGCGTGAGACACACGGGGCCGCAGTCCACCGGGCAGTTCTCGCCCGCGCCGCAGACACCATCGCCACAGTACGGCGAATATCCACAGTCGGTGGGACACGTCGATTGATTCTCGCCCACTTCACAGATGCCATTGCCGCAAGAGGCCGGGCAGTCCGAAGGACAGGTGACGCGCTCGTTCCCATCGCATTCGCGATCGCCGCACTGGTGGCCAAGGCCCGCCTCGGCGGACTGCTGCTCGAGCTTTGCGACCGCCGAGTCGTCGGCTTCCGTCGCGATGCCGCCGCACGCCAGCAGGACCAGTGAGGCCACCACGGTGGCCGTCACACCACTCCAACGCTTGCTCATACAGCCTCCTGGAAAAGGAGGCGCGGAGCCTGGTCGTTGCTCTCATGGAAAGGTCTGGCCTTTCCAATTCGTGACATGAGGTCGCGGCTGGTGCAACGCGTTACGAGGCCTGTGAGTCCAATCCGCCCCTGTTGTTTCCCCGTAGAAACTCCACCTGGAGCACGGTGCCTTCGGGACGGTGCGCCCACTCCAGGAAGGATGCGCGGAAGGACTCCACGGCCTCGACCAGCGGGCTGCCCGCCTTCCAGGCCAGCGCGCCCGCATCTTGCGCATCCCGGGTGCTCAGGCCGATGACGAAAGAGCCCTTCGCGGGTGTGGCCTGAAGCGGGCGTACGGAGAGCCGCCGGTCTCCCTCCAGCCGGTACACCAGGGCCGTGAGATGGCCGAGGACCCAGCCCACGGCGACTTCGTGGTCCTCCACGGAGCGTGCTTCGACGGACAGGCGCAGCCGCGTGGGCAGGTCCTGGGCGGTGTCGACAGGTTGGAACAACGCCTCCCACGCGAGAGTCGTACCCGCCGCGCGGGCTTCCGCCACGAGCGCTCGAGCGCGCATCCACTCATCGCGGAGGACGCGGAACGTGGAGCGCGACACATTGCGCGCCGTATTCCGCGCGGGTGCGGCCGGGGCGATGACGGGCAGCAGGTCTCGCTTGCCATCCGGACGATAGCGCGCCAGCTCCGGCGTGAGGGCCACGGGCTGTGGCCAGGGCCAGGTGGCGAAGGTCCCGAAGAAGTGGGCGAGCAGCTCCGCGTCGGTCTTCACCGTGCCCGGCGCCGCCCTCGTGAAGGCCCACGTCGCGAGCACCGTCCACGACAGCCCGCCGAGATAGCCGAGCGCATGCGAGTAGACGCCCCGGGCCTTGGCCCACGTCTTCACCGCGCGAAGCAGGGTCCGGAAGCGCTCGCGCTGTCCTTCGTCCTCGCCCAGTGTTTCCAGCACGCCTTGCATGTCCGCGAGTCCCAGGACGGAGCGGAGTCCCGCAACATCCAGCTCCTCTCCATGGAGCGACAGCAGCGTCGAGGGCTCGCAAGGAGCCACGCCTTCGGGACGGCTGGCGTAGGACACCTCGAAGCTCACGCCTCCCAGTGACAGCTTCACCAGGGGAATGGCGGCATCGGCCACGAATCGCGCGGAGCCCGATGCGGAGGGCGGCTGCTTCTCCAGCTCTCGAAGCAGTGCATGCGCGAAATCCTCACGGGAGAGGGTGGCGGGGCCAATGGCCACCGCGTCCACGTCGCTGTCCGGTCCATCCGTGCCGAGCAGCGATGAGCCATAGGGATGCAGCGTGGTGCCCACGCGTTCGCAGAGCTCCTTGAGGCCTTTCACCGCCTGGAGTCTGGACGCACGTGACGCATCGGTCGCTTGGGCGCACAGGGTCGCGAGCACCGCGCGCAGCGGGGTGTCTTCCTGCCCGGCCGCCGCCTGCGACTCCGCCGGCCCTGGTTTCCGGGACGGGGCGGATGCTCCCAGGGGAATTCGCCGCACGACTTCGAACGGGGTGTCGCCCTTGCGACGGATGATGCAGACCTCGTTCACGCGGAAGCTCACCGGACGCCAGCCTCGGGCCCACGAGGAGATCGTCCGTTCGAGTTCCACGTCCCCCGTGCGTGGAAGCTGTCCCACGGAGAGGTGCGGTGTGAATCCGTGGGTTGGGGGCGCGCACTCGGGCACGGCCGCCACGAGCTTCGCGTGCAGAGCCGCCAGCGCGTCTTCGGGCTGGGTGTCTGGCCGGAGCCAGGCCGTCGCATTGGCTCGGTGCTCGAAGTGGGCGAAAGAGGAGAGCGTCACGTCGAAGGGCTCGATGTCTCGGAGCGTCTCCGCGAGCACCGCCTCGGCGGTGTCGAAGTCCTCTTCCGGGAGGAAGGGGTAGAGCAGCGTGACGTGTGGCATCCACCGCTCGAACTTCGCGTCGTGCTTCTTGCGCAAGGCCTGGATGGGCGGCCACGCGGCCTCGGGTGGAATGAGCACCACGGCCGTGTGATGGACCCGTCGCTCCGCTCCCGGGAGGGTGCTGGGCCGCGAGGAAACCTCACGCGCCAGGACACAGCGGACTCCGAAGTGGTCGGAGGCGAAGAGCGCGTCTCCCAAAGGAGTCGGAGGCCCGGCCAGCGGGGCCTCGCCGAAGAGGCCAACGGCCTCCGGAACGAGTCGACCCGATGGAGACTTCACCAGCACGCGGTCCGGTCGTTGGAGTCGACCGGAGACGGTGGTGAGCGCGGCCAGCGGATTGAGCAGGGGGTTGTAGGTCTCCCCGGTCTCCGAGGGCCGCAAGGTGGGCCACGCATCCACGAAGCCCGCCCGTGTGAAGGTGTCCGCCTCCTGCTCTCCTTCTCCGAAGTTGAAGTCACCGGCCAGCACGATGTCCGGTGCACCGCCTTCAGCCGATGCCGTCAGCTCACGAGCCCAGTCGACGAGCGCCTGGACTTGCACGCCTCGCGCGGCGGCGCCTGACGCATCCCGGTTGCTCGTGAGGTGAGGCGTGGCGACCCACAGCGAAGTGCCCGCCACCCGCAGCTCGCCGGCGATGATGCGCTTGTCCCGGGAGAAGACGCGCTGCCACACCGAGGCGAAAGGCACGCGCGACAGGAGCACCTGGCCATAGGTCTCCACCGTGTTCGCCTCCGGGCCGTCCGACACCCAGTAGTGCTCACGTACCCACGGCTCATCGAGCAGGGCCTGCAGGAAGGAGGTGGTGACTTCCTGGAGGGCGATGACGTCCGCATCCGTCTCGCGCAACAGGTTCATCGTCGCCGGAGTCCTGCGTTCGGTCTCCAGCTTCTCCGCGTCATACAAGTCGAAGAGGACGTTGAACGTGACGACGGTGAGCACGTCCGGTGTCGCTGCCACCTCGTTCGAGGTGGGCGACACCTTCCTCCATTCCTCCGCGCGCGTGTCGTAGCGATAGGAGGGGAGGGGTGTGAAGCCAGGAGCCGCGCTCGCGCGACGCGGTGCGGGCGCGGGCTCCTCGGTAGGGGACGCGGTGTGACTCAGCCGGTCGATGCGTTCCTTGCGGTCCCACATCACCTCGCGGCCACGCTTGAAGTACCAGACGCGGTGCCACGGAATCTCACCGTCTGGGACGAAGGCCTCGAATGGCATCTCCTCCAGGGCCTCGCCGTGCGCGTCGTAGCCGATGACGAACTCGCGAGCCTCCAGGCGAGGGTCCCACCGGATGCGGTGATACACCTCGCGGCTCGTCGTGAAGCGGTCCTGGGACATGGCGAGCACTCACAAGAGAAGGGGAGACTTCCGCCGACTACATCTGAGGCTTCGGAGAGAGGCCAGCGGACGCGTCGCACCTGACGCCACGCCGCCGGCCCGGCTGACAGTCTGCTTCAGGTCGGACTCACTCCCGCCACCAGATAGAAGCGGAACTCCCCGGAGTTGACTCCGTAGGCGGCGTCCACTCCCACCAGGGGCAGCACGAGGTTGCGCAGATAGAGCCGCAACCCCGCGCCCAGGCCCTGCGCCAGGGTGGCGCCCTTCAGTCCGCTCTGGCTGTCGGGCAGGTATCCGCGCACCACGCGCCCATTCACGTCCCGCAGCTCGCCGTCCGAGGGCAGCTCCCTCCACGCCATCAGCCCCGTGTCGGAGAAGCCCACGCCCCGGAAGGACAGGGAGCGGATGGTGAAGAGGGGGAAGTGATACTCGGCGGTGAAGGACAGCCGGGTGTCGCCTCGGAACTGACGGTGGACGAAGCCCCGCAGGCCGTTGCCTCCCATCACCAGTTCCTGGTGGAAGGGCAGGTCCACGCCCGCGGCGGCTTCACCGCGCAGCACCAGGTTGTGCTCTTCGAACAGGCGCAGGCCATGGCGGTACAACAACCCGAAGCGCCGGTAGCGGAAGTCGCTCCACACGCCGGGGTTGGACACCTCGTAGGAGGCCTCCAGGTTGAGGCCCTCCATCACCGCGTGGAGGTTCTGCCGGGTGTCGATCCCCACCATCAGGCGCAGGGAGGTATCTCGCTGCGAGGGTCCGATGGAGAACGCGGGCGTGGTGACCTCCTTCTCCGGGTCCGGGGACTTCGCGTCGATGCTCATCAGCCGGTACTTCACGGCGGCGCGCACGCGCTCGAAGAGCATCACCCCCAGCTCGCTCGAGATGGACGCCGAGTTGAGCCGCGTGCGCCGAACGACGACCGGGTCCTCCTGGCCCGCTCCTGGCTGGTACTCGTCCATGCGGTCGCTGCGAAGCTGGCCCTCCAGGCTGAACCGCAGCTGCGGCAGCCCAAAGAGGTTCGGGTCCAGATAGCCGGCGAAGATGCCGCTCTCCGCCGTGCTCACCTGCGCGGCCGTCGCGAACTTCTTGGCCCGGCCCCAGAGGTTGTTCTCCGCGTACAGCAGGCCGCCGCCGATGTTGTCCGAGGACAGCGCGAACGTGGGCGCCACCACCCAGGACGCCTTGTCCTCCACCTCCAGGATGAGGCGCACACGGTTGGGGGCCGTGGGCTCCAGGCTCACCTTCACCTCCTGGAACAGGCCGGTGGCGACCAGCCGTCGCTCCACCTTGTCCAGCTCCTCGAAGGTGATTTCGTCGCCGGTGTCGATGCGCGAAAAGGAGCGCACCGTCTCCGGCAGCGTCTTCTCGGGGCCGCGCACCACCACCTCGTCCACCACCTGCCCCGGACCTTGCGCGTCCGCCTGCCCCGACAACAGGGCGATTCCCAGCGCCGCGCACCACTTCACCACACGTCTGCTCATGACTCGTCGCACGTCCCGTGACTGCAGCGGGGCCGCCGGCCTGGACCCATGGAAGCCCACCCTACCGCCCCCTGTGCCTCGTGGGGCCACGGACTGTGGGCAAGGAACTTCCGCGAAACATTTGCTATGCCTGACCCCAGGAAGCCCTGGGAGCCCCCGGGGCGCCGACCCGATGACCGGTCTCTTTCGTCAGCTGCGGCGCCGACGTCTCATGCGTCGGCCCTTTCCTCCCGACTGGCTCGGCTACCTCGACGCGCGAGTGCCCTTCTTCGCCACGCTGTCTCCCGCGCTGCGCGACGACTTCCTCGCCAAGCTGAAGGTCTTCGCCTGGGAGAAGGAGTTCATCGGGGCCGGGGGACTGGAAATCACCGACGAGATTCGCGTCGTCGTGTCCGCCACCGCCGTGCAGCTCGTGGTGCACCTGGACCTGGCCTATTACGACCGGCTGCGCGAAGTCATCGTCTACCCCGATGCCTTCCTGCTGCCAGACCGCACCGGTGTGGTGCTGGGCGAGGCCAAGAACTGGGGCTCCGTCATCCTCTCCTGGGCCGCGGTGCTCGGGGGCCTGCGCAATCCGGACGACGGCCATGACACCGCCACGCATGAGTTCGCCCACGTCCTGGACCGGGCGGACGGGGCCTTCGACGGGACGCCGAAGCTGCGCAGCTATTCGCACTACCGGACCTGGGCCTCGGTGATGAGCGAGCACTACCATGGGCTCCAGGAGGGACGCCCCCGGGAGCGCCAGGTGTTGGATGACTACGGCGCCGTCAACGAGGCGGAGTTCTTCGCGGTGGCGACCGAGAACTTCTTCGAGCGCCCCACGCGGATGCGCGAGAAGACGCCGGATTTGTATGAAGAGCTGAAGCGTTTCTACGGCTGGGACCCGGCCTCGGGCACCTGAGTCCGCGCGCGGCCCGCCCCGCTGTGGTAGGCGCGATATCCAGCACCCGCAGGAGAGACTCGCAATGTCCGCACCCGCTGCGCCCTCGGTGTCCATGTTCGTCGAGCTGGAGCGCGAAGCCTGGCGGGCGCTGCGCGCGTCCACGCCGCTGACGCTCACGACGGAGGACCTGGACGGTCTGCGGGGGCTGGGCGAGCACCTGGACCTGGAGGAGGTCTCCGACGTCTACCTGCCCCTGTCCCGGCTGCTCAATCTCCAGGTGGCCGCGGCCCAGCGGCTGTGGATGGAGCAGCAGGCGTTCCTGGGGGGCTCCACGAGCAAGGTGCCGTTCATCATCGCCATCGCTGGCAGCGTGGCGGTGGGCAAGAGCACCACGGCCCGCATCCTCCAGGCCCTGCTCGGCCGGTGGCCGGACCATCCTCGCGTGGAGCTGGTCACCACGGACGGCTTCCTCTTTCCCAACCGCGTCCTCACCGAGCGTGGGCTGATGAAGCGCAAGGGCTTTCCGGAGAGCTATGACCGGCGCGCGCTGGTGCGCCTGCTCGCGGAGCTGAAGGCGGGACGTCCAGAGGTGTCGGCGCCGGTCTACTCGCACCTCGTCTACGACGTGGTTCCCGACGAGGCGAAGGTCATCCGCCAGCCCGACATCCTCATCCTGGAAGGGCTCAACGTGCTCCAGTCCGGCGCCACCGGACAGCGGGTGCCGCACACCTTCCTGTCGGACTTCTTCGACTTCTCCATCTACGTGGATGCGAGCGAGCAGGACATCCGCCGCTGGTATGTCGACCGCTTCCTGCGGCTCCAGCAGACGGCGTTTCGCGACGAGCGCAGCTACTTCCGCCGCTTCTCCGACCTGACGAAGGACGAGGCGGTGACGATGGCCGAGTCCGTGTGGGGCGACATCAATGGCCCCAACCTGGCGCAGAACATCGCGCCCACTCGCTCGCGCGCCCGGCTCATCCTGCTCAAGGGACCGGACCACAAGGTGAAGCGCGTGCGGTTGCGCAAGCTGTAGTCCGCCCGTGTCAGCGCGCGGTGGAGGGGCCGCGGTTGGCGAGCGGTTGTGCCCGGAGTGTATGTCTGGGACATTTCAGCGACACATTGGGAGTCACCGCATGCCCCTCCCTTCGATTCGCCGTACGGTCCGCTCAGTGATGGTGCTTGCGCTGTCCCTTCTGTCCGGTCCGAGTCTCGCGGCGGACGCGGGCTCCGACGGGCGTCCGGTGGGCTTCGAGTGTCCGGTGCGAGTGGACGGCACCGAACACCTCCTCCGGGTCGCTGACGCGGAGCCTCCAGCAACGGCATCCCCTTGAGCTTCAGGGGGCGCGAAAACCACGGCGCCTGTCACACGTAGCGTGAGGCGCTCCAGTCGCGCGTGTACGCGGCGTTGCTCAGCGTCGGGGGCGGCGGACCATCTCGACGTGAGGGATGCCGTCCTCGTCGTAGATGTCACCCTCGGCGACGAAGCCGAGGCTTGTGTAGAAGGCCCGCAGGTAGTCCTGCGCGGAGATGCGGATGTCCGCGTCGGGGTAGAGGGCTTCGAGCCGGGTGATGCCTCGCGCCGTCAGCTCTCGTCCCAGTCCACGCCCTCGCGCCCTGGGTGACGTCACCACGCGGCCCAGGCTGGAGGCGCCGGGGAACTTCACGTCGGGTGGGAGGATGCGCAGATAGGCTGCGAGGAAGGACTGAGGGCCTGCGTCCTCGAAGGCGAGGAGGTGGAGGGCGCTCCGGTCCAGCCCGTCCACGTCCAGGTAGAGCGACTTCTGCTCCACGATGAACACCTCCTGGCGCAGGGCGAGCACGTCATACAGCTCGTCCAACGTCAGCTCCGAGAACGCCTTCCATTGCCAGTTCGGCATGCGGAAGGCGTCTACCACGGATGCTCGCTCCTTGCGGAGGTTCAGGCGGTGCGGGACTCAGCTCTGGTGTCGTGGGGAATCTCCGACAGCAACACGTTGAGTGCATCCACCTCTTGCCGCACGTGGTCCGGCCGGGACTGGACGATGTCGATGGCGCGCTGGAGCGCGTGCCTCGCGGCGTCGAGCGCCTGGTGCTCGACGTGGAGCCTCGACAGGTCCGTGAGCAGGGGCACCAGATACGGGTGTTTTTCACCGGCGGTCTGCTCGAGTCGACCCACCGACTCCTGAAGCAGGGGATAGGCGACCGGGTGCTGGTGTTCTCCCAGGACGACTGCCGCATGGTGCAGGGCGAGGGCGGCGGCCAGGCGGTCCCGCTCCTCGTCCGTCACGTCCACGGGCGGGGCTGCCTCATGGCCCTGACCCTCCAGCGTGTTCTCCAGGTTCGAAAGCAGCTCGCCGCCCAGCTCGTCCGTGAGCGCTTCGCCATCGGCGAACAGTGTCAGCGCGGACGTGTCTTCGACAGGGCGGTGGCCAGGGAGGCCCGCCACGCGTTCGATGCGCTCGGACGGAGGCGGGTGGGTGTCGTACGCGTCCACGGGGCACGCGAAGAGCTGCGCATGCATGAACGCCTGGAACTCGAGCGGCGTGTCCCGGGCCACCACGTCGATGGTGTGGAACAGGTCCTTCGTGGGCCTTCCCGTGGCGCGCAGACCCACCGTCACGCTCATTCCGCGCTTGAACGCGTCACTGCCCTCCACCGCCTTCGTCAGCGCGCGAGCGAAGGTGTCGCCGCCATAGGCGAGCGCGGACACCCGGTCCGCGAGCAGCTCCCTGCGGCGTCCGTGCCCGGCGGTGATGCGCAGGTGGACGAAGAAGTACGTGCGCAGGAACCACCACACCGGATTGATGGAGGCCCAGCCCGCCGCCTGGATGGCGTGGAGCATGCGGACCATCTGGATCTGGATGCGACCGATGATGGGAGTCAGCCGCGTCTCGCCATGGGAGAAGTGGCCATACTCGTGCGCGAGGATGGACTTGAGCTCGGAGACCGTGAGCAGTCGCACGACGCCCAGCCCCAGTTGGAGGACTCGCTCACCACGTCCCAGCAGCACCCTCAGCCGTCCTCCTCGCTCACTCACGCCGATTCCCGTGCCCGCGTCGATGAGGACGCGGTCCACCTTGCGCGACTTCGCGACGTCCGCCACTTCCTCCAGCGCGGCGAAGAGGCGCGGGGCCTCCTCGCGTTTCAGCGCGCGGCCTTCGTCTGGCTGGGTGTCACGGAAGAACAGGCCCCGGAAGATGCCAATGATTCCACCGAGGCAGGCAATCACCCCGATGAACAGGAGCTTCACCGGGATGACGGGCATCATGGCCATGGCGAGGAGCAGTCCTCCGAACACGGCCAGGGTCAGCACCACCATCATCGGCACGGCGACGTAGAACAGCAGGGACGAGAACCAGAGCACCGCGATGTAGATCCGGTCCACCAGTCGCTCGCTCGCGGTCTGTTCCTCGCGCAGCAGGTGCAGGTCGCTCGCCTGGAGCCGGCCCAACTGCGCCGAGGACAACGCTCGGCCCGCGAGCCAGGAGAGCAGCAGCCCCAACCCCAGGAACAGCGCCATCCCGAGGGGAATCCCCACCAGCAGCCACCCCCTGCGCCGGTCCTCGAACCGCTCCTCGACGACCCGCAGCAGTCCCTGGGTGGCGCCCAGTTCACGGGCTCGCCGGGCCGCTTCCCGCGCGGCCTCGTTGTCTCCCCGGGTCTCCAGAATCACGGCGAGCAGCGCATGGCCCTCGCCATTCCAGGGCGCGAGCGCCGTCAGTCGCCGTGCATGGGCCAGCGCACCCTCGACCTCGCCCGCCTCGAGGGAGCGAATCCCCGCGTCGAAGAGCGACTCCGGGTCGTGAGCGTTCACGCCGTGCTCCGACGACATCCCCAGGCGCGCTTCCTCCATGGCCGACAGGTGCCGTCGGACGGCGTCGAGCTGACCTTCGACCTCCTCGCGATGCCTCGGGTCGATGCCGCGCGCGAGCGCCTGACTCAGCGCCGTCTCGGCCTCGGCGAAATGGCCTCGCTTGAGGCGCAGCCGCCCGTGGAGCCAGTGCGTCGCGGGATGCTTGGGTGCATCCGCGAGCAAGCGGTGGAAGTTGCGCAACGCCTCTTCCGGCTGGTCGTTCCGCAAGGCCGCGTCAGCCTGCTCATACGCGGCCTGAAGCCCGGGGGCGCCGTGGAAAGGGGGCTGCTCGGTCGCCGAGGCCGGAGCCTGGGAGGCGAAGAACAGGACAAGAACCAACGCGTACATGTACTTCCTCGGAACTGGCCCCTGATGCCCACTCTAACACGGGCGCCGAGCAGAGGCCCGACCGCCGGCCTGGCCCGCGAGGTGGGCGTCGCGGTGGGGGCCCGACAGGGAGTCTGGGCAAGCCGCCGGGGAGGCCATTATACCTAGGCCGCCATGACCCCTCTGTCGCAGACGTCGCCCGTTCCCGGGGCCGCCCAGGATGTGGACGCCCTGGTTTCGTTGCTGCGCGGACGGCGCACCGTGGTGCTCACCGGCGCGGGTTGCAGCACCGAGTCAGGCATCCCGGACTATCGCGGGCCGGGCACGCGTGCCCGGGCGCGCAATCCCATCCAGCACCGGGAGTTCCTCCAGCGCCCCGAGGTGCGGGCCCGCTACTGGGCCCGGAGTCTGCTCGGCTGGCCCCGCTTCGCTTCCGCCCACCCGAACCCCGCGCACCGGGCGCTGGCCGCGCTGGAGCAGGGTGGACATGTCCCCGGCCTCATCACCCAGAACGTGGACCGGTTGCACCACGCCGCGGGCAGCTCGCGCGTCATCGAGTTGCACGGCGCGCTGGCTCGCGTGCGCTGTCTGGACTGTGCGGCGCAGGAGGCGCGTGTCGACCTGCAGGCGCGACTGCTGGCGCTCAACCCGGACTTCTCCCACCAGGTGCTGGAGCTTCGGCCGGACGGTGACGCGGAGCTGTCGTCGGAGGCGCTCCAGTCCTTCCAGGTGCCCGCTTGCGTGCGCTGTGGCGGGACGCTGAAGCCGGACGTGGTGTTCTTCGGCGACAACGTGCCCGCGCCCACGGTGACGGAGGCGTTCGCCTTGCTGGAAGAAGGGGACGCGCTGCTGGTGGTGGGCTCGTCGCTCGCCATCTACTCCGGCTATCGCTTCCTCGTCCGCGCCGCGGAGCGCCACGTGCCCATCGCCATCCTCAACCTGGGCGAGTGTCGTGGCGTGGAGCTGGCGGACCTTCGCGTGGAAGCGAGCGCTGGAGACGTGCTGCCCAGGCTCGCCGAGGCGCTGGCGCGAAGCTGAGCGCGTCGTCGCCCGTCAGGGCAGGCGCACGTGCGTGGTGAGGTGGTCCACGAAGGCGCGCACGCGCGCGGGCAGGTGTCCGCCCTGGCTGAGGAAGAGGGCATGGATGACCTCCGTGTCGCCGGGGTTGTGCTCCTCCAGCACGGCCACGAGGCGGCCCTCGTCCAGGTCGTCCTTCACCTGGAAGCGCGCGAGCCGTGCCAGGCCCACTCCGGCCAGCACCAGTTGTCGCAGCGCTTCACCGTCGCTCGCCTGGATGTTGCCGACCGGGGACAGCGAGAGCTGCGAGGAGGACTCCGTCAGGGGCCAGCCCTCGATGGCGCGCGCGTAGCTGAAGCCCAGCCGGTTGTGTGACGCCAACTCGCCCGGAGTCTTCGGCACGCCCTGGCGCTTCAGGTAGTCCGGCGAGCCGACGATGACCATCCGCGTCTCACCGAGCCTGCGCGCGGTGAGCTGGGAGTCCTTGAGCTGCCCGTGGCGAATGGCCACATCCGTGCGGTCATCGAGCAGGTCGATGAGCTTGTCCGTCAGCGTGAGGTCCACCGTCACCGACGGATATCGGGCGAAGAAGCCGGGGAGCAGGGGGATGAGGATGCAGCGCCCGAAGGCCGGGTTGGTGTTGATGCGCAGTCGCCCACTGGGCTCGTCGCTCGCGGCGGCACCGCGCTCCGCCTCGTCGAGCTCACCCAGGATTCGCACGCTGCGTTCATAGAAGCCGCAGCCTTCCGGCGTGAGCTGGAGCGCGCGCGTGGAGCGATTGACCAGCCGAGCCCCCAACCGCTGCTCCAGCCGGGCCACCAGCTTGCTCACCGCGGAGGGGGTCATCCGGAAGGCTCGCGCCGCGGCGGAGAAGCCTCCCAGCTCCACCACCTTCACGAAGACTTCCATCTCTCCGAAGCGATTGACGTCCAGGCGAGCCATGGTGAGCCGAACTCACAAGTCCTATTCCGCACGTCGCTCTACCGCAGCGAATTCGCCCCGTCCATACAAGGCCCCATCCAACTTCTTCACGGGAGGGCCGCGAATCATGCCGCTGGCCTTGTTCGCATTGACCGCGGGCGCCTTTGGAATCGGCGTCACGGAGTTCGTCATCATGGGCTTGTTGCTGGAGGTGGGCACGGACCTGGGGGTCTCCATCTCCACGGCGGGCCTGCTCATCTCCGGCTACGCACTGGGCGTCGTGGCCGGCGCCCCGGTGCTGACCGTGTTGACGGGGCGCTGGTCCCGCAAGCACGTGCTGCTGGGGTTGATGGTCATCTTCACGCTGGGCAACATCGGCTGCGCGCTGGCGCCCACGTACGGCACGCTGATGGCCGCGCGGGTGTTGACCGCGCTCTCCCACGGCACGTTCTTCGGCGTGGGCTCCGTGGTGGCCACGGGCCTGGTGCCGGTGGACAAGCGCGCGTCGGCCATCGCCATCATGTTCACCGGCCTGACGGTGGCGAACATCCTCGGTGTGCCGCTGGGCACGTGGCTGGGGCAGTCGCTCGGATGGCGCTCGACGTTCTGGGCCGTGGCGCTGATTGGCCTGCTCGCCGTGGCGGTGATTGCGCTGTTCGTACCGCGTGACGAGGCGTCGCAAGAGGCGAACGACTGGCGCGCTGATTTGAGGGCCCTGGGACGGCGGCCGGTGTTGCTGGGACTGTTGACGACGGTGCTCGGCTTCGCCGGGGTGTTCACCGTGTTTACCTTCATCGCGCCCATCCTGACGCGGCTCAGCGGCTTCTCACCGACGGCGGTGTCTCCCATCCTGCTCGTCTTCGGCGGTGGGCTGGTGGTGGGAAACCTCGTGGGCGGCAAGCTCGCGGACCGGCGGCTGGTGCCGTCCATCCTCGGCAGCCTCGCGGTGCTGGCGCTGGTGCTGTTCGGGATGACGTTCGTCCTGCATGACCGCGTCCTCACGGTCATCGCCATCGGCCTCTTCGGCGCCGCCGCGTTCGCCACGGTGCCGCCGCTTCAGATGTGGGTGCTGGAGAAGGCCGAAGGGGCCGGTCAGAGCCTCGCGTCGAGCCTCAACATCGGAGCCTTCAACCTGGGCAACGCGCTGGGCGCCTGGTTCGGTGGCGTCATCATCGACCGCGGCCCGGGCCTGGGCGCCGTCACGTGGGTGTCGGCGCTGGTGCCGGTGTCCGCCATCTTCATCGTCCTCCTGGCGCTGCGCCTGGAGTCCCGCGAGCGCCGCCTCGGCGCTCCCAACGAACGAATGCTGCAAGGAGGAGTGTCATGAGCACGGTCAACAAGGTCGCCCTCGTGGTGGGCGCGCAGGGTGTCATCGGTCGCAACCTCATCGAGCACCTCGAGTCGCTGGGTGACTGGGAGGTCATCGGCCTGTCCCGGCGAGGCGGCCCTTCCTCCGAGCGCGTGCGGCACGTGCAGGTGGACCTGCTCGACGCGGAAGACTGCCGCGTGAAGCTGGCGAACCTGGGCCATGTGACGCACATCTTCTACGCCGCGTACCAGGAGCGGCCGACGTGGGCGGAGCTTGTCGCGCCCAACCTGGCGATGCTCGTCAACGTCGTGGACGCCATCGAGCCGGTGGCCGCGGGCCTGCGCCACGTCAGTCTCATGCAGGGCTACAAGGTCTACGGCGCGCACCTGGGGCCCTTCAAGACGCCGGCCCGGGAGACAGACCCGGACCACATGCCGCCCGAGTTCAACGTGGACCAGCAGCGCTTCCTGGAGCAGCGGCAGAAGGGCAAGGCGTGGACGTGGACCGCGCTGCGTCCGTCGGTGGTGGGCGGCGTCGCGCTCGGCAACCCGATGAACCTGGCCCTGGTGATTGCCGTCTATGCGTCCATCTCCAAGGAGCTGGGGCTGCCGCTGCGCTTCCCTGGCAAGCCCGGTGCGTATCACTCGCTGCTGGAGATGACCGACGCGGGGCTGCTCGCGAAGGCGACGGTGTGGGCGGCGACGGATGCGCGCTGCGCGAACCAGGCGTTCAACATCAACAACGGGGACCTGTTCCGCTGGAGCGAGCTGTGGCCGAAGATTGCCCGCTACTTCGGGTTGGAGGTGGCGCCTCCGCTGCAGATGTCGCTCGACGTCGTCATGGCGGACAAGGCGCCGCTCTGGAAGGCGATGACGGAGAAGCACGGGCTGGCGGGCCACTCCTACCAGGACGTGTCCTCCTGGCGCTTCGGCGACTTCGTCTTCTCGTGGGACTACGACATGTTCGCCGACGGCACCAAGGCGCGGCGCTTCGGCTTCCACGAGTTCGTCGACACCGAGGCGATGTTCCTGCGCCTCTTCGATGACTTCCGCCGCGCGAAGGTCATTCCCTGATTCCTCGGGGTGGCGCTTCTGGAGTTGAGCGGGCCTGGGGGGTGGGGAACAATCCAGGGATGGCTCACGGCGACGGAATGCAACAGGTCATCGGCTTCATCCTGGAGCTGGACAAGCTCAAGGGTGTCACGCGCAAGGTCAAACCGTTGGGCCTTGCTCGCTACGAGAACTCCGCGGAGCACAGCTGGCAATTGGCCATGCTGGCCCTCTCCCTGTCCCACCATGCTCCACCTGGGATTGACCAGGACCGCGTGGTTCGGATGCTGCTGGTGCATGACGTGGGCGAAATCGACACCGGCGACACGCTGGCGTTCGTGGAGGGCGGGTGGAAGGAGCGCAAGGCCGCGGAGCTGGCCGCGGTGGAGCGCATCTTCGGTTTGTTGCCCGCGCCCCAGGGCCCTGCATTCCTCGCGCTCTGGAAGGAGTTCGAGCAGGCGGAGACTCCCGAGTCCCGGTACGCGAACGCGGTGGACCGTGCGATGCCGGTGTTGCTGAACCTCTCCAACGAGGGACAGAGCTGGCGGGAGAACGGCATCAGCCACGCGAGGGTGGTGGCCCGCATCGCGCCCCCCATCCAGGCGGGGTGCCCCGCCCTGTGGGAGTACCTGGAGGGCCGTCTGGAAGAGGCCCGCCAGCGTGGCTGGTTCGGCGCGTGAGTGAGCGCGTCGCTCAGGCGGCTTGAGGTGTGCGGGACGGAGGCGCGGGGACGTGCCCCGCCCGCACCAGATAGTCGCCGAAGCCCTCACCCTGCTGTCGCTCGCTCGCATACGCCGCGAACAGTGGCTCCAGCACTGAGAGGATGGTCGCCTCGTCGATGTTCTCCCGGACCAGTCGGTTGAGGCGCTGGCCCCGGGCATCCCCGCCCAGGTGGAGGTTGTAGCGACCGGGGGCCTTGCCCACGAGGCCAATCTCCGCGAGGTAGGGGCGCGCGCAGCCGTTGGGGCAGCCGGTGATGCGCAGCAGGATGTTGGCGTCCTGGAGGCCATGTGCCTGAAGGCGGCCCTCCACGCGCTCCACGAAGGTCGGCAGGTAGCGCTCCGCCTCGGCCATGGCGAGGGCGCACGTGGGCAGGGCCACGCAGGCGAGCGCGTTGCGCCGCAGCGGACTGGCGGTCCGGAAGCTCTCCAGTCCATGGGCCCGGACGAGCGCGTCGATGTGCTCCTTGGACTCCGGGGGCACTCCCGCGATGACGAGGTTCTGATTGGGGGTCAGCCGGAAGTCGCCGGCATGCACCTGGGCAATCTCGCGCAGCCCCGTGAGGTGGAGCGCGCCGGGCCGGTCCGCCACGCGGCCACTGTCCAGATGCAACGTCAGGTGCCAGCGCCCGTCGTGGCCCTCCCTCCAGCCGAAGCGGTCTCCGTTGTGCTCGAAGGTGAAGGGCCGCGTGGGCTCCAGCTTGAAGCCGAGGCGGCGCTCCAGTTCCTCGGTGAACCAGGCGACGCCCCGGTCCTCCAGGACGTACTTCAGGCGCGCGCGCTTGCGGTTGCCCCGGTCTCCGTAGTCACGATGAATCTTCAGCACCTCCTCGGCCACCGCGAGCATCTGTTCGGGAGGCACGAAGCCCAGCACATCCGCCAGCCGGGGAAAGGTGTTGGCGTCACCGTGGGTCGCGCCCAGGCCGCCGCCCACCGCGACGTTGAAACCCTGGAGGACGCCGTCCTCGATGATGGCGATGTAGCCCAGGTCCTGCGCGAACAGGTCCACGTCGTTCTCGGGCGGCACCGCGACGGCGGCCTTGAACTTCCGGGGCAGGTAGGTGGCGCCGTACAGGGGCTCCTCCTCGCCGCCGGCCACCTTCTCCTCGTCCAACCAGAGCTCGTAGTACGCGCGAGTCTTGGGCAGCAGGTGCTCGGACAGGCGCACCGCCCAGCCGTACACCACTTCATGCACGCGGGTGTCCACCGGGTTGGGATTGCACAGCACGTTGCGGTTGACGTCGCCGCATGCGGCCAGCGTGTCGATGAGGGCGGCGTTGATGCGCGCAATCGTCGGCTTGAGGTCGCCCTTGAGGATGCCGTGCAGTTGGAAGGCCTGCCGCGTGGTGATTCGCAGGGTGCCGTTGGCGTGCTCTCGCGCCAGCCCGTCCATGACGAGCCACTGCGCGGCGGTGCAGACGCCCCCGGGGAGCCGGGTGCGCAGCATGAAGCTGTAGTCCGGCTCCAGCTTTTGCTGGCGACGCTCCTCGCGGAGGTCCCGGTCATCCTGCTGGTAGCTGCCGTGGAACTTGATGAGGCTGGTGTCCGGCGTGGAGATGGCGCCCGTCACCGGGTCCGCCAGGCTCTCCGCCAGCGTTCCGCGCAAAAGGCGGCTGTTCGCCTTGATGTGCTCCACTTCGGAGAGGGGCTTGGGCTGGGTGCTCATGTCATTGCTCACAGTCAGAAGGATTCAGTAGACGTCACGCAGGTAGCGCCGCTCGTCACGCAGCGTCTTGAGCCAGTCCTCGGCGTCCTCTCGGCCGCGGCCACCGTGCTCGGCGACGACGTCCACCAGGGCCGCGTGGACATCCGGTGCCATGCGCTGGGCATCGCCGCACACGTAGAGGTGGGCGCCGCCTTCCAGCCAGGTGTAGAGTTCCTTGCCCGCCTCGCGCAGCCGGTGCTGGACGTAGACCTTCGCCGCCGTGTCGCGGGAGAAGGCGAGCGAGAGCTTGTGGAGCGTCTTCTTCTTCAACGCCTCCTGCCACTCCGACTGGTAGAGGAACTGGCTGCGGAAGTGCTGCTCTCCGAAGAACAGCCAGTTGCGTCCGCGCGCGCCGACCTCCGCGCGCTCCTGCACGAAGGCCCGGAAGGGCGCCACGCCTGTGCCGGGGCCAATCATCACCACGTCCCGGTCCGTGTCCTCCGGCAGCCGGAAGCGCTCGTTGCGCTCCACGAAGACCCGCACCGAGTCCGCGTCCGCCCCTCGCGTGGAAAGGTGAGACGACGCGGCGCCGAGGTGGCGCTCGCCGAAGGCCGTGTAGTCGACCACCGCCACCGTGAGGTGTGCCTCCTCGCCCACGCGCTTGGGACTGGAGGCAATCGAGTACAGCCGGGGCGTCTGCTTGCGCAGCGCGAGGACCAGTTCCTTCGCGCTCCACGGCGCGGGGTGCTGGCGAAGCACGTCGATGACCTGATGACTCTTCAGCAGCGCGCGGAAGGCCTCCGCGCCCGTGGGCGTCAGCACGGACTGGAGCGCGGTGCTCGCGCCGAGCGTGGCGTGTCGCTCCAGGAAGGGCCGGCTCAGGCGCGTCAGCTCCAGTCCCTCCGAGAGCCACACCGCCAGCGGGAGTGTCTTCCCGTCGCGCGTCACCGGCTCCGCGCCATCCAGTCGCTGCTGCCTCAAGACGGCGTCCACCAGCTCCGGTGGATTGGGTGCCCACACCCCCAACGCGTCGCCCGGCGCGTATTCCAGACCGGAGCCTTCGAGGGAGATTTCAACGTGGCGGACGTCCTTGAGCGCGCCCCGTCCGGTGATGCGCTGGTTGACCAGCACGGTCGCGGCGAAGGGGGCTTCCTTTCCCACGGTAGGTGTGGCCGTGGCGCCTCGCAGCGGGACGACGGTGGCGACAGAGGGCGTGCGCGGTTCGAGCGCCTCGCGAGCGCGAGCGAGCGTCTGGTCCAACCAGCCCGTGGCGATGGGCTCGAAGTCCAGGTCGCAGTCGGCGCGCTCCACCAGTCGCGTGGCACCCAGCTCCGCCAGTCGCGCGTCGAGTGCCCGCCCCACTTCGCAGAACTTCGGATAGCTGGTGTCCCCGAGTCCGAGCACCGCGTAGCTCAGGCCCTCCAGTCGGGGAGCGCGCTTGCCCAGCAGGTGCTCGCAGAACCCACGCGCGTCGTCGGGAGGGTCTCCGTCTCCTTGCGTGCTGATGACCACGGCCAGCAGCTTCTCGCGTGCCAGCTCTCGCACCGGGTACTCACTGGCCCGGATGATGCGCACGGGAAGGCCCGCGCTCTCCGTCTGGTGCTTGAGTCGCTCGGCGATCAGCCGGCTGTTTCCCGTCTGCGTGCCGTAGACGATGGTGAGGGGCGCGGCGGGTGTCGCCGTGGGAGCCATCGCGACGGTCGCCGCCGTGGAGACCGCACCGGGGCGTGCCGCGAGGCCCGCGGCGTAACCACTCAGCCAATGAAGCGCCGTCGGGTCCAGCCCCGCCACCAGTTCCAGCAGCAACGTGCCCTTCTCCGCGCCCAGCAATGCACCGATGAAAGGAGGCGGGGACAGGGTGAGATTGCCTGGGGAGGAGGCGCTCATGTCGCGTCCTCCCGTGGCGCGGTCAGGCGTCGCGCCCACTGCTCCGGGACCTCCGCGTCGTCCAGCTCCCACCAGCCCGTGCCCGCGTCATGGGCTTCCTCTCGCAGCGCACGCCGGACCTGGGGCGCCTCCGCGTAGACGAGGGCGAACAAGCCCGCGCGCGCCAGGGCCAGGGCCACTTCCACATCCCCGGGCACGGTGGCGACATGGCGGCCCAGGTTGAACAGCTCACGCTCCAGCGCGAACGCGCGACTGGCCGCCTCGGATGTGGCGGGAAGCAGGACGACGGCGCCGACCTGGCCCAGCCGTCCGTGTCGCTCGGCGCTCGTGACGAGCGGCGCACCGGCGCGCGAAGTGGACTCCGCGGGGCCCAGCACCATGCCCGCGCCCACGGTGTCGTGGGTGAGCGCGTCGATGACGATGAAAGCCCCCGTGCGCCGGTTCTCCTGGTACGGGTCGCACAACAGGGGCCGGCGGCACACCAGCCGGACGCGGCCGATGTCGTTGAGCGCCAGCGACTCCGAGGGCACCTCCGAGAGGGTCTCCAGCTCCTTGCGCCAGAGCACACGCTCGAACTGCGCGGGTGCAGTGCGCGTGGTCTGCTTCACCAGGTAGCGGCGAGTCACGTCCAGCGGCTGCTCACCGAACCACACCAGCATCGCGTCCAGGTGTTGTAGTGCCAGGGGCGGCTGGTCCACGTGGGCGAGCAGGTCGCCTCGGCTGGCGTCCACGTCGTCCGTGAGCAGCAGTGTGACGGAGTCCGTCGCGGAGGCTTCCTCCTTGGCGCCGTCGAAGGTGTCGATGGCCTCCACGCGCGTCCTGCGACCCGAGGGCAGCACCTGCACCTCGTCTCCCACGCGCACCGTGCCGGAGGCCACCTGGCCCGCGAGTCCCCGGTAGTCCTGATGGGGCCGCAGCACGTACTGGACGGGGAAGCGGAAGGGCGCGCCGTCGAGCCTTCGCTGGTGAGGAAGCGACTCCAGCCAGCCCAGCAGCGTGCCGCCCTCGTGCCAGGGTGTGCGGGGACTGAGGCGGGTGATGTTGTCGCCCCGGCTGGCGCTGACGGGGAACAGGCGCACGCCCTCGAAGCCCAGCGTGCGCGCGAAGTCCACCAGCTCGGAGCCGATGCGCTCGAACGTCGCGCGCTCGTAGCCCACCAGGTCCATCTTGTTCACCACCACCGCGAGGTAGGGGATGCCCAGCAGCGAGGCGATGTACGCGTGGCGCCGCGTCTGCGGCAGGACGCCGAGTCTCGCGTCCACCAGGATGACGCCCGCGTCCGCCGTGGAGGCACCCGTGGCCATGTTGCGCGTGTACTGAAGGTGTCCTGGCGTGTCGGCGATGATGATCTTCCGCAGCGCCGTGGACAGGTACCGGTACGCCACGTCGATGGTGATGCCCTGCTCGCGCTCGGCGCGCAGGCCGTCGGTGAAGAGGGAGAAGTCCAGCTCCTCCTCGTCACCCGCGCCCGCCGCGGCCTTGAGCCCCTGCACCAGCAGCTCTGGAGGAAGCTCCGTCCGGGCGGCGGCCCGCTTCGCGCTGGCACGTCGCACCGCGGAGATCTGGTCCTCGAAGAGTCCGTCACACTCGAAGAGGAGTC
This sequence comes from Myxococcus sp. CA051A, assembly GCF_013336705.1. Lineage (NCBI taxonomy): Bacteria > Pseudomonadati > Myxococcota > Myxococcia > Myxococcales > Myxococcaceae > Myxococcus > Myxococcus sp. CA051A. Next base: position 9,238 of record NZ_JABUMS010000019.1, on the reverse strand, counting down.
GGCCGATGAGCGTGGACTTGCCATCGTCCACCGAGCCCACCACCGCGAGCCGCAGCAGCGCCCGGTTGGAGTGCTCGTCGAGGAGTCGTTGGATGTCGGGTTGCGCAACGGCCTGGAGTGCGGTGTCCATCAGAAGTACCCCTCGCGCTTCTTCAGCTCCATGGAGCCTTCTTCGTCGTGGTCGATGAGTCGGCCCTGGCGCTCGGACTGACGTGCGTGGACCATCTCGTGGATGACGGCCTCCACCGTGGTGGCGGATGACTCGATGGCTCCGCTGAGCGGGTAGCAGCCGAGCGTCCGGAAGCGCACCCGCCGGAGCGTGGGCCGCTCCCCGGCGCGCAGGCGCATGCGTTCGTCATCCACCATCAGCAGCGTGCCACCCCGGTCGATGACGGGGCGCTCGGCGGCGAAATAGAGCGGCACCACCGGGATTTTCTCGCGCAGGACGTAGTGCCACACATCCAGCTCCGTCCAGTTGGACAGGGGGAAGACGCGCATGCTCTCGCCCGCGTCCACGCGGCCGTTGAAGAGGTTCCACAGCTCTGGCCGCTGCCGGCGCGGGTCCCACTGGCCATGCTTGTCCCGGAAGGAGAACACGCGCTCCTTGGCCCGGGACTTCTCCTCATCGCGGCGGGCTCCACCGAAGGCGGCGTCGAAGCCGTGCAGCGCGAGCGCTTCGAGCAGCGCCTGCGTCTTCATCGCGTGCGTGTACTTCTGGCTGCCGTGGTCGAAGGGGTTGATGCCCTCGGCGAGCGCCTTGTGGTTCTGATGGACGAGCAGCCGCAGACCGTGTCGCGCGATGAAGGCGTCGCGAAACGCGTACATGTCCCGGAACTTCCACGTCGTGTCGACATGGAGCAGCGGGAAGGGCAGGGGCGCGGGGTGGAAGGCCTTGCGCGCCAGGTGCAGCAGCACCTGCGAGTCCTTGCCGATGCTGTAGAGCATCACCGGGTTGGCGAACTCCGCCACCGTCTCGCGGAGGATGTGGATGCTCTCTGCTTCAAGCTCCTCCAGGTGCGTGGAGCGTGCATGGGTCGTGTCAGTCATGTCCCGCCTCCGCGAACCGGGGGACGGAGTCTCCCGTCGCCGTGTGATTCCTCGCCGCGAGCGAAGGGAGCCGAGCGCGCAGCGCGACGACTTCGCCCACCACCAGCAGCGAGGGAGAGCCCAGTCCGGCCTTGCGCGCCTCCTGGGCGACGGTGCCCAGGGTGGCCTCCACCACGCGCTGGTGTTCCCAGGTGCCTGCTTCCACCAGGGCGGCGGGCGTGGAGGCCGCGCGACCCGCGGTGACCAGGGCCGCCGTCGTCTCCTCCAGGCGGTTTCCCGCCATGAACAGCACCAGCGTCTGGGCGCGTGCGAGGAAGCCCCAGTCGGGCGCTCCCCCCGCGCGGAACGCCGTGGCGAAGGTCACCTCGCCGGACATGTCCCGATGGGTGACGGGAATACCCGCCGAGGCGGGCACCGCGATGCCCGAGGAGATGCCGGGCACCACCTCGTAGGGAATGCGCGCGGCCTCCAGCGCCAGGGCCTCCTCCCCGCCGCGACCGAAGACGAACGGGTCTCCGCCCTTGAGGCGAACCACGGTGCGGCCGAGCCGTGCCTGGGCGATGAGCACCGCGTGGATGGCCTCCTGTTGTACCGACTCGCCCCCACCTTCCTTGCCCACGTAGATGAGCCGGGCGTGCGGACGCGCGTGCTCCAGCACTCCGGGGTGGATGAGCCGGTCATGCACCACCGTGTCCGCCTCTCGCAGCAAGCGCGCCGCGCGCAGCGTGAGCAGCTCTGGATCTCCAGGGCCCGCACCCACCAGGTACACGCGCCCTCTCGACGACTCCTTCATGTGAACTCTCCAGACGACTTGAAGGTCTTCAGTTCCGAGCGAAGCCGAGCCACCGCGGCCCCTCGCTCACCGCGCGCGAGCAGCGCGCCAGGCTCTCCCTCCACCAATTGCTTCAGCAGGCGCTGACGCCGGGGACCACGAGGCAGCCGTCGGCGCAGCCATCCACTCAGCCTCGCCAGCCAGACGTGGTGGGGCGCGACCTGGGCCCCCAGCTCCCTGCGCAGGTGGCGCGCCAGCGCGGGGGCCTGACCGGCGGTGGAGACCGCGACGGTGATGGGGCCTCGTCGCTCCACCGAGGGCAGGGTGAAGTCGCACAGCTCCGGCTCGTCCGCCGTGTTCACCCACAAGCCCAGCTCACGCGCCTCGGCCGTCAGGTGTTGATTCACGGCGGGCTCATCCGTCGCGGCCAGCACCAGCGCGTGGCCGCGTACATCGCCGGAGGCGTAGGCCCTGCGCTCCCAGTCCAGACGTCCCTCGGCGGCCAGGCGTTGGAGGGTGTCGGTGACGTCAGGGGCTATCAGGTGGAGCCGCGCGCCCGCTTCGAGCAGGGCCAGGGCCCGGCCTTCGGCCACGGCGCCTCCGCCCACCAGCAGGACGCGGCGGCCCTCGAGCCGGAGGCAGACGGGATAGTCGATAGGGGTAGAGGTCGCCATGGCGGGAGTCCGCGTCACCGAACGCGGTGCAGTCCGCACTCGCTGTGCTCTCGTGACTCCCACCACCACCGGCCCGCGCGCTCGTCCTCGTACGGCTTCACCGCGCGCGTGCACGGCGCGCAGCCGATGGACGGGTAGCCCCGGTCATGCAGGGCGTTGTACGGGACGGCGTTCGCCTGGATGTAGCTCCACACCTGTTGCCGGCTCCAGGCCGCCAGGGGGTTGAGCTTGAGCAGCCCGCCATGGTCGCGGTCGTGCTCGACGATGGCGACCTCGGTGCGGTTGGCGGACTGCTCGCGGCGCAGCCCCGTCACCCAACCGTCCAGTCCCTGCAGCGCGCGACGCAAGGGCTCCACCTTGCGGATGGCGCAGCACTCCTTGCGCGCGTCGAGGCTCCGGCGAAACGAGAAGTAGCCCTGGGTCGACTCCAGCGCCTCGACGCGGGCTCGCTCCGGGAAGTAGGTCTCCACGGGAATGCCGTAGCGATTGCGGACGACCTCGATGAGCTCGTAGGTCTCCGACGGCAGGCGACCGGTGTCGAGGGTGAAGACGCGCAGGCTGGGCGCGTGCTTGCGCGCCAGGTCGATGAGGACCATGTCCTCCACTCCGAAGCTCGAGGCGATGGCCGCGCGCGCGCCGAGCCGCTGCTCGACCCAGGCGAGAATCTCCTCGGTGGTGGCGGCTTCGAGCGACGCGGCTTCCGCGAGCAGGGCCGAGGGTTCGCGAGCGATTCCAAGTGCGGGAGACGACGGCACGACGGACACGGTGGACTCCAGGGGCTGAAAAGCAGACGGCCCGCGCCTCTTTCGAGGGCGGGCCGCGCGAGCAGGGGAGAAGGGATGGAACCGCTATCCGCTCCTCGGGGCTCGGGGCCCGCCTGTCGGCGGACACACCTCACACGCACACGCCAGACAGCACGCACAGCGGGCTCCGTGGGGCGCCTGCTGCGTCGCGACTGGCTGGGTGGAGAGAAGGTGCATGAGGGAGCGTCGGGAAGCGGTGTGCGGGAAACAACGGAACAGACCCAGACCTCGGGACGGAGGTGGGGCCAGGCGAGGCGCGGAGGGAATCAGGAGGCTTCCGGCGCGCGCTTCAACAGCCCAGGCCCGAGAGGGCACAACAGGCACACGACCGACAGCAGCGGCGGAACAGCGCGGCCATCGGAGTGAAAGGCGTCAACACGGAACGGCAAGCTAACGGCTGTCACCTCGCGCCGTCAACCTGACCTCCTTGTCCCGAGGGGTACTCAGGTGTCGCTTGTCCCACCCGCCCGCCTCGTGACGGTGGAAGTCTCCAGTCGGTGCGAGGACGCGGTGGGTTCCAGGGTCGCGGGGGTATCGACACGCAGCGCGGAGCGCTCCAGCTCACGGAGCCGCGGACGACCCAGCAGCGCGAGCGTCCGGTCAATCTCCGAGGTGAGGATGTCCAGCGACAGCTCCACGCCCGCCTGCCCGTCCGCCGCCAGCCCGTAGAGGAACGGGCGACCCACCATGCAGGCGCGTGCGCCCATGGCGACGGCCTTCACCACGTCGGAGCCTCGGCGGATGCCCCCGTCGAGGATGACCTCCGCTCGGCCCTCGACCGCGTCCACCACCTCCGGAAGTACGTCGATGGCGCCCGGGAGGAAGTCGAGCTGCCGGCCTCCGTGGTTCGAGACGATGACGGCCTCGACACCCAGCGAGACGGCATGTCGCGCATCCTCCGCGCAGGTGATGCCCTTGAGCACGAGCGGGCCGGTCCAGATGGAGCGAAGCCACTCCACGTCCTTCCATGTCACCGAAGGATCGAACTGGCTGTTGGTGAAGCGCGCGACACCCACCGCGTCCGTGCGGGTCAGCGAAGGATGGTCCACGAAGTTGCCGAAGGTGGCTCGCGGGCTCTTTGACATGCGCAGCACCCAACCCAGGTGGCGCAGCACGTCCATCACGTTGGAGAACTGGACGCGAGGAGGCAGGGTGAAGCCATTGCGCCGGTCCTGCTCCCGGTTGCCCATGACGGGCACGTCCACTGTGAGGCACAGCGCGCGATAACCCGCCGCCTTCGCGCGCTCCACCAGCGCACGCGTGACGCTCCGGTCCTTCCAGACGTAGAGCTGGAACCAGAGTGGGGAGGGCGCCGCGGCGGCCACTTCCTCCAGGGTTCCGATGGACATGGTGCTGAGGGTGAAGACGGTGCCTCGGCTCGCCGCGGCCTTCGCGGCCAGCTCTTCGCCCCGAGGCGCGAGCAGCCCCGCGAGCCCCGTGGGGCCCAGGATGATGGGGGTGGCCAGATTCTCTCCGAGCAGCGTGGTGGAGTGGTCCACCGCGCTCACGTCCACCAGGGCCCGCGCTCGGAAGAGATAGCGGTCGAAGCCGCGTCGGTTGGCACCGGAGGTGAAACCGTCGTCGGCGGCGCCCTCCACGTAGTCGAAGACGGTTCTGGGCAACCGACGTCTTGCTCGCTGGCGCAGGTCATCGATGCTGACAATCACGATGCGTGCTCCCTCGGGGCCCGACACCCCAGAGCATCCACTCCGGGAGCGGGCCTGCTGACGTTAGCAGCCCCGACGTGGGGGACCGCGCAGCGCGCGTACATCAAGCGGCGTCTCGCTTCAGCGCGGCGAGCAGTCGAGCGAACAGCTCGGCCAGTGTGGTGACGTGCGGCGCGCGCAGCATCGTGTAGTGGTCTCCCGGTGACTCATGCACCGTCGGCGCGGTGGCCAGCCACGGGCCCCAGCCCAGGTCCGCCGTCACGGTGAGCCCCGGGAGCGGCGTCGCGGCCTTGATGAGCACGGTGGTCCCCTCATACGGCGCGCCCGTGGGCACATAGCCGCGCTGGGCTTCGCTCAGTCGCTGGTAGAGCGCGAAGAGACGCTCCGCCGCGTCGACGTCCAGGTCGAAGGCGTGCGTGGAGGCGCGGCGGGTCAGCTCCAGCAGATAGGCGAGCCGCTCCCGGCCTTCGAGGCGGGCCAGTCGCTCCGGGTCCACCGGGAGGTCTCGCCACGGCAGACCGAGCACCTGTCCGAAGGCCGCGAGCTGCGACAGTGCATCCGGTGTCGGACGCGGCTCCGGCTTGGGAGCATGGCTGTCGATCATCGCCAGCAGCTCCACCTGCTCGCCTGATGCCTGGAGCCGACGCGCCATCTCATAGGCGACGAGCCCGCCGAAGGACCAGCCCGCGAGCAGGTAGGGGCCATGGGGTTGTACGGCGCGAAGCTGCGAGAGGTAGTCCCGCGCGAGAATCGCGACGGACGCGGGAGGCAACTCGCCTCCATCAATGCCGCTCGCGGAGAGGCCGTGAATGGGCCGGCTCGGCGCGAGCTGACGAACGAGCTCCGTGTAGCCCAGCGCGCTGCCGCCGCCTCCGTGGACCAGGAACAACGGGCGCTCGGTGGAGGTGCCCGAGTCGAGGCGCACGAGGTTCGGCGTGGCGCGCGTGCCGTCCTGCTGCTGCTCCAGGAATGGCGCCAGACGCTCGATGCTGGAGCCCTGGAAGAGCGCGGTGACGGGGAGCGAGACTCCTGTGCGCTCGCGAATCCGCGCCATCAGCTTGATGGCGAGGAGTGAGTGGCCGCCGAGTTCGAAGAAGTCGTCCTCGATACCGACCTGTGGGACGCGAAGGACCTGCGCCCAGATGGAGGCGAGCAGCTCCTCGGTGAGCGTGCGCGGCGCGACGTAGGTGGAGGAGGGAGCAGAGAGCACGGCCTCGGGAGGAGGCAGTGCCTTGCGGTCAATCTTCGCGTTGGAGGTGAGAGGGAGCGCGTCGAGGCGGAGCAGGGACGACGGCACCATGTACTCAGGAAGCCGAGACTTGAGGAAGGCTCGGAGGGAGACGGCGTCCAGGTCGTCGCCGACGAAGTAGCCGACGAGCCGCTTGTCGCCGGGGACGTCCTCGCGAGCGATGGCGATGGCCTCGCGGATGGATGGATGCGTGAGCATCGCGGCTTCGACTTCGGGCAACTCGATGCGGAAGCCGCGCACCTTCACCTGCGCGTCGGCGCGACCGATGAAGGCGAGCGTCCCGTCGTGGCTCCAGCGGACGAGGTCGCCGGAGCGATAGAGGCGCGCCCCAGGGACGGAGGAGAACGGGTCCGGGATGAAGCGCTCCGCGGTGAGTGAAGGCTGGCCGACGTAGCCGCGAGCCAGGCCGTCACCACCGATGAAGAGCTCACCGGTGATGCCGATGGGGACGGGCTGAAGCGAGGAGTCGAGGACGAGCAGGCGGGTGCCGTTGGTGGGCTTGCCGATGGGCACCGTTGCCCCAACGTCCTCGGGCCGAGCGACCAGGAAGGTCGTGGCGAAGACGGTGGATTCGGTCGGGCCGTAGCAGTTGGTGACGGAGATGCCCCAGTCCTGCAACGCGCGTCGGACATGGAGAGGCGAGACGATGTCGCCACCAGTGAGGACGCGCTGGAGTGAAGGAGGCGCGGGGAGGCGACTCTCGACGAGCTGGGAGAACAGACCACTGGTGGCCCAGAGCGTGGTGACGCCATGGCGGGCGACGGTCTGGAAGAGCTCTTCGAGCGAGGGCGCCTGAGGCGGGAGGACGACGAGGCGCGCGCCGTGGAGCAGTGCGCCCCAGATTTCGAAGGTGGTGGCGTCGAAGGAGATGGGAGCGAGGAGGAGGTGGGTCTGCTCGGGCCCGAGGTGGGTGAAGTCGACGCCGATGAGGGTGTGGATGACGCCGCTGTGGGTGCAGCCAACGCCTTTGGGCTTGCCGGTGGAGCCGGAGGTGAAGTCGATATAGGCGAGCGACTCGGGAAGCGCGGACGACGGCAGGGCTTCGGTGGGGCTGTTGGTCAGCGACACCTCATCCAGGAGGACGCACGTCAGGCCATCGGCGGGCACCTTGTCGAGGACGGCCCGCGTGGAGATGAGGACCTGGGGCTGAGCGTCCTCGAGCATGAATGCAATGCGCTCGCGCGGATATTGGGTGTCGAGGGGGACGTAGGCGGCGCCAGCCTTGAGGATGGCGACGAGGGCGATGATGAGTTCGGCGGAGCGCTCGATGGCGATGGCGACGCGGGAGTCGGTGCGGACGCCGAGGGAGCGCAGGTGCCAGGCGAGCTGGTTGGAGCGCTCGTCGAGCTGACGGTAGGTGAGGGAGGTGTCACCGAAAAGGAGCGCGACGGAGTCGGGCGCACGTGCGACGACGTCGGCGAAGACGGCGGGCAGGGTGGACTCGGGCGAGACGTGCGCGGGAGCGGTGGCCCAATCCACGAGGAGGTTGTGCCGCTCCTCGATGGTCAGCATTCCGTGAGCGCGGACCGGGACGTCGGGGCGCGCCACGAGAGCTTCGACGAGCAACTCGAAGTGTCGAGCCATCCGCTCGATGGTGGAGCGCTCGAAGAGGTCGGAGTTGTAGCCCAGACCACCGAAGACTCCTTCAGACGTCTCCGTCAGGTTCAACTGAAGCTCGAACTTGGCGGTGACCGCCACGCTGCCCAGGTCCACCGGACTGAGCGTCAGCTCCGACTTCTGGACGGCGGACTCGGGCGTGTTCTGGAGGACGAAGAGCGCCTGGAACAGCGGGCTGCGGCTCATGTCACGCGCGGGCTGAAGCTCCTCGACGAGTCGCTCGAACGGAATGTCCTGATGGGCATAGGCACCCAGCGCGGACTCCTTCACCTGCCTCAACAACTGGAGGAAGGACGCCCGTGAGTCGACGCGCGCGCGCAGCACCAGCGTGTTGATGAAGAAGCCGATGAGCCCTTCGACTTCCGAGCGGTGGCGGCCGGCGATGGGCGAGCCGACGGCGATGTCATCCTGTCCCGAGTAGCGGGAGAGCAGGAGCTGCCACGCCGCGAGCAGCAGCATGAACGGTGTAGCGCCTTCACTCTGGCCAAGGGCCTTGAGCTGCTCCGAGACGGCCTTCGAGAGGAAGACCGGAAGCGTGGACCCTCGGAACGTCTGGAGCGGAGGTCGCGCCTTGTCGATGGGCAGCTCCAACGAGGGAGTCCCGGTGAGCTGGTTGCGCCAATAGGAGAGCTGCTGGTCCAGCACCGCACCCTGGAGCCAGTCACGCTGCCAGACGGCGTAGTCGGCGTACTGGATGGAGAGCGGCGCGAGGGGCGACGGCCTGCCGTGGGCGAAGGCGTCGTAGAGCGCGGCGACCTCCTGGGTGAGCACGCCCATGGACCAACCGTCGGAGACGACGTGGTGCATGTTGAGCGCGAGCACGTGCTCGGTGTCGCTCAACTCGAGGACCTGAGCGCGGATGAGCGGACCCGTCGAGAGGTCGAAGGGCCGCTGGTACTCCTCTTTCAATCTGCGCTGGACCTCGCTGTGAGACGTCTCCGCGTCGAGGCCTCGGAGGTCCACGCGCACCATCGGGAGTTCGCCCACGGGAGAGATGCGCTGGAAGGGTTGCCCATCCAGCTCGAAGAACGTGGTGCGGAGCGCTTCATGACGGCGGACGAGTTCATCGAAGCTGAGCTGGAGCGCGTGGATGTCGAGATGCCCGTCCAACCGGACGAAGGAGGGCATGTTGTAGATGGAGCTGCCGGGCTGGAGCTGGTCGATGAACCAGAGGCGCTGCTGAGCGAAGGAGAGAGGCAGCGGGCCGGAGCGCGGCACCGGGAGGATGGGGGGAGGCTGAGAGGTGAGGCTCTCCTGCGAGGCCGCGAGGATGCGCGCGGCAAGGGAGGCGACAGTGGGTGCCTCGAAGAGGGCGCGAAGGGGCAACTCGACGCCGAAGGAGGAGCGGACGCGAGAGATGACCTGGGTGGCGAGGAGGGAGTGGCCACCGAGTGCGAAGAAGTTGTCGG
>NZ_JABUMS010000018.1:163621-197767 GCF_013336705.1 Myxococcus sp. CA051A | reverse complement strand
AAAAATCAACTTCGTCGGCTCCGTGTCCGTGACGAGCGCAGGGACGACGTCCACTTCGGCTTCCTCGTCCTCGGCTGCTGCGTCATGCTCTTCCGAAGCCTCTATCCTCACATTTGATAGAGGCTCTTATGAGTTGGTCACTTCATTGGCTGTTGCCCCTTGTGCCTACTCTCGATCCACGTTCGGCTTTTCGAGGGCCGTCATGCATGTGACCGAGCATGCCAGATGGCTCGCGCCGTTCCATCGCGCGGAGTCCCTCAGAGTGAAGTCCCGCCCGCAACCGGGACATCCGACGAAAGCCGGCCTCGTCACTCACCAATTCCATCGAGCAACCGCCGAGTAGCGCTGAGATTAAACAACACCCCAACATGTTTTCGGTCGGTTGGACAATGTATCCCGGGATGCACAGACGCTGCATTCGCGGCCTCAAGACTCGCTGCGACAATCAGGACTGCCCCACACTTGGGACACAGCAGCCGCTCACCAGCGCCAACTCGGGCTAGGGCACGACGGATATCACCATCGAAGACCTGGTCACTCATGCCGATCTCCCGCTAGCAAACCAGGTGCATTCCCCTGTGGACGGTGAGGGTAGTTCTCAGTAACCCCGTCAGCGCTCGTGGTCGCCCTCTCCACGAACCTCACGCACCAACTCCCGCAGCCACGAGCCCCACCCCGTCTCATCCGCCAGCGAAGCCAACGTCTCCCGCTCCTGCCCGGCCAGGTTCCACGACACGGAGCACAGCGAGTACGTCTGCGGCTGCGCCGCCCCCATCAACAACCGCAGCACCGACATCCGTCGCTCCGCGGCCCCATACGTCTTCAGCTCGAAGTCCCCAGGCGCGACCTTCGCCAGCGACAACGCGTACCGGCACGCCTCCTCGAACCCACCAATCTTGTCCACCAGGCCCGCGTCCTTCGCGCGCAGGCCCGAGTACACCCGGCCCTCCGCCAGCGCGTGGATCTCTTCCTTCGTCCGCCCCCGCGCCTTCGCCACGTGCCCCAGGAAGGACTGGTACATCTCCTCGATGTCCGCCTCGAGCGCCGCCCGCTCCCCGTCCGTGAAGCCCCGGGAGAACGACAACAGCCCCGCGTTCGCTCCCCGCGTAATCAACGTCTTGTGGATGCCCAGCAGGTTCATCAGCCCGGACGTGTCGAACTTGCCCGCGAACACACCAATGGACCCCACCACCGCATGCGGGGCACTCCACAGCTCCTTCGCCCCCAGCGCAACCATGTACCCCGCACTGGCGCACACCCGGTCCATGTATGCGATCACCGGTTTCTTGCGCGCCACCCGCTGGACCGCCTCCAGAATCTGCTCGGAAGCAATCGCCGCCCCACCCGGGCTGTTCACATACAGCAGCACCGCCTTCGACCGCTTGTCCCGCCCCGCCGCCCTCAACGCCTTCACCACCGCGTCCGTCGACGCCAGACGCCCGCCCGCATTCCCCTTCCCCGGCACAATAATCCCCGACACCGGCACCAACGCGAGCCGCGGCTTCCGCTTCATCCGCCGCCACTTCACCGGCGGGAACGGCACCGTCTCCAGATACGTGTCCAGCGCCTCCAACTCCGTGTCCTCCACGTCCTCCGGCGCCTTCCCCTCCTCCACCTTCACCAACCCCAGGTGCAGCGGCAGGTCCGCCTCGTCCACCAGCGCGTCCACCAGCCCCATCGCCTTCGCCCTCGGCCCGCTGTACGGGCCCTGGTCGATCAGCGCCTTCACCTCGTCGGGCGTCTTGCGCCGCGCCACCGATACCGCGTCGACCAGGGTCGCGTAGCGCTCGTCCAGGAACGACTCCACCGTGCGCCGCTGGATGTCCGACACCGCCGGATGCGTGAACAACTCCGGCGCCGTCTTGTAGTCACCCCGCCGGATGAACTGCGGCCGGATGCCAATCCGGGACAGCCCCTCGCCCAACGCCGTGGACTCCGCCGAGTACCCCACCAGCTCCAACCGCCCCATGGGCGCCAGGAGCACCTCGTCCGCCGCGCACAGCACCGGGTACGTGTCCGTGTCCACCATCACCGCCCAGGACACCACCCGCTTGCCCGCCGCCCGGAACTCCGCCAGCAACGCCACCACCGCGTCGCGCTTCGCCCCCGGCAACCCCAGCTCCTCCACCTCTAGGAGAATCCCCTTCACCTTGGGGTCCTTCGCCAACAGCCTCAGCGACTCGCCAAAGCGCTCCAGCGAGGTGACGTCCGCGGGCTCCGGACGCGAGCCTCCCCCCAGCGAGAATCGGGGCTTGCGCTGCTCGCGGTAGGGCGGATCCCCCGCCAACCGGAAGCGCACATAGGCCGGCCGGTGGCTGGCGGCGAACAGGCGGAAGGGCGCACCCAACAGGGTCCGCAGGAGCAGCAACAGGTTGGCGAGGGCGATGAAGGGCAGGCGCAGCATGGCGTCCGGAGGTGATGTGGGCACCCTGGCGCGTACTGGACAACGCTCTCCCGGTGCAAGCCCTGTTCAGCACTCCCGTTGGGTCGTGATAGCCTCCCCCCTCATGCGAAATCCCTCCCTTGCCCGACTCCTCCTGGTCCTCGCGCTCGCGACGGGCGGAGCGGCACTGGCTCAGCCGCGCAAACCGGTCCAGGACTTCAACGCCCCCCGTGAGCTCACCGCCGAGGAGCGCGAGGCCGCCAAGCAGCGCGCCATGGGCAACAACCTCAACTCCTACGGCAAGGACATCCAGGTGAAGACGCAGCCCTTCCCCTGGAAGGCCGTGGGCCTCGCCGGCCTCGTGTTCCTCGTCGCCATCCCCTTCGGCTTCCGCGCCTTCCGGAACACGACGAAGGAGATGGATGACGTGAACACCTTCGGCAACAACTCCAACCGCGGCGACGACGAGGCGGCCTGAGCCACCCCACCCCGGCCCTCAAGCCGGGGCCACCTCCACCGCGCCGCCCGCCTCCACCCGGACCTTGACCGGAAGGAAGCGCTCGACGACGCGGGCATGGGTGGTGAGGTGGTCAGTCACCCGAGCCGCGGTGAAGCGCGTGGTGCCCGGCGTCACCGGCCCCAGGCGCCCCGCGGCCAGCAGCGCCGCTGGCAGGAGGATCTGATCCGCCAGCGACTCGTCCAGCGCGCCCCCCGTCTCCATGAAGCGCGCCAGCGCCTCGCCGGCCTCCCGCCCCACGTCCTCGGCGGGACGCCCCTTCTCCCCCAGCGCGGTGAAGCCGGCGATGGTGTGCTCGAACTGCGCCAGCACGAACGTCACCGTGCCCAGCGAACGGCTCACCGGCAGCGGGCGATTCTCCGCCTCGGCCAGGATGCCCTTCTCCCGCAGCACCGCCACGGCGGCGCGCGACTGCCGCTCGGCGATGGCGAACGGCAGGCCTCCCACGAATGACGAGACGTGTACCTCGCGCAGCATCCCCCGCGCGGGCAACTCCACCAGCCGGGGCGGCTCCTGCGGCGGAAAGACGTGGGCGACCATCTCCCCCGCGCCCTCTGGATAGAACCCCGCCTGCGTCATCGTGAGGTGCACGGGGAGCCCATACGCGTGGGCCACCGGCTGCCACACCGTCGCGACATAGTGGAAGCTCGGGCTGTGCGGCAGATGCGTCCCGCCCCGCAACGTGAGCTTTCCGCCCCCCGCCAGGGCCAGGGGATAGACGAGGCACTGGAAGATGAGCGGCGTGCTGCCCGCCGTGCCGACCTCCAGCAGATAGTCCCCCGCGCGCACGGTGCCGGGAGTGAAGGACAACTCGGAGGCGCCCACCGTGGCGCCCTCGCTGGTGCCACCCAGTGCCTCGGCGCCGCGCACGCAGGCCAGGTGCTGGGGACGCAACCCCGGAGGCTCCCGCCGCGAACGCAGGTGGGTGATGTGAAACGGCCGTCCGGTGATGAGTGACAGCGACAACGCCGAGCGGAGGATCTGCCCTCCCCCCTCGCCCTCACTCCCGTCGAGCCGCACCGGCCCACTCCCGGGCCCCTCGGTGCCAGTCATGACCCTCCCATCCCTCCGTGCGGGCGGAAACGTAACAGGAACGGGACGGATATCCCGCCCCGTCACGCTCCCTTCGAGCGCGAGCGGACGGTGCCAAACAGATGCACCGCCTCGCCCTCGCGGACCTCAGTTGCCCTGTGCGTCCAGCGCCGGCAGCACGCCCACCTTGACGGAGCTGGGGTGCGCCGCGGAGTGGTACACGCGGTGGAAGGCGCGCGTGAAGTCCGCCTCCTTCGCCTCGAAGATGTTGGGCACGTACGTCTGCGGGTTGCGGTCGATGAACGGGAACCAGCTCGACTGGACCTGGATCATCACCCGGTGCCCCTTCTGGAACGTGTGGAAGACGTCGTTGATGGTGAAGCGCACCTTCGACACCTCACCGGGCTTGAAGGCCTTGGGCTCGCTGTAGCTGTCGCGGAAGCGGCCGCGGAACGGCTCGCCGCGCACCAGCGTCTGCTGGCCACCCCGGTTCTTCTCGCCCTTCTCCGCGTCGCTCCGACTCCAGCCGCGCGGCTTGCCGGGATTCACATCCACCAGCTTCACCACCCAGTCCGCGTCCGAACCCGTCGTGGAAACCCACAGGTCCGCCTCCAGCGGGCCCGCCAGCGTGAGGTCCTGAGCCAGGGGCTCGGTCTCGAACACCAGCACGTCCGGCCGGCTCGCGACGAAGCGCTGGTCCTCCGCCATGTAGTTCTTGCTCCAGCGCGTCGTGATCTCCTGCGTGTACGGCACCGGCTTGGCCGGGTCGCTGATGTACTCCGCGAACGACTCCGTCGTGCCCGTGGGCGCCTTCATGGACAGCCCGCCCTTGGGCTGGAAGAACAGCCGCGTCTCACGCAGCCCCTTCGGCGGCCAGCTCTCCAACTGGCGCCAGCGGTTGGCGCCCGTCTCGAACACCAGCGCCTCCGGCACTGCCGCCTTCTCGCCGCCCTTGAGGTGCTGCTTGAAGAAGGCCAGCCCCAGCTCCTGGTACGCGTCCGACGTGCGGAAGCCGAACTCGGCGTCACCCAGGCTGGATCCCTCGGTGCCCACCCACCCCCCGTGTTGCCACGGGCCCATCACCAGCGTGTTCGCCACGCCCGGGTTCTGCTTCTCGATGGCGGCGTACGTCCGCAAGGGACCGTACAGGTCCTCGGTGTCGTACCAGCCGCCCACCACCAGCATCGCCGCCTTCAGGCCCTTCAGGTGCGGTAAGAGATTCCGCGCCTGCCAGAAGGCGTCGTAGTTGGGATGCGCGGTGACGTCCTTCCAGAACGCGACGTCGCCCTTGAAGTACTTCGTCTCCGCGTTGCTCAGCGGGCCCAGGTCCATGAAGAACTCGTAGCCGTCCGGCGTGCCGTATTCGAATCGCGCCCAGTCCTCGCTGTCCGTGGGCGCCGGCCGGGGCTTGCCGAACCCCGAGAAGAAGTTGAACGCGAGCGACAGGTTGAAGGCGCCATGCCGGTGCATGTCGTCCCAGAACCAATCCGCGATGGGCGCCTGCGGAGACACCGCCTTGAGCGCCGGGTGGCCGCTGATGGCACCCGCGGAGGCGTAGAAGCCGGGATAGGAGATGCCCCACTGCCCCACCTTGCCGTTGTTGTTCGGCACGCGCGCCAGCAGCCAGTCGATGGTGTCGAACGTGTCGGTGCTCTCGTCGGCGTCCTTCGCGCCCTTCTTCGGGTTGATGGGACGCACGTTGACGAAATCGCCCTCCGACATGAGGCGGCCACGCACGTCCTGGAACACGAAGATGAAGCCTTCCTTTTCGAACGCCTCGCTCGGCCCGAGCTGCGTCTTGTAGCGGTCCAGCCCATACGGCGCGACGCTGTAGGGCGTGCGCACCATCAGGATGGGGTAGCGCTTGCTGGGAGAGGCATCGACGGGGATGTAGACGGAGGTGAAGAGCTTCACGCCATCCCGCATGGGGATGCGGTACTCGAACTTGGTGTAGCGCGAGCGGATGCGCTCCGTGCGCTCCGGTGTCGAGGCACCGGGGGCCTTCGACGGAGTCGGTGGCGGCGTCTGGGCGACGGCGGGACTTGCGAGGGACAACCAAAGCAGCGCCGCGAGACTGCGAGACACGGGGGACATGCACGCTCCAGTAAAGGGACGCGACATCGTGGGGGACACAACCGCCCCCGAACGGCCCGGGAGGCCGTTTGTTCCCGAGCCCGAGGGGACGTCAGCTCCGTCCTTCTCCGCCCTCGTCCGGGGCGCTGTCCAGCCCGTACTTGCGCAGCTTGTCGTGCAGGGTGGCCCGGCCAATCCCCAGCCTCCGCGCCGCCCCGCTGCGGTTTCCTCCCTCGATGCGCAGTGCGTCGAGTACGAGCCCCCGCTCATAGGCCTCCACCCGCTCCTTGAGCCCCATCCCCGTGGCGGCCTCGCCCTCCTCGCTCCGGAGTCCCTCGGCCACGGGCCCCGTCGACGCGGCGCCAGCCGACCGAGGCTCGGAGGTCGGCAGGAGGGACAGGTCCAGCTCTCCCTCGCTCGACAGCGCCACCAGGCTCTCCAGGGTGTTCTCCAGCTCGCGCACATTACCGGGCCAGGGCAGCGCCATCAGCCGCTCCACGAAGCCCGGCGGCACCTTCAACGGGCCCGTGTGGAACCGGCCGCTGAAGCGGTCCAGGAACATCCGTGACAACACGGGGATGTCCTCGGGGCGCTCGCGCAACGGCGGCACGCGGAGCTGCACCACGTTGAGCCGGTAGTAGAGGTCCTCGCGGAACTGCCCCTCCGCCGCGCGCTTGCGCAAGTCCCGGTGCGTGGCGGCCAGGATGCGGACGTCCACCTTCACCGGCCGGTCTTCTCCCACCGGGCGGACCTCGCCCTCCTGGAGCACCCGCAACAGCTTGGCCTGGAGCGGAGGCGCCAGCTCTCCGACTTCATCCAAGAGCAGCGTGCCTCCGTCCGCTTCGCGAAACAGCCCGGGGCGGACCCGATTCGCTCCCGTGAACGCGCCCTTCGAGTGACCGAACAGCTCCGCCTCCGCGAGCTCCTCGGTGAGGGCCGCGCAGTTGAAGCGCAGATAGGGTCCGTTCGCGCGCGGTGAGGCGCGCACCAGGGCCTCCGCCACCCGCTCCTTGCCGGTGCCGCTCTCCCCGGTGATGAGCACTGTCACGTCGCGGGAGCCCGCGCGTTGGACCAACTGCGCCAGCCGACCCATGGGCTCCGAGGAGAACACCATGGAGCGTGACAGGTTCAGCTCCCCTGTCAGCCGCTCGTTTTCATGGCGCAGCCGGACCGACTCCAGGGCGCGCGTGACGACGGCGAGCAGCTCATCCACGTCGAAGGGCTTGCGGAAGTAGTCATAGGCGCCCGCCTTCACCGCCTCCACGGCGAAGCGCTCCGAGCCATGCGCCGTGATGACGATGATGCGCGGCGCGTGGGGTGCCCCGCTGACCCGGCGCACCAGCTCCATGCCGTCCATCCGGGGCATGCGCAGGTCGGTGATGACCAGCTCGAACGCGCGCGACGCCAGCTTTTCCAGCGCGGCCTCTCCGTCCTCCGCCTGCTCCACCTCCACGCCGGACAGGCTGCGCAACATCTCCCGCAGCGTGAAGCGCACGCCCGCGTCGTCGTCCACCACCAGCACGCGCGATACGGCGCCCGACTCACCGCGCATGGGCCACCTCGCGCACGTCCCTCACCGGGCCCAGGGTGTCCGCGGGAAGCTCGCGCGGCAACATCATCTCCGCCACACAGCCCCCGGACGCCTCGTTGCGCAGCGTCACCTCGCCGCCGTGCTGCCGCGCCAGCGCACGGGCCACCGTCAAGCCGAGCCCCGAGCCCTTCGACTTCGTGGTGACGCCCGCGTCGAAGGCCCTCGAGGACACCTCGGGTGACAGCCCTGCTCCCGAATCCCGGATGAACACGCGCACGTCTCCCAGGCTGCCGGACTCGACATCCACCACCACCTGACCTCCCCGAGGACTCGCGTCGATAGCGTTGTGCAACAGGTTCATCACCACCTGCTTCACCTTGCGGGGATCACACGCCGCGACCACCGGACCATCACCACCCCGGGCCAGTCGGACACCGTGCTCGGCGGCGAGGCCCTCGTGCAGCACCACGGCCTCGTCACACAGCGCCGCCAGGTCCACCTGGCTGACGGACAGCGGAACCAGCGGTCGCGAGAAGTTGAGGAACTCCTCCAGGATGTCCTGCATGCGCGTCACCTCGCCGGCCAGCACCTCCAGGCGCTCCGACGGCTGCGCGCGGTCCGGCTCGCGCCGCATGAGCTGCGTCAACCCCTTCACCGTGGCGAGGGGATTCTTCAGCTCGTGGGCAATCTCTCCCGACAAGGACTCCAGCGTCCGAGCGTGGGCGCGATGCGTGGCGAACAGCTCGTCGCGCTGATGGAAGGACTCCGCCAGCATGTCCTCGAAGGTGCCCCGAACGGCGGCCCCCACGATGTTGGCGGCCACCACCAGGAGCAGGATGAACACCGCGAGGGCCAGGAGCATCTCGCGGGGAGGCTCTCCCAGGAACGACAGGTGCAAAGGGGGGGTCCACTCGAGCAGGTGCGCCGCCGCCAGAAGGGACACGAGCCCCAGCTCCTCCAACATCAACAGGAGCCGCTGACGCGGCGGGAGCACCGCCGCCCCCACGAAGGCCAGCGGAAGGACGAGCGGCAGCAACGGACTGGCCAGTCCTCCCGTTCCCCACGTCAGGCTCTGCTCCAGGATGATGCCCAACGTCAGGTTGCCGGAGATGCTGCGCGCCGTGAGTCCCTCCCGCTCGTAACGGCGCAGCTCGAAGAAGAAGAACGACAGGGCCAACACCACCTGGATGGGCAACCAGATGCGGCGCCAGGGCGCGCCATCCATGAGCGTCGCCCCGGCGACAGCCCCCATCAGCAGGAGGCCACCATACGCACGCAGGCGCACCATGCGGCCGAAGATGCGGCCGATGTGCTTGAGCCGGAGGGCCTCGTAGCTGCGCCGGGTTCGCGGGTCCATGTCCACCTTGTCAGGTCGAGGTGAGCCCGGCCCGGATGCTGGCCTGCCGCTGCGAATAGAGGCGCGCCAGGTTGTTGATGTCGTCGTTCTCGAGCACCTTCTTCGGCGCCCCCAGCTCGGCGGTGGCCACCATCGCCAACCCCACCGCCTCCGTGGTCGTCACGAAACCGGGAGCCACGGCCTTGAGCACCGGGTACAGCGGGCTGAGCACCTTGTAGAGAACCCGGTAGACCCGCGTCTTCGACACGATGCCGTGCATCGGCCGGATGATTCCGGGCCGGAACAGGTACACGGCGCGGAACGGCATCGCGAGCAGCGCGTTCTCCGTGCGCCCCTTGACGCGCGCCCACATGGAGCGCCCCTTCTCCGTGCTGTCCGTCCCCGCGCCCGAGACGTAGATGAAGGTCATCCTCGGGTTGACCCGCGCCAGCACCTGCGCCACCGACAGCGTCAGGTCGTACGTCACCCGCCGGTAGTCCTCCTCCTTCATCCCCGCCGAGGACACGCCCAGGCAGAAGAAGCAGGCGTCGTAGCCATCGAGCGAAGACTCCGACGACGCGTCCAGGAAGTCCTTGAGCGGCAGCTCGCGCAGCTTCTCGTGACGCTGCCCCGTCTCCGCCCGACCCACCGCGAGCACCTGCTCCACGCTCGGAGAGCGCAGACACTCGCGCAGCACTCCCTGCCCCACCATGCCCGTCGCGCCAAAGAGGAGGACCTTCATGGCTGGCCTCCGGGCTGGTTCGCCGTCACGGGCGTCCCCATTCCCGTGGAGAGGATGGGATGTTGCTCCGCGGTCTCCCACGCCAGCTCCGGCCACCATCGCTGCCGAACACCCGCTGCTTCGAGCTCCGGCTCCACGCTCTGTCCAGGCCTGGGCAGCACCAGCGTCACGGAGAGGCGCTCGGCCGCCGCGCGCGCCCGTTCAGCCGGCTCCGTCCAGCCATGGTAGGCGAGCCCGAAGAGGGCCCAGTGCACCGGAATCATCACCTTCCCCCGTAGCATCTGGTGTGCCAACACCGCCTGCTCGGGCCCGATGTGCCAGTCCGGCCAGGCGCGGTGGTACTGCCCCGTTTCGATCATCGTCACATCGAAGGGCCCCAGCCGCTCGCCGATGTCCCGCATGGCCGGGAACAGGCCCGTGTCACCGGAGTAGAACGCGCGGTTCTTGGCGCCGATGAGCGCGTAACCGGCCCAGAGCGTGGAGTCCTTGTCGAACAGGAACCGCCCGGAGGCATGGCGCGCGGGGGTGGCGACGACCTCCAGCTCCCCGACCCGGGTGCGCTCCCACCAGTCGAGCTCCACGATGCGCTCCGCCGGAATGCCCCAGTACTCCAGATGCGCACCCACGCCGAGCGGCACGATGAACACCAGCTTGGAGTCCTTCACGGAGTCCCTCAACGCCAGGAGCGTCGGCCGGTCCAGGTGGTCGTAGTGGTCATGCGAGATGACCACCGCGTCGATGGGAGGCAGGTCCGCCAGGGCGATGGGCGGCGCGAACCACCGCTTGGGGCCCACCCAGGAGTAGGGCGAGACGCGCTCGCTCCACACGGGGTCCGTCAGGATGCGATGTCCGTCGATCTCCACCAACTGCGAGGAATGCCCCATCCACGTCACCCGCAGGCCCGTCGCGGGCGGCGACTGGAAGCGCTGGGGGTTGATGTGCTCCACCGCCAGCGGCTCCCCAGGACTGGTGTGGGGGCTGGTGTGGAGCAGCCCCGACATCATCTCCCCGAAGTGATTCACCAGCGGCTGGGGGTTGTCGAAGTGCCCGTCCTTCCACTGGGGCGAGCGCTCCATCCGCTCCCGCCGAGCCCCCGTGGCACTCTTGCCGAAGGATGTGTGGCCGTCCACGACGAGCACGAGGATGCCCACCGCCAGCACCGCGCCCAGTCCCATTGCTCCACGGCGCAGGACACGCCGCCAACCTCGCGTCTTCATCGGGATGCTCCCAGGGGCATGCACAGCGCGCGAATCGCGACGCCGATGCCTTGAACGAATGCCTCACGCGTACCGCTGCTGTACTTGAGCCCCCGCGCCGTCGCGTAGAGCGTGTCGGTGAGCTGCCGCGCGGTGAGGCCGGTGGACTTGTAGGCGGCGACCAGTCCCGAGGCGCGCAGCAGCTTCGCCACCGCCTCCAGGAACAAGGTCTCGTGGCGCGTCGCCACCTCTTGCATACCGGAGGCGCTCAGGACCTCCGACAAGTCCCTGGCGTCCGCACCCAGCATCCCAACATAGCGGCCGACCCAGGCATCGAAGCCCCGCACCAACCGCTCCTCCAGCGGAAGGGAGACATCCGACAGCCCCTCGCTGGCGAGCCGCAGCGAGACCTCCATCGAGTGCTGCAACGTGGCGAGGAAGAGGTCTTCCTTCGTCGCGAAGTGCAGATACAGCCCCTGGCGCGACACGTCGGCGGCCCGGGCCACCTGGTCCATGGACGTCTTCCGGAAGCCGTAGCGCAGGAAGACGCCGAGCGCCGCGTCCAGCAACCGGTTCCGCCGCGCGTCGTCCGGCGGTTTCTCGGGTGACTTCAGTTCGGTCCCCATCTTGGACAGATTTGACAAGATGGACCCAGATTGTCAATTCAATCGACCCCCACCCCAGGGGCCGCGACCTCGGCTCAGCGCACGCCGGCGCGGCCTCCGTCGAGCACTCGCAGCGCGGGCTTCGACGTCCGACGTGCTCCGGTGGAGGGCTTGTCCGCCTTTCCGCTCGCCGCCTTCACGACGCGCCGAGGGGGCGTTCGGGAAGTCGTCGAGCCGCGTCCGCTCGCTCGGCCCCGGCGAGGCGCGGGCTTGGCCTTGGGCGTGCGCGGAGCGGGGAACGGCAGGCAGAAGAACAGGTACATGTCGAGCAGCATGGGGCCTCTTCGCCTTCAACGGGTGCGCACGGAATGTGGCGCGCGGTTCATGAGCAATGGCGATGCCACCGTCCTCATCCTTCGAGGAAGGCGTGCGCAAGGTGCCACGGTGGGTGGGCGCGAACCCGTGAAGAAGCATGAAGATGGCGTGGCGAAAGCCCCTTCTCTCCTCGGAAGGAAGGCTCTCCTCAAGGGGCATGCGCACCTTTCCATCCGAGGCGAGGAGCGCCCCCGCCAACGCACCTGACGGGTGTCGGCCTTCCGGCGGGGGTGCCGGGTTTCCGGCAGGGGTTCCGCACGGGCCTCCGACACCCACGTGAGTGCTCACGGCGAGCGAGCGCTGGCATGGGCCTTGCCATCAAGGCGGGCGTCACCGCGGGGGGAAACCGCGGCATCGAGGAGAGGCTCCATGCGACGTGCCGTCGTGGTGTTCGTGGTCCTGGTGGTGGTGCTCGCCACCCTGTTGGGCGTGCGCATCCTGAAGGACCGGCGGGCCGCGGAGGGACCGGCCGGAGGGTCGGGAGTCGTGGAGGGCACGGCGGTGGACGTGCGGGCCCGGCTCAATGCGCGAGTGCTGGCGCGACACGTGGAGGAAGGTGGGCGCGTGGAGAAGAACGCGGTGCTCGTCACCCTGGACTGCACCGAGCCCGAGGCGGGGCTGAGTGAAGCCTCCGCGAGACTGGCCATGGCGCAGGCGCAGGCGGACGGTGCGCGCGCGGCGGCGGTGGCCGCGGGGCGCAGCAGTGAAGCCGTCGCCGCGCAAGCCGAGGGGAGCCAGTCGCAGATTGCCTCACTGGCGGACCAGCAGGGACTGGCCCAGCGACAAGCGGACCGGCTCCAGCAGATGGGGGACGCGACGACGGCGGCCGCGTTGGACCAGGCGCGCGCCCATGCTCAGTCCCTGGAGCAGCAGCTCTCGGCGGCGCGGCATGCGAGCACCGCGGCGTCCCGACAAGCTCGCGCCGCCACCGAGCAGGAGCGCGCGAGTCTCCAGCAGGCCGAGTCCGCCCTGCGCGCCATCCAGGCCGCGGAGGCCACGGTGCGCCGGGCCCAGGTGTCGGTGGCGGAGTGCGAGCTGCGCGCGCCCCTGAGCGGCACGGTGGAGACCTTGCCGCTGGAGGTGGGCGAGCTGGCCCTGCCGGGAGCGATTGTCGCGCGACTGGTGGACACGCACCGGCCCAAGGCGACGTTCTATCTGCCGAACGCGGAGCTGGCGGCGGCGAAGCCGGGTCAGTCCGCCACGGTGCGCGCGGATGCGTATCCGGACCGGACCTTCCAGGCGCGCGTCGTCACCGTGGCGCGTGAGGCCGCCTTCACGCCGCGCAACGTGCAGACGCGCGGAGACAGAGACCGTCTCGTCTATCCCGTCGAGGTGCACATCGACGCGCCGGAGGGAGTGCTGCTTCCGGGCATGCCCGTGGACATCACCCTGGGGCCGGTGAATGACGCGGCGGTCGCGGAGCAGCGGCCATGAGCACCTGCCCCGACGTGGACGTGGCCATGGAGGACGTGCGCCGTGGCTTCGGGGCGACACAGGCGCTCAAGGGTGTGTCGCTGGCCGTCCACACCGGAGAGGTCTACGGACTGGTGGGACCCGACGGCGCAGGGAAGACGACGGCCATCCGGTTGATGGCGGGGCTGCTCCTCCCGGACGCGGGGCGCGTGAAGATGCTCGGTGAGAACCCGGCGGATACGCGCTCCCCGGTGCGGGAGTCGCTGGGACTGGTGCCCCAGCGGAACACGCTCTACGGAGACCTGAGCGTCGACGAGAACCTGCACTTCTTCGCGCAGCTGTTCGGCCTTTCGCGAAAGGACTTCACCGAGCGCCGCGAGCAACTGCTGGATATCACCCGACTGAGTCGCTTCACGGACCGGCGCGCGGACGCACTGTCGGGCGGCATGTACAAGAAGCTGGCGCTGGCGTGCGCCCTGCTCCACCGCCCCCGCGTGCTGCTCCTGGACGAGCCCACCAACGGCGTGGACCCGGTGAGCCGCCGCGAGCTGTGGGAGCTGCTCTACGGCCTGGTCCACGAAGGCATGACGCTGCTCGTCTCCACGCCATACATGGACGAGGCGGCGCGGTGCCACCGGGTGGGCCTCCTCTACGCGGGAGAGCTCATCGCGGAGGGAGACCCTCGGGAGCTGGCGCGCCAGCACGGGGTGGCGGCCTCCAACTTCGAGGCGGTGTTCCTGGCCCTCGTCGAGAAGCGCACCGGTGGGAGGGCCGCATGACTCCGGCCATCGAGGTGCACCACCTCACGCGCCGCTTCGGGAGCTTCACCGCAGTGGACGACGTGAGTTTCGAGGTGGGCGCGGGCGAAATCTTCGGCTACCTGGGCGCCAACGGCGCGGGCAAGTCCACCACCATCCGGATGCTGTGCGGACTGCTGAAGCCCACGGGCGGAGGCGCGCGTGTCGCGGGCTTCGACGTGGGCCAGGAGCCCGAGCGCGTGAAGGCCGGCATCGGCTACATGTCCCAGAAGTTCTCGCTGTACCTGGACCTGAGCGTGCGGGCGAACCTGGAGTTCTTCGCCTCGGCCTATGGCGCCCATGGCCGGGAGCTGAAGACGCGCATCGGGGAGATGGTGGAACGGATGCAACTGGGCGCGGTGCAGGACGAGGTGACGGGCGCGCTGCCCGGAGGCATGCAACAGCGCGTGGCGCTGGCCAGCGCGGTGCTTCACCGACCTCGCATCGTCTTCCTGGACGAGCCCACCGCGGGCGTCGACCCGGTGCAGCGACGCTCCTTCTGGGAGTTGATTCGCGACCTCGCCTCACGCGGCACCACCGTCTTCGTCACCACGCACTACATGGACGAGGCGGAGAACTGCGCGCGCATCGGCATCATGGTGGACGGGAAGCTGGTGGCCCTGGATACACCCGAGGGACTGAAGCGGACGCACGCGCCCGGCCGGGTGCTGGAGGGGCGCGGTCCCCGCCTCTCCCCCGCACTGGACTCGCTGCGCGGCATGGCGGGCGTGCTGGATGTGAGCCGCTTCGGCTCCGGCGCCACCGTGCGCGTGGACCCGGAGCGCCTGTCCGCGGAAACCCTGGCGGACTGGCTGCGTGCGCGGGGCGTGGACCCGCTGGAACTGGAGGACTCGGCGCCGACGCTGGACGACGTGTTCCTGGCGCTTACCGCCCGCGCACAGCGGGGAGAGGACTGAAGCGCCCATGGCCGCGACACGTGTGAATCGCCGGATGGGACGCATCCTCGCGATGGCGGGCAAGGAAGTGCTGCACATCCGCCGGGACATCCGCACCCTCTATCTGGCGCTGGCGATGCCCGTGTTGATGCTGGTGCTGTTCGGCTTCGGCATCAGCTTCGACGTGGACCATCTGGAGTTGGTCGTCGTGGACCAGGACCGCACGGACCTGTCGCGAGAACTGGTGCGCCAGGTCACCGCGTCCCAGGAGTTCGTGGTCGTCCAGGACGGCACGTCGCCGGACGAGGCGCTCGGAGCGCTGCGCCGGGGCGCCGCGACGGGCGTGTTCCTCATCAACAAGGGCTTCGCCGAGGACGTGAATCGCGGGGGCGCCCAGGTCCAGTTGCTGGTGGACGGCTCGGACGGCAACACGGCCACGCAGGCGCTCGCCAAGGCCCAGGCCCTGGTCGAGATGGCGGGTCGGAACCTGGGAGGCCCGGTGCGGGTGACCGCGCCTCCGCTGGAAGCGCGCGTGCGCACGCTGTTCAATCCGGATGCGCGCTCCGCGATGTTCCTGGTGCCGGGACTCGCGGCGTACCTCCTGGCCATCGTCGCGGTGCTCATCACCGCGCTGACGGTGGCGCGCGAGTGGGAGCGGGGCTCGATGGAGCAGCTCTTCGCGACGCCCGTGGGCCGATTGGAGATCGTCGTGGGCAAGCTGCTGCCCTACCTGGGCATCGGCCTGCTCCAGGTGCTGCTGGTGCTCACGGTGGGCGCCTGGGTGTTCGACGTGCCGGTGCGCGGAAGCCTCCTCGCCCTGGGGCTGGGCTCGTTCCTGTTCCTGGTGGGGATGTTGGGCCAGGGGCTGCTCATCTCCGTGGTGACGCGCAACCAGGTGGTGGCGACGCAGGTGGCGACCATCACCTCGGTGCTGCCATCGATGCTCCTGTCAGGCTTCATCTTCCCGATTGAGAACCTCCCGCCGCCGCTCAAGCTCATCAGCACGCTGATACCGGCGCGGTATTTCGTGGCGACGCTGCGCGGGGTGCTGCTGCGCGGAAATGGCCTGGACGTGCTGTGGCCGCAGTTGGTGGCCCTGGCCCTGTTCGCGGCCCTCGTGCTGGCGGTGGCGACCCGTCGCTTCCAACGACGTCTGGACTGAATGGAGGCTCGCGAGCATGCATCCGCTGATGGTGCAGTACCGCGCGGTGGTGGTGAAGGAAGTGCGCCAGACGGCGAGAGATCGCCGCGTCATGGCGCTCCTGACGCTGGCTCCGTTGATTCAGCTCTTCATGCTGGGCTTCGCGGTGAACTTCGACGTGCGCCATGTCCCCACGGTGGTGGTGGACCGGGACAAGACGGCGGAGAGCCGCGACTACGCCCGCGCCCAGCTCGCCGGGGACACCCTCGACTTGAAGGCCGAGGTCGCCGACGAGGTCGCCGCCGAGGAGGCCCTGGAGCGCGGCGAAGCCTCCGTGGCGCTCATCTTCCCCCGCGACTTCCAGAAGGACGTGCTGCGAGGCCAGGGGGCCCAGGTACAGGCGCTGGTGGATGGCTCGGACCCGACCCGCTCGTCCGTCGCGGCGAACGCGGTGGCGCAGTACGCGGTGCTCCGGGCGATGCGCATGGCGCGTGAGCAGGCCCAGGGCCAGGGCGAGGCGGCCCCCCGCTCCCCGGTGGAGCTGGTGCCTCGCGTCCTCTACAACCCGGAGCTGTCCACGTCCGTGTACGTGGTGCCGGGCATCGCCGCGATGCTGCTGCTCATCGTCACCACGGTCATCATGGCCATGGGCCTGTCCCGCGAGCGCGAGACGGGAACCCTGGAGCAGCTCCAGGTGACGCCGCTGCGGCCCGGCATCCTGATGATGGGCAAGGTGACGCCGTTCCTGTTGATTGGCCTGGTGGACGTGGGGCTCGCGCTGAGCGTGGGAGCCTGGGTCTTCAAGGTCCCCTTGCGCGGAAGCCTCACGCTCGTCGCGGTGGCCACCCTCTTCTACTTGCTATGTACGCTGGGCGTGGGGTTGCTCATCGCGACGGTGAGTCGCACGCAGCAGCAGGCCTTCGTCGGAGGGTTCCTCTTCGTCCTGCCCGCCGTGCTCCTGTCCGGAGTGATGAGTCCCATCCGGGCGATGCCGGACTGGCTGGCGTGGGTGACGTACCTGAACCCCGTGCGTTACTACGTGGAGGTGCTGCGCGGCGCGCTGCTCAGGGACGCGGGGCTGGCGGACCTGTGGCGGCAGGTGCTCGCGCTCGCCGTCTTCGGCGCCATGATGATGGCCGTGGCCGCGCGCCGCTTCCACAAGACCTCGGCCTGAGTCTCGGCGAGCGCTTGCTCAATCCGCGGGCAGGGTCGCCAGGAGGCCCTGCTCCTCGGGGAGCGACTGGGTCTTCCACCAGAACGTGGCCGCGTGCTTGTTGCCGCTGTCGTGCCGCTGCGTCCACTTGAAGGCCCCCGTGCAGTTGGGGCCATCCGTCAGCGTCAGCTCGCTCGCGGCGATGGCGTGGTCATCCCCATCGAAGTAGCCGGGATGCTTGCAGACGCCCACGACCTGGAGTCCTTCGTCGCCCTTCCCCGCCGGACACCCCGTGCCGATGGCGTACGTGGGCGTCGAGGCGTTGTAGGCGATGGACAACGACGTGCTCAGACTCCCGCTGGAAGCCACGCCCGTGGCCCGCGCGAAGACCCAGTCGAGGATGCGGTCCCTCGCGGCGGTCACGGCCTGCGCATGTCCGGACGCGCTCGGGTCGGTGATGGTGCCGTGGCAGAACGAGCCGTACTTGATGCCGTGGGACGGCCGCCACGTCTTGCCCGCCGCGGGCGTCATGCCCAGCCCCACGGCGAGGCCACTGCCCTGCGCATCGAAGGGCAACGAGCCGTCGCTGTAGCCCGTCCACAGCGAGGGCGAGCAGCTCGCCCAGGACGTGAGCATCAGCGCGTGCTTGTTGCGCGCCACCCAGTCCGCCGCCGGGAAGCCCCCGACGTTGCCCGCGTACTCGCACCACCCGTTGCCCGGAGCACACGAGTCCCCGTACCCGAGGATGACCTCTCCGTTCTTGCAGGTGGTGACGAAGCTGGCCGCGCCAACGACGTTGTATTTGCTGGTGCCCAGCGAATCGACCATGCCCTGGATGGACACCACACCGGCGATGCGTCCTTGCACGCCCCAGTCCTGGGTGCCGACACCGTCCACGCCCACGTTGGCGGCGACCTCCAAGGCCACCCGACCGCCGGTGCTGTGGCCCACGAGCAGGACGTTCTTCGCGTCCGAGGGGAATCTCCGCTCGATTTCGCGCGCCAGCCGGTAGCGCCACTCGTAGGCCGTGGTGCAGGGCGCGCCCTGGCGTGACGCGGAGCACCCCGGGTCTCCCGCCTCCCAGTCATCCATGTTCAAGGGATTCGTCGAGTCCGAGGGGTGATGCGCGGAGGCAGGCGCGGTGTAGAGGTTCGCGCGAGCGCTGCGCACCACCACCGTCGTCCCGGGATGCGCGGCCTCGTAGGCGGCGATGCGCGCGGGAAGCGCGGCGTTGATGGCCGCGTCGAGTTCGTCCAGGGAGCCCTCGGCACGCTCGCGCTGTCCCTGACAGCCCTTCACACCGTGCACATACAGGAGGTTGAGCTGCACCGTGCCCTGTTGCGCCAGCGCGGCGACCGTGCCGCCCGGGTCGGCCACCTCGGGGAGCGAAGACTCCTGGGGACCACAGCCAGACAGACCTACCACGCAGGACAGCATCAGCCAGTGACGCGGCGCCATGGTGACGGCTCCAAGCCTCGAAGAGGGGGCGCTACCGTAGTCCAGGACGCACCCGTCGTGGGGACTCGCGACCAGGGAAACAGGCGGCACGTGTGCTCGCTCGCGCGTCCTCGCACTGTGACTGGAAAGCCCGGCGGGCGTGCGTTACAGCCCCGCTCCAGCATGTCCCAGACCGCCGCCTCCGCCCTCTCCGTCTTCCGCCACCGCGACTTCCGCACGTATCAAATCGCCCGGCTCTGCGCGGTGCTCGCCATGCAGATCGAGTCGGTGGCCATCGGCTGGCAGGTCTACGAGGTGACGGGCAGCGCCCTCGCGCTGGGCTACACGGGGCTCTCCCAGTTCATCCCCTTCCTCGCCTTCTGTCTGGTCGGTGGCCAGGTCGCCGACCGGTTTGATCGCCGCATCATCCTGGCCATCTGTCAGAGCGTGATGTTGCTGTGCAGCCTCGCGCTCCTCGCGTTCTCCCTGGGCCACATCCGGGACGTGCGCTTCGTGTACGGCGTCCTGGTCCTCTTCGGCACGGCTCGCGCGTTCTACGCCCCCGCGGGGTCGGCGATGACGGCGCAGTTGGTGCCGAAGGACGAGCTGACGCGCGCGGTCGCCGTGAACTCCACGACGTGGCAGGTGGCCACCATCGCGGGCCCGGCGGTCGGCGGAGTCCTCTACGGCTGGGCGGGCGCCACCGGGGCCTACCTGGGCTCCGCGTCGCTCTGCGCGCTGACGGTGGTGTGGATCCTCTCGCTGAAGGTGCGGACCGGGCGGGCCTCGGCGCAGCCGCTGTCCTTCTCCACGCTCGTGGCGGGGCTGGGCTTCGTGCGCCGGCAGCGGTTGCTGCTGGGGAGCATCACGCTGGACCTCTTCGCCGTGTTGCTGGGCGGCGCGGTGGCGCTCCTGCCCATCTACGCGCGGGATGTCCTGCACACCGGCCCCTTCGGGCTGGGGCTCTTGCGGTGCGCGCCAGCGGCGGGCGCGGCGGCGGTGGCCATCATCCTGGCGATGCGTCCCCTGGGCGGTCGGGCCGGCTGGAAGATGTTCACGGCGGTGGCCATCTTCGGAGCCGCGACGCTCGTGTTCGGCGTGAGCAAGTCCCTGCCCTTATCGCTGGTGGCGCTGGCCATCGCGGGCGCCGCCGACATGGTCAGTGTGGTGGTGCGCCACACGCTGGAGCTGATGGCGACACCGGACGAGATGCGCGGGCGCGTGGGCGCGGTGAACATGATGTGCATCGGCGCATCCAACGAACTGGGTGAGTTCCGCGCCGGCTGGCTCGCGGAGCATGTGGGCGCGATTCCGGCCGTCGTCACGGGCGCCGTGGGCACGCTGGCCATCGTCGCCATCTGGGCCTGGGGCTTCCCCGAGCTGCGGAAGGTGGACAGGTTGGAATCCGCGGGCCACACCTCACCTCCGGAGCCACAGCCGGCGGAGGCCTCCTCGGCCCAGGCGGGCTGACGCGAGCGCACACGCGGCGCCCGGGTCCACGGCTCCTGCCCGCGAGGGCCAGGGCATCACACCGAGGGTCCATCCGAGGCCAGCGAACTGCATCCGGGCGCGGCACTGGCCCCTCCCGGATGCGCTGTGTCTCTCAGGCCCGCGCGCCTTCGTAGCTGACGCTCAGCCCTCGGTGCGTCACGGTGATGACGGGGCGCCCGAGCCATCCGCAGTGCTTGCAGACGCCACTGGGACCCGACGCCGTGACACGCACCGGCAGGTCCGCCGCACAGACAGGGCATCCTTCGGGAATCGTGAAGTCGCGCGAGGCGGGGTGTGCTTCGGTCATGCATTCGACGTAACGCAGCTTTCGACCTCCGCAACCGAGGCGGCCACTCGCCGGACAAGCGACCTGGCGAGCGTCCGCCTCGCTCACGCGGCTTCGTCGAGGAGGCGGCGGTAAGCGCGGACGACGTCCGCATCGGAGACCTTGTCCAGGCCCTCGCTCACCTCGTGGTCCGTCGCGACGACTCCGGGCACACGCGTGGGACCGAACCCTCCCGTCCAGATGCCCGTCTCCCGCGCTACGCGGAAGGCGTGCATCGAGAGCGCTTGCGCGTCACCTCTCAGGTAGACGCGGAACGCGTTCGTCTGCGCCGGACGAGGCTGCACGGTGAGGCGGGTGTCGGCGGCCAGCGCCTCGCTCAGCGCCTTCGCGCGACGAACCTGCCCGGGGATTCGCGCCAGCACGCCATCCAGGCGCATGGCCGCGGAGGCCACATAGGGCGTCAGGTGGAACAGGTTCCCCCCATGGCGGTGCCGCCAGATGCGCGCCTCGCGAATGAAGTCGCGGCCACCCACCAGCATCGCGCCGCCCAGCGCGCCCACGCGCTTGTAGAGGGACACGTAGACGGAGTCGAAGCCCCGGCAGATCTCCGAGAGGGGCCGATTGTAGAAGGGCTGGCACTCCCACAGCCGCGCCCCGTCCATGTGGAGCTTCACGCCCTTCTCGCGGCACGCCCGCTTCAGCTCCTCCAACTGCTCCCACGTCTGGAGCTGACCGCCCAGCCACCGCACCGGCAGCTCGACGCTGACGACGCCGAGCGACTCCGGTGACTCGAGCACGTCCTCGGCCAGCATCGGCCGGTTCCAGGGCGAGAGGATGACGTCATGCAGCCCATGCAACAGGACGTGGCTGCTGTCCTCGTGCAACACATGATGTGACGAGGGGTGGACGCCGAAGTTCCGGTTCTTCGCCGCGTCCGCGTAGCTCCGCAGCGCGATGAGCTGCGCCATGGTGCCGGTCGGCATGTAGCAGCCCGCCTCGAAGCCCAGCATCGCGGCGACCTTCTTCTCGAAGCCGTCGATGAACTCACTGTTGCCGTAGAAGTCCCCCGTCACGCCCTGCCGACGCATCCACTCGCCGATGGCGACGAGCTCCGCGCCCGGGTCATCCGACGCGTACACACCCGTGAGGGTTCCCCGGCAGGCCCGGCGGATCTCCTCCACCTCCGCCCGCGACAGCTCCCCGGCAGCGCCCTTCGCTTCCTTGCGGGCTTTCGCCGGCGCGGGCGACGCGGCTCGCGCTGGAGCACTCCAGAGCGCGGTCCCCGCGAGCAGGCTGGTCAACGACAGGAACTCACTGCGACTGAACTGATGACGGGACACGGGACACCTCGACCACGGGGCAAGCCTCCGCCGCTCCCTCGAGCGTAGCCCCCGCCCCGCCACGGCTCATCCGATTCCCGCCTCCGACACACTCCCGCGCCTCCCAGTCCCGCGTCCGGACACATTGTTTCAATCCCTGACGCTGCGCGCTCCACCCACACCGCCCGCCCCAATCCCTGACGCAACGCAATATCCGACCGTCCTCCGGTCTCTGACGCATCGCAGTACTGATTCAGTATTCATGTCCCACCAACAAGAAAGGTGAATCACCCTTCAACTTCATTTGCCGCCGGGACCACCCGTTTGGTACGGATCGCGGTGCTGTCACGGAAAGACGTGCCAGCGCCTCTCCCCACAACACAGCTAGCGATTGCAACGGAGCTACATATGGCAACGCGTCGCAGGGTTTTCCGCGCGGTGGTGGCTGTTGTCGGCATGGTCGGCATGGCGTGCTCGAACCAGGATCCAGTGGACGAGGGGCCCGGTCCGGACACCGAGGTCCCCGCCGCCATCAAGGCGTGCCGGGAGCGCATCGCCGCGAAGACGTCCGAACTTCAGGCGGCGAGCATCGACATCGCGACCTGGCCCATCCAGGACGCGGAGGAGATGAAGGAGATCACCACCGCGGCGCCGCAGACGCAGGAGACCTACCGCGCCTATGACGGCAAGTACCGGCCCCTGTCGAACCATCCGGGTTGTTCCGTCGACAACCTCTACTACGACAAGGCGAACAGCACCGGCACCACGCCGTACAAGGACGGCAACAACGACGGCAAGTGGACGGGCAACACCGCCTTCGGAGGTCCCAACAGCGCCACCGACTTCATCGGCGGTGACGTGGCCAGGATCCCCGGCTTCTCCTGTGCCGCCAAGGAGTACGCCCAGGCCAACGAGGACACCTCCAAGCCCATCATCATCCTCGTCCACGGCAACTCCACCCGGCCGCACACCTGGGAGAAGTTCATCCTGCCGCCGGGCACGTCGGTCAACACCGCCACGGAGAACGTCCAGTTCACCGGGGACACCGTCGCCAGGAACCAGCTCGCGGAGACGCTCATCGCCCAGCGCTACCGGGTCATCGCCGTGGACTTCCGCACGGACATCGTCCCGGGCATCGACCCGTCCACCAACAACACCACCCAGAACGCCGCGGGCAACATCGACCATGGCTGGTCCACGCCCATCCTCCAGTCGCTCATCAAGGCGGTGATGAAGGACCAGCCCAACCGGAAGGTGGCGCTCATCGCGCACTCGCTCGGCGTGACGGTGGCGCGCGACGCCCTGCGCCGGCTGTACGTGGAGTGGCGCACGGGCCTGGCGGGCGCCATCAACCCCTTCCCGCAGGTCAGCCACGTCATCCTCGGCTCGGGCGCCAACCACGGCGTGTCCACGTATGACCCGGCCGCCGGCCAGCTGTGCTCCACCAACAGCACCATGCGCGGCACCATCGTCTGCGAAATGGGCAGCCGCTCGAACTACTCCCAGACGTACTTCCACAAGCCGCTCAACGGGCCGCGCGACCTGTTCGCCACGCCCTGCGCGGACGGCGACTACGCCTTCGGCAAGACGGGCCAGTGCGGGGACAACGTCGTGAAGTACTTCACCCTCACGATGACGGACAAGGAGCGGGGCACCAACTACCAGGACTTCTATGTGTCCGAGGCGGCCTCGCGCATCGAGATGGAAGGCTGCGTGACGAATACGCTGACCACGCTCAACGACTACGACACGAGCGGCTACTTCAACCGGGGCTTCATCGCCAACCACTTCGGCTCGTTGCGCTCGACAGCGGGGCTCGACCTGACGCTGCGCTACCTGGCCGAGTAGCCCCGTCCCTTCCCCTCCAGTCGGACCGGCGCGCGGATTCCTCACCGCGCGCCGGTCCGAGCCCTTCCCGCCCTCCCCTTCGAGCCCCCCATGAAGCGACTCCCCTTCACCGCGTCCCTCTGCGTCCTGGCCCTCGGAACCGCGCCCGCGGCATGGGCCCAGAGCACCCCCCCACCCCCTCCCGCGGAGGCCCAGGCGGAGCCCACGCCCGCCGAGGCGCCGGCGCCCCAGGCCACCACCGACGCGACGTCGGCCGGAGAGCTCGCCGCCGAGAAGCCCACGGCGAAAGAGGCGGCCAAGAACCCCGAGGAGATGGCGGGCACCACCGAGGTCGTCGACACCCGCCCGCCGCCCGTCACCCGGCCGAGCCTGGCCGTGGGCAACGAGACGTTCTACGTGAAGCCCGTGCTCGCGCTCGCGGGCGGGCTCCACGTGGAGAACCTCATCCAGACGCTCAACCGCAACCGGGAGAGCCGCGCGACGACGGTGGCGCTCACCCGCTTCGGCTTCGAGGGGCGCCTGGGGCAGTACGTCTCCTTCCGCAGCGAGTTCGAGCGCAACATCCGCGCGCACGGCTCCGGCGTGTGGGAAGGCACCGCGTCCTTCAGCGTGAGGGACCAGGTCATCCGGCTCCAGCGCTGGGGCGTCACGCTGGAGGCCGGCATCATCGTGGACCCGGCCAGCGTGGACTTCATCTCCACGCACATCGCGGACACGCTGCTGGCGGACAAGTACACACGAGACCCGCTGCTCTACAGCGGCTTCAACCGGGGCCAGGGCGCGCAGGCCGCCTACGAGTGGAACGGCTTCCGCCTGGGCATGGGCTTCACCGCGGCCAACCCGCTGAGCACCTCCAGCTCCTACCAGGTGGGCGGCTCGTTCGGTGGTGGCAGCCGCTTCTGGGAGCGCCCGCTGGCCAACTACCGCAATGGCCAGCCCGATGACGACCTGCACTTCCAGGTCCTCAGTCCCTCGCTGTCGTACTCGCACGAGCTGTTCGAGGCGAAGGCCATGGCCCAGGTCTTCGACGTGAACTACCAGACGACGTCGCGCACGGACCCGCTTCTGCACGGCAACAACCTGCGCGGCAACCTGCTGTTCAAGCTGCACGCCGACGTGGGCATCCCGCTGTTCATCACCCCGTTCTTCAACTTCGCGCGCGTCCAGAACGACGTGACGAACAGCACGCCGGGCTTCGCCGACCAGCTCCTGGGCACCCACTACACCGCCACCAGCCTGGGCGCGGGCGTGGACGTCAACCTCCACGGGCGCTCGGGCATCGGCGTGCAGTTCAACCGCGTCGCGGACCGCTCTCCCTCCTTTGTCGCGGCCACCGGGGACGCGCCGGCTCGGGAGCCCGTCACCCGGACGACGCAGACCTTCCTCAACATCGGTGGCACCTACTGGTTCACCGAGGACGTGGCGATTGGCGGCCGGTACGCGCGCTACCAGAAGAAGCAGGACGGCGTCGCAGACGAGATTGACGCATCCTACTTCCTGACGCTCCGCCTCCAGCTCTAGCCCGCTCGCCGCCGTACGCCACGCAGCCCGAGGTCCAGCCCAGAGGAGCAGCCCCATGGAAGCACCGGCGCATGAGCAGCGGGACTCCATCCTGAAGGTGGCGGTGGCCAGCTTCATCGGCACCGCCATCGAGTGGTACGACTTCTTCCTCTACGGGACGGCGGCGGCGCTGGTGTTCAACCGCCTGTTCTTCCCGTCGTTCGACCCGCTCACCGGGACGATGGCGGCCTTCGGCACCTTCGCCGTGGGCTTCATCGCCCGGCCCCTGGGCGGGGTCGTCTTCGGGCATTACGGCGACAAGCTGGGCCGCAAGGCGATGCTCAGCGCGACGCTCATGTTGATGGGGGTGGCCACCTTCGCGGTGGGCCTGCTGCCCACGTACGACACCGTGGGCGCCTGGGCTCCCGCGCTGCTCGTCCTCCTGCGGCTCATCCAGGGCTTCGGGCTGGGCGGCGAGTGGGGCGGCGCGGTGCTGATGGCGGTGGAGCACGCCCCCGCGCACCGCCGGGGGTTCTACGGGAGCTGGCCGCAGATGGGCGCACCCGCGGGCCTGCTCGTGGCCACGGCCGTGTTCAGCTACTTCTCGCGGATGCCCGACGCGGCGTTCCTCGCATGGGGCTGGCGCGTCCCCTTCCTGTTGAGCGCGGTGCTCATCGGCATGGGCGTGTTCATCCGTCTCAAGGTCGCGGAGTCGCCCATCTTCAAGGCGCGCCCGAAGCAGGAGGCCGCGGAGAGCCTCCCGGTGATGGACGCGCTTCGCCAGTACCCCCGGCAGATCCTCCTCGCCATGGGGGCGCGCTTCGCGGAGAACGGCTTCTTCTACATCATCACCACGTTCGTCCTCTCCTATGGCACGGAGCGGCTGGGGTTACCACGCACCACGCTGCTCAACGGCGTGCTCATCGCCACGTCCGTCCACCTGGTGGCGATTCCCGCGTTCGGCGCGGCGTCGGACCGCTTCGGCCGACGTCCCGTCTACCTGGCCGGCGCGCTGGGCTGTGGGCTGATGGCCTTCCCCTTCTTCTGGCTCCTCGACACGAAGGAGACGGGGCTCATCTGGCTGGCGATTACGCTGGGCATCATCGCCCACGCGGCCATGTACGGCCCGCAGGCCAGCTTCTTCTCGGAGCTGTTCGGCACCCGCGTCCGCTACAGCGCGGCCTCGCTCGGCTACCAGATGGCGTCGGTATTCGCCGGAGGCCTGTCGCCCGTCATCGCCACCGCGCTGCTGGCCCGCTCGGGTGGACAGGCGTGGCCAGTGTCGCTCTACATGGTGGCCCTGGCCGTCGTCACGCTCGTCTCCGTCTGGCTGTCCGCGGAGACCTACCGCGCCCAGCTCACGGAGGCGCCCCCCACCGGGGACGCGCTCAGCGAGCCGTCCAGCCGCAGTCCATCACCTGCGCGGACCCCGTGATGCCCCCCGCGGCGTCCGAGCACAGGAAGCCGATATAGGCGGCGACCTCCTCGGGCTCCAGCAGCCGCTTCACCGCCGCGGGCGCGAGCATGATCTTCTCCACGACCTCCGCTTCGGTGAGGCCGTGGATTCGCGCCTGGTCGGCGATCTGCTTCTCCACCAGCGGCGTGCGCACGTAGCTGGGGCACACGGCGTTCACCGTGACGCCCCGGTCCGCGGCCTCCAGCGCCACCGTCTTCGTCAGGCCCATCAGCCCATGCTTCGCGGACACGTACGCGGACTTGTACGGCGAGGCGACCAGCCCATGGAGCGACGACACGTTGATGATGCGTCCCCACTTCCGGGCATACATCAGCGGCAGCGCGTGCCGCGTCAGCACGAAGGGCCCCACCAGCATGATGCGGATGAGCTGCTCCCATCGCTCCTCGGGGAACTCCTCCACCGGCGCCACGTGCTGCACGCCCGCGTTGTTCACCAGGATGTCCAGCCGCCCCCACTCCCGCTCGGCCCGCCCCACCAGGGCCCGACAGTCCTCGCGCGAGGACACGTCCGTGCGCTGGAAGAGCGCCCCTGGAAGTCGCGTCGCGGCCTGGACACCCGCCACCTCGTCCAGGTCCGCCAACAACACCTTCATCCCCTGGGCGGCCAGCGACTCCGCCACCGCGAGACCGATGCCGTGCGCGGCCCCCGTCACCACCGCGCATCGACCTGAAGGTGAATTCATGTTCATGTCCCCATCGTGACGGAACCCGGTGCGCGGGGCAATGCCGTGGGAGCGCGCGGCCCATGCCGCACCCCGCCTTGAAGCGCCTGACGCATTCGGGCGAAGGTGGAGGTCTCCATGGCGGAAAGTTCATCTCGCGCGAGGGCGGCTGGAGCATGGCGCAGCTGGCCCCGCTCGCTCATCCTGGCGTTGGGGCTGGGCATCCTCGTCTCGCTGCCGTCCTTGCGCGTGGGACTGCTGCTCGATGACCTGGTGCACCGGCTCGCCCTCTCCGGACAGGTGGCGTCCCTGGGTGACTGGGGACCGCTGACGCTCTACGAGTTCGTGGGCGGTCCGCGCACGGACCCCGCCCGCTTGAGGGAGTCCGGGCTCTTGCCCTGGTGGGCGTCGGACTCGCTGTCGGTGCGCTTCTTCCGTCCCCTGCCCAGCGCGCTGCTCACCGCCGACGCGTGGCTCTTCGACGACGCCCCCTTCCCCGCGCACCTGCACAGCCTCGCCTGGTTCCTGGCGCTGGTGACGCTGGTCGGCTGGCTGCACCGGCGGCTGTTGCCTCCCTCCCTGGCCGCGCTGGCCACGGTCCTCTACGCGGTGGCCGCCGCGCACCTGTTCCCGGTGGCCTGGCTCGCCGCGCGCCACCCGCTCGTCTCCGCGCTCCTGGGACTGCTCGCCCTGGCCGCCCACCTGCGCTCCCGCGAAGAAGGCTGGAAGCCCGGCCGGGTCCTCGCGCCGCTCGCACTGGTGGCCGCGTTGTTCTCCGGCGAGGCCGCGCTGGGCGCGGTGGGGCTCATCGGTGCCTATGAGGTCTTCGGCCGCCGCGAGGGGTGGCGCCAGTGCGCGCGGCGGCTCATGCCCTACGCGCTGCTCGTCACGGCCTACCTCTTCTTCTATGCGAGTCAGGGCTACGGCGCGCGCGGCAGCGGCGGCTATCTGGACCCGATTGGCGCGCCCGGGGCCTTCC
Source organism: Myxococcus sp. CA051A (assembly GCF_013336705.1). Lineage (NCBI taxonomy): Bacteria > Pseudomonadati > Myxococcota > Myxococcia > Myxococcales > Myxococcaceae > Myxococcus > Myxococcus sp. CA051A. The sequence goes on along the minus strand of NZ_JABUMS010000018.1, from coordinate 169,579 downwards.
TCGCCACCCTCCTCCAGCGCGTGTGCATCCTCGTGGGGGAGCTGGTGGTGGCCACGCCGTCCGACGCGGCCTCGGGAACCCCAGAGCTGCACTCCGGCTTCGCGGCCTGGGGCGCGCTCGCCACCGTGGGCGCGCTGCTGATGCTGCGCGCCCTCCAGTCGCGCCTGTCCGAACAGGAGCGCGGCACCCTGCGCTGGCTGTTGCCCGGGGGCCTGGCGGCCACGATTCCCGGCGCGGCGGGAATCATCGGAGGACGCGTCCTCATGGTGCCGCTGCTCGCGGGGAGCGCACTGGTCGCGGTGCTCATCCTCCGGGGTTGGGCGGCGGCGCGAGAGGCCACCCTCCCTCGCCGCCACCAGCTCCTGCTCCGGTCCGCTGTCGTGGTGCTCGTGCTGGGCCACGGCGTGCTGGGCCCCTTGTTCCGGGTGGGCCTGGGCGTGGCGCTGGGCCGCATCGCGGAGGCGCAGTGGCGCATCGCCCGCGAGGCCCCGCCCTGCGCGGGGACGATGGTCATGGTGGCCGCCGCGGACCCGAGCATCTCGCTCTACGTGCCCGCCGCCATGCTGCTCCAGGGCCGCGCCCCTCGCCTCTACCGGCTGCTCAGCGCCGCGCCACATGACCATGTCCTCGAGCGGACCTCCCCGGAGGCGTTCGACCTCGTCGTGAGCGGCACACCGCGACACCCGGGGTTCTGGGAGCTGGTCAATCGGGACACGCCGCCGCCCAGCGGCACGAAGCTGCGGCTGGGGGACCTGAACGTCACGGTGCTGGAGTCGAACGAGGGGGGCTTCACGCGCGTGCACTTCGACTTCGGAAAGGCCCTGGAGTCGACCGAGCTCTGCTTCGTCACGTGGAGCGGAGACGGGCTGCGCGCGCTCACGCTTCCGCCTCCTGGCGAACACCTCGCTCTGCCTTACAGCCGAGGGCCAGCGGGGCTTTGAACACTCCAGTGCCGACGGCTGTGCGTGAGCCGACGCGGCGCTGGGAATCCTTTTGCCTGTCATGCGGGAACGGGGCCGGATTCGCGGCACTCCACCCTTGCCCCCATCGGCCCCATGACCCCACTTCGCTTCCTTCGTCTCGCGCCGCTGCTCGCGTGCGCTCCGCTGTGCCTCGTCGCCTGCAATGACGACGACGGTGATGATTCCGTCCTGCCGGGCGCCGCCCAGTTCAAGGTGATGACCCGCAACCTCTATCTCGGCGGCAACATCGAGCTGCTCGCCACGGCGCAGACGCCCCAGCAGATTCCCGCCATCGCCGCGCAGCTCTACACGACGGTGCAGGCGACGAACTTCCCCGAGCGCGCCAAGGCCATCGCGGACGAAATCCAGAGCACCAACCCGGCCCTCGTCGGCCTGCAGGAGGTCTCCCTCTACCGGACCCAGAGCCCGAGCGACTTCGCCTCCAACCCGGTGCCCAACGCGCAGACCGTGACGTACGACTTCCTGGCCATCCTGCTGGCGGAGCTGCAGAGCCGGGGGCTCAACTACCGCGCCGCCGCGACGGTGCAGAACGCGGACGCGGAGGTCCCCGCAGCGCTCGCGGGCAACGCGACGGACCTCACGGACGTGCGGCTCACGGACCGGGACGTCATCCTGGCGCGCGGTGACGTGCAGATCGCCAACGTGGTGACGGGCAACTACGCCTATGCCCAGGAGGTGCCCGTGGGCGGCGCGTCGATTCGCTTCCTGCGTGGCTTCAACAAGCTGGACGCCACGGTGGACGGCGCGCGCATCACCTTCGTCAACACCCACCTGGAGACGTTGCGGCCCGGCAACGAGAACCAGGCCACGGAGCTGGCCGCCCTCGTCAACACCTATGACCGGCCGCTCATCGTCGTCGGAGACCTGAACACCGGACCGGGCGCGGCCACCACCGGCTATCCCACCATCGTCGGCCCGGGGACGGGGCTCGTGGATGCATGGTCCACGGTGGGCACGGGTGACGGCTTCACCTGCTGCTTCAGCGAGACGGTGAACGACGCCAACACGGATGCGCTCGACGAGCGCATCGACCTGGTGCTGTACGCCGGGGACAACGTCAATCCCCAGTCCGCGGTGGTGGTGGGCACCCTGATTGATGACCGCACGGTCTCCGGCCTCTGGCCGTCGGACCACGCGGGCCTGGTGGTGGAGTTCCGGGTGGACGACTGACCCTGGAGACACAGGGGGCTGGAGGTCTCCCGAGGCAGGGAGTATTCAGCCCCCGACATGTCTCTACGCCTCGTCAAGCGGCTCGCGCGGGACTGGTTCCTCCTGGGGATGCTCGGTGCCGTCGGGCTCGCCCTCCTCTTCCCGGACTTCGGCCGGTCCGGCGGCGCGATGCATGCCGACGTCGTCACCAACGTCGGCATCTTCGCCGTGTTCTTCCTCCACGGGCTGGGCATGCCCATGGCCCAGCTCAGGGCCGGGGCGCTCCAGTGGCGCCTGCACGTGCTGGTGCAGTCGTTCACCTTCGGGGTGTTCCCCGCCCTCTGGCTCGTGCTCAACCTCGTCTTCGGGGCGTGGGTGCCGGCGGACGTGTCGCTCGGCTTCCTGTTCCTGTGCGCGGTGCCGTCCACCATCTCCTCGTCCGTGGCGATGACGGGCGTCGCCCGGGGCAACGTCGCGGGGGCCATCTTCGACGCGAGCCTCTCCAGCCTGCTCGGCATCTTCCTCACGCCGCTCATCGTCGGGCTTCTGGCGCGCACCACCGGGCAGTCGCTCTCGCTGGGGGACGCCATCCTCAAGCTGTCCCTGCTGCTACTCCTGCCGCTGGCGCTGGGGCAGCTCGCGCGGCCGCTGCTCGGCGCGTTCTTCGCCCGCTATCGCAAGTACACCAACGGCGTGGACCGGCTGTTCATCCTGGTGCTCGTCTACGCCTCGTTCTGCGACTCCGTCGCGTCCGGCATCTTCAGTCGCCATGGCGGCGCCATCGTCGCGCTCATCCTGGGGGGCGCGGTGCTCATCCTCGCCACCGTGCTGACCCTGAGCACGCTGACGGCGCGCAGACTGCGGTTCTCCACGGAGGATGAGATCGCCGCGGTCTTCTGCGGTTCGAAGAAGACGCTGGCCTCGGGGGTGCCCATGGCGCGGCTCCTCTTTGGGGCACACCCTGGACTGGGGCTCATCGTCCTGCCCCTCATGTTCTACCACCAGCTCCAGCTGCTCGTGTGCTCGGTGCTGGCCGAGCGCTATGCGGCGCGCCCACCGGCGCCGTGAGCCAACTGGTTGCCTGAGTCAACGGCTTCCCCGACAATGACCTCGAACGGCACGGCGCCTTGGAGACAGGACTGAATGGCACAGACTCGACGGGACCAAGGCGTGGCGGCGGTGCGGCACTTCAATCGCTTTTACACGCAGAAGATTGGCGTGCTGGACGAGGGGCTCTTGAACAGCGAGTTCTCGCTGACCGAGGCCCGCGTCATCTACGAGCTGTTCCACCGGGAGACCCCCACCGCGGCGGAGCTGAGCCGCGAGCTGGCGTTGGACCCGGGCTACCTCAGTCGCCTGCTCCGCAACTTCGGAACGCAGGGGCTCATCGAAAAGGTGACGTCCGCGACGGACGGTCGCCAGCACCTGGTGCGCCTGACGGCGAAGGGAGAGCAGACCTACGAGCGGCTCAACAGCCGCTCCCACGACTCCATCCGCGCGCTCATCTCCCCGCTGAAGTCCGACGCGCGCCAGCGACTCCTGGAGGCCATGCAGACCATCCAGGAACTGCTGGGTGAGAAGCCCCCGGCGTCGCGCGCCGACGTCGTGCTGCGCCCCCACCGCCCCGGGGACATCGGCTGGGTCATCCACCGGCACGGCGTGCTGTACAGCCAGGAGTACGGCTGGGACGAGCGCTTCGAGGCGCTGGTCGCCAGCGTCGCCGCGAAGTTCATCCTGGAGCAGGAGCCCGCCCGGGAGCGCTGTTGGATCGCCGAGGTGAATGGGCGAAGTGTCGGCTCCGTGTTCCTCGTCCAGGACACGAAGACGGTGGCGAAGCTGAGGCTGCTGTTGGTGGAGCCCTCGGCGCGGGGGCTCGGCATCGGTACCCGGTTGGTGGACGCGTGTGTGACCTTCGCCCGTGAAGCCGGTTACCGGAAGGTGAGACTGTGGACGGACAGCCAGCTGCATGCCGCGCGTCGCGTCTACGAGGGCGCCGGCTTCGTGCGCGTCAGCACGGAACCCCACCAGGAGTTCGGCGAGGGACTCATTGGCGAGACGTGGGAGCTGAAGCTCTGACGCACGAGGCGGCCTCCCCGGATGGAAGCCGCCTCGAGTGACTGCGCGCTGGCAGAGGTGGGAGCACCGTCCCACCGTGTCGGTGAGTCGCCGAACTACAGCGGGCTCACGCAGGTGCAGGTGCTGGACGCGCCGTAGCAGGCGGCGCTGCTGCCCGCGGCCACCACCGAGTAGCAGGTGTTGTGGCCGGTGAGCACCTCGGTGTCCACGTAGCTGGTGCTCGTCACGGTGGCGACGCGCGCCTTGCCGTATGTGCAGCCGTTGACTCCGTCCGACTTCATTACCCAGTACTGCGTCGCGCCAGCGACGGGGGACCAGCTCAGTGAGACCTGTTCAGCAGCCGGTATCACGGTGACAGTGGGCTTCGCCGTCGGGCCTCCCGTGCATCCGCTGTTCATGGGCGTGGGCGTGGCACAGGCGATGTTGTGCCGGCTGAACGCGGCGTGGATGGCCGTCATGTGCGGCGTGCCATCGTTGATGTTGCCGTTGTCGTCATCCGCCGCCAGCCACTGCTTGTAGCCGTTGGTGGCCGCGCAGCCATCCGACGTGCCCGCGGTGCAGTTGCAGGCGTGCCACGAGCCGATGTTGCCGCTGCCCTGGTAGAACACCTTGTTGCCGATGTTCTGCGCCGTGTTCCAGTCGTAGTTGAACGGCGCGGACAGGAGGTCGCGGGCGATGAAGTCCCACGCCGCCTGACGCACCGGAGACGCGGCGCAATGCACCTGCCGGCCGCACGGGCCCGTGCCAGAAAGGCAGCGGGTGCAGACGAAGTCCTGCGGCGTGGTGGGCGTGGGCGGATTGTGGCCCTCGTAGTCGGCGTCGCGGACGCCGGAGCAGTTGGTCGCGCACCAGGTTCCCGTCGGCGACTCGTTCACGTTGTAGCCCGTCCAATCCGCCGTCCTGCCGCAATTCTGGTTGAAGGTCTGGAAGAGGCCGTAGCCCACGCACGAGCTAGGAGACCTGCCAGTGGACACGGGGTCGAACGGCTGGCGGTACATGGCCGCGATGTCACCGTAGGCCTCGCTGGGGTTGCTCAGCGTGCCGGCCGTGTCGTTGTCGTCCATGCCGTGGCCCCACTCGTGGTCGAGCACGCCGCCAATCTCACCCGTATTCCGGCAGCCACCGCCGCTGCGGTAGAAGTTGACCGTGGAGCCGTTCCAGAAGGCGTTGCAGGTGTTGTTGAGGTTGACGTTGGCCGTCATGGACGCCTGCAGCCACGCATTGGAGGGCAGCCATCCACGGGCCAGCTCCTTGATGCGGTTCAGCTCGTAGAACGCGGTGCGGGTCGCCGCGGTGTTGCCACCAGCGGGAGTTCCGCAATCCCCATCGCCTGTCCCCAGTGAGATGTCGCCCCCCGGGGCCGTGGCGCTGACGCTGAGTGGACAGGTGGAAACGACGCGAAGGTAGCGGCCCGTCAGCGTCGTGGTCGCGGTTTGAGGAGGAGGGCTGAACACCCCATGGCCATCCGCGAAGACACCCGGCGCGACATCGGCCCAGGGCATGGGGTAGCGCAGCTGCATCGAGCCGCAGTACGAGCCCGCTGGACACGTCGCGGGCACGCCCGTGTTGGTGTACGGATAGACACCGCCGTTGACCGATGAGGCGTAGTGGTTGTCGTCCTCGAGCGCGAGCACTTCACCGGTGACCGCATCCACTGTCACCTTCCAGCGCTCATGCTCATCCTGGAGTTGGAAGCCGTACGTCCACACCAGTTCGTGGCCCAGGCCCTTGCCGAAGCCCGCGCCCGGAA
>NZ_JABUMS010000018.1:0-163521 GCF_013336705.1 Myxococcus sp. CA051A | reverse complement strand
AGCGCGAGCACTTCACCGGTGACCGCATCCACTGTCACCTTCCAGCGCTCATGCTCATCCTGGAGTTGGAAGCCGTACGTCCACACCAGTTCGTGGCCCAGGCCCTTGCCGAAGCCCGCGCCCGGAATGGAGACCGGCGCGACCTCCAGCGTGGGCGCCTGCCAGACGGCGGCCGGGCTCTCATAGAGGCCGAAGCGTTCGTGCGCGACGACCATCGCCCGGTCCGCGTCCACCAGCGGCATGGGCGAGAGCGCCACGTTCGTCCACGACTCGGTGCCCAGCAGAATCAGGTTACCGTGGCTGATGGTGGCCGCCAGCCGTCCATGCCGGACCGGCACGCCCTGGTGCTGCTGGACGATGGAGACCTGCCACAGGTCCGGGGTGATCTGATCCACCCGGGCCTGGCCCAGTTGGAGCATGTCCACGCCCACCGCAGCGCGGTTGGCCTCCACGAACTTGTAGACGAGGTCGACGACGACGACGCCATCCACCTTGTCCACCGAACGCCCGAGCTGTCTGCCCAGGCTGCCCAGCGTCAGCTTGTTTCCCACGCCATTGCCCGGGATGAGCGGAACGGCGCCCTGGATGTTCGCCGTGGTGCCCGTGACGGAGTCGACGTAGATCTCGAAGTTGTTCCCGTTGCGAGCGAAGAAGTCGTCCCAGACCTTCGCTACATCCGGGCTCAGCTTGGGCAGGGCCTCTTTGAGCGGCACTTGCCCACTGGCCAAGGACAGCTCAGGCGTGAAGAACGCCTGACTTGCCAGTGAGCCCTTCGGAGGAGTGGCGGGGGGGGTGAATCCCCACGCCTGGGACGTCGCCATCACTGCCATACATACGGCGGCTTTCAAGACGCTGCGCATGCAGTGCTCCTTCAGATGAAGGACCAACAGGACTCAGCATTGGCCAGGTGCGGAAGTGCGAACCCACGAGGTGGCCTCTCCTGCAGGGAAGCCACCTCGAATGAATGCGCCGTCAACGGTGGGGAGCACCTTTTCAGCGTGCCCCCTCCGCGCCGACGCCCTGGGGCGCCGCGATGGACTACAGCGGGCTCGCGCAGGTGCAGGTGCTGGACGCGCCGTAGCAGGCGGCGCTGCTGCCCGCGGCCATCACCGAGTAGCAGGTGTTGTGGCCGGTGAGCACCTCGGTGTCCACGTAGCTGGTGATCGTCACGGTGGCGACGCGCGCCTTGCCGTACGTGCAGCCGTTGACGCCGTCCGACTTCATCACCCAGTACTGTGTCGCGCCGCTGATGGGGCTCCAGCTCAGAGAGACCTGTTCAGCGGTCGGTATCACGGTGACAGTGGGCGCCGCCGTCGGGCCACCCGTACATCCGCTGTTCACCGGCGCGGGCGTAGAACAGGCGATGTTGTGGCGGCTGAACGCGGCGTGGATGGCCGTCATGTGCGGCGTGCCATCGTTGATGTTGCCGTTGTCATCATCCGCTGCCAGCCACTGCTTGTAGCCGTTGGTGGCCCCGCAGCCATCCGACGTACCCGCGGTGCAGTTGCAGGCGTGCCATGAGCCGACGTTGCCACTGCCCTGGTAGAACACCTTGTTGCCGATGTTCTGCGCCGTGTTCCAGTCGTAGTTGAACGGAGGGAGCTGGAGGTCGCGGGCGACGAAGTCCCACGCCGCCTGACGTACTGGAGACCCGGCGCAATGCACCTGCCGGCTGCACGGGCCCGTGCCGTTGGAACAGCGGGTGCAGACGAAGTTCTGCGGCGTGGTGGGCGTCGGCGGGTTGTGGACCGCGTAGTCGGCATCGCGGACGCCCGAGCAATTGGTCGCGCACCACGCGGCCCCGGTCTGCGCCTCGGTCACGTTGTAGCCCGTCCCATCCGCCGTCATCCCGCAACCATTGTTGAGGGTCTGGAAGAAGCCGTACCCCACGCACGAGGCAGGTGACCTGCCGGTGGTCGCTGTGGATGCGGGGTTGAACGGCTGGCGGTACATGGCCGCGATGTCACCGTAGGCCTCGCTGGAGTTGCTCAGCGTGCCGGCCGTGTCGTTGTCGTCCATGCCGTGGCCCCACTCATGGTCGAGCACGGCGCCAATCTCACCCGTGTTCCGGCAGCCACCGCCGCTGCGGTAGAAGTTGACCGTGGAGCCGTTCCAGAAGGCGTTGCAGGTGTTGTTGATGTTGACGTTCGCCGTCATGGACGCCTGCAGCCACGCATTGGTGGGCAGCCAGCCACGGGCGAGTTCCTTGATGCGGTTCAGCTCGTAGAACGCGGTGCGGGTCGCCCTGGTGTTTCCACCGTCGGGAGTTCCGCAAACACCATCGACTATCCCCAGAGAGATGTCGCCCCCCGGGCCCGTGGCGCTGACGCTGAGTGGACAGGTGGAAACGACGCGAAGGTAGCGGCCCGTCAGCGTCGTGGTCGCGATTTGGGGAGGACTGAACACCCCATAGCCATCCGCGAAGACACCCGGCGCGACATCGGCCCAGGGCATGGGGTAGCGCAGCTGCATCGAGCCGCAGAACGAGCCCGCGGTGCATGGCGAGGGCACGCCCGTGTTGGTGTACGGATAGACACCACCGTTGACCGAGGCGTAGTGGTTGTCGTCCTCAAGCGCGAGCACTTCACCGGTGACCGCATCCACTGTCACCTTCCAGCGCTCATGCTCATCCTGGAGTTGGAAGCCGTACGTCCACACCAGTTCGTGGCCCAGGCCCTTGCCGAAGCCCGCGCCCGGAATGGAGACCGGCGCGACCTCCAGCGTGGGCGCCTGCCAGACGGCGGCCGGGCTCTCATAGAGGCCGAAGCGCTCGTGCGCGACGACCATCGCCCGGTCCGCGTCCACCAGCGACATGGGGGCAATCTCCACGTTGGCCCACGACTCGGTGCCCAGCAGAATCAGGTTACCGTGACTGATGGTGGCCGCCAGTCGCCCATACCGGACCGGCACGCCCTGGTACTGCTGCACGATGGAGACCTGCCACAGGTCCGGGGTGATCTGATCCACCCGGGCCTGGCCCAGTTGGAGCATGTCCACGCCCACCGCGTCGCGGTTGGCCTCCACGAACTTGTAGACGAGGTCGACGACGACGACGCCATCCACATTGTCCACCGAACGCCCGAGCTGTCTGCCAAGGTTGCCCAGCGTCAGCTTGTTGCCCACGCCCTTGCCCGGGATGAGTGGAACGGCGCCCTGGATGTTCGCTGCGGTGCCCGTGACGGAGTCGACGTAGATCTCGAAGTTGTTCCCGTTACGAGCGAAGAAGTCGTCCCAGACCTTCGCCACATCGGGGCTCAGCTTGGGCAGGGCCTCGTTCAGAGGCACCTGACCACTGGCCAACGACAGCTCAGGCTTGAAGAACGCCTGGCTCGCCAGTGAGCCCTTGGGGGGTGCGGCGGGGGGGGCGAATCCCCACGCCTGGGACGTCGCCATCACTGCCATACATACGGCGGCTTTCACGACGCTGTGCATGTCGTGCTCCTTCGCGTCACACGGAATCAGCATGAAGAGGCGGCCTCCATGGAGAAGGCCGCCTCGGAACCACTTGCCGTCAACCGCGGGAGCGCCCCACTCCAGCGCGCTCCCGCCGTGCCGGTGATGTCCCGGTGAGCCGCCGGACTACAGCGGGCTCACGCAGGTGCAGGTGCTGGACGCGCCGTAGCAGGCGGCGCTGCTGCCCGCGGCCACCACCGAGTAGCAGGTGTTGTGGCCGGTGAGCACCTCGGTGTCCACGTAGCTGGTGCCCGTCACGGTGGCCGCGCGGGCCTTGCCGTACGTGCAGCCGTTGATGCCGTCGGACTTCATCACCCAGTACTGCGTCGCGCCGCTGACGGCGCCCCAGCTCAGCGACACCTGACCCGTGGCCGGCGTCACCGAAACGGTCGGCGCCGCCGTCGGGCCGCCCGTACAGCCGCTGTTCACAGCCACCGGCGTGGCACAGGCGATGTTGTGGCGGTTGAACGCGGCGTAGATGGCCGTCATGTGCGGCGTGCCATCGTTGATGTTGCCGTTGTCGTCATCCGCAGCCAGCCACTGCTTGTAGCCGTTGGTGGCCGCGCAGCCATCCGACGTGCCCGCGGTGCAGTTGCAGGCGTGCCACGAGCCGATGTTGCCGCTGCCCTGGTAGAACACCTTGTTGCCGATGTTCTGGGCCGTGTTCCAGTCGTAGTTGAACGGAGCGGACCGCAGGTCGCGGGCGATGAAGTCCCACGCCGCCTGACGCACCGGAGACGCGGCGCAGTGCGTCTGCCGGCCGCACGGCCCCGTGCCGGTGGAGCAGCGGGGGCAGACGAAGTTCTGCGGCGTGGTGGGCGTCGGCGGGTTGTGGGCCGCGTAGTCAGCGTCGCGGACACCCGAGCAGTTGGTCGCGCACCACGCGGCCCCCGCCTGCGCCTCGTTCACGTTGTAACCCGTCCCATCCGCCGTCATGCCGCAACCATTGTTGAGGGTCTGGAAGAAGCCGTAGCCCACGCACGACGCGGGAGACTGGCCGCTGGTGGGAGTGGCGGCGGGGTTGAACGGCAGGCGGTACATGGACGCGATGTCGGCGTAGGCCTCGCTGGAGTTGCTCAGCGTGCCGGCCGTGTCGTTGTCGTCCATGCCGTGGCCCCACTCGTGGTCGAACACGGCGCCAATCTCACCCGTGTTCCGGCAGCCACCACCACTGCGGTAGAAGTTGACCGTGGAGCCGTTCCAGAAGGCGTTGCAGGTGTTGTTGATGTTGACGTTGGCCGTCATGGACGCCTGCAGCCACGCGTTGGTGGGCAGCCAGCCACGGGCCAGCTCCTTGATGCGGTTCAGCTCATAGAACGCGCTGCGGGTCGCCGCGGTGTTGCCGCTCGTGGGCGTGGGGCACGTGACGGTTCCGTTCCCGAAGTTGATGTTGCCCGTGCCGGTGCCGCTGATGGCGCCGCACGTGTCGACGATCCGGATGTAGCGGCCCGCGAGTGTCGTGGTCGTCGTCCCGGCCGTGTAGTCGTAAACGCCGTAGCCGTCCGTGAAGACGTTCGTCCCGACGTTGGCCCAGGGCATGGGGTAGTTGGGCTGCAGGACGCCGCAGAACGAGCCCGCCGGGCAACCCGGGGGCGAACCCGTGTTGGTGAACGGGTAGACGCCGCCCTTCACCGACTGGTCGAAGTAGTGGTTGTCGTCCTCCAGTGCGAGCACGTCACCGGTGGCGGCATCCACCGTCACCTTCCAGCGCTCGCTCTCGTTCTGGAGCTGGAAGCCGTACGTCCACACGAGCTGGTGGCCCATGCCCTTGCCGAAGCCCGCGCCCGGAACGGAGACCGGCGCGACCTCCAGCTTGGGCGCCTGCCAGACGTCGGCCGGGCTCTCGTAGAGGCCGAAGCGCTCGTGCGCGACGACCATCGCCCGGTCCGCGTCCACCAGCGGCATGGGCGAGAGCCCCACGTTCGTCCACGACTCGGTGCCCAGCAGAATCAGGTTACCGTGGCTGATGGTGGCCGCCAGCCGTCCATACCGGACGGGGATGCCCTGGTGCTGCTGGACGATGGAGACCTGCCACAGGTCCGGGGTGATCTGATCCACCCGGGCCTGGCCCAGTTGGAGCATGTCCACGCCCACCGCGTCGCGGTTGGCCTCCACGAACTTGTAGACGAGGTCGGCGACGACGCCGCCATCCACCTTGTCCACCGAACGCCCGAGCTGCCTGCCCAGGCTGCCCAGCGTCAGCTTGTTGCCCACGCCATTGCCCGGGATGAGCGGAATGGCGCCCTGGATGTTTGCTGCGGTACCCGTGACGGAGTCGACGTAGATCTCGAAGTTGTTCCCGTTACGAGCGAAGAAGTCGTCCCAGACCTTCGCCACATCAGGGCTCAGCTTGGGCAGGGCCTCGTTCAGAGGCACCTGACCACTGGCCAGCGACAGCTCAGGCTTGAAGAACGCCTGGCTCGCCAGTGAGCCCTTGGGGGGTGCGGCGGGGGGGTCGAATCCCCACGCCTGGGACGTCGCCATCACTGCCATGAATACGGCGGCTTTCACGACGCTGCGCATGCGGTGCTCCTTCAGATGAAGGACCAACGGAACGGGGACTCCAGGGAACCGGAATGGCTCCAGGAATCCCCGGGTTGCGCATAATTCATGTTTACTTGGAGTGCGCTCCCGCAAACCACTGTGAGTGTTACCCCCTCAACAATGACTAGACGCGGTATGTGGCCGCCACCGTCTCCATCCGTGCGGCCACGTCACGCAGCGACGCGGTAATCCGCTGAGCGCTCTGCAAACCCTGCATGGACTCTTCCATCATCCGGGACAGGTCCGTCACGGCGATGAAGATCTGGGCGACGCCGGCGTTCTGCTGCGTCACGGCGGCGGCGATCTGCTGAGCGGCGGAGGCGTTGTCCTGGATGATGCCGGTCAGCTCGCGGAGGCTGTCGCCGCTGGCACGGACCTGGTCCAATCCGGTTTCAGCGCTGCCCTGGCTCTGCACGGCCAGCGTGACGGAGCCCTGGATGGACTGGCGGATGTCCTCGAGGATCTCCCGCACGCGGGCAGTGGAGGTGATGGACTGGTCCGCGAGGCTGCGAATCTCGCGCGCCACCACGCTGAAGCCCTTGCCATGCTCGCCGGAGCGAACGGCCTCGATGGCCGCGTTGAGCGCGAGCATGTTGGACTGGTCCGCCAGGTCCTTCACCGTCTGGGTGATGCCGCCAATCTGCTGGGTGCGCTCGTTGAGGGCGGAGATGCTGTCGGCCACGCGGCCCACCTGCTCACGCAGTTGTTCGAATCCCTGGAGACTCGCGGAGACGGTGGCCTCGCCGGAGCGCCCCACCTCGCGGGCTCGCGCGGTGACGCCGAGCACGGCCTGGGAGCGCTCGGCGGCCATCAGTGACGTCTGCTTGATCTCCTGGGCCGTCACCTGCGTCTCCTGGAGGGCCGCGGCCTGCTTCGTCAGGGTGCGCTCCTGCTGCGCGGCGGCGGCGGTGAGCTCCGCCACCGTCTGTCCCAACACCTTGGTGCCCTGCTGGAGGCCACGCGTGGACTCGCGCAGGTGCTCCATCATCTGGGAGAAGGAGGCGGCCAACTGCCCCACCTCGTCGCGGCGGCTGGACACCTCCACGTGCTGGGTGAGGTCGCCCTCGCGCACGACGCGGCCCACCACTTCGCTCAGCCGGGCGATGGGGCCGGTGGCCCCGCGCGCCAGGAGCCAGCCCCCCACGCCCGCGACGACAAGCGAGAGCACCGTCAGGGCGATGGCCCCCCTGCTCGCTTGCTCCAGCGGCGCGTAGGCGTCCTCCGGGTCCACCGTGGCCACGAAGCGCCAGCCATCGCCGACGTCACGGACCGCGTTCTCGTTGATGGACTCCACGCTGACGACATCATCGGGACGCGAGAGGTCGCGCTCGTGCGTGTCGAAGAGGCTCATGCCGTCCGCGCCGAGTATCTCCAGCGCGAAGCTCCGCTGGCCTCGGGCCCGGGAGCGCTCCAGCGCGGGGGCCACCACCTGCCCCACCTGGCTCCACTCGTAGGCGGCCAGGAGCACACCGATGCGCGCGCCACTGATGGGGCTCAGCACGGGCACCGCGAGCGGCAGCACCGTCCGCTCGAAGAACGGGTCCACCTTCGTGAAGCCCGTGGTGTCCAGCGTCCCGTTCAGCGCGGCGCGAAACCAGGCAGAGGCGCGCACCTCGCCCTCATGTCCCTCGTAGGCCTTGCGAAGCCGCGCCTCGCTGGCGGACACGGCGCGGCCGTCCTCGGTGAAGAGCACGAGGCCCGCGAAGGTCGGGTGACGCTTCTCCAGGGCAACGAGCACCGCGTCGCTCTTGTCGAAGGTGTCGAAGAGCAGCGCGCCGCGGAGGATGGCGTCTTCCGACCAGCTCCGGACGTTGGCCTCGCGCTCCGCCAGCGTGGACTCGACGAGGTCCCTGAGGCCCTGGGCCTCCACCCTCAAGGTCGCGTGGATCTGCTCCTGCAGGTTGTCGGAGATGAAGAGCCGGCCGAGGATGTTGAGCGGCAGCAACGCGAAGAGCGTGAGCAGGGAGACCGCCAGCGTCAGGCGGGTGCGGAGGGAGAGGGCGTCGAGCAGGCGCATGGCGGTCCGCGTGAGTCTTCAGAGGTCCAGCAGGGAGATTCCGACGGTGACGGCGCCGATGACACGGCCACGGTCGCGGACAGGAAGGGAGACCTGGATGACGTAGGCCTGCGAGGACTCGTCGAAGAAGGGGTGCTCGCGCAGCACCCGCCCCTGCTTGAACGGCACCCGGAACTTGTCTTCGTCACCCTGCCAGTAATCGGACGTCCGCCGAGTGGCGCCCACCAGCGCGCCCTGGCGATCCATCACGAACGCCTCCGCAACCTTGTCGCGGCCCAGGGAGATACGGTGGCGAGCAAGCACCCGTGAGCAGGCGGCGTCGAGCACGCGCTGCTTGAAGGGCGTCATCGCCGGAGTGGCGAGCCACGCGTCATCATCCGCGCGAATGGAGACCAGTGAAGCCCCGCGCGCGTTCTGGGCGAGCACCGCCTGAACCAGCTCCGGGTCCACGGCCATCCGCTGGAGCGCCGGCATCAGCCGCTCCACCTTCTCGAGCTGCGCGATGCCGTCCGGGGGCATCCCCGCGAGCACCGTGAGCATCATGCCGAAACAACACATCCCCACCTCAACGCATCCGCACGCTGTATCGGCGAGACTGACTTCCCCCTCTGCGCCGGCGGATTCGCCAGACGATACATGAATGAGACATCACCCGTGAGACAGGAAGGCAGAGGGGCCCTCACCCTCCAGGTCCGAACCCGCTCGCTTGGAGCCATCTGGACCCAGGGGCAAAGCCCCCAGTTCCTCCGCGAATTTCCAGGTCCTCGCGAGGTGCCGCGCTGTCGGAGGGCGCGGCGAGAGCCTCAGCGCACTGTTTGAGCGAAGTGCTCCGCGAGCCGCTGGAGCAGCTCGGTGTTCTCCCGCTCGGCGGACTCCAGCTTGGGCAGCTGCGCCTTCAGCTCCGCGAGGTCCTTGCCGCGCTGGCGAAGGTCTTCCGCGCCCAGCTCCAGCCAGCGCCCCATCTCCCGAGCCGTCAGCTCCAGATGGAACTGGAAACCGAACGACGCGCCCAGCCGGAAGGCCTGTTGCACGTAGCGGTCCGTGGAGGCCAGCAGCGTGGCGCCGGGCACGGCCTTGTACGTGTCACCATGCCAGTGCGCGACGACGGTGCGGGGGCGCACGCCGGCGATGACCGTGTCGCGCACGCCCTCCGCGGTCCAACGCACCGGGCCTACGCCCACCTCGAAGCCATTCTTTCCCGCGAAGACCTCGGCGCCCGCCGCGTCGGCGAGCAACTGCGCGCCCAGGCAGATGCCCAGAGACGGGCGCTCGTTGGCCAGTCGCTCGCGGAGGATGGCCAGCTCCTCGCGCAGGAACGGGTGCTGGTCCGCCTCGTAGACGCCCATGGGGCCGCCCATCACCACCACCAGCTCCGCGTCCACGTCGTCGTGACGCGCGGAGCGGAAGCGGTTGACGAGGGTGAAGCCCGCCTTCGTCAGCGCCGGCCCCAGAAGTCCCACGCCCTCGTGCTCCTCGTGCTGGTACACCACCGCGCGCATCGTCACGACCTCCGTGTCCACCGTCGCGCGGAGCCTACCTGGAATCCCGAGGGCGAGGCGCGTGTGCCGCACGTCGTCGCTCGCGACCTGCCTCGCGCGGCAATCACCGCGCGAGTCACTCACGGAGCGGTGGCACCCCCGCGCTACTTCGCCTTGTCGCCCTTGAGGATGCGCAGCAGTCCCTCTTGCGCCACGGAGGCGACGAGGCGTCCGTCGCGCGTGTAGACGGAGCCTCGCGCCAGGCCTCGCGCGTTGCCCGCCCACGGGCTGTCCATGACGTAGAGCAGCCAGTCATTCACCTTCAGGTCACCATGGAACCAGAGGGCGTGGTCCAGGCTCGCGCCGATGACTTGCGGCTGGAAGAAGCTGGCCGCGTGCGGCAGCAGCACGGTGCTGATGAGGTTGAAGTCGGACGCGTACGCCAGCACGTACTTGTGGACCTGGGGGTCCTCCGGAAGCTCGCCGTCGGCGCGAATCCACACCGCCTTGCTCGGCTCGTCCGGCACCGGATTGAACGGGTCCATGTACGCCACCGGTCGCATCTCGATGGGCTTGTCGCAGAGGATCTTCTCGCGCAGCCGCGCCGGAATCCTGTCCGCCTGACGCAGCAGCAGCTCCAGGTCCGTGGGCAGGCTCTCCGGGGGCGGCACGTCCGGCATGGGGGCCTGGTGCGCGTAACCGACCTCGTCTCCGTGGAAGGACGCCATCATCGTGAAGATGGGTTGTCCCTTCTGGATGGCGACGATGCGCCGCGTGCTGATGCTTCCGCCGTCGCGCACCCGGTCCACCGTGTAGACGACGGGAAGGCTCGCGTCGCCGGGGCGCAGGAAGTAGCCATGCAGCGAGTGGACATGCCGCGCGGGCTCCACCGTCTGGCTGGCCGCCGACAGCGCCTGCCCCAGCACCTGCCCACCGAAGAGCTGGCGGAAGCCCAGGTCCTGGCTCCTCCCGCGAAACAGATTCTCCTCGATGACCTCCAGCTTGAGGAGTTCCAGCAGTTCGTCCAGGACTCGGCTCATGGAGGCCCCTCCTAGCCGACCCCGGCCGCGCCTGTCTCGCCCCGCGTGAGCCCGCCGTGCGCCGGAGGACGCCCTGGCCGGGCGCGGAAGGAATGGCATGCTCCGCCAGCCGTTGAGGAAACAGTCTCCCCTCTTCCCGCGAGCGCTCCCTTGCCCCGTTCCGTCCTGCTGACCTCGCTGTTGCTGCTGCCGTCGCTCGCCCCCGCCGCGGAGCCATCCCCCGAAGTGAAGCGCTGGTGGAGCCACGTCCAGTTCCTCGCGGACGACCGCCTGCGAGGGCGCGACACGGGAAGCGAAGGCCACCGCGAGGCCGCGGCGTACGTGGCCGAGCAGCTTGCGGGCCTCGGCGTGAAGCCCGGCGCTGGCGAGGGCTACCTCCAGGAGGTGGCGCTGGTGTCGAGGCGACTGGTGGATGCGCGCTCGCGGCTGACGCTGGTGCGCGAGGGCAAGCGCACGCCGCTCGTCGTCGGTCGCGAGGCCCTCATCTCCCCGCGCCAGGGCGAGTCGGGTCAGCTGGACGCCCCCCTGGTGTTCGTGGGCCATGGCCTCTCCATCCCGGAGGCGAACCATGACGACTTCGCGGGCGTGGACCTCCAGGGCAAGCTGGCCGTCTTCATCTACGGAGGCCCCGCTCACATCCCCGGCCCCCTGAGGGCCCACCACAGCTCCGCTGCGGAGCGGGTCAAGGCGCTGAAGAAGGCGGGCGCCGTGGGCGCCGTGGTGCTCCTGAATCCGAAGAACATGGAGACGCCCTGGTCCCGCTCCGCCCTGTCGCGCCTCCAGCCGGCGATGAACTTCGCGGACACCTCGCTGGACGACACGTCCGGCCTCCAGGTGAGCGTCTCCTTCAACCCGGAGCACGCCGAGAAGCTGTTCACCGGAAGCCCGCACTCGTTCAAGGAGCTGCTCGCGCTGGCGGACGCGAGCAAGCCGCTGCCGCGCTTCGAGCTGCCCACGCGCCTCCAGTCGAGCGCCGAGTGGGTCTCCACTCCCGTGACATCCGTCAACGTCGTGGGCGTGCTTCCGGGCAGCGATCCGGTGCTGGCCAAGGAGTACGTCGTCCTCACCGCGCACCTGGACCACGTGGGCGTGGGAGCGCCCATCAACGGCGACGCCATCTACAACGGCGCCATGGACAACGCGACGGGCGTGGCCGCCGTGCTGGAGGTGGCCCGCGCGCTCCAGGCCCAGAAGCCCCAGCGCTCCATCCTCTTCGTGCTGGTGACGGGTGAGGAGAAGGGGCTGATCGGCTCGCGCTACTTCGCCGCGCACCCCACCGTGCCCCGCGACGCCATCGTCGCGAACTTCAACCTGGACATGTTCCTGCCGCTGTTCGACTTCACCCGCGTGGTGGCCTACGGCCAGGACGAATCGACGCTGCTCGCGCCCCTGCGGGAGGTCGCCACGGCGCACGGCGTGAAGCTCCAGCCCGACCCCAACCCCAGCAGCATGACCTTCATCCGCAGCGACCAGTACGCCTTCATCCGCCAGGGCGTGCCAGCCCTGTCCTTCAAGTTCGGCTACGCGCCGGGCTCCCCCGAGGAGCGCACCTTCAAGGACTGGTACACGCGCCACTACCACGCCCCCTCGGACGACCTGCGCCAGCCCATCCACAAGGACGGCGCCATCAAGTTCGTCCAGCTGCTCACCGACCTGACGCGCACCGTGGCCAACGCGCCCGAGCGACCGCGCTGGAACGACAACAGCTTCTTCCGCCGCTTCGCGCGCACCAACACCCCGGATGGCAAACAGGACACCCCCCTGAGCAATCCGTGACACCATCCCCGCACGGCCCTGGTAACACGCGTACAGGTGTAGCTTTCCATCGATGTGACAAATGAATGACGCCCGGCGTCATGGCCGAGTGCGCGTCGTCGCAAATCGCCAGGGGGTGGCTTGAAGCGAGACACCCGTTTGCGCCACGCTTGATTGCACTTGAGACATCAGCGCGGCGCGGGCGACGAAACGCCCGAAAATTGGCGGGGGGCGAATGCAGTCAAACGTATTCACCGCGGTACTGATTCCACTGTCGTTGGCCGTCATCATGCTCGGCCTGGGACTGTCGCTGACGCTCGCGGACTTCAAGCGCGTCATCGTCTACCCGCGAGCGGTGATTGTGGGGCTCGTGTGCCAGATGCTGGTGCTTCCCGCCGGCTGCGCGCTCATCGCCCATGCCTTCGGCCTGGGACCCGAGCTGGCGGTGGGGCTGATGTTGCTCGCGGCGTCTCCTGGAGGAGCGACGGCGAACCTCTTCAGCCACCTGGCCCGCGGTGACGTCGCCCTCAACATCACGCTGACGGCGGTGAACAGCGCGCTGACGCTCGTCACCCTGCCCCTCATCGTCAACCTGTCACTGATGCACTTCATGGGGGAGGACCGCGCGGTCCCCATGCAGTTCTCCAAGGTGCTCCAGGTCTTCATCATCGTGCTGGGCCCGGTGAGCATCGGCATGCTCATCCGCTCGCGCAAGCCGGGCATCGCCCAGTCCCTGGACAAGCCCATCCGCCTGATGTCCGCCGCGTTCCTGGCGGTCGTCATCGCCGCCGCCGTCTACCAGGAGCGCGCGCACATCGGCGCGTACTTCAAGCAGGTGGGGCTGGCCGCGCTGAGCTTCAACGTGCTGAGCATGGCCATCGGCTACGTCACGCCGCTGTTGTTCCGCCTGCCGCGTCGTCAGGCCGTGGCCATCGGCATGGAGATTGGCATCCACAACGGCATCCTCGCGATGACCATCGCCATGAGTCCGCTGCTGCTCGGCAACGCGACCATGGCCATCCCTCCGGCCATCTACAGCATCGTCATGTACTTCACGGCGGCCATCTTCGGCTACGCGGTGACGCGTCGCCACACGGACGAACAGACGAGTCCCGAAGCCTCTCCCAGTCGTTCTTGAACCGCTGAGCCGCGGTCTGCCTCGCCGCGGTCCCCCCTCACTCCCGAGGAAGTGTCGAGATGATGCTCAAGCGTCTATCGCTGTCCTTTTGCACGCTCTGCCTGAGCCTGGGCCTGGTGTCTCCCGCAGCCGCGCAGCAGCCCAGCGCCGCCACCCCCACCCCGTCGGACGTTCCGACGCCGGGTACGCCGCAGCCACCGGAGGTCACGCCGGCCAATCAGCCGTCCCCGCTTCCCCTGCCCCGCCCCATCCCCAACGTCCGGTTGTACCTGACGAGCTTCAACCTCTTCCGCGTCAACCCCATTGGCCTGGAGACGCAGAACCGCCTGGTCATCCAGAAGCGGCTGTTCGACAGCGAGTCGCCGGTGATGCGCGACACGTTCGTCAACGCCGCGGCCCTCATCAAGGCCAACCCCGCCTCGCTCAAGGTGGGCCCGCAGTTCGAAATCCAGCCCATCGCCCTGCTCAACGTGCGCGCCAGCTACGAGTACACGCGCTTCCTGGGCACCATGGGCTTCCTCCAGTCGTATCCGAACCCGCTGCAGGACTTCTCGGATGACGCCCTGGACCTGCGCGAGGACAACGCCTACAGCACCAGCGGCCACCACTTCCTGGTGGAGCCGACGCTCCAGGCGAAGGTCGGCCCCATCGCGGTGCGCGCCAAGTTCAGCCTGGAGTACTGGAACCTGACGCTGCGCGATGGCGCGACGACGTTCTACGACCCGATGCTGGACTCGCTTCTGGCCGGCAAGGGCTGGGTCTTCACCAACGACTCGGACGTCGTCTACCTGTCCGGGCAGTGGATGGTGGGGGCGCGCTTCAGCGCCGTCTGGCCCCGTTACAACGAGGACCAGGGCGTCTCCGGCAACACCACCGTCGACAACAGCCACATGCGCGTGGGCCCGGTCGCCTCGTATGCCTTCAACACCGACGAGGGGACCATGTTCAACCGCCCCACGGTGCTCGGCATGGTGGCCTGGTACCTGAAGCACCCGAGCCGGCAGGAGGCCATGCCGTTCATGCTCCTCGGGTTCGCCTTCAACTCGGACCTGCTGGGCGGGCGCTAAGTCGTCCCAGCCGCGCTGAGCAGGAACCGCTCGCGAGGCCACACCGCGTGGCCTCGCGGAACGGGTGGGAAGCAAGGGCCGGAAGGCCCGTCCTTCCCGCCCGGGTTGTCAGTGGGCGTCGTCCGGGCCGTGCGCGTGGCCGTGCTCCAGCTCCTCGGCCGTCGCGGCGCGGACCTCGCGCACGGTGACGTCGAAGTGCAGCGTCTTGCCGGCGAGCGGGTGGTTGTAGTCCACCACCACGGTGTCGCCGCGAATCTCCTTGATGAGGAAGTCCACCTCGTCCCCCTCGGGGTCCGTGGCGGTCAGGATGCCGCCCTCGGTCAGCTCCAGGCCCTCCGGGAACTCTCCCCGGGGAACTTCCTCGATGCCTTCGGGGTCATGCGGCCCGTAACCATCCTCGGGGGGGATGACCACTGACAGGGAGTCCCCCTTGGCCTTGCCCTCCAGGGCCTTCTCCAGACCGGGGACGACCTCCTCGTGGCCCTGCAGATAGACGAGCGGATCTCCAGGCTCGCTCTCGTCCACCATCTTCCCATCGCCAAGGTGGAGCCGGAAGTCGATGGAGACGACACTGTCCTTCGTGATTTTCATGGCGCCTCTCTTAGCGCAGGCCGGGGTCCAACGCTCCCATCATGTGCTCGGTCGACCTGCGGGTGGGCATGGGAGCGAGCCCACTCGCCCGAAACCGGACGCAAGGGTTTTCAGGGGCCTGAGCGCGGTGGTCGGGCACTCAGGTCCAGCGCGCGGCTCCGAGTACTCCGCTCGATGCGACCCTCCAGACGAACGATGCGGCGCCGGTGGTCTTCCGGCAACTCCGCCGCCGCCGACAAGCGCGCGTGGCTCAGCGCGCCCGCGAGGTCCTTGAGGGAGTGCTCGTACAGCTTGGTGAGTTCCAGGTGCAGCGTCGCCGCCTGGAATCCTCGAGCCGTGACCAGGGCCTGGAGCAGGTGTTCGGCCGCGACGAGGGGCTCCCCCGCCATGCGGGCCAGCCGGGATGCCAGGGCATGGGCCTCCACCCCCACCGTGCCGGAGCCACCCGTCGCCGCCTGGGCGAAGGCCCGCGCCCGAGCATGGTCTCCCGCCCGGAGCGCGACTCCCGCGAAGCCCAGGAGATCCCGGGGGTCCTCACCAGGGAGCACGGCGGTGCCGTCCCCTGCCCGGAAGCGGCGCACCAGTTCTCCCAGGAGCGCGGCCAACAGGAGCAAGTCGTTGGCGTTGTGCTCCAACACGGGCGTCAGCGCCGAGCCGTCCCCGCCGCGCAGATAGCGGAAGTACAGCTCCGGAATCAGCGAGCCGTCCACGTCGTCGACGCGGCGGTGTCCGAGCACCTGCTCCTCCACGTGGACCAGGCGCGTGCCCGCCCCCCGGTGCTTGAAGACGCGGCGAGCGCAGTGCAGCAGGTCCAGGTGCGGCAGCTCCGGGGGCGTCGCGACGCGGTTGAGCACGAAGCGCGTGCGCAAGAGCGGCCAGTCGAAGCTCTTGCCGTTGAAGGTGACCAGGCACGACGACATGGCCATGCGCGCGGCGAGCACGCGCAGCATGGGGGCCTCCTCGCCCAGCTTGCGCAGGAAGAGCTGGTGGACGCGCAGCGAGCGGCCCTCGAACCACGCGAGCCCCACGAGGAAGGGCACGGTGCCGGTGCCGCCGGCGAGCCCCGTGGTCTCCGTGTCCAGGAAGAGCATCCGCTGGAAGTCCACCCCCGCCAGCTCCTCGTGCAGCGCGAGCCGGGCGACCAGGGCCCCCTCGACATCCAGCGCCCCGGCCACAGGCGCGGTGCCATGCCGATGCTCCGAGGACAGCAGGGTCTCCGACACATGGACCGTCCCGTGCGGCGTCTCCTGGGGGATGACGGGAAGCGGTCCCGGACGAGGCTTCGCGGGAGCCGGGCCTCGGCGCGCGGCCGTCTGCCCCTGACGCTCGGACCAGTCCGCGAGCATCCGCCGGAGGGCCTCGATGCGAGGGTCCTTCGGAGAGGAGGGCTCGGTGTCCGACGGAGCCTCTGGGACACCCCGCCGCGCCGTGGCCGCGCCGTCTTCGGGCGGACTTGTGGGTGACGAAGCCTCCGAGGTCACACCATCGACGGGCGTGACAGGCGGCCCATCGACTCGCGCCAGGTCCTCCGCGCGAGGAGGAGGCTCGGGCAGCGTGGCCACGCGATTCGTCGCGGGCTTGCCTCCCGGGCCTACCCCCGTCAGTCGCGCCAGCTTTCGCTTGAGGTCCACGCGCCGGGTCTCCGTCTACTGCACGCCAGCGATACCGAGCACCGACAGGAGCTCCAGCCCCAGTCGCTTGCGCGGATGCGGATCCACCGGAGCCTGTCCGGGCATGACGCCCGAGGCGGGACCGATGCAGGCAGGGCAACCCTCCTCGCAAGCGCAGGACTCCAGCAGGCGCCGCGCGCGCACGAGCAGCTCGTCCCGCTGGTCGAACAGCCGCGCGGCCAGGCCCACGCCGCCGGGCACGTTGTCGTAGAGGAAGATGGTGGGGTCGAACCCCACGCCACCGTCCTTGCGCGGAGGCCCGTCCGCGTCGTCGCGGCTGCCGAGCGTCTTGCCCACGTCCCTCGGGTCGATCATCAACCCCACGCACGCCACGGTCCGCAGCGCGGTGGCCACGCCGCGGAGCGCGTCGATGACGGCCGGGCGCGGTGAATTCATCGAGCGCACCACCGACTCCGGCACCGTCAGCCAGAGCGACGTGGTGTGCATCTGCATCTCCGGGAGCGCCACGTCGCCGTAACCGACGTTCTCATGCGTGTGGTACTTGATCTTCTTGTAGCCCACCACCTTCTCGATGACGCTCACCTCGCCCATGCCGGCCTGGAGCTCCGGGCCCATGGGCGCGCTCTGGTCCTCCTGGATGACATTCACGCGCACGTACGTCATCGCGTCCGTGAAGTAGTCCGGCGCCACCTTGCGGACGAAGGCCTTGTGGTTGTCGTAGTCGAACTGCTCGACCTGATACTGCTCACCCTCGTGCTGGTAGATGGCCTGCTCGTGCAGCATCGTGTGCGCCGAGCGGAAGTCCATCTCCGCCAGCGTCCGGTCCGTGCCGCGCTCGATGATGACGACGTTGTCCCAGCCCACGCTGCGCAGGGACACGTGGTTGGCCGGGTACGCATCCGAAGACCAGTGGAACACGCGCCGGCCACCCTCCCCGGCCGTCGGATGCACCACCTCGTGCTGCGCGAGGAACCCCAGCGCCTCCGCCGTGGACTCCGGCGGCACGTCCCCGAAGGGCTCGCCCTCCTCGAAGGGCAGCTCGAAGGAGGCGCACTTGAGGTGCTGGACGAGAATCTCCACGTTGTCCGGGTCGATGCGCGCATGCTCCACCGGCGCGCCGATGAGGAAACGCGGGTCCGCCGCGAGGTACTGGTCCAGCGGGGCACTCGACGTCACGAGCAGGGCCAGGCTGCCCGCGCCTCGACGCCCCGCTCGACCGAAGCGCTGCATCAGCGCGGCGACCGAGCCTGGGTAGCCCGCGCACACCACCGCATCCAGCGAGCCGATGTCGATGCCCAGCTCCAGCGCGTTGGTGGCGACGACACAGCGCACGTCACCCGCGCGCAGCGCCGCCTCCGTGGCCCTGCGCGTGCCCGGCAGGTAGCCGCCCCGGTAGCCCTGGATGAGCGACGGGTCCAACTTCTCCTCGACGAACCTGTCCCGCAGGTACTTGAGCATCACCTCGATGTTGTTGCGCGACTGGCCGAACAGCAGCGTGGACACGCCCGCGCGCACCAGGTCCGCCGTCAGACGCACCGACGTCTTCAGATAGCTGGCGCGGATGCCCAGCTCCGCGTTGACCACGGGCGGGTTGAAGACCATGACCCGCCGCTCTCCGGACGGGGCGCCGCTCTCCGAGACGAGCTCGACGTCAGTCCCGAGCATCCGCCGTGCATGTGCCTGGGGATTGCCAATGGTGGCCGAGGCCGCGATGAACACCGGGTCCGAGCCATGGAAGCGCGCCACGCGTCGCAGCCGGCGCAGGACGTTGGCCAGATGCGAGCCGAAGACACCGCGGTACGTGTGCAGCTCGTCGATGACGACGTAGCGCAGGTTGGAGAACAGGCGCGCCCAGCTCGCGTGATGCGGGAGGATGCCCGTATGCAGCATGTCCGGGTTGGTGAGAAGGACGCCCCCGCGCTCCCGAGCCGCTCGACGCGCATCCGCCGGAGTGTCGCCGTCGAAGGTGATGGCGCCGTGGGACAGCCCCGCCTCGCGCATGAACGCGCGCAGGGACTCTTCCTGGTCTCTCGACAGCGCCTTGGTGGGAAACAGGTACAGGGCCCGTGCCTGCGGCTCCCGCGCGAAGCGATCCAACAGCGGCAGGTTGTAGCAGAGGCTCTTGCCGGAGGCCGTTGGCGTAGCAATGACCAGGTTCTTGCCGGCGCGGGCCAGGCGGAAGGCCTCGGCCTGATGGGAGAAGAGCTGCTCGACGCCCCGCTGGCGAAGGGCCTCGCGGACCTGGGGGGCCACCTCGTCGGGGATGGGGGCGAAGGAGCCCACCCGGGCGGGCGTCGCCTCGTCGAGCGAGAAGCAGGGCCCCAGCCCCTTGTCCGCCTTCCACTGCTGAAGCACGGTGTCCAGGCCCCGGGGGGCGTTCCAGGGGGTGCGGCGGGGGCCACCAAAGGCCCCTTCTTCCTTCTCGAACTTCATGGGTCGGGCACTGTACAGGCGTGTACCCGCCCGGACAACGCGAACGCGCCCAGGGCGCGCGGGACGGCGCTCGGCTAGGGTGCGCCGCCCGTGGCCCTCGCCATCTTCCTGTTCACCTACGTCTTCATCGCCGGCGCCCGGCTCCCCTTCATCAAGCTGGACCGCCCTGGAGGCGCGCTCCTGGGCGCCGTGCTGATGGTCGTCCTCGGGGTCGTCACTCCCGCCGAGGTCTTCAACCACAGCGAGAACCCCGCTCGACACGCCATCGACGCGGACACCATCGTCCTGCTGCTCGGGATGATGCTGCTGGCGGCCTACATGTCCCAGGCGGCCTTCTTCCGCACGGCGGGCGCGTGGGCGGTGCGGCGGGCTCGCACGCCCCGGCTGTTGCTGCTGGCGGTGACGTTCATCTCCGCGGCGCTGTCCGCCTTCCTCGTCAACGACACCGTGTGCTTGATGCTCACGCCCCTGGTGCTCGCCACGGTGGAGGACGCGCGCCTGCCGCCCGTGCCCTACCTGCTCGCGGTGTGCATGGGCAGCAACAGCGGCTCGGTGGCCACCTTCACCGGCAATCCGCAGAACATGCTCATCCAGGGCGCGTCGGGAATCTCGTACGCGAGCTTCGCCGCGTACATGGCCCTGCCCGCGCTGCTGTCGACGGTCATCGTCGCGGGCGCGCTCGTCTTCATCTTCCGCAAGGAGCTGACGTCGACGCGCTTCGAGCCCCATCCTCCGCCACCGCCGGTGGACCGGGGGCTGCTGGCGCTGACGCTCACCGTCATGGCGGGCGTCGTCGTGGCCTTCTTCGCGGGCCTGCCCATGAGCTGGAGCGCGCTCGCGGGCGCCGCGCTGGTCATGGCACTGTCCCGCAGGGAGCCTCGCGAGGCGCTGGAGCGCGTGGACTGGGTGTTGCTGCTGTTCTTCGCCAGCCTCTTCGTCGTCGTCTACGGCGTGAACAAGGACGGCTGGGCGGAGGACATCCGCCTGCTGTTCGCGCCGCTGATGACGGGGCCCTCGTGGAGGGAGACGCTGGGCTTCGCGGGGCTGACGCTGGTGGCGTCCAACATCTTCAGCAACGTGCCCTTCGTCATGCTCGCGCGCTCATGGGTGCCCGCGCTCCAGAACGTGGAGCTCGGCTGGCACGTGCTGGCGCTGGGCTCCACGCTCGCGGGCAACCTCACGCTGGTGGGCAGCGTCGCCAACCTCATCGTTTTCGAGGCGGCGCGCGAGAAGGTGGACATGAGCTTCCTGCGCTACCTGCGCGTGGGGGTGCCCGTCACGCTCATCAGCTTCGTGGTCGGGCTCGCCGTGCTCCTCCTGGAGCACGCCCTCTTCTAGGGCCGCCCTGGAGTGCCGCGCCGACGCTAGGTCGGGTCCGGGTCGGGGTCCGGCAACTCACCCGGGGCCAGGTCCGACTCGGGCGGCTTCGGGGGCTCCACCATCACCGGCGCGACATTGTCCGGCGATGAAGAGATGGGGTGGTCGGGCAGGGTCGGGCCCCCGCGCCTGTCTCTCGGCGTCAGGTCCTTCACGAAGTCCAGCGCCACCTGGTCCAGCATGAGGGTCATCGCCTGACGGAAGAGGTCGGGGTCCTTGCCCACCTTGAACGGGTCCAGGTGCGCGGCACCGGACTCCACCTGGTCCACGGAGAACGGGTGTCGCCACACCTCCGAGCGCCCATCCAGCGTGAACATCCGCCCGTACCCGCGCAGGAAGGCGCCCGCGTGGCCCTTCTTGCTGCGCATGCCGTACTCCTGCACGACGAACTCGACGACGGTGTCCGCGCCCAGCGGCGCCACCATGTCGTAGTCCGGCGCGTTCGCCGGGACTTCCTCCACCAGGAAGCTCTCCAGCACTGAAGCCACGCGCGCCGGGTCCACCGTCGCCGTCCACGGCGCCTCGCGCGGCAGCTGCGTCAGCGTATTCACTCGCAGCCGCTCCGAGATTTCGAAGCGCGTCACCGCCTGCTGGAGCTTCACCGTGAGCCGTCGGTCCGCTTCCACGGGCTCGAGTTTCTTGAGCTTGTCGCCGTATGCGGCGTCTTCACGGAATACGAAGCTGCGAGGTCCCGCGCCGTCCTCGATGCGGGAGATGAACGCAGGGCGGCGCACGCGGTCCAGGTCCGCGCCGGCCAGCCGTTGCGACGCACAGCCGGCGACGAGCGCCAGCGTGAGAAACGGGAGGAGGCTTCGCGTCATGCCCTGACATTTACCCCATTGCGGGGGTGCCCGCCCCTTCCCCACCTCTCGGCAGGCTCCTCGGGGGCCGGACGTCCCCGGCCACTGGTATGCTGGGGGGGTGAATCCTTCTTCCGTGGCACCCCCGCCTTCGCCCCCTGGCCGCAAGCGCCGGCTCGGGGAAATCCTCATGGACGCCGGCCTCCTGACGGAGACCCAGCTGCGCTCCGCGCTCGCCGAGCAGCGCAAGTGGGGCGGACGGCTGGGCCTGACGCTGGTACAGATGCGCTTCGTGGACGAGAGCTCCATGGTCCACGCGCTCTCGCGCCAGCTCTCCATTCCAACGGTGGAGCTGGATGGCCTGGCGCCCTCGTCCGTGGCCCTCCAGGCGCTGCGCGCGGATATCGCCGAGCGCTACACCGTCTTCCCGACCGCGGCAGACCCCGCCAACAAGCTGCTGACGGTGGCCACCTCGGACCCGACGAATGTGGAGTCCCTCCAGGAGCTGGCCTTCCACACGGGCCAGCGCATCCAGGTGGTGGTGGCCGCCGCGTCGTCCATCGAGCGAGCCATCCGCCGCCACTACCACGGGGAAATCACCTCCGCGACGGCGTCGCCGCTGTCGTTCAATCTCGACGAGCAGACCTTCGAGCTGGCGCCGCCCTCGGAGCCGATGGAGATGGCGGGCGCGTCGCGCTCGACGGCCAGTCAGACACCGGCGCCCGTGCGGGAGAGCGAACTCACGCAGCGCGTGGATATCCTCACGCAGCAGGTCGCGGACCTGGAGCGCATGGTCGCTCAGCAGGCGCGCTCGTTGAGGGCCATGCTGGAGCTGCTGGAGACGCGGGGGCTGGTCACCCGCGACGACTACCTGGCCAAGGTGCGCTGAAGCCCGCGCGCCTCAGACCAGGATGAGTTCCTCTTCGCCATCCAGCGAGTTCAAGGTGCCGGAGAGGTTCGTCCCCAGGACTTGCTCGGTGCGGCGCAGGCGCTCGTCGCTCAGCTCGGAGATGAGCACGAGGATCTGCGGGTGGCTGGAGATGAGCGCGTCGAAGTCCTCGCGCGGCAGCCGCAGCAGCGTGGTGTGACGCGCGGCCGTCACGGTGGCCGTGGCGGGCGTCTTCTGGAGGAGGGAGATTTCTCCGAACAGATCTCCCTCCTTCAGTCGCGTCAGCAAGTGCCCGTCCTTGTGCACCTCCACCTCGCCGGAGAGCAGGACGTAGAGACCATCGGTCCGGTCGCCATCCCGGATGACGACCTCGCCGCGCTCGATGTCGCGGGCCCGGAAGCGCTCCACCAGCGTGCGACGGTCCTTCCGGTTGAAGGGACGGAACAGCGCCGAGGTGTTCATCACGTTGGTGAGCAGGCGCTGCCGCACGAACTTCTTCAGGGCCGCCGCCACCTGGGGATGGCTCCGCGAGAGCGAGGCGAGCACGGGCGCGGAGATCTCGAGCAACTGTGTATCTTCGGTGCCAGCCTCGACGGACGCGGTGCGAGGGGCCCCGGACAGGATGGCCATCTCACCGAAGAAGGCTCCGCCCTCCAGCGCGGCCAGATCCACGCGGCGACCTGACTCCGTCCGGAAGACGCGCACCTGGCCTTCACAGATGACGTAGAAGGCATCGCCGTGGCTGCCCTGGTCGAGGATGCGCTCGCCCAGGCTGAAGCGGCGCAGAGGGCAGCGCTCGAACAACTCGATGAAGGCGTCGCGCGGAAGGTCCGAGAACAGGGGGATGGTGGGGAGCGCGTCCAGTGAGGGCGCGTCGGTGAGGACTTCCTCGGTGAGACTGAAGACCTCTTCCTCTCCGTCGCCGACTTCCTCGGCGCGCTGGTGCAGCCCCGCCTGTGCCGCCAGTTCCACGGCGTGCAGCAGGGAGTCCGCCTCCATCTCCAGTTCGGTGAAGGACGACGGACTGGGCGGTACCGCGCGCAGCGACGCGCCGAGCTCCCGCGACACCTCTCGGAAGGGCACCGCCGTTGCACCCGCGTGAGGCGTGGCCTCCGCGCGACGAGGGCGCAACCCGGGAGGCGCGGAGGGCGGGTCGATGACCGTCGGCGTCCGAGGCATCGAGGTGGAATCCGTCGACCCCGCTTCTCCGATGGGCGAAGAGAGCGCCTTCCACTTGCCGCTCACGGGCGAGCGAGGGCCCGACGTCAGGGCGTCCGTGCTGGCAGCGATGGGCGTCTCCGGCACGGGCGGACGCACTCGCTGCGTGGCGCGCGGTGCCAGACCGGGAGGCAGCGAAGTGCCGTTGTTCTCCTGCGCGCTGGCGATGGAAGTCTCGGCGGACACGGCGGCAGGCGCCGACGCTGCCTCGCCCCGCGCATGCGCGCTGGTGACGACGGCCCCGGCGGGAATCGCGCTGACACCTGTCGATGGGGACGCCGCTGACACGCCCTGCGCATTCGCGATGGTGACGGCGGGCACGGAGGGAGACGACTCGGGCTCGCCCAACGCGATGTCGATGCCCTCGTGCTCCTCGCCCGGAGAGGCCGCCGCGACGGAAGCCTCCGCATCCGGATGCGAGAGGCCCATGCTCACCGAGTGAACAACCTCTTCCGACGTGTCGGTGGAGCCTGGGGTGGGCGCGTCCTCCACGGACAGCGCCAGCTCGGCGGGGAGTTCAGCGGAGAGGTTGACGGAGCCCTCCCCTGCCTCCAGCGCGGACGGTGTCCCGGCGCGCGGCGGCGTGGACACCGCCGCCACGGGACGCTCGGGCGGTGGCGGCGCGGAGAGCGCGCTCGTCATGGGCCCACGGGCCCGGGCACCCGCGGGAGTTCCCCGGCGCGCGTAGAGGTTCGCCAGCATCTGCTGGACGCCCTGATGGCTGGGGTCCAGTTCTAGGATGAGCTTGCTCGCGGCGATGGCTCGCGGGAGGAAGCCCTCCTTCGCGAAGCCCTCGGCGGCGGCCTGATAGGCGGAGATGGCGCGCTCGCGCTCACCTGCCTTGGCCCACGCATCCCCCGTACGCAGGCGCGACTGGTGGTCCTTCGGATCGAGCTTGCAGAAGTCCTCGTACAACTCCGCGGCTTTGGAGAAGCGGCCCTTGGTAAAGGCTTCAGCGGCCCTGTCCTTGAGCTTGCGCGCCTCCATCACCTGGCTCCCTCGGCAGCGGTGCCGCCCTTCGCCAGCGCCGCCCCCGCCGCGTCGCGCACGGTGCGGAAGTAGTCGCTCTTGAGCGCATCCAGCGACTCCGACTGGTTCGTCGCGCCCATGCGCTTGAGCGCCGTCGCCGCCGCCGCGCGAATCTCCGGAAGGTCGTGGAACAGGTCTCGCGACACCGCGTCGGCCGCCTGCGAATCACCCAGCGTCCCGAGCGCCAGCAACACGTCCCGCCGCGCGACGCTGTTCGTCTCGTCCAGCGCCTTGATGAGCGTGGGCACGGCATCCTTCGCCTGGATGCGACCGAGCAGCCCCGCCGCGAGCGCGGCCTCCGGGCCGCCTTCCTTCACCACCGTCTGGAGCACCGCCGACGCCGAGGCGGGCACGCCCGAGCCCCGCGTCAGCGCATCCAACACCAGCAGCTTCTCTCCACCCATCTTCGGGAGCATCTCCATCAACGCCGCCGGACCCGCGTCGCCAGCCTCCGCGAGGGCCTGCGCGAGCGCCTTCTGGAGATCGCGCTCGGGCTCCAGGAGTCCGTCACGCGCCACTGCCACGCCCTCGGGGCCCAGGTGCGTCAGGCCCACCAGCGCGGCGGTACGCAGGGGGATGCTCGAGTCCTGGCTGTAGCCCTTGAGCAGCTCCAGCGCGCCCGGTGCACGGAGCGAGCCCAGCGCACGCAGCAGCGTCGCCAGAGGGACGAGACGCTCCGCCTCCACGTCATCGAACAGCTCGGTGGGCACGCGAGGCTTGACCACCGGACGACCCGAGTCGCGAGCCCGCTGGGCATTGAGCGCCTTGACGCGCTCGAAAAGCGAAGCGTGACGGGCCGCACGCTCATCCGGCGCCGCACCGGGGACGTGCGGGGAAGACGGCGCCGAGGGGTCGAACGCGCTCGAGTAGTTCTCCGGCAGCTTCTGCGCGACCCAGTCGGTGCGCAGGGCCTCCAGGCCCTTCACCTCCTGCTCATAGAGCTTCTGGAGCTGGGGCACGACGGAAGCGTCGCCCACGGCGGTGACGGCCTCCACCGCGAGCAGGCGCAGCACCGCGTCGTTCTGGTTGAGCCACAGCGCCACCTTGGGAAGCAGCGGCAGGGCCGCGGGCCCCAATCCGAGGACTGCTTGCAGCCCACTGGCGGCGGTGGCGGGACGCGAAAGCCGCTCGCCAATGGGGTCCATCGGGCAGCCGCCCCGCGAGCGCATCGCCCGGCCGGCGGCGAGCGCCTCGGCTGGCGCGCCATCGAGGGCGACGGCGCACAGCGCGGTGTCCGCCTCGGGCGTGCGAGGGAAGGACAGGATGGCGTCGATGGCCATGGGACTCACGGCGCTCTTCTCCACCGCCACGGCCTGCAGGCGGGGCGCGGCGGCCGGGTCCTGCAACTTCATCAGCGCGATGATCGCGGACTCGCGCAGCTCGGGGAAGCTCTCGTCCAGCAGCAGGGCGATGGCACCCACGGCCCGCTTGTCACCGGCGTCTCCCAGGCCCCGCACGGCGGCGGCGGCGAGGATGACCTGACTGTCGCGGACCAGCGGCAACAGACGATTCACGGCCTCCGGGCGACCGCTCTTGCCAAGCTCCTCGGCGGCGCCGACCCGCTCGGGCAGCGCGCCCTCGGTGAGCGTCAGGAGATTGCGATCCCACTGTCCCTTGGCTTCGGCGGCGACGACTTCCGCCATGGCGCCTGGGACGTTCGCGTTCTTCAAGGCCTGGACGATGACCTGACGGGTGGCGCGGCCTCGGCGCCCGTACTGGAGCGTGAGGTAGGCCTTGGCCTTGTCGTTCTTGACCTTGGAGAGCGCCATGGCGGCGCGGCCCTGGACCTCCTCGTCGGAGTCCTCCAGGAGCTCGCCGAGCAGGTCCACCACGCGGGGGTCCTGACTCTCCCCCAGCGCGACGGCCGCCTCGGCGCGGACAATGGCGGCCAGATCCTTGGCCGCCCGAGTGAAGAGGACGAGGTCGTCCGGATTGCCTTGCCCGGCGAGCTTCTTCACCGCCAGGGCGCGGACCTCCGGACGTGGACTCTGGAGATCCGCGAGGAGCTGGTCTCGGCTGCCATTGCAACCGAGGACCAGGACCAGCATGAGGAGGAAGGGGCGGGTGCCGGTTCGCATCGGTCTCCGGTAAGGCGAACGGTGGAAAAGTCGCAGGGGGTTATATCAACGACCCCCCTGCCGCCCAATCCGCTGTGCTGTGTGGTGCGTCAGTAAGGCCGGCGAGGCCCCTTCGAGGATGAGCCCGCCCGCCCCTTGGGCCCCTGGGTACTGAAGCGGGGCCGGGAACCGGCTTCCTTCTTCTTGCCCCAGTCCTGGAAACCCTCGGACTTGCGGGCGCCTTCGGGGGCGAGGCCCCGGGACCCGGCGCGGACGACTCGCTCGCGGGGCGCGCCCTTGTCGTCATACGGCTTCCAGGCGCGGGCCTCTGTCCGGCCGCCTGCCCCCCGAGGACCCTTGCCGCCCGGCTTCGCGCCGAAGCCGCCGCTGCGTCCACGAGGACCCGAGCCTTCCGAATCACGGGGCTTGCGGTCGGGACGGCCACGAGGAGCGCCCTTGTCTCCACCGCTCCACTCGCGGCGAGGAGGACGGCCTTCGCCGGCCGAAGCCGAACGCCCTGCTCCGCGCGACGCACCGCCGCCGAAACGAGGACGGCCTTCGCCTTCCGAGCGACCAGCGCCACCGAAGCGAGGCTTGCCCTCGCCGCCGAAGCGCGGCTTCGAGTCACCACCGAAACGAGGCTTCGAGTCACCACCGAAACGAGGCTTCGAGTCACCACCGAAACGAGGCTTCGAGTCACCACCGAAGCGGGGCTTCGAGTCACCACCGAAACGAGGCTTCGAGTCACCACCGAAGCGGGGCTTCGAGTCACCACCGAAACGAGGCTTCGAGTCACCACCGAAACGAGGCTTCGAGTCACCACCGAAACGAGGCTTCGAGTCGCCACCGAAACGAGGCTTCGAGTCACCACCGAAGCGCGGCTTGCTCTCGCCATCGAAACGGGGCGTCGAGTCACCGCCGAAGCGCGGCTTGCCCTCGCCACCGAAACGAGGCTTCGAGTCACCACCGAAGCGCGGCTTGCTCTCGCCATCGAAACGGGGCTTCGAGTCACCACCGAAGCGTGGCTTGCCCTCGCCACCGAAACGAGGCTTCGAGTCACCACCGAAGCGCGGCTTGCCCTCACCACCAAAACGGGGCTTCGAGTCACCGCCGAAGCGCGGCTTGCTCTCGCCATCGAAACGGGGCTTCGAGTCACCGCCGAAACGCGGCTTGCCCTCACCACCAAAACGCGGCTTCGAGTCACCGCCGAAGCGCGGCTTGCCCTCGCCACCGAAACGAGGCTTCGAATCACCACCGAAGCGCGACTTGCCCTCGCCACCGAAACGAGGCTTCGAGTCACCACCGAAACGCGGCTTCGAATCACCACCGAAACGCGGCTTCGAATCACCGACCGCGCCACGACGCGCGGGACCACGAGCCGACTCACCGTCCGCGCTCCACTCCTTGCGTGCGGGGCGGCCTTCACCAGCGCCAGCGCTCCTGCTAGTGCGCGGACTGTCCTCTCCACCCGCGCCCCACTCCTTGCGCGCCGGACGCCCCTCGTCTCCCGAGGCCGAACGACCGAAGCGCGACGCACCACCGGCAGCTGGCGCACGACGCGGCGGACCGCGATCCGCGCCACCTTCCGCGCGAGGCCCACGTGAGCGCGGTGAATCCGCCCCACCCGCGCCCCACTCCTTGCGCGCCGGCCGACCCGCGCCACGCGACGGGCGCTCACCCTCGTCACCACCCGAGCGCCGCGCACCGCGACCCTCGGCAGCGGCCCCTCGCGGACGCCCGAAGCGAGCCAGCCCGGAGCCACCATCCACCACGGGCTTCCACGCCGCCCCTCCAGCCCCCGCCGGTGCCTTGCGAGCCCCACGCTCACCCGCCGCCTTCCGAGGCGCGGGAGCGTCATCGTCCATGGACAGCTCGTCCTCGTCCGACTCATTGAAGCCCGGCGCCGCGCGCCCATGACGCCGAGGCGGCAGCCGCAGCTCCGCCGTCGGAGGCGCGACACGGCCCTCGGCCACATCGTTCAGCAGCTCGACCTCGGCCTTCTTCAGCGGACGCAGCGCTCCCGGCCGCAATCCTTCCACGCCAATACCCGCGTAGGCCGGACGGAACAGGCGCACCACCGGGTGCCCCACCGCGGCGCACAGCCGCTTGATGAGGTGCGGACGGCCTTCCGCCACGACGATCTTCAACCAGGTGTTCTTCTCGGCGGACTCGAACACGCCCACCGACACCGGCGTGGCCATGCCGTCTTCCAGCCGCACGCCACCACGCAGCTTGTCGAGCGTCAGGATGTCGGGCTCGCCCTTCACCTTCGCCAGATACGTGCGAGGCACCTGGAAGCTCGGGTGCGTCAGCTTGTGCGCCAGCGCGCCATCGTCCGTGAAGAGCAGCGCTCCCTCGGCGTCGTAGTCCAGGCGTCCCACCGGGAACAGGCGCTTGCCCGTCTCCTCCAGGTAGTTGGCCACCGTCGGCCGACCCTGGGGATCCGACAGGGTCGTCACCACACCCACGGGCTTGTAGAGCAGGAAGTAAGAGGATTCTTCAGGGGGGGTGACGAGCTTTCCGTCCACCGAGACCAGGTCCGTGCCCGGCTCCACTCGGCTCCCCAGCTCCGTCACCGTCGTGTTGTTCACGGCCACTCGGCCCGCGGTGATCAGCTCTTCTGCGTGCCGGCGCGAAGCAACTCCCGCGCGGGCCAGGTACTTCTGTAGTCGTTCTGCCGACATTACTTCCCCTTCTTCCATTGCTGCCCGTCACTCGGGCTTCGGCCCCTCGGCGCCCGTCTCGGGCTTCGGGGGCGTGTCCAGGACGCTGGAGCTGGCTTTCTGTGTCCGCTCAGCCGCCTCGATGGCGTGTTCCAGGTCCTCAAGCGCCGCCTCGCTGGCCGCCGCGTTCTTCTCCATCCGCTTCGTGAATCCCGGGTCCGATAGCGCTTCCACCGTTCCCGCTGCCGCCGGCGCCGGTCGTACTTCTTTCTCCACGATTTCGCGATGCTCCTGCGTGAGTTCGTGGAATTCCCGCAGCGTGGGCAGCGCTGACAGGTCCTTCAAGGCGAAGAACTCCAGGAATTCGCGAGTAGTCCCATAGAGGATGGGGCGCCCCACCTCTTCGCGTTTGCCCAGGATTTTCACCAGCTTGCGATCGATCAACGCCTTGAGGACGGCGCCGCAATCCACCCCGCGGATATCCTCGAGTTCCGGCCGAGTGACTGGCTGCCGGTAGGCGATGATGGCCAGGGTCTCCACCGCCGCGCGGGTGAGGCGCTGCGGCTTCACCCGGAGGTAGCGCCGCACGTACTCGCCCGAGTGTGGGTCCGTGCGGAACTGCCAGCCCCCGGCGACTTCGTACAGGACGATGCCGCTGATTCCGTCCCGGTGGATGCCGGAGAGCTGGTTGAGGGCCTCGGCGATGAGCTCCCGCTCGATGCCGGTGGCCTGCCACAGCTCGTCCACGGACAGCGGCCGCTCCGCGACGAAGAGCACGCTCTCCACCACGGTGCGGATGCGGTCCTGGGACAGCTTGCGGCTCTTGGAGACGAGCTTCTCGAAGGAGGTCTCCAGGTCTGGCGTGACGCCGTCCTGGTCCTCCTCGATGGCCGCGGCCTCGACTTCGTCCAGCTCGTCCGCCAGTCCAGGCCCGGTGACGGCGGCCAGCTCTTCCTCTGAGAACGGACTGGGACCTCCGGACGCGACTGGAACGTCCTCGTCCGAGGCACGGGGGCCTTTCCTACCGGTAGTCACTCTCGTCGACCTCCGTGGGGACCAAGCGCTCCAGGGCGTCCCCGTTGGGCAACAACAGGATGGGGCCGAGCGACTCGTCCTGTACCACACGGATGAGCCGGCGTTTGACCATCTCCAGGATGGCCAGGAAGGTGATGACGATTTCCTGGCGCGTCGGCGTCGTTTCCTCGGTGAACAGGCTCTCGAAGAGGACCTGCCCATGGGGGTGCAGGCGCTGGGCGATGCGGAGGATGGCCTCGGAGAGCGTCACCCGCTCGCGCACCACCTCGTGCTGCACCTTGGGCTGCAGGCGCTCCAGCACCCGGTCCAACGCCTCGATGAGCTTGAGGACGCTGAACTCCTGGAGGCCGACCTCCTCCTCCGGGATGGGCACCGCCTCCACCGGCACGCTGCGCGCGAAGACGTCGCGGCCGAGGATGTCCTGCATGGCCATGTGCTCGGCGGCGTCCTTGTACTTCTGGTACTCGAGCAGCCGCCGCACCAGCTCCGCGCGCGGGTCCTCCGGCTCCTCGACCGCGGCCAGGGCCTCGCCGCCCTCGGGCACGGCCACCGCGTCCTGGCGCGGCAGCAACATGCGGCTCTTCAGGTGGGCCAACGTGGACGCCATCACCAGGAACTCCCCGGCGATGTCCAGGTTGATCTCCCGCATCCGCTCCAGGTGCTCCAGATACTTCTCGGTGATGAGCGCCAGCGGGATGTCGAAGATGTCGACCCGATGCTCCTTGATGAGATGGAGCAACAGGTCCAGCGGCCCTTCGAAATTGGGCAGCGCGACGCGGAAGGCGTCGCCCGGGGTGCGGGGCGGTTCGCCGTCGCGGAGGCCCTCGTCGGCCGAAGTGGGACGGCCGTCACTCACCGGCGGAACCTGGCTGCCCTTCTGGCTTTCGGTGGCGGCTCGTCATCACGCAAGGGCTCAAATCCGCCGGCCTCGAGCGCGAGCCGGGGGACACACCTCCTTAACAGTGGCTTTTAGGTGGGTCAAACAAACGGCGGTAAACACCCGTTCAGGCCCAGGACCTCACGGGATGCCCACCGCGCGCCGGACCTTGTCCATCAACCGGGAGGCCTCTTCCCGAGCGCGATTCGCGCCGTCCTGGAGGATGCGCTCCAGTTCGGCCGGGTCGCTCACCAGCTCGGCGTACCGCCGACGGGCCGGGCCAAAGGTCGTCAGGTAGGCCTCCAGGAGCCGCTTCTTGAAGTCCCCGTAGCCCTTCCCTCCCGCCCTCCAGGAAGCGTCCACCTCGGCGAACTCGGACTCCGGAAGCATCAGCTTGAGCAAGTCATAGAGAGGGACCTCGCTGACGATGGATGCGTCCGCCGAGCGCTCCGTTCCCGGCACCGGCTTGGGCGCCTCCACGGGAGTCGAGTCCGTCTTGATGGACATGATGCGCTTCTTGATGTCCTTCTCTTCGCCGAACAGGTCGATGGTGTTGCCGTACGACTTGGACATCTTCCTGCCGTCGATACCGGGCACCGTCTGGGTGGACTCCTGCACGAGGGCGGAGGGCAGCTTGAGGATGCCGGGCGTGTGCCCGCGCTCCTTGCCCTCGGGGTCCGCCGGGTCATAGCCCTTCACGTACTCGGTGTTGAACTTCACGGCCCAGTCGCGGGCGAACTCCACGTGCTGAATCTGGTCCTTGCCCACGGGGACGGTGTCCGTGCCGTAGAGCAGGATGTCCGCGGCCATCAACACCGGGTAGGCGAAGAGGCCGAAGTCCGGAGAGATGCCCCGGGCGACCTTGTCCTTGTAGCTGTGGGCCCGCTCCAGGTGCGAGTGAGGCACCACGGTGCCCAGAATCCAGTTGAGCTCCAGCACCTCGCGCACGTCGCTCTGACGGAAGAGGACGGCCTTCTTCGGGTCCACTCCGAGCGCCAGGTAGGCCAGGGCGGCTTCGCGCGTGAGCTCCAGCGCGAGCTTCGCGTCCCTCACGGTGGTGAGCGCGTGCAGGTTGGCGATGAAGTAGTACGCCTCGCTCACATCCTGGAGCTGCACGAACTGGCGGATGGCGCCGTAGTAGTTGCCAATGTGCAGCTTTCCGGAGGACTGCACGCCTGAGAGGGTCCGCATGTCTGGGTTCCGAATCGCGAGTCAAAAGGGTCAGATTCACTTCCTGAATCTGAAATCATTGAGCGTGGGTGGTTCGCATACCCGCCGCGCCCCTGCAACCTTCCGTTCAGGAGTGCTGGCGTCCGTTGCCTGCTGAATGCCCGCCGCGCCCCAGCCTGAAAAATTCCGACCCGCACATAAATCCTGAGGGATTCCAAGGGCTTGCGGTTGAGCGGCGGTGGGTGGAGCGGTACCCTGAGCGCCTCACCTGCGAGCAGCCTCACCTCGGGAGGACGAACCGGCATGGAGTCATTCAAGGGAAGTCTCGCCAGCTATCGCCTGCAGATGGTGATGCCGCCGCTGTTCTCGGGTGCCGGGGTGGAGGGCACGCTGAGGGTGGAGCGAGGCGCCATCCAACGCTGCTTCCAGGTGAAGGACGGCTTCCTGGTGGGCGAGAGTTCGAATGACCCTCGGGAGCACCTGGCGCAGGTGCTGGTGAACCTGCGCATCCTGGACGCGCCCCGAGCGGCGGCGGCCTTCGAGGCGGCGGAGGGCGCGGGCACGCCGTACGGCACCTTCCTGGTGCAGCGCTGCTTCGTGGAGCTGCCCAGGCTCATCGAGGCGATGGAGCACAAGGCGCGCGAGGCCCTCTTCGACTGCTACGGCTGGGAGTCGGGAGAGGTGGAGTTCACGCCGAAGCTGCCTCCCACCTCCCGAGCCGTGGGACTGAAGCTCTCGCTCAACGGCCTGCACCGGGACGCGGTGACACGGCTGCGCGAGTGGACGATGTTCCGCGACGTCTTCCCGCACCTGGACGCCACGTTCAGGGTGTTCCGCGAGTTCGCCGTGGAGACGTTCTCCGAGGAGGAGGACAAGCTGCTGGAGCTGGCGGCGGGTGGCGCCACCCTGAGCGAGATGCTGGCCACGGCGAAGGAGGCCCCACTGTTCGCGGCACGGTGGATTCTGCACCTGTACCGTCGTGGTGCGCTGTCACCCCGGATGGCCAAGGGCCCGAAGGTGGGCGAGGCCGCGGAGCTGGCTGATCTCCTGACCCTGGTGAAGCGCTTCCTGGAGACGGGGAAGTACGACCACGCGGTGGCACTGGCCGCCCAGATTCTGGAGCGAGGCCCCGTGCCCGAGGCCCACGCGCTGTATCGCGAGGCCGAGGTGCGGCTGACGCTGGCCCTGAGCGACGAACTCTTCGCGCTGGACGGCAGGCTCGTCTTCGAGCCGATTCCCCGCCCCACCCCATCGCAGCTCACGGCGGATGACCTCTACCTGTACTCGAAGCTGCGCGGCAGCCGGAGCATCCGGCAGGCCCTGCGCACCGCGGCCATGGGTGAGCTGGCCGCGTCGCGCTCGGTGCACCGGCTGATGGCCAGCGGGCTGATTCATGTCGCCCCGCTGCCCGAAGCCGAGGCATCCGCCGAAGCGCGGCGCACGAGCACGGAGCCGTTTGGAATCCCCGCCGTCAACGTGGGCACCTGAGCCAGTCCCTCAACGCGTGGACGGAGTGCGCTCGCCGCGCTCCGCCTCGCGCCGGGGCAACCAGAGCAGGTCGAGCGCCAGGGCAACGGCCTCGAACGGCTCCACGCGCGCGATGACGTCGCCCACATGGCGCGCTCCCGGCTCCCAGCCCCCGGAGCCATGGCGATACACCTCCAGCGAGCGCCGCGCGGGGTCGATGAGCCACACATGCCGCACGCCTTCACGGTGATAGACGGGCAGCTTGCGGAGCCGATCTTTAGTCTCCGTCGAGGGAGACAACACCTCACAAACCCAATCCGGCGCCTGCGTCAGCCAGGGCACATCATGCGGTGGCTCCGAAAGCCGCTCCCGACGCCAGCCCGCCAGATCCGGGACGAGGATATCTCGCCCGAAGTGCAGCTCCGGCTCATCCAGGAACCACCAGCCTCCCGGCCCCCCCGGCCCCAACTCGAAGGGCATCCCCAGCAGGATCCCGAGTCGTGATGCCACTTGCAGATGCCTCACCGCTGGACGCGGCGACGCATACAGCAAGTCCTCGACAATCTCCCCCACCCACCCCACCGGCAGCGCTTCGATGTCTTCATACGTCGCCGGCTTCCGACCCTTGCCCTGTCCCACGCCCACCTCCATCGATGGAACCTCTGGGATTCCATCCGCGGTACCCAAACCTCAAGTCTTCAAACCCACGGCGGAGACAGCCTAAGGAGGAGTCGCAGCATCGCCCTTGGGTCCCGTCACGCCACGACGTGGCAGCCAGAGCAATCCCAGGTCGAGCGGCACCGCCTCGAAGGGCTCCTCACGAATCACGACGGGCCCCTCATGAAGGCCCACGCGGTCCCAGCCCCGGTTCCCGCTCCGATAGATTTCGAGGGAACACCGCAACGGGTCGATGAGCCATGCATGGCGCACGTCGCTCCGGTGGTACAGCGGCAGCTTGCGAACGCGGTCCGTGCTTCGCGTCGAAGGTGACAGCACCTCGCAAACCCAGTCGGGAGCCAGCGAGAGCCACGGGGTCTCCGGGTCCGGGGGATCCGGAACCCGCTCGCGTCGCCAGGCCGCGAGGTCCGGCACCACGACATTCGGCCCCAGATGAATCTCCGGCTCGTCCAGGAACCACCAGCCCCCGGGACCACCCCGTGCCCAGTCGAAGGGCTGAACGAGCAATGCCCCGAGCCGTGATGCCACGTGCAGATGTCCCACCGCCGGGCGCGGCGACGCGTACAGCAAGCCCTCGACAATCTCCCCCACCCACCCCACCGGCAGCGCTTCGATGTCCTCGTACGTCGCCGGCTTCCGACCCTTGCCCCGTCCCACGCCCACCTCCGTCGATGGAACCTCTGGGATTCCATCCGTAACACCCTACCCTGAAGGGTGTCTACCTCGTACGTAGGCAGTCTACCGGCCGGTCTGACATGTCGGGTCCACCCCGGCCGCCACGTCCCGGAACGCGCGGAGTTACGACGCCGTCTTCCGCTTCTTCGGCTTGGGGACGAACACGTCGCTGCGCGGATGGAACTCGTCGTAGACGGAGCGCAGGCGGGCGCTGTTGACGTGGGTGTAGATCTGCGTGGTGGCCAGGTCCGCGTGTCCGAGCATCTGCTGCACGGCCCTCAAGTCAGCCCCGCGCTCCACCAGATGCGTGGCGAACGAGTGCCGCAGCTTGTGGGGGGACAGGGGCTTGAGGATGCCCGCCTTCAGCGCATACCGCTTGAGCAGCTTCCAGAACCCTTGCCGCGTGAAGCCCGAACCCCGGGGCGTCACGAACAGGGCCCGCGACTCACGCCGACCGAGCATCGCCGGGCGGGAGTTGCCCAGATATTCCTGCGTCTTCTCCACCGCCACGCGCCCCAACGGCACCACGCGCTCCTTGGAGCCCTTGCCCTTCGCCACCAGGTAGCCCGCGCTCAACTGCACGTCGTTGACGCCCAGCCCACACAGCTCGCTGACGCGGAGGCCCGTGGCGTAGAGCACCTCCAGCATCGCCTTGTCGCGCAGCCCCGCAGGTGTCCGCTCGTCCGGCGCGGCCAGCAACTGCTCCACCTCTTCCAGCGTCAGGAACGACGGCAGCCTCTTCGCCGAGCGCGGCGTGTCCACATCCTCGGTCGGGTCCTTGTCCGCCAGTCGCTCGGCGACCAGGAAGCGGTGGAAGCTCCGAAGCGCGGCCAGGTGCCGTGCCTGACTGCGCTTGCCCAGCCCGCCCTTGGACAGCGACGACAGGTGCGCCGTCACATCCTCCTGCCGGACCCGCGTCGCATCCTCCACGCCCCGTGCGCGCAGGTCCTCGAAGTAGACGGTGAGATCCGAGGCATAGGCGTCCACCGTCTTGCCGGACAGCCCACGCTCCGCGCGGATGAAGGCGATGAACGCGTCGAGCAATCCTTCCATGCCCCCCAGGCTAGCGGAGCCCCGCGCGGAGGCAATCTGGCGACGTACGTGTCACGACACCCA
Source organism: Myxococcus sp. CA051A (assembly GCF_013336705.1). Lineage (NCBI taxonomy): Bacteria > Pseudomonadati > Myxococcota > Myxococcia > Myxococcales > Myxococcaceae > Myxococcus > Myxococcus sp. CA051A. The sequence goes on along the minus strand of NZ_JABUMS010000018.1, from coordinate 127,323 downwards.
GGCCCCAGGCCAGCCGACCCCACGGGCCCCGGACTCAGGGATGCGGCCCGCCCGCGCCCTCCGTCGACGCGCGCTCCAGCGCCTGCACCACCCACGGCCAGCCCACCAGGATGTTCCCCGGCGAGCGCAGGCAGGCATCCGCCACCGCGAGCACCTCCGCGGGCCGCGAGCGCACCGCCAGCGCCAGGTGTCTGCCCAGGAACGGATGCGGCAGATAGCTCAGGTTGTGGTGGCGCACGGGAACCCACTGCAGCGTCGGGCGCCCCGTCCACCGCTCCACGGCGTAGGCCACCGCCGAAGCCAGCACCTCCAGCGCGTAGAGCGGCAGTCGGAACGCGCTGACCAGGAAGACCACCAGCGCCGCCGCCGCCACCGCGCCCGCGAAGGACACATTGGCCTGACGGCTCCACACCAGCATGGGCACCAGGCTGGTGATGATGGCCGCCGTCTGCACCCGCCACACGGACGGGCCTCGTCCACCGGAGATGCTCGCGATGCTCCCCACCGACAGCCCGGACACCATGCCCAGGCAGGCCCCCACCGCGATTCCCGCCCCGCCCCCGAGCACCGGTCCGAAGGCCCCGGCCGCCGTGGCGTGCAACCCCACCAGCATGGACAGACTGGCCAGCGAGCCCAACAGCACCCCGGCCGCGAGTCCCGATACCTGTGCGAGCGCCAGGCCCACGGCCGAACAACACAACGCGGACACCGCCCAGCCGCCGCGAAGTGGAATGCCGGCACAGTACAGCCCCAGCCCCACCAGCGCCGTCATCAGCGGCGAGCCCACCACCAACAAGAGCAACATCCGCCGGACATAGAGCCCCGCGGCGCGTCCACCCTCACCTTGCTCTCGCCACAACTGGCCGATGCGCCCCCCTGGCGCGAGGATTCCCGCCGCCCGGAGCCTGTAGTGCAGGTCCACCGGACGAAACAACAGCAGCAATAGCAACCTCACAGGCGAAGGGACTTGGTGTGACATGTCCGTTCGCGCTGGCTCCGCGGCCCCTGATTCCACGGTGGCCCCCCTCTTCTTGTTCGAGTTTCAGTCCTCCAGCCTACCCTTGCCCTGCCGGAGGATTTCAAGCGTATCGCCGATGAGTGAAACCACTGTCGACGGTTCGTTCAACGTCACACCCCCGTCAAGGATGAGCTCCAGCCCGTGGCCGAACTCCTCCTTGATCTCCCGTGCGTCCGTGAGCGGCTCACCCTGAGTATTGCTCACCGACGTCGTCACCAGAGGGCGCCCCAGTGCCCGAGCCAGTTCGCGAGCCAGGGGGGCATCCGGGACCCGGATACCGACCTGCTTCTGCTTGGTCATCATCAAATCGGGCACCAATCGCGTCGCTTCGAGGACGAAGGTAAACGCACCCGGGGTGAGACCCTTCATTGTTCGATACGCGAAATTGCTGACGTGGGCGTAGCGAGCGACGTCCGACAGGTCCGGGCACAGGAAGGACAGGGGCTTCTTCTTGTCGCGCCCCTTGAGCTGGTAGAGCCGCTCGATGGCCCGCTTCGAGCCCAGGTCACAGCCCATGCCGTAGTACGTGTCCGTCGGATAGGCGATGAGCCCGCCGCGCTCGAGCACCTCCACGGCGCGCTGGATGTGGCGCGGTGAGGGGTGCTCCATGTCCACCTCGAGGATGGGTGCGGCCATGATGTCCTTCCTGCCTCCTGCGTGGGGCTGTCGAGCCTACGCGGTTCCCGGCGCCTCGTCCGTCCTGACTTCGCCACTGGCCGTCAGTGCACGTCGCGTGAGCACCGGGCCCACGAGTTCGTGCGCGGTGATCATCGCCACGATGAGCACCTCCACATGCGGGCCGAACGAGGGAAACGTCCTCGACACCAGCGCCGCCAACCCGAACGTCACGCCCGCCTGGGAGATGAGCCCCATCCACAGGTGGCTCTTCAACCGAGGGTCCTCCTTGGGCGCGAAGCGTCGACAAGCGAACCAGATGGCCGCGCCTCGCAGCACGACGAGCAGCAGCGCCGCCGGCCCCACCGTCACCAACGCATCCAGCTTCAGCCCCGCGCCAGCCGCCGCGAAGAAGAGCGCGAACACCGGCAGGCCCGCGCGTTGAATCGCGTGGTGGATGCGCTCACCCTCGCGCTCATCCAGGTTGGCGATGAGCGCCCCGGCCGCCAGCGACACCAGCAGCGGCGACAGGTGCAGGCGCGTGCCACCCTCGGCCGCGGCGAAGGACAGGCCCACCAGGAACAGCGGCAACTCCTGCTTCACGCCCCGCATGTAGACGAGCATCGCCACCGCGAGCAGGCCCCCCACCACCACCGAGCCGAACAGCTCCCACCCCACCCCGCTCAACAGCCCCGCCACGTCCAGGCCGCCGCCGAAGCTCGCGCGCGTGAGTCCCGCCGCCAGCGCGAAGGCCACCATCACGAACAGGTCGCCGATGATGACCAGCGCCATCAGGAACTCGGTGAACGAGCCCCGCGCGCTCGTCTCCTGGACGATGGCGATGGTCACCGTGGGCGAGAACGACACCACCACCGTGGACATCAACGCGCTGACCGCCAGCGCCTGCGGCAGCGTCAGGGGCGCCAGGAAGGGCAACAGGGGCTTGAGCGCGATGGTCGCCCCGAAGCACACGACGAACGTCACGCCACACACGGCCGCGCACAAAAGCGCCACCCGCGCGCCGACACGGCGGATGAGCCCCAGGCGCAGCTCCGTGCCCGCCACCAGCGCGATGAGGCTCACCGCCAGCCCCTTCACCAGGTCCAGGCCCTTCACGCCCTCGCCCGGGATGAAGCCCAGCACATACGGCCCCACCGCCACGCCCACCAACAGATACCCCGTGAGCCGGGGCAACCCCATCCCCTTGGCCACCTTGCCCGCGAACAGGCCGCACAAAAGCAGCGCCCCCGCCGCCAGCGTCACCGGCGTGCCGGAGTCCGCGCGCAACACCTGGGCCCGGCTGATGATGGCCAACAGCCCCATCAACAACAGCAGCCGCAACACCGCGCTCTTCATGTCGCCACCCCCACGTCCGGAGGAGTCACGGGCCGCGGGCGGGGCAACGGCGCGGTGACCTGGCGAAAGGCCTGACCGGCCAACAGCTCGTTCACCACCGCGCCCACCACCACCACGTCCAGCACGCGGCGCGACAGTCCACCCGGAACGAGGAGCTGGTACTCGGCGACCAGACACAACGCGAGGCCGCCCTGGGCGATGAGCGCGTAGCCCACCCGGGGTGGCAGCTCCAACACGCCCTGGGCCAGGCGCTGCGCGAACGTGCCGCCCACCACCTTCCCCAGGAAGCGCAGCCCCACGAAGCCCGGCACCAGCGCCCACGCCGCCCAGTCGCGCGTGTACACCCCGCAGCCGACCAGGAACACCAGCACCAGGAATACCGGCCGCTCCACCCGCCCCAGGGCCCGCGCGACCCGCTCCGTCGTCCGCCCTCCCACCAGCGCCAGCGTCGCCCCGCACGCCACGCCCGCGAGCAGCGCGGACACCCGCAGATACGCCGCGGCGCCGCCCACGAGCGCCACCATTCCCAGCGTCACCGTCGCCAGCTCCGCCGGGTCCTTCAGCGCGTGGGTGAGGTACGCCAGGAGCGCGCCACACAGGATGCCCAGCAGCAGCGCCAGGCACACCAGCCCCAGCCCCTCGCCCACCGTGGGCGCCGCGCCCAGGAGCAGCGCCAGGGCCAGCACCACGAGCCCCACCGCGTCATCCAGCATCGTCAGCAGCGCCACGCCCAGGCCCCGCGCGCGGTCCATCCGCCCACCCCGGTACGCCAGCACCGCGAAGTGCCCCGAGGACAGGCTCGCCGCCGCGCCCAGGAGCGACGCGGCTCCCACCGCCGCATGGAACGAAGGCCTCAAGGTCAACAGCAGCGGCACGAATAACGGCACCGCCACGAAGAGGAACGCCGTCCCCGCGTGCGCCAGCGCCGCCGAGTACACCGGCCGGGGCAACAGCCGCAGCAGCCGGGGCTCCAGGTTCAACCCCAGGATGACGCCCGCGGTGCCCAGCCCCAGCGCCATCACCGGCCGCAAGAGGCGCAGGTCCTCCACCGACAACACCCCCACCACCGACGGCCCCAGCACGACGCCGAAGAGCAGGAACAGGAACCCGCCCGCCGCCAGCCGCGCCAGCGCCGGGAATCGCGCGGAGTCCAACGCCGGACTCGAGGCGAGCAGGGACAGCGCCGCGATGGCGAGAAAGACGAGCAGCGCTTGCACGAGACTTGCTTACACCGGCCGCGACTTCACGTCACGAGCGGCGGTGGGTCGGCGCGGCGATCACCGGCAGGGCGACCAGGCGGCCCATGGGTGGATCGTCCGCATCCATCTCCAGTTGCACCCGTTGAATCATCCGCTCCATCTCCTCGGCGGAGACGGCGGGCAACATGCTCACCAGCAACACGCGGTCTTCGTCCGCGCCCAGGGCCAGACTTCGCAGCCCCGCGAACACGGGCACCTCGGCGGACAACGCCGCGGCCGCGCTCCGAGCTCGGACCACCAGCGGCTCCGGGATTCCAAACTCCCGGAGCCGACGGATGGCTCGCTCGGTCCCTTCCATCTGCTCGAGGAACGTGATGACCAGGTACACGCGGCCGTCTTAGCGGGTCCGCGCGCCAGGCGCCACGCTACTCGTTCTGGCCGGGGCCCGCCGTCTCACCGGAAGGAGCCGCCGGGGTCGCAGGAGTCGTTGGAGTCGTCGGTGCGGCTCCCTCTTGCGCCGGTGCCGCGCCTTCCTGGGCCGCCATCGCCGCACGAGCCGCGCGCTTGCCCTCCTCGATGAGCTTCTTCACCTTCTGCCCACCCTTGCGGCCAATCTCCTCGTAGAAGTTCGGCCCGCGGGTGGCCTTGACGCGGTCCCCGCCCTTCTTGCCGATCTCCTCGTAGAACTTCGCGCCGCGCTCGGCTTTCACCGTCTCGCCGCCCTTGCGGCCGATCTCCTCGTAGAACGAGCGACCCCGCTCGGCCTTCACCGTGGCTCCGCCCTTGCGACCGATGGTCTCGTAGAACTCGCGACCCCGCTCGTTTCGGACCGTCTCTCCACCCTTACGTCCCGCCTCGGCCACCGTCATGCTGCCCTTGTTGTCTTTGTCCGACATTGCGCCCTCTCCTCTCTTGGCTGCCTGCCCCCATCCCGCGCCTCGATGCCCCTTGCCTGAAACCTTGGGACGGAAGCGCCCCGATGCAAGCAAGCTCCGTACACCGCCAGCCGTTCTCGCCTGACCCACCACACCAAAACCCCAATGGTTTCATGCGGTTGGACAAGCTCGCCCTGCTTACTTTCCGGGCGGAGGCATGCCCGGCAGGACGCTCTCTTGTTGAAAACAATTCCCTCTGCATTGCCGATTCCCGGACCGGCACTCACCTTCATGCCCGCGGCGCGCGCTTCAGGGCGCCCGAGGGAGGCGTTGCGTGGCGCAGGTGGCGAAGACATGGCTCCGAGTCCTGGCACCGATGCTCGTGTCCGTCGGTGGACTGTTGATGCTCCGTCTGCTCGGACCGGACTTCATCGATCAGCGCTACATCGCGGATCTGCTGTCCCCTCTGGGTAAAGCCGCGCCGTTGGCCTACATCGCGTTTCTTGCCGTGCGCCCCCTGACGCTACTGCCCGGGCAGCTCTTGACCGCCGTGGGCGGAATGATGTTCGGGACGCTCGCAGCGACCCTCTATTCACTAACGGGCAGCTTCCTGTCTGCCATGTTGCTCTTCGTGCTGGCACGCAAGCTGGGGACTCGGCCGATGAAGCGCCTGGCTGGGGGCAAATATCCAGCGCTGGTGCGCGCGGCCAAGCGCCACGATTTCCTCTTCGCCTTCATGGCGTGCATCAACCCGCTGTGTCCCACCGACGTCATGCTGGTGGCCGCCGCGGCGAGTGGCGCGCGGTTCTGGCCCTCGGTCGCGGGCGTGATGTTGGGCACCATTCCAGGGACCTTTCTCACCGCGCAGTTCGGCAGTGGGCTGGCCCAGGGGCGCACGGTGATGACCGCGGTGTCCGCCGCCGGTCTCGTCGTCTCGCTGGTGCTGGGCGTCTTCATCGGGCGTCGTTTCTACAAGGAACTCACCGAGGAGTCGGAGGCCACCTCGCCCGAATCAGATGCGCGAGACGAGACAACGGTTCCCGGCCTCGGCGGCTCGACGACGATGCCGCGCACGCCCCCGAAGAGCGATGGTGTTCCAGCCACCTGGTGACGCCGCGCGACGCGGACACCCGCGCGGCATCAAAGGTTCCCTGCATCCGTGTCGTTCGTCGACTTCGGCTTCGACCCGCGCGTCGTCTCGCGAGTGAGTCACGCGGCGACGGCCGGGAGGCCGCGCGGGTTCTTCACGGCCTCCCGGTGGTGACGACGCGACGTCAGTCGAAGCGGCTGGTGAGCTTCACGGACCACTCTCGCAGCGTGCCGCTCCCCTGCCCCGCGGGGTTGGAGATGTGCAGCTTCCACTTGCCGTTGAGGGTCCCATCGCGCGGGATTCCACGCGTCACCGGGATGCGGGACGGGGGCCTGCCCTCGGTGGGCCCGTTCCACAGCAGGGCTGTCTCACCACCCGGGTCCTCCAGCGTCAGCACCAGGTTGGACGACGAGGAGTGCAGCAGGTCCAGCACCACGGTGATGTCCTCGGGCACGGTGGCGAGGCCCACCACGCCGACCACCGACACCAGTTGCACCGTCGAGCCGGGCAGCGCCAGGTCCGAGTAGTTCGTGAAGGTGCCCGCCATCCACGCCGGACGGCAGATGCCCTCGGGAGAGCCGGACTCGGAGCCCGAGCACACCAGCCCCGGCTGGCACGGACGCATCACCGAGCAGCTGTCGCTGTCACCCGCGATCGGCGCGTTGCTCCGGCAGCGCCCGTAGGCGATGGGGCCTCCGAACGCCAACCCCTGACACGACAGGCCGGCCTGACACGTCGCCGGGCCCGTGCATGGATCACCGTCGGGAGCCAGGGCGACATGATTCTTGAGCCCCTGGAGCGCGGCGCCATTCATGAACGCCACCCGCGACAGCTCCACGATGTGGTCGATGCGACGCGCGGCGACGATGGCCTGCGCCTGACTCGCGCTCAGTCCCACGGTGTTCTGGAGGGCCGCCAGGCTCTCCGTGTTCGCCGCGGCGACGACCCGCCGGGCCTCGGCGAGGTTGAAGGCCACGCCGTGGAAGGTGCCCACCTGCTCGTCCAGGGGCATCTCCACGCGGCCCGTCCCACGGACGTAGGCCTCCAGCGTGGCCAGCGCGGCCGGGCCCACCTGGGCAATCGCATCCACCTGTTCGATGGAGACGTAGTGGCGATCATCCGCAGTGAACTCCACACCATCCGGACCGTTGCGGTGGGCGATGATGCTCTGCGCGGTGAGCGCGTTGAGCGGAACCTCGAAGTCCAACACCGCCAACGTCGTGGAGCGACTGTTGAGGAAGGCCAGCACCCCGGTGGACGCCGGCGTGCCCGTCGCGAGGGCCTGCGCCTGCGTCTCCAGGAGGGCGGGCGCCGCCTCCTCGGAAGGAACGCCACAGCTCAGCATCAGGGGAAGAACGGAAAGCGGTATAAACCGCATCAAGTTGTAGGTCATGCTCCCCGTGTACTCCAGGTCTCCGACCCGGTGTCCAACAGAGACGTCACAACCGGGCCCCCGAGGGCCTTTCAGGGGGCCTTCAGCCTTGCGGCCGAGATGAAGGCACCCACGGCGGCGATGGACGTGGCGAGGCTCAGCCAGGGCCCCGCGGGGAGCTGAAGGACGGCCACCAGTCCCCCGAGCACGGAGAGCGAGAGAAAGGCCCGGCGCGCCAGGACCCGGCCCTTGCGCCAATGCCCCGCTGCCACGGTGAAGAGGAACGCGGTGGCCCCCGCGAGGAACTGGAGGCCCAGCACCTTGAGGGACGTGTCCTTCACCAGGCCCACGTAGCCAGTGAACCAGCGCGGCTCGGGTGGGAGCTGAAGGGCCACGGCATCCGGGTGATACATCATCGGGTCGAACGGTCTGTTGACGGGGGCCCCCAGCGTGACGACGGCCACCTGCGCGATGACCACGAGAAACAGCGTCACCAGGATGGTGAGCCACGGCAGACCGGTGCGCTCGCGCTCCCAACGGCGCAGGGCCTCCAGGTGCTGGGGGTCGACCTCGAGTGCGCTCGGATAACCCAGGTCCAGCAAGGCCTTCGTGGCGGCGATGCTCGCGGGCATCTTCTCCGTGCCCAGTCCCACCAGCGCGCCGTCATCCAGGAGCCTGCGCAGCAGCGCCGCGCTCGCGTCGCGCTCGGGCTCCGAGGGGAGTCGGAGCAGGAGCGCATTGAGGTCATCCCCCAGTCGCGCCCCCTCCTCCGCCGATGACGCGGACAGGGCCCGGGGAACCAGGGCCTTGATGCGCTCCGTGGCCGGGGACTCCTCCGCGCCAGCAGGCGCCTGCGCCGTCCTCTGAAGCTCGCCCACGGTGTGCCTCCCACGCCCGCTGACTCCACGGCGCGGAGCCCATCGTAACGAGGGGACACGGATTCGTCACAGCCGGACGGCGACGACACGCTTCTTCACGAATGGAGCACGGGCTCCAGTTGCGCCGCGATGCGCGGAGGCATGCGCTCCCCAGGACCCACTCCGGTGGGCCGCATGATGGCGCGCGCGCGGTCCTCACCGTGACGGATGCGCATGCGCGTCATCTCCGGTGAGAAGTCGAGCGTGTCTCCCATGGGCGCCGTCGGCTCGATGACCGTGATGCGGCAATAGACATACGGCTTTCCATCCGGAGCCAGGAGCGTGGTGCCCTGCTCGTGGGCCTGCCTGACCATGTCGTTGATGCGGACGAACACGTCCACGTCGTTCATCAGGATTTCGTTGAGGGTGATGTCGGTGAGGCTTCGCCGGGCCACGTCCAGGATGTTGGAGGGATAGCGCATCGGCTCGATGCGGGACGACGAGCAGGCGATGACGACAATCTCCGTGGGTGCATAGCCGAGCGCATCGCCGAGCGGCGTGACGTTGCGCAGCCCACCGTCGACGATGGCCTGAGGACCGATGGGCTCCCAGATGACGGGCATTGTCGCGCTCTGCCAGACGGCCGGGATGAAGTCGCTCGCATCGCTCGACACCAGCTCGTACAGGCCCGAGGTGAGCGAGACGCGACCCACGTGCGCGGGAATGGCGAAGGGACGTCCGGCGAGGTTGCGCTCGACGAGGTCCCTCAAGGGTGTGTTGTCGTAGAACCCCAGCTTGTTGAGCACCCCGAGCCGCAGTGCGACGACGAGCCACGGGAACTTCCGGTACACGTCCGACTCGCGGAGGTTCATCCAGAGGTTCGTGAGTCGCTCATATTCGTTCTGGGCGATGACGGCGGCGTTCAGCGCGCCCACCGACACGCCGAAGACGCGCTCCCATCGAAAGCCATGCACCTCGCGCAGCACCCGCTCCGCGCCCACCTGGAAGGCACCCTTGCCGCCACCACCTGAGAGCACGAGCGTCGCGGGACGATCCGTCATGGCATACCTCGCTGGGGATTCGCGCGAACCGCCCGGAGAAGGCCCGTGCCCGCGCATCAGCGGGACGAGATAGGCACGCCCTCTCCCTTCCAGAATCGCCCCGAGGCACGGGCCCGCTGTCCGGCGGTGGGCCCTGGACTCGTACGCGCGTCAGCCTTCGGCGGCCCGCACCGCGCGCATGAACCGCTGAAGCTTCTCCTCATCCAGGTGCCCGCCCGTGCGCAGCCCACTGCAGACATCCAGCCCGAACGGGCCCACGGCGCGAATCGCCTCGCCCACGTTCTCCGGATTGAGGCCGCCAGCCAGGAACACGGGCACCGACACCGCCTCGCGAATGCGCCGACTGAAGGCCCAGTCATGCACGCGGCCGGTGCCGCCCAGCTCCTTCACGGCCAGGGCCGGGTTGCCCGAGTCGAGCAACAAGGCATCCACCTCACGCGCCACGTCACACGCCTCGTCCACGGAGGTGGCATCGACCACGTGGACCACCTGCACCAGCTTCACCGAGGGCAGCGAGGCCCGCACGTGACGGAGCACCGCGGTGCCCACCCGGTCCACCACCTGCACCGTGTTCACCCGGGTGCGGCGGGCCTGCGCGACGAGACGGTCGGCGTCCTCCTCGCACGTGAGCAGGAAGGTGGAAATGCCAGGGGGCGCCTGGCTGGCCAGCTCCGTGATGAGCCCCTCGTCGATGACACCCGGGCCGCTCGGCATCTTCGACACGAGCCCCAGCGCGGCCGCGCCACAGGACACCGCCAGCCGTGCCTCCTCCCGCGAGGAGATGCAGCACACCTTCACCCGGACATGTCGAACCGGTTCCATTTCCGTCCTCCGCGCCGACGCGCCCGACAGGTATCACGCGCGGACGCCTCCGCACCGCGACAACACGGCGCCCGAGCCGCGCGCCCCGGGACATGAGCGCCCCTGGAATTCACGGGCCGTATGGATCCAGGATGTCGCCCCTGGAGACGAAATGAACCGAAAAACACTGTTCGTGGTCGCACTCCTCGCGGTCCTCGTGGGCGCGGTCCTCTGGTTGCGCGGGAGCCCCGCTCCGGTTGGCACTTCAGCCGCCCCTGCTTTGGATGCACCTCCGCTTGCGAAGGCGCCAACGAGTTTGGGAGCCTCGACGGGGACCACGACGGCCCGGACGCCCACGGCGGAGTCGGGCACGCCCCCCGTCACCGACCCGATGCGCGAGGACGAGGGCACCGTGTACGTCGAGGTCCTCGATGGCACAGGTCCCCTCGCGGGCGCCCACGTCACGCTCTACCTCCAGGGACCGCGTGTCCCGGCGACGGGCCGTCCAGCGTGGTTCATCGCGGGCAAGGGCACCACCGATGCCTCGGGCACGCTTCGACTTCCCGCGCGACCGGGGCACTACCTCATCGCCGCGAAGTCCTCGGGACGCGCCCCCGCTCGCGCGGCCTTCACCCGCCCTCGGGGCGAAGCGCGGACGCAGGTGCGACTGGTGCTCGGGACCGGAGCCATCCTGGAGGGCACCGTCGTGGAGCGCGCGTCCAAGGCGCCCGTGCCCCTCGCGCAGCTCATCCTCACCCCACGCACGCTGCTGTCCTCGGCCGCCAGGGACACCGCCTTCGTTCCCGAGGAGGAGCGCTACGTCACCTCCGCCGATGCGCGCGGCGTCTTCCGCGCCGAGGGCCTCGCGCCCGGTGAGTACCAGCTCGAAGCCCTCGCTCCAGGACATGCCGCCAGACGACTCGCGCGGGTCCTGGTCCCCACCTCGGGACTCCTCGTCGAGCTGGACGGGTCGGCCTTCATCGAGGGCTTCGTGGAGCTTCCGGATGGCAAGCCCGCGCCCGGAGCACGCATCACCGCGACCGGCATGGGCGAGACGCTCGAAGCCGAGTCGAGCGCGGGCGGTGGCTTCTCGCTCGACGTCCCGCCCGGCGTCTATCGCGTCACCGCCCGACATGGAGACCTGACGGGCACGGCCCCCGAGCGCGTCGTCGTGGGCGCGGGGATGACGGTGCGTGACGTGCGCATCCGCCTGGGGACGGCGGCCTCGCTCTCGGGAGTCGTGCGTCGCAAGGGCACTGGGGAGCCCATCGCCGGCGCGAACATCTCCCTCACACCGAGCGCCCTGGCCTTCTCGTTCGACGCGGCGCCCGCCGAGGTCGGCAGCGCGCTCTCCGGTGCGGACGGACGGTTCCAGGTGGGCAACCTCGCCCCGGGTGCGTACACCGTGAATGTCCAGGCCAGGGGCTTCCGCTCGCTCAAGCGCGACGGCGTCACCGTGCTCGACGGGCAGCGCTTCGAGCTGCTCGCGGAGCTGGATGCGAATGGGCGAATCGAAGGCACGGTGGTGGATGAGCAGGGAAAGCCGCTCGCGGGCATCCACGCCACGCCCGAGCGACGCTGGCGCATGGCCCCCGTGGAAGGCGCCCTGACGGCGGTAACGGATGCCCAAGGTGCCTTCACGCTCGAAGACGTCCCGCCCGGGGAGATCCACGTGGCGGTCAAGCATCCTGGAAGCCAGACCCACGTGCGCGAGCGGGTGATGGTGAACCCCGGGCAGACAAGCCAGGTCCGCATCCAGTTGTCGAGCGAAGGCACACTCGAGGGAACCGTCAAGATGGAGGACGGACGCGCTCCAACGGGCCCCGTCACCGTCTACGCGCTGCGAGTCAAGGACGCGCGTACGGAGGCGCACCAAATCTCCGCGGCGGCGGATGGCGCCTGGTCCATGCGCGTTCGCGCGGGCACGTATCACGTCGCAGCGTGGCTCTCCGAGGCAGGCAATCAGAGCGGAGACCAGGAGAAGGTGGTGGAGGTGGCCGCCGGCCAGATGCAGCGCGTGGACCTGCGGGTGCGCGAGGCGAAACGAGCCCTCGCCGTCACGGTGCTCGAACCGAACGGCGCGCCCAGTGTCTCGGCGACCGTCATGGGCAGCGAGGCGGGCCGCAGCGAAATTCTCCTCGAGGACATGACGGATGCCTCGGGACAGGTCCTGATCGTCGCGGACTCGCTGGGCACCAAGGCCCTGCACATCTGGGCGACGAATGGCGGACGACGGGGTGACCTGCTCTCCGTGCCCGACACGCAGAGGACCCTGGTCATCCAGCTCCAACCCGGCGGGCGACTGGCGGGAGCGGTGCGCTCGGCGGGAGGACGCGACATCGACGGCTTCAAGCTGGTGGTGTCATCGACGAAGAGCGAGGACGACTTCCTCTCGCGTCAGGAGCTGGAGCTCGCGGGCGCTCGCTTCGTCGTCGAGGACGTTCCGGCGGGACAGGTGGCCGTCTCGGTGACGCTGCCGGATGGCCGGGCCGGAAAGGCGGAGGCCACGAGCGTCGCGGGGAAGACCACCCAGGTCGACATCATCGTCGAGGCCGGAGGCGTCATCTCCGGACGGCTGGTCGATGCGACTGGCGCGCCCCTCGCGGCGGCGTTCGTGGACGTGGACGGACTCACCTCTCCCCCCGCCGGAGCGGATGGTCGCTTCCGTGTGGAGGACGTCGCGCCGGGTGAGCACCGGCTCATCGCGTGGAGCCAGAAGACGGAGCGCGCGGAGAAGACCCTCAAGCTGACCGCGGGCAAGGCGCTGGACGTGGGCGACTGGAAGCTGGGGCCTCCCCGAGTCGAGCCCGGTCGCCTCGGTGTCTTCTTCAGCATGGATGGAGACGAGGTCCTCGTGCGAGGAGTCCAGGACGGCCTTCACGGAGACGCCATCCGCGCAGGGGACGTGGTGAAGTCCATCGACGGAGCCACCGTCGTCACCGCCGGAGAGGCACGCGAGCGGGAGCTGGGCGCACCCGGCAGTCCCGCCACGCTCCTCATCCGCCGCGACACGCGGACCTACCCCATCACCCTCACCCGCGCCCCCTGAGCGGACACCGCCCCCCAGGGTGAGGCCCCGTGCCCCACCCATCCACCACGCGACATCCCGCGACGGGAATCGTCCGGAGCCCGACGACGCCCTCTCACGAACTCCCCGCGAGGCGCTGCGTCGGGCAGCCTCGACCTCCACCATCCTCGGCAAGTCGCGCCACCTCGCGGCCCCGACTCGGGAGGTCCACCGTGGGAGTCCTCGACCTGCTGTTGCGCTGGCCCGTGCTCCGGCAGCTCGCGCGCAAGGACCTCACCGCGCTGGGCGAGACGGCGATGTCCGAGCGCGGCCGGCGGTTGGAGGCGCGCACGGCCCGCGCCGACCGCGTCGTCAAATCCATCTGTCCCTACTGCGCCGTCGGCTGCGGCCAGGACGTGTACGTCAAGGACGAGCGCATCATCGACATCGAAGGGGACACCGACTCGCCCGTCTCACGCGGGCGGCTGTGCCCCAAGGGCTCAGCGACGTTCCAGCTTGTCACCGGCACCCACCGCGTCCAGCACGTCCTCTACCGTCGCCCCGGCGGCACCGAGTGGGAGCGCATCCCCCTGGAGCGCGCCATGGACATGGTCGCCGAGCGCGTGAAGCACACGCGCGACGCGACGTGGGAGTCCACCGACGTCAACGGGCTGAGCGTCCAGCGCACGCTGGGCATCGCGCACCTGGGTGGCGCGACGCTCGACAACGAGGAGAACTACCTCATCAAGAAGCTCTTCACTTCGCTGGGAATCGTCCAGGTGGAGAACCAGGCTCGAATATGACATTCGTCCACGGTGCCCGGTCTGGGCATCACGCTCGGGCGTGGCGGGGCCACGACCTTCCAGCAGGACCTGCGGAACTCTGACTGCATTCTCATTCAGGGCTCCAACATGGCCGAGTGTCACCCGGTGGGCTTCCAGTGGGTGATGGAGGCCAAGGCCCGGGGCGCGACCATCATCCATGTCGACCCGCGCTTCACTCGCACGAGCGCGATGGCGAACCAGCACGTTCCCATCCGCGTCGGCTCGGACATCGCGTTCCTGGGCGGACTGGTGCGCTACGTCCTGGAGCACGAGCGCTACTTCAAGGAGTACGTCGCCCACTACACCAACGCCGCCAACCTCGTCCGCGAGGACTTCCAGGACACCGAGGACCTGGACGGCCTCTTCAGCGGCTTCGTGCCCGAGGAGAACAAGTACGACGTCACTTCGTGGGGCTACGAGGGTGTGCAGGGCCCCGCGCCCGCGGCGGGCCACAAGGAGCTGTACGCGGAGCCCGGCGCCGGCGAGGGAGAGCCCCACGCCACGCGGCTCAAGGACGCGGCGAAGGACTTCACGCTCCAGCACCCGCGCTGCGTCTTCCAGGTCCTCCGTCGTCACTTCCAGCGCTACACCCCGGCCATCGTCGCGAAGGTGTGCGGTGTCCCGGAGGAGCAGTTCCTGAAGGTCGCGGAGACGCTCTGCGCCAACTCCGGACGCGAGCGCACCACGGCGTTCTGCTACGCGGTGGGGTGGACGCAGCACTCGGTGGGCGTGCAGTACATCCGCACCGCGACCATCCTCCAGCTCCTCCTGGGCAACATCGGACGGCCTGGTGGCGGCATCCTCGCGCTGAGAGGCCACTCGTCCATCCAGGGCTCCACGGACATCCCCACCCTCTTCAATCTGCTGCCCGGCTACCTGCCGATGCCGAACGCCCAGCCGTCCCCGCACCTGGACGACTACCTGAAGTCCCACACCTCCGGCACGGGCTGGTGGAGCAACTTCCCCAAGTACGTCGTCTCGCTGCTGAAGGCGTGGTTCGGTGACGCGGCGACGCGGGAGAATGAGTACGGCTTCCGCCACCTGCCGCGCCTTACTGGCAACCACTCACACATGCAGACGGTGGCCGACATGGCCGATGGCCGCGTGCGGGGCTACTTCGTCATGGGCGAAAACCCGGCGGTGGGCTCCATGAACGGAGCGCTCCAGCGCAAGGGACTGCGCCAGCTCGACTGGCTGGTCGTGCGCGACTTCACGCTCATCGAGACGGCGGAGTTCTGGCGCACCGCTCCCGAAATCCAGCGCGGCGACGTGAAGACGGCGGACATCCAGACGGAGGTCTTCTTCTTCCCCGCGGCCGCGCACACGGAGAAGGACGGTTCCTTCACCAACACGCAGCGGATGCTCCAGTGGCATCACGCGGCGGTGGAGCCGCGCGAGGACGTGCGCAGCGAGCTTCACTTCATGTTCCACCTGGGCCGTCGGCTGAAGCGCCTGTATGCCGACTCGCGCGAGACGAAGGACCAGGCCCTCCGTGAACTGACGTGGGACTACCCCACGCGGGGCGCACGGGAAGAGCCTGGCGCGGAGGCCGTCCTCCGGGAGATCAACGGCTACACGCTCCAGGATGGCCGGCCCGTCAGCGGCTTCACGGCGTTGAAGGACGACGGCACCACCGCGTGCGGCTGTTGGATCTACTCCGGCGCCTACGCGGATGGCGTCAACCAATCGGCCCGCCGCAAGCCCGGACACGAGCAGACCTGGGTGGCCCCCGAGTGGGGCTGGGCGTGGCCCGCCAACCGACGCATCCTCTACAACCGCGCGTCAGCGGATCCCCAGGGCCGCCCCTGGAGCGAGCGCAAGAAGTACGTCTGGTGGGACGAAGCCCAGCGACGGTGGACCGGCGAGGACGTGCCGGACTTCCTCGTGGACCTCCCACCAGATTACCGCCCATCTCCAGGCGCATCCGGCGTGGAGGCCCTGGCGGGCGATGACCCGTTCATCATGCAGGCCGACGGCAAGGCGTGGCTCTTCGCGCCGAGCGGGATGATGGATGGTCCGCTACCCGCGCACTACGAGCCCATGGAGTCGCCCGTGAAGAACGCGCTCTATGGGCAGCAGTGCAACCCGACGCGGCTGGAGTGGTCTCGCAAGGGCAACCCCTACCATCGCGCCTGGGGAGATCCTCGCTACCCGTTCATCCTCACCACGTACCGCCTCACGGAGCACCACACGGCGGGAGGCATGAGCCGCTGGCTGTCGTGGCTGAGCGAGCTTCAGCCGGAGCAGTTCTGCGAGGTGTCACCGGAGCTGGCCCGCGAGCGCGGCCTGAGCAACGGAGGCTGGGCGACGCTGCGCACGGCGCGGGGAGACCTGGAGTGCCGGGTGCTCATCACCGAGCGACTGCGGCCCATGAAGCTCAACGGCACGTCGGTGCATCAGGTGGGCATTCCGTACCACTGGGGCGTGACGGGGCGCATCCGAGGGGACGGCGCGAACGAGCTGCTTCCGCTGGTGGCCGACCCCAACGTGGACATCCAGGAGTCCAAGGCCCTCACCTGCGACGTGGTCGAGGGACGCCAGGCCACGAGGGCCCGAGCCGCCACGGGCACCACCCAACCCGCCCTGCCCGAAGGACTGACACTCCATCGACGCGACAGCCTCCGCGCGGGCGAGGTCGACCATGCGCCCTGGCAGGAGAAGAAGAAGGACGAGGAGCGATAGCCCATGAGCCGCAAGGGATTCTTCACCGACTCGACGGTGTGTATCGGCTGCAAGGCGTGCGAGGTGGCCTGCAAGCAATGGAACCAGCTCCCCGACGACGGTTTCCACTTCACGGGGATGTCCTATGACCAGACCGGAGACCTGGGCTGCTCGACCTGGCGACACGTGGCCTTCGTGGAGCGACCGGTGCCCCTTCCGGGCCACGACACCGGCGTCGGGGACTTCTCGTGGCTGATGGTCTCCGACGTCTGCAAGCACTGCCAGCGGGCCGGGTGTCTGGAGGCCTGTCCCACGGGCGCCATCGTCCGCACCGGGTTCGACACCGTCTACGTGCAGCCGGATATCTGCAACGGCTGCGGCTACTGCGTGACGGCGTGTCCCTTCGGAGTCATCGACCGGCGTCCGGATGACGGGCGCGCCTGGAAGTGCACGCTCTGCTACGACCGACTGGGTGAGGGCATGACGCCCGCCTGCGCCAAGGCGTGTCCCACCGAGTCCATCGCCTATGGCGACCTGGACGTGCTGCATGAGCGCGCGGAGAACCGGGTCCGCCAACTGCACGAGCAGGGAATCATCAGCGCGTATCTCTACGGCAAGGACGCGGCGAACCAACCGGGGACGGGCGGGCTCAACGCCTTCTTCCTGCTCGTGGACAAGCCGGAGGTCTACAACCTGCCGCCAGACCCCGTGGTCCCGACGATGAAGGCCCGGGAGGCCTGGGGCGCCGTGGCCGTGGGCGCGCTCGGCATGGCCGCGGTGGCCGTGGGCGCGGTGCTGTTCGGTCGCCGGGGCACACCATGAGTTCGTCAGGGAAAGAGGGGCCGTCGTTCCTCGACACGCTCCAGCGACGGAGCGACGGGCGCAACGTGAACCCTTCGCTGGGGACCCTGCTCGGAGAGGGCGCTCAGCAACGCGTGACGGACCTGGACGGCGCGAACCCCGCGCGCGCGCTGCTGTCGTCGATTCCCTCCCGCTCCGGCGTGGATTCGCCCGATGCGCCCAGCTACCACGGGCTCCCGGTCCTCAAGCAGCCGGTCTGGATTGCCACCGTCCCCGCCTATCTGTTCGTGGGCGGCGTCGCTGGCGCGGCGAGCCTCATGGGGCTGGCCATCGATGTGCTCGGCGAGAAGGCCTTGGATCCGCTCGCGAGGCGGTGCCGTCAATTGGGCACCGTCGGTGACATCCTGAGCGCGGGACTGTTGATCGCGGACCTCGGGCGGCCCGAGCGCTTCCTCCACATGCTGCGCGTGTTCCGGCCGACCTCGCCCATGAGCGTGGGCTCCTGGGTGCTCGCGCTGTCGGGGGGACTGAACACCGTGGGGCTGGTGTTGGGACGCTCTCGCGGAGTGCTCGGGGCGGTGGGAAAGGTGTCCGGTTACTCGGCCGCGCTGCTGGGCATGCCGCTCGCGGGCTACACGGCCGTGCTGCTGAACAACACGGCGATACCGCTGTGGCAGGCGACGCGGCGCACCCTGCCCCTGTTCTTCATGGCCTCGGCGACGGCGAGCGCGGGCAGCCTGCTGTCCCTCCTCCCCCACTCGCCGAGAGAGGCGGGGGTGCTGCGTCCGTACCGGCTCGCGGGCAAGGCGGCGGAGCTGGCCATGGGGTACGCGGTGGAGCGCGACGCCCGACGCGCGCCGGAGGTCGCCCGGCCCCTGGACGAAGGCCTGTCGGGGGCGCTGTGGAAGGCCTCTCGCGCCTGCTCCGTGGCGGGGCTGGTGGTGGACGCGCTCCCGGGGCGGCGGCGCTGGAAGCAGGTGGCGGCGGACCTGCTGACCACCGCGGGCGCGGTGACGGCCCGCTTCGCCATCTTCCACGGGGGCAAGGCCTCCGCCCGGGACCCGCAGGCCACCTTCAGGCCCCAGCGCCGGGGCCACGGCGCCGCCGAGGTGTCTGGCCATGCCATGGCCTCGGACGGCAAGCCGTTCAGCTTCCCCCTGCCCGTGGTGCGCTGAGCGGCGCGGCGGGTGCCCGACTCCGGGAGTGACCTGCCCCTGGGGAGGGACGCAGAATTTGCACCCAGGGAGAGAAGCCCACGAGGCCCTCCCCTTTGGCCGCGAGGAGCGATACACCTGGGGGAACCATGGCCGAGACCTCTTCTCTGAACATCCCGACTGTCGACCTCGCAGACCTCGCCTCGGGAGATGCGCCCCGCATCGAGCGCGCCGCGATGGCGCTGCGCGAGGCATTTGGTGTCTTCGGTCTCGTCTACATCAAGAATCACGGCGTCGACACGCAGGCGCTCCATCGCTACTACGACGCCTTCGCTGCCTTCATCGCGCGCCCCGCCGAGGAGAAGAAGCCCTACGGCCGAGCCGACCTCTGGTACCAGCGCGGCTGGACGCCGCCGAACACCGAGGTCGCCGTCGCCGGCAACGGCCAGCCAGACTTCAAGGAGTGCTACTTCGTCGCGCCCTACCCCAACGACGAGGTGGCGGCGATGGAGTTCCCGGAGCTGTATCCGGAGAACGTGTGGCCCTCGGATGCGCCCGCGTACTTCCAGGAAGGAATCATGACCCTGGGCCGCTCGCTCCACGAGGCGGGCCTCCAGTTGCTGCGCGGCTCGGCCATGGCCCTGGGACTCCCCACGGACACCTTCACGTCCCTCTGCGAGAAGGCCCCGCACATCACCCGCGCGCTCCAGTACCTGTCGCTCAAGCCGGAGCAGGTGAACACGGACATCGTCTGGGGCGAGGAGCACACGGACTTCAACCTCCTCACGCTGCTGCCCGGTGGGCGGTTTCTCGGCCCCGACGGGAAGGCGGCGCCGAGCCCCGACGACAAGAGCGGCCTGTATCTGCGCACGCGCGCGACTCCCGAGGAGCCGCAGGGCCACAAGGTGCGTGGCACCGCGCCCGCGGGCTGCATCGTGGCGCAGGTGGGCCAGCAGTTGGAGATCCTCACGGGCGGCACGTTCCTCGCGACGCCTCACGTCATCACCGCGCCGGGCGTCTCCGGCTGGCAGCGCCAGTCCGCCGCGCACTTCATCCACGTGCACACCAGCAAGGTCCTCTTCCCGCTGGAGAAGTTCCGTACGCCCACGGCGATCCGGAGCTACGCGCCCCCTGTCCTCACGGGCACGTACGACATCAAGACGCTGGTCGACATCGGCCTCGCGCCGCCGCACGCGCTCGACAAGCTGGGTTACCGGCACTACGACCGGCTCAACCGCCAGCGTTCGGGCGAGTAGACTTCGCGTCTGTCATTGTGTAATCACAGACAAATCAATCCCTGACTTGATAGCGATTGCTTCGGGGGCGCGGTGTAATCGCGCTCCCGTCGAGAGCGCTTGTCCTGACGGCTCGACGCCCTCGACAGGTCGGCTCGCCTGCGTTCGTTGCCCTGCGAGCATGGGTACAAAAATACCTGAGGATGCGTTCAGGTAGGCACTGCGCGCCAATCTGGGCCAGAACCCTATGCTGATGGGGTCGGAAATGCCTGAAGACGCGTTCATGTAGGCATTCCCCTCCATTTCGGGCGAGAACCCGTGACGAGGTGGAGCCAGACATCTGTTCAGGCGGGCGTCGCCCCCGATATCACCGGCGGATGCGACAGTTCGCCTGGCCAGAACAGGCCATTGGACTCACTGAACATGAGGGCATGTAGGTATTGCCGTTCACTGAGCCGCGTGGGCCTGAATCCGCCATCGCGAGCGCCTCTGAAAAATGAAGGGAGCCTTCGGCACGACAGTGTTCGGGCGGGACAGGACTCATGGACCCGCGTGTGAGCCTGCCAGCCCACGGCATGTGCTTCGCTGCGGCCATCCCCACGTCGGGGTGGTTGGACAAGGAGGTATCAGGTGGAGACCCAGGTGACTGAAATCGCGCCGAATATCTATCGGCTGTCCACCTACGTCAGCAGCTCCAACATTCTCTTCAACCAGTTCCTCATCGAGGCTGAGGAGCCATTGCTGTTCCATCTGGGGCCGCGGGCGCTGTTCCCCTCGGTATCGGCCGCGGTACAGCGGGTGCTCCCGCCCGAGCGGCTGCGCTGGCTCACCTTCGGGCATGTCGAGGCAGACGAGTGCGGGGCGATGAACTCCTGGCTGGCCACCGCGCCGCATGCCCAGGTCGCGCATGGGGCACTGGGCTGCCTCGTATCGGTGAACGACCTCGCGGATAGAGCGCCACGCCCGCTCCAGGACGGCGAGGTCCTCGACCTGGGCGGCAAGCGGCTGCGGCGAATCGAGACACCCCACGTGCCGCACGGCTGGGATGCCGGACTGCTCCTCGAGGAGTCGACCGGGACGCTGTTGTGTGGGGACTTGTTCACCGCGCTGGGCGACGCGCCGGCCCTGACGGAACAGGACCTCGTCGGGCCCGCGCTCGCGACCGAGGACCGCGCCCTCGCAACCTGTCTGACTCCCGCGACCGGGCCCACGCTCCGTGCGCTGGCGGCGCTGCGTCCGCGAACGCTCGGCCTCATGCATGGTCCCTCATATGTCGGGGACTGCGCGCAGGCCCTGAACGACCTCGCGGCGGCCTATGACGAGCGGCTCGACGCGGCTGTCGCCCGAATGCGTGGGCCGAGGCATTGACCCGGCCCACCCTTTCGCCACGGCACGAAGCGCCGCTTGTCGCGAGCGTCAGAGCACGCGCATGAATGCGACCAGGTCCTTCTTCTCCTGCTCGTTGAGCCGGGTCTCCAGCACGAGGTTGAAGAACTCCACCGTATCCTCGAGCGTCAAGAGCCGCCCATCATGGAGATAGGGCGGAGACTCCTTGATGCCGCGCAGCGGGAACGTCTTGATGGGGCCGTCCGCGCCCATCATCGCGCCGTTCACCAGGCGTGGCTTGTAGAAGCGCTCCGCCCGCAGGTTGTGCATCAGGTTGTCCGTGTAATACGGCGGCGTGTGACACACGGAGCACTGTGCCTTGCCGAAGAAGAGCGTCTGGCCGCGCACCTCCGACTCGGTGGCCTTCTTCGGGTCCAGCTTCCCGTCGAAGCGCAGCTTGGGCGCGGGAGGGAAGTCGAGGAGCGCTTGAACCTCCGCCATGAAGTGCACCTGGCTGCCTCGCTCCAGGATGTTGACGCCCTTCTTCGTGGCGATGACCGGATCTCCGTCGAAGTAGGCAGCGCGTTGCTCGAACTCGGTGAAGTCCTCCACCGTCTTGAGGGCTCGCTGCGAGCCGAACAGACGCTGGATGTTCACCCCACGGAGGGTCGGCGTCTCGATGCGGTGTCTGAACTCCTGGGGACGGATGTCTCCCACCAGGTGCGTGGCGCCATTGGAGTGGCCATTGACGTGGCAGTCGAAGCACGTCACGCCCCGGCTGGGCAACTCTGAGCGACGGTCAGCGGTCTGATTGAACTGCTGCTGAGGGAACGGCGTGACAAGCAGCCGGAGTCCCTCCAGCTGCTTCGGATTCAGGAGGCCGTTGAACAGCTCCTGGACATTCATGATCGTCACCAGCTTGCCTTGCGAGACATCCCCCAGGTCCGGGCGCGTGGTGAGGAAGATGGGCGGAGGGAACTCCGGCAGCAGGTGGTCCGGCAGGTCGAAGTCGAGGTCGAACCGCGTAAGGTCCCTGCCCTCCTGCCGCTTGATTTCATCGATGTGGAACTTGGGGAAGAGCATGCCGCCTTCCGGATGATTCGGATGGGGCAGCGGCATGAGGCCCCCGGGGAAGACGCCCTTCTCGCGGACCGCCTCCGGACTCATGGCGGCGAGGGAGGCCCAGGTGACGCCCTGCGGGAGCTTCACGCGGACGCCTTCCTGGACGGCCTTCCCACGAGACATGGTGACGCCCTGGGCAGGGCGGTTTCCCAGGTCATAGCGCTGTGTGAGCAACTGCTGATGGCGCGCGGTGACCTTGGGCTTCTCCGCCTTCATCCGCGACATGACTTCGGCGAAAGGCTCCGTCTGGTCCACGGGCATATAGCTGGTGAGGCCTCGCCCCGATGTCTCCTGTGCGTCGGCCGCTCCCATGGACATCAGGAGCAACCCCATTCCAGCGACTGTGAGATGCGGACGAATCCAGAACGGCTTCATGTGCGCTCCCTCCGTCTGACATCCAGCGGATTGACGCCCCACCGTCCATGCAAGAGCTATTCGATTTACGCCGCATCCCCCCACATCGCGCGACGAACCGTTGACCAGTTCATTCCAGGCGCACTGTTCTGTCCTGTTGTGTTCCATTGGGCCCCACTCCAAGGCCGGGAATCCAGGCGCGAGGAATGGGGCCCAGGCCCCGTGACGTCAGTCTTCACGTCCCCGGCACTACAGCCGGGAGCGCTCCTCGACCAGGGGAGCGACGTCTCCCGCGGCCTCGGTGGCCAGGCCCTGAGCGCCGACGGCCGGCGGCGTGACGCCCATCCAGGTGTAGAGGCGCGACAAGGCCCGTGTGCGCTCCGCCTCGGGCAGTCGGGTGATGCGTGCATTGGCGTGGTTGGAGTCCGGGACATCGAAGCGGAGGGAATCGTTGCGCTCCCGCACCTCGAAGGCGCCAGCGGACCATGGGTCATTGTCTCCATAAAGGAACAGCATCCGTTCACCCTCGCGGCGCACCCAGTGCTCCACGCGGCGCATCAAGCCATGGTCGAACCGCTCCTCCACGGGAAAGGACAGGTACGCGGTGGGCACGTCCTCGCGAGGGTAGCGCAGCAGGCGGCGCAAGTGCCTCGTGGGGTAGCCGGTCCAGCCAAGCTCCGTGGCGGACTGGTAGTAGTAGGCCGCGTAGTAATCGAGATCAGCGTCCCCATAGGAACCACTCACGCTGACGACCGCATCGAGGAAGGCGAAGACTGCTTCCGCCGGAGCACCCGGCGCGGGGATGAACTCGCACGCCGACGCGTTGCCGTACTGCCAGAAATAGAAGGGCATCTCGACGACGGCGAATTCGAGGGTCCGATCCAATCCAATCAACTCGAAGGTCGCGCCCGTCGAGGTGGTCAACTCCTCCACGAAGGGGAGCAACTCTTCGCGGCGCGCCAAAGCATCCTGCTGGAAGGCGCGAAGCCGCTCCCGACAGTCTTCGTCCCCGACCTGGTCGAGGAAGCGGACGAAGCGCCCGTCATCCAACCCGTGCATGTTGGGCGCCACGTACGCCACGGTGGCATCCACATCGTCCGGATAGAAGTAGCGGTGGTAGACGGCGGCCATGCCGCCCTTGCTGCCGCCCGTGGTGAGCCAATGGCCGGTGTAGAGCGGCTTGAAGGCCTGGATGATGCGGTGGTAGTCGCCGGCGGCCTGCCGGATGTTGAGCAGCGTCCAGTCATTGGAAGCCGGTCGCGAGGGACCGAAGAAGCGGTGCTCCAGCGAAAGCTGGTTGGCACCGAGCAGCGCGGTGGGCTCGTACTGAAACGGTCGTGAGTTCAGTCCGTAGCCACCGGAGTACAGCACCACGGGCGCGGCCACGGAGCGGTGCAGCAGTGTGCCGCGCAGTTGGAACCGCTCCCCGTTGGGGTTGCGATGGTCCGCCAGTTGCTCGAAGTAGAACTGGAAGAAGCGCGTGCCCGGAAAGGGAGAGACCTGCTCGCTCACCACCGTGAGGCCGGGGACGGACAGGAGCCTCGTGTAGATGTCCTCTGAATCCAACCCAGACTTCATCACTCCCGCGGCCTGCACTGACCGCGCGGAGCTGGGGTCGGACTCCTCCGCGACCGAGCCACCACATGCTTGCACCAGCATGGCAGCCACCAGCAAACACACACCACGGAAAATGCCAGTGCCTCTTGACGGATTCATTCACGCTCCTTGAGGTGAGAGTGACGCCTCTCAGATGGAATGAACGCGGAAGAGATGGCCGCCATATCAGCCATTTGCACTGCTCCTGCTGCCACGGCCATGCATTCACCATGGAGTTGCGGCGCATCAAGTCGAGGCCGAAGACAATCGTCTGATTCGCCACAATCGTCATGACCTTACGCGCCCGATACGAGCAGGACAGCGGACGCAATCAGGAGCCCACCCATCACGGCATCGAACGCGCGACGAAAGGACTCCCGGGCCAGCACGGTCGACATCAACGAGCCCAGGGTGGACCAGAGAAGCAGACACACCACGGGGATGACCGTGAAGAGCACGACGAGCTGAATGAAGGCGACGGCCGCCGAGGCTCCGCTTCGCACCGCCGAGGCCGCCGTCAGCACCGTCACCCAGGACTTCGGATTCAGGAACTGGAGCACGAAAGTACCGATGAAGCCGTCGGACGAAGTGCGTGTAGGAGTGTCGCCGCCGCTGGCGCCTCTACCCAGGCTCCCCGCGATGAGTCGGGCGCCGAGCCAGACAAGGTACAGGCCACCGCAGCGAGTGATGGCTGTTCCCACCCGAGGGTCCGCCGCGAAGGCCACGCCGACACTGGTCATCAACAGCGTCAGCAACACCGCCGTGCCGAGCACGACGCCCGCGATGGCCGGCAGCGCCCCCACCACGCCGCCACGCCCGCCTGCCCTCATCACCACCATGTTGTTGGGCCCCGGGGTGATGGCCGACACGGCGACGAGACCGGCCACGCCCATCAGCGCGTCCATGTCGTTCCTCCATCTGGCCTGCAACAGGGACCATTCCAGGTCGCGCCGACGTATCCGTTCATGCGCTGAAAAGTAACGGTCCAGGGTGTTCTGAAGGTGGCGATGAATGGTCTAGATTCCAGACCATGAAGGAGCTTCCACTCAACGCGCTCCGCGCCTTCGCGGTCGTCTACGCCAGTGGTGGGGTGCGGGCGGCGGCGCGCGAGTTGGGCATCGCGCACTCCGCCGTCAGCCGGCATCTGGCGGAGCTCGATGCCTGGCTCGGCGTGCCCATCATCCATCCACCGGCCGGACGGCGAGGCCTCACCTTCACGCCACAGGGCGAGGCACTGGGGCGGGCCACCCTCTCCGGGCTCCGTGAAATCGCGCGGGCCGTCGCCTCGATTCGTGAGACGCGCTCCGAGGGCTCGGTGACGATCTCCACCACACCTTCCTTCGCGGCACGGTGGCTCCTGCCGCGCTTGCCCGCCCTCGAGGAAGCGCATCCCCACATCGAAGTGTCCGTGGTCGTGGACTCGCGGATCATCGACCTGGGCACTGGTGAGGCCGACCTCGCGATTCGGATGGGCCGTGGCCCCTGGCGGGATGTCGACTGCGAGCCCTTGATGGAAGACTCGCTCTACCCGGTCATGAGCCCGGCGCTCTGGAAGAAGTCTGGCCGCCCGGACAAGCCTGACGGCCTCACGCGCCTGCGCCTCCTCCATGACCGGGACCCGGAGACCCCATGGGAGCGCTGGAAGGCGGCCCATGGCCCCGCCTCGCTCGACGTTCACGGTGGCCCTCGATTCGCGTCATCGGACCTGGTGCTGCGAGCGGCCCTGTTGGGACAAGGCGTCGCCCTGGCGCGCCATCAACTCGCGGCCGATGACGTGGCCTCCGGAGCACTCCTCCGCCCGCTGGGTGACCTGAGCGTGGAGCTCGGCACCGCATACTGGGTCGTGCTCCCCAAGTACTCACAGGTCAAGCCCGCGACCAGGACCGTGGCGGACTGGCTCAAGGCTCAGGCATCCCTCTCACCCGTTGGCTGACCTTGAGAGGCCATGAGGGGCTCCTCATCGAATCTGCCCCTCGTGGGTGCTTTTGCCTTGCAACGGGGAGAATGGATAGACTCAAGCCCCAGGAGGTGGACATGACACTGATGCTCCAAGCCGCCGTAGTGCTGGCTGTCGTGTTGTCGCTCCTGGGAGCAGGCTGGGCAGTCGTTCTCGGTTACCGCTTCGCGAAGGCACGTCGAGAGGCGGCCGCGGCAGCGGCCATCGACATTTATGGAAGCAGCCTGAGCGACCTCACGGGCTTTCGCGGCTGGCTGGCGGATCTGGTCGATGGCAACACCAGCGACGGCTGCGCCTCCAACTCGGAGCATTCGTCCGACATGTGTGCGGACACGTCCGACTCAGGCGCTCAGTCCACGGACTGACAAGCCCGGCGAAACGTCTCGCTTCACAGGGCTCGGGCAAGCCACGCGCTCGCCCGAGCCGGACCGCCCCCGCTATTGGCAGTTCGCGGGCTCCTTGCAGGAGTACGTGACACGCATCGCCGCTTCGTATCCGTCGGCGGGGTTCGAGCCAACGCGCCTGCAGTCCAGTTCCTCCTCCAAGACATTGCAGGCGCCCGATGGGCAGGTCGTATTCATCCGGACCTCGAGCGCATCCCGCGCGCTCATGAAGGCAATCTGGCAGCGCACCCCACGCGCGACCTTGGAGCTCACGTGCCGAACCGCGCCGCAGGTACACGCTTGCGGGCAGTAGGTCCGCCGGTCATCACACTGGACCCAACCACCGCTATCCGTCCCCGAGGAACAGACGTCTTGCGTGGAGGTGCAAGAGATGGACGTCCCATTGGCGCACAGCTGCGAAATGTTACAGCTCACCTCCCCTTCTGAACTCTCCAGGACAGCGTCCTCCTGGACCGGAGTGCCCGCGCCACAGGCAGCCAGGGCGACGAAGGACAGGATCACCCCACCACGCGACAGCCAGATCGATTGTATTTGCATCCATGTGACGCTAGCCACTTGGATGTCCGGCGTTCCATCGTGGAGATCCACGACATACGAGCCCACGGTGCCCGTGCGGGTCAGAATGACTGACGCAGCAGGGCCTCCACCGCCGGCTTCCGCCCCGGGCTCAGTCGCAGTCGCGTGCCATCCCTCAGCACCACGACCCAGCCCTTGTCCACGTCGGGCTCCAGCTCGCGGATGCGGTTCACATTGACCAGCGTGGAGCGGTGCACGCGGACGAAGCACTTGGGGTCCAGCAGTTGCTCCACGCGGTTGAGCGTCTCGCGCAGCATGGGACTGCGTCCTCCCGAGTGCAGCACCACGTAATTGCCCTCCGCCTCGCACCAGTCCAGCTCCGCGACGGGCAGGAGCAGCACCTTGCCGTCCGTCTTCACCGCGATGCGCTCCAGGAAGGGCGCATCGGACGGACCCGCCTCCACGCCAGCAGGGGCCGGTGTCCGGTACGTCTCCAGCAGCGAGGACAGTCGCTCCAGCAGCGCCCTGTCTCGCCCCGTGGCCCGCTGCCTGCGCGCCCGCTCCAGCGCCTCCTGGAAACGCCCGTCACTGAAGGGCTTGAGCAGATAGTCGAGCGCATTGGCCTCGAACGCCCGCACCGCGTAACGGTCGAACGCCGTCACGAAGATGACGGGCGGCATCCGCTCCGGTCCCACCTCCTGCAGCACCTCGAAGCCGTCCACCTCCGGCATCTGCACGTCCAGGAAGACCAGGTCCGGGCGGTCGCGGAGAATCGCCTCCACGGCCTCCTGGCCTCCCTCGCACTCCCGGATGGACGTGACGTCGGGCGCCCGCGCGAGCAGGTGCCTCACGTTGTCCCGCGCCAGCGGCTCGTCATCCACCACCAGCACTCGCCAGCCACCTTCCACGATTGCCCCCTCACGCATTCAAAACCACGAACGGCAGCTCCACACGGGCAATCACGCCCCCACCCGGCGCATCCTCCAGCGTCAGGCCATACCGCTCGCCATAAAGCTGCTGGATGCGCGCCCGGGTGTTCGCCACGCCAATCCCCGTGCCCCCTGCCCCACCCGCGCGAAGTCCCGGCCCATCATCCCGCACCTCGAGCACCAGCCTGTCCCCCCGGCGCCAGGTCCGCACCCACACGTGCCCTCGAGACGCACGCCGCGAAGTCCCATGCTTGATGGCATTCTCGACGAGTGGCTGAAGGACGAGCGCGGGAACCCGAGCCATCAACGTCTCTGGCTCCGGCTCCAGGTGCGACTCCAGCCGTCCACCGAAGCGAAGCTGCTCGATGCCCAGGTAGCGGCGGACCAGCTCCAGTTCCTCGGACAGCGGCACCTCGTGGTCCCCGCGTCCTTCCAGACTGGCCCGCAGCAAATCCCCCAGCTCCACGAGCGCCTCCACGGCCTCCGGGTTGCGCGACTGGCGAACCAACCCGACGACAGCGTTCAGCGTGTTGAAGAGGAAGTGTGGATCCAACTGCGCGCGCAGGGACTGGAGGCGGGACTCGGCCAGCCGCGCCATCAACCGGGACTCCGCCAGCTCCCGCTCCCGCGCCCGACGGACCGCGTTCAGCGCCGCCCAGGCCGCGAGAAACAGCAGGTACTCAAAATATCCCAGCGCTCCCCGCTCCAGAAGGAGCGCTCGCAGCCCCTCGCTGAACGCCACGCCCCGGGCGGCCCACTGTTCGAGCCCGGAGCGCACCAGGGCGAGCAGGAGCGCATGCACCAGGACGAAACCACTCCCGATGGCGATGAGCGGCCCCACCTCGCGAATCCCAGGAGTCGCATCGCGCGTTACACGGCGAAAAGTGGCCAGGATGAGAGGCCCCAGGAGCGCCCAGACGCTGTAGGGCACCATCGCCAGCGCCAGCTTGAAGCCAAAGTCCCGAGGCTCGTGTGCATACGCGCCCACCGCATGAGGCAGCGCGGCGAGCAATCCCGCGCCCATGCCGAACATCCACACGCGCCGAGGGGACAGGACACGCGTCGGGGCTCGCGCGTCCGGCGCCTCCCCCTGGTTCACGGCATCCCTCGCGGCCACGGTGACGCAGCGTAGCGGAAGCGCCTGGTTTCGAGAGCCCCCCGCGAAGCGAAACACGTGCTTCGGCTATGCTGCTCGCGCTCCGTGAACAGGACCACTCCGGGCCACGAGCCCGATGAAACACGCCCGCCGTCTCCACCGTCCTCCCATGTGCGCGCCGGCACTCTGTACGCATTGGACGACACACCCGACACCGCCCCTCCTCCGAGCCAGGCCGCGCGAGGGCTCCGTGTCACGGGTATCGGCACGGCCTTGCTCATCGCCCTGGGACTCGCCGTCCCCGGCGTGGCCGCGTTCCTGCTCCGTCCCAGCACCACGCCCCCCCTCACCGCCACCCCGACCGGGAACACCGCGCCGGCGCGCGAGCCTCCGCCTCCCGCCCCCACGGGTCCCGTGCGGGTCTGCGTGTTGAAGTTCCGCAACCTGAGTGGAGACACCTCACTCACGCCCCTCGAACTGGCCCTGTCCGAAGCAGTGGTCACCGACGTGGGCCACCAACCCGGGATGCGACTCATCGAGCGCGGGCAGTTGGACCTCCCGATGGAGGAGCAGGACTTCACGCAGGGCGCGCGGGTGGACCCGGAGACCCGGGCCCGCCTGGGTCGCATCGTCGGCGCGGAGGTGGTGGTGCTCGGCGGCTTCCAGCAAGCGGGCGCCGTGCTGCGCATCTCCGCGAGGTTCGTCCACGTGGAGACCGGTGAAGTACTCGACACGGCGCGCGTGGAGGGGCCCGCGAGCAAGCCCTTCGAGGTCCAGGACGCGCTCACCGCCGAGGTGCGCGCGCTGCTGCCCCGCCTGCCCGCGAGGCTGAGACCATGAAGGCCCCACACGCGCTGCTGCTGCTCCTCTTCCTGTGCTCCCACCTGGCGCACGCGGCGGCACCCGCGAAGCCTCCGCCAGGGCCCGCGGCGGTGATGCCGTTCCGCAACCTCAACACGGACACCTCGCTGGACTGGCTCGCGCGTGGCATGACGGAGACGCTCATCTCCGACCTGCGCGCCAGCGGACGCATCCAATTGGTGGAGCGCGAGCAGCTCGACGCCGCCCTCGCCGAGCTGGACCTCCAGGAGCGAAAGCAGTCCACGGAGTCGACAGCGGTCCGCGTGGGCCGCCTCGTCGGAGCCCGCACCGTCGTGCTGGGCAGCATCCAGCGCGCGGAGCAACAGGTGCGCATCAACGCGCGCTTCATCGACGTGGAGACCGGCGTCGTGCTGGACACGGCGAAAGTCACGGGCCCCGTGGACCGCATCTTCTCGCTGCAGGACCAGGTGGCGGCCCGGCTGATCGGCTCGCCGGTGAAGCCGCGCGCGAAGCGTCCCTCGGGGAGAGAAGCGGTGCTGGCCCTGGAGACCTATGGTCGGGCACTCCAGGCCCCCACCGAGGACGAGCGCGCGTGGCTTCTTCGCGCGACGTTGGCGGGCAGCCCGAGCTTCGAGTACGCCCGAGAAGAGCTCTCTCGTCTGGAGAAGCGGCTTGCCGAGCACGCCCTGCGCGCCACCCCCGGTCGCGAGGCCGCCGACGCGGAGCTGCGGGCCATGATGCTGGACCCCCAACGCGCCTCCGAGGAGCGCTCCTCGGCCGCGTTGCGGTTGTTGGACGCGAACTACATCCGGGGCCGCTGGCGCACGCTGGTCCAGGACACCGAGCGGGTCCTGCCGCTGGGGCTTCCGCTGTATCAACTTCGCCTCCCAGCCGAGACGGCCTTGTGGTTTCGCATCATCGCGCTCGGCAAGCTCGATCAATTGGACGCCGCGCGGGACGCCGGTGACACCTTCCTGCGGACCTATCCCCAGAGCCTGATGGCCGACGGCGTCGACTCCATGATGCGAGCCTCCGCCCTGGCCCGCGCCGCCAACGAGCAATCCCACAAGGCGATGATCGAGGGGCTGGCGACCGAGGAACTCCTCTTCGCCCGGCGCATCGAGGAGCTCGAGCGGAAGGGACAGCCCGCCGTCTCCGTGCGGATGGAGCGCGACTACAACCGCTGCTTCAAGCCCGCCACCCATCACGTGAATGCCCAGACCCTGGTGGCCTGCCGGGCCTTCTACGAAACGTGGGGAGGCGGAGCCTCCGCCATCGAGAAGACCTACGCCAGGAACGCACGCGAAGCGGAGATTGCCGCCCTCGTCCGCCTGCGCCGCTACAACGAAGCACGTGAGCGGCTGGCCGCCTACCGCGCCATCGACCCCAATGGGGAACAGGCCAGTGTCGCGCGCGTCCTCGTGGTCAACATCCGCGCCAGCGACGAGGAATGAAGGCGCGGCACCTGTCCCGCGTGCCGCGCCTCCAGTGCCCTGGCTACGGGGCGATCTTCGTCAGGAACGAGTCGGGGGCACCCTGCAGCGTGTTGCCCTCGAAGTTCCCGTCCAGGTAGCCGCCGACGTACATGTTGTCGTTCTGGTCCACCACGACACCCATGCTGCGCACGTCCTTCTCCACGCCGTTGAGCACCGCGGTGGGCTGCTGCTTGATCCACTGGAGCGTGCCGGAGAAGTCCACCTTCGCCACGTAGTTGTGGACCATGCCGCCCGTGGTGTCGGTCGTCTGCGTCACGTCCGCCACCCCGCCTCCCGTCACGTAGATGCCGTCGTCATGGGCGAAGATGCCCATGCCCCACGAGCCAGAGCCCGAGTCCAGCTCCCACACCCACTGCTTGACACCCGCCGGGTTGAACCGCGCGATGAAGACGTCGATGGCCGGGGTGACGTTGGGCACGCCATCCATGCCACCGCCGCTGTAGCCCGTCAGGTACACGTTGCCGTTCGCATCCAGCGTGGAGCCGTAGAGCCACACGGCCGTGGCGGGAGCACCCGCCAGCCGCGTCCACTGCTTCACGCCGTCCGCGTCGTACTTGGTGATGAAGGCGTCCTGAGGCCCGGTCAGCGTCTGGCCGTCCAGGTTGCCGTCCGTCCAGCCGGAGACGTAGACGTTGCCGGAGTTGTCGGCGGAGGCACGCCGCGCGTGGGTCGTCTTCCCCGCCACGCCCAGCAGGCGGGTCCACTGCTTCACTCCCGTCGCGTTGTACTTGGTGACGAACGCATCGTAGTTGCCGGTGCGCACGTTGCCATCCAGGTTGCCGTTGGTGGAGCCCACCAGGAAGGCGTTGTCCGCCGAGTCGAGCGACACGCCGTAGCCCTCCGTCTGCGCTCCCGCCAGGCCAATCTGCCGCGTCCAGCCAAACACGCCGGTGTAGCGGTAGCGGGTGATGAACGCGTCCCGGCCCCCGCTGCTCGTCGCGCCCGGCAGGGCGCCATCCGTGAAGCCCGCGACGTAGATCTCCTCGAACGACCGGTTGCGCGCGATGCCGTAGCCCAGGGTGACAGTGCCCGCCACGCCGAGCTGCTTGTGGAACTGGAGGTTGCCGTTCCAGTCGCGGGCCGTGAGGAAGCCGTCCATCAATCCAGCCATGGGCTGCCCCTCCACGCCCACCGTCGTCATGCCCGTGGAGTACGTACGCCCTGCCGGGTCGCCGGCCAGGTCATGGATGCGGGTGAAGCCACCCGGGGCGCCGGACGTCTTCGTCCACAGGTCCACCACCGTGGGGAACGCGTCACACTGGTACAGCTCCAGCCGACCAATGGACAGGACGACGATGCCCGCGCGGTTGTCGTTGTCGTCCGACACGTTCAGCCGGTACTTCTTGTACTGACCGGGGTGGGCCACGTCGTACTCGCGCCGCTCGTTGGTCCAGCCCGTCACGTTCGTGCGCGTGTCCACCACCACCCAGGTGCTGCCGTTGGAGCCCTCCAGCGTCCAGTTCTTCGGGGACCGCGTGGTGATGGAGCCGTTGGAGTAGGAGATGGCGTAGCGGCGCACCGTCTTCATCACGCCACTGCCGAACTCGTACCCCAGCCATGCGGGCGTCTGGTTGGCCGTGGAGAGCCAGAAGGTGGTGGCGTTGTCGAACGCCTTCCAGGGCTCGTAGGCGGCCGGATTCGAGCCGTACACGCCCGAACTCGTGACGAAGCCCGAGGGCGCCGAGTTGCTCGTCATCACCGGCACCAGGCTGGTGCAGTTGGTGAGCTGCTGCTCCTGGCTCCCCGGAGCGTCCGTCGGGGCATCCTCGCCCGGCTCCCCACCCTGGCAGCCCACGAGCACCAGCGCGCTCGCCAGGAACATTCCTCGTACCGCGTTCAAGAATCTCATGGTGTCTCCCCTCGTTCCGCGAGCGCGAAGGTGCGCGCGGCCATCCGGCGGCCCTGTGACTCCAGGCCCCCGGTGGACCAGGGAGATACCGACCCCGGGGCAACCCCTGGCGCGGGATGTGACGAAACCGCCCTGGCGAGGGACGAAACCGCCCCTCCCGGGGATGAGACCTGAATCACGGTTCATATTTTCCGGCGCATTGCAAGCCAGCCCGTGTTGCACGCGCTGCGTCGAAAGAATCGGTCTTGCTCGCGACGAACCAAACCCATTGAATCGCGCCCATGAAATTCCTGCGTGAGCTGCGCTCGGTCCTGAACCTGACGGTGCTGGTGGCCGGGCTCGGCTACTTCGTCGACCTCTTCGACATCACGCTGTTCGGCGTGGTGCGCGCCGCGTCGCTCCGGGACATCGGCATCACCAGTCCGGAGGAGGTGCTGTCGAAGGGCATCCTCATCTACAACTGCCAGATGGTGGGGATGATGGTGGGCGGCCTCTTGTGGGGCGTGCTCGCCGACAAGCGCGGCCGGCTGTCGGTGATGTTCGGCTCCATCCTGCTGTACTCGTTCGCGAACCTGGCCAACGCTTTCGCCTGGGACGTGACGAGCTACGCGGTGTTCCGCTTCCTGGGCGGCGTGGGCCTGGCGGGCGAGCTGGGCGCGGCAATCACCCTTGTCGCCGAGTCGCTCCCCAAGGAGAAGCGCGGCCTGGGCACCACCATCGTCGCGACGCTCGGCATGCTGGGAATCGTGGCGGCGGCCTTCGTGGGCCAGCACCTGCACTGGAAGACGGCCTACTTCACCGGCGGCATCATGGGACTGGCGCTGCTGTTCGCCCGCTTCAAGGTCTCCGAGTCGGAGCTGTTCACCAAGAAGACGGACCCGTCGCGCGCCAACCCCTTCCTGCTGCTCCAGGGGGGCCGGTTCCTCAAGTACATCTGCTGCATCCTGATTGGCGTCCCCATCTACTTCACCACCGGCATCCTCTTCACCTTCGCGCCGGAGCTGACGGCGGGGCTCAACGTGCAGGGCACCGTCACGGCGGGCAACGCCATCCTCTATGGCTCCATCGGCCTGACGATTGGCGACCTGCTCGCCGGCCTGTTCAGCCAGTGGCTCAAGAGCCGCAAGCGCGCGGTGGCGCTGAACCTGGTGGGTGGCTTCCTGCTGATGCTCGTCTACGGGCTGGTGCCCGGGCTCACCAGCACGACGGTGTACCTCCTCAGCTTCCTCATCGGCATCATGGTGGGCTACTGGGCGGTGCTGGTGACGATGGCGGCCGAGCAGTTCGGCACCAACATCCGCGGCACGGTGGCGACGACGGTGCCCAACTTCGTGCGAGGCTCCGCCGCGATTGCCGCCAGCGGCTTCGCCGTCCTCAAGGGCTACATCTCCGTGCCCATGGCGGCCATCACCGTGGGCAGCATCTGCTTCGGACTCGCGCTGATCGCGCTCACGCGAATCGAAGAGACCTTCCACCGCGACCTCGACTTCGAGGAGGCCGGGCCGGACGCGGCCACCGAGGCCGCCGCGCGCTCCCAGCCCTCCTGACGGACCGGGGCGTCAGCCCTTGCGGGCGCTCACCCGCATGGGCATTCCCCGCTTGGGCACGAAGGTCAGCCGCGTCTGCCACTCCACGGGGTTCTTCCCCAGGTACTCCACGTCGCACTGCTGGAGCAGCGTGGCCAGCGTCTGCACCGTGTCCACCTGGGACATGTGCTGGCCCACGCAGATGCGCTGCCCCGCCCCGAAGGGCACGTAGGCGCACTTGTGCATTCCCGTCATGCGCTCTGGGAGGAAGCGGTCCGGGTCGAACGTGTCCGCGTCCTTCCAGTGGTCCGGGTGCCGGTGGATGGCGTACGGGCACATGAGGAGCTGGGTGCCCTTGGGCAGGAGCACCCCGCCCACCTCCACCTCGCCCGCCGTCTCCCGGAGGATGGTCCACGCGGGCGGGTTCAGCCGATTGATCTCCTGCACGACGCGGTTCGTATACGTCAGCTTCGCCACGTCCTCGTACTTCGGCGGCTCGCTGCCACAGACCGAGCTCACCTCCTCGCGGATGGCGCGCGTCACCTCCGGGTGCTGCGTACACGCGTGCACGGCCCACGTCAGGGAGGTGGCGATCATCTCGAAGCTGGCGCCGAAGAGGTTGACGATTTCGTCGCGCACCTGCTTGTCCTCCATCGGCTCGCTGGTGTCCCGGGCCCGCGCCTCCACGAGCGCGGACAGCAGGGTGATGTCTCCGTCCTGCGTCCCCCGCTCGCGCCGCCGGGAGAGCCGCGCGTAGATCCACCCGTTGATGAGCCACAGCGCCGTGCCTATCCGCTCGGGGTTCGGGTCGAGCCGGGGCAGCAGCTTGAAGTACAGCGTGCCCCAGGGCCCTCGCCGACGACCGAACACGTCGATGGCATCCATGATGCTCGCGAAGAACTCCTCGCGCGGCGTCTCATCGAAGCACGTGCGCCACATCACCCCGAACATCAGGCGGGCCGCCTCCGTGTACATGTCGAAGGACTCGCCCCTGGCGCCCAGGTCGGACCACCGCCGCACGCCCTTGGACAGCTCGTCGCTGAAGATGCCCGCCCACTGCCGGACCTTCTCCTTGTGAAACATGGGCTGAACCATGTGTCGCTGCCGCTTCCAGACGTCCCCCTGGCTCACGGTGAGCCCGTTGCCATTGAAGGGATTGACGATGCGCGGTTTGGGGAAGACCAGGGGCTCGTCGATGAGCACCCGCTTCACGTCCACCGGGTTCCTCAGGAACGCGATGGGGTAGCCGTAGACGCGAACCAGGGACACGTCGCCGTATTCGGCGTGGAGCTTGTTGGCCAGGGCCAGCGGCTCTTGGAGCATGGGAAAAAAGCTACCCAGCACGGGCAATCCCCGAGGGCCGGCCTTGCGGCGCACGGAGGGCGAAGGAGCAGAGGTGTCCATGACCCCCGATTTGTTCCGGTCGGCTCCGCACCGTCAAGACCGCCATGCACTGACTTGAAACCGACGTCCCGAAACGGGCCAGTTGCGCTGGGAGGGGGAAGCGCCCTATCCCCTCTACCCAGCCATGGCTTCCGCCCCCATCCGACCCATCCAGAAAGTGCTGTGCGCCAACCGCGGTGAGATCGCCATCCGCGTGTTTCGCGCCTGCAACGAGCTTGGCATCCGCACCGTCGCCATCTACAGCGACGAGGACCGGACGCACGAGCACCGCCACAAGGCCGATGAGGCCTACCGGGTCGGTCACGGCAAGCGCCCCGTGGAAGCCTACCTGGGCATCGACGAAATCCTCGACGTGGCGGAGCGAGCCGGGGTGGACGCCATCCACCCGGGCTACGGTTTCCTGTCGGAGAACGCCGACTTCGCCGAGGCCTGCGAGCGCCGCGGCATCCGCTTCATCGGCCCCCGCTCCGCCGTCGTGCGGACCATGGGAGACAAGGTCGCCGCCAAGGCGCTCGCGCAGCAGGTGGGCGTGCCCACCGTGCCGGGCACGACGCTGGAGGGTGACGACGCCCAGGTGCTGGCCCGCGCGCGGGAGTTCTTCTCCACGCACGGCGGCCCGGTGCTCGTGAAGGCGGCCCACGGCGGCGGCGGGCGCGGCATGCGCGTGGTGCGCGAGGAGAAGGAGCTGGAGGCGGCGCTCGCCTCGGCGCGCTCGGAGGCGAAGAGCGCCTTTGGCTCCTCGGCCGTGTTCCTGGAGAAGTTCCTGGAGCGGGTGCGGCACATCGAGGTGCAGCTGCTCGGAGACCTGCATGGGCAGCTGGTCCACCTGCACGAGCGCGACTGCTCGGTGCAGCGGCGGCACCAGAAGGTCATCGAGATCGCTCCCGCGCCCAACCTGGCCCCGGCGCTCAAGCACGCCATCTGCGACGCGGCGGTGCGGCTGGCGAGGGAGGCGGGCTACAGCAGCGCGGGCACGGCGGAGTTCCTCGTCGGCGACGACCACTTCTACTTCATCGAGTGCAACGCACGACTCCAAGTGGAGCACACCGTCACGGAGCAGGTGACGGGCGTGGACCTGGTGCAAAGCCAGATTCGCATCGCGGAGGGCCACGCGCTGGACTCGCCCGAGGTGGGCATCCCCTCGCAGGAGTCCATCCAGCCACGAGGCTTCGCGGTACAGCTGCGCGTCACCACGGAGGACCCGTCCAACAACTTCATGCCGGACGCGGGAGTCATCACCGCCTGGCGCGCGGCCACCGGCTTCGGCATCCGCCTGGATGGCTCGAACGGCTACACCAACGCGCACATCTCCCCGTTCTACGACTCCATGCTGGTGAAGGTCATCGCCTACGCGCCCACCTTCCAGGGCGCGGTGATGAAGGGCCAGCGCGCCCTGCGCGAGTTCCGCATCCGAGGCGTGAAGACGAACCTCCCGTTCCTGGAGAACGTGCTGCACCACCCCGACTTCCAGGCGGGCAAGACATACACGCGCTTCATCGACGAGACGCCGGAGCTGTTCCACCTGGCGCCCCGGAGAGACCGCGCCAGCAAGCTGCTCACCTATCTGGCCGAGGTCATCGTCAACGGCCACCCCACCATCAAGAGCCACCAGCGGCTCAAGCCCACGCAGTTCATGGAGCCGCGCCTGCCGGTGGCGCCTCCCGGCCCTCCGCCCCGAGGCACCGCGCAGATTCTCGCGGAGAAGGGTCCTCGGGGACTGGCCGAGTGGGTGCTCGCGCAGAAGCGCGTGCTGCTGACGGACACGACGATGCGGGACGCGCACCAGTCGCTGCTGGCGACGCGCATGCGCACCCGGGACGTGCTGCGGGTGGCCCCCGCCACGGCGCACCTGGCGTCGGACCTGTTCAGCCTGGAGAGCTGGGGCGGCGCGACGTTCGACACCGCGTACCGCTTCCTCAACGAGGACCCGTGGGCCCGGCTGCGGGCGCTGAAGGCCGCGGCGCCCAACCTGCTGCTCCAGATGCTGCTGCGTGGCGCCAACGCCGTGGGCTACACCAGCTATCCGAACAACGTGGTGGAGGCGTTCATCGACGAGGCGGCCGAGGCGGGCGTGGACGTCTTCCGCATCTTCGACAGCCTCAACGACCTGGGCAGCATGGACGTGTCCATCCGCCGTGTGATCAAGACGGGCAAGGTGGCGGAGGTGGCCATCTGCTACACGGGCGACGTCGCCAACCCCAAGCGCAAGAAGTACACGCTCGACTACTACGCGGACCTGGCGAAGCGCATCGAGGACTCGGGCGCGCACTTCCTGTGCATCAAGGACATGGCGGGCCTGTTGCGTCCGCGCGCGGCGGCCATGCTGATGGACCGACTGCGCGAGGTGACGAAGCTGCCCATCCACCTGCACATGCACGACACCGCGGGCAATGGCATCGCCAGCTACCTGGAGGCCATCGAGCACGGGGTCCACATCGTCGACGTGGCCCTGGGCAGCATGGCGGGCCTCACCAGTCAGCCCAGCCTCAACGCGCTGGTGAGCGCCCTGCGCGGCCATCCGCGTGAGACGGGCCTGGCCAACGCACGGCTGCAGCCGCTCGCCAACTACTGGGAGGACGTGCGCGAGTACTACGCCCCCTTCGAAAGCGGCCTCAAGAGCACGACGAGCGAGGTCTACTACCACGAGATTCCGGGCGGTCAGTACTCCAACCTCCGGCCGCAGGTCGCGGAGATGGGCCTGCTCAGCCGATGGAACGACGTGAAGGACGCCTTCGCGCTGGTCAACGTGCTGGTGGGTGACATCCCCAAGGTGACGCCGTCGTCGAAGATGGTGGGCGACTTCGCCATCTTCCTCCTGAAGAACGACCTGATGGTGCGCGCGCCCACGCTGGCGGAGGCCGCCACGCTGACGCACGTGAAGCTCATCGCGGAGGCGCCCCGGTTGGACTTCCCCTCCAGCGTGGTGGGCTACTTCCGGGGCGAGCTGGGCCAACCGCCCAACGGCTTCCCCGAGGACCTGCGCGCCGCGGTGCTCAAGGGCCTGCCGCGCGTGGAGGGCCGCCCGTCCGCGAGCCTCCCCGCGTTGGACCTGGAGGCCCTGCGCGCCGAGCTGTCGAAGAAGACGGGCCAGCCGCTGTCTCGCGTGGACGCCATCTCCAGCGCGCTCTACCCGCGCGTCATGGCGGGCTACCTGGACGATGCCGCGCGCTACGAGGACGTCTCCATCCTCGACACGCCCAACTACTTCTACGGCATGGAGGTGGGCCAGGAGATCTGGGTGGACCTGGAGCCGGGCAAGACGCTGGTCATCAGCCTGTCCGCGGTGGGCGAGCCGGACGAGGACGGCCTGCGCACCGTCTACTTCGCGCTCAACGGCCACAACCGCACGGTGCAGGTGAGGGACCGCAGCCGCGCGGCTCGCGTGGAGTCGCGCCGTCAGGCAGACCGCGCCAATCCCAACCACGTCGCCGCGAGCATGCCGGGCACGGTCATCGCCGTGCACATCAAGGCGGGGGCCAAGGTGGACGCGGGTGCGCCGCTCGTCACGCTGGAGGCGATGAAGATGGAGACGGTGGTGCGCGCCCCTCGCGCGGGCACCGTCGCGGAGGTGGCGACGACGCTGAAGGCCTCCGTCCAGGGCGGAGACCTGCTCGCGGTGCTCCAGTAGGGCCGCGAGAAGGAACAGCCGGCCGTTGAGTGTGGGCGCGGCCTTTGACATGGTCGCGCCCCATGAAGCGTGCACTCCTGTCCTTCCTGGCCCTGGTGTCCTGCGCCACTCCCTCCAACACGTCGCCGTCGACCTCCGAGACCGCGGCGAGCTCCGGCCCCGCTGGCACCGCGCCCCAGGTGCCCGCGCTCCCGGAAGAAGTCCGGCTTGCGGACCTGCGGCAGATGACCTTCGGCGGAGAGAACGCCGAGGCCTACTGGTCCTTCGACGGCAAGCAGCTCTCGCTCCAGGCCCGGCACGAGGGCATGGGCTGTGACCGCATCTACCGGATGGCGGTGGACCCCGCGAGCGGCGCCGCCGCCACGGTGACGCCGGTCTCCAGCGGCCAGGGCGCGACGACGTGCGCGCACTTCCTGCCCGGCGACCAGGCGGTCATCTACGCCTCCACGCACCTGGGTGGCGAGGCGTGCCCGCCCAAGCCCGACCACTCCATGGGCTACGTCTGGGCTCTCTACGACACGTACGACATCTTCAAGTCGAACGCGGATGGCAGCGGGCTGATGCGACTGACGGAGACGCCGGGCTACGACGCGGAGGGCACCGTCTGCGGCAAGGATGGCTCCATCATCTTCACGTCCGTGCGGGATGGCGACCTGGAGCTGTACCGGATGGACCGCGACGGGAAGAACGTGAAGCGACTGACGCACACGCCCGGCTATGACGGCGGCGCGTTCTTCAACGCGGACTGCTCCAAGATTGTGTGGCGTGCGTCGCGTCCGCAGGCCGGCAAGGCCCTGGACGACTACCAGGGACTGCTCAAGCGCGGACTGGTGCGGCCGACGAAGCTGGAGCTGTACGTGGCCAACGCGGACGGCTCGGAGGCGAAGCAGATCACCTGGCTGAACGGCGCCGCCTTCGCGCCCTTCTTCCACCCCAATGGCCGGCGCATCCTGTTCGCGTCCAACCACGGCGACCCCAAGGGCCGCGAGTTCGACATCTGGGCGGTGGACGTGGACGGCTCCAACCTGGAGCGCATCACGTATGCGCCGGGCTTCGACGGCTTCCCCATGTTCTCGCCGGACGGCAAGTGGCTGGCCTTCTCCAGCAACCGCGCCACCGCGCAGGGAAAGAGCGACACCA
Organism: Myxococcus sp. CA051A; assembly: GCF_013336705.1. NCBI lineage: Bacteria > Pseudomonadati > Myxococcota > Myxococcia > Myxococcales > Myxococcaceae > Myxococcus > Myxococcus sp. CA051A. The sequence goes on along the minus strand of NZ_JABUMS010000018.1, from coordinate 86,232 downwards.
ACCTGTTCATTGCCCGCTGGGTGGATGACGTGAAGCCGGCCTCGGGTGCGCCGTCGGCCGCCGCGGACCGCATTCGCGAGGACGTCTCCTTCCTCGCGGCGCCCGCACAGGAGGGTCGGGGCATCGGCACGAAGGGCCTTGAGGCCGCCGGAGGACTCATCGAGACGCGGTTCCAGGAGCTGGGTCTGACGCCCGCGGGTGACACCGGGACGTTCCGGCAGGCGTTCCCCGTCACCACCGCCGTGCAGCCCGGGGCTGGGACTCAGGTGCGACTCGGGAAGACGGTGCTCCCGACGGATGCGTACACGGTGCTCGGCTTCTCCGGACAGGGACAGGCGCAGGGCGCGCTGGTGTTCGCGGGTTACGGAATCGTGGAGCCGTCGCTCAAGGTGGACGACTACGCGAAGCTGTCGGTGAAGGGGAAGATTGTCGTGGTGCGCCGCTTCGTCCCGGACGCCCCCGAGTTCTCCGACACGGACAAGCAGCGCCGCTTCGGTGACCTCCGCTACAAGGCCTGGCAGGCGGCGCAGCGTGGCGCGAAGGCGCTCATCGTCGTGGACTGGCCCCAGGCCCCTACGCCCGCGCCCAAGGAGTGGCGGATGCCTCCCGAGGCGACCCTGCCCGTCCTGCATCCCGAGGGCGTGGGCGACGCGGGGCTCCCGGTCGTCGTGGTGAAGCGCGCGGCGATGGAGCCGGTGATGGGCTCGCTGCTGTCGCGCAAGCGCGTGGACGCGCAGGTGGACGTGAAGCTCGAGTTCGAGCAGCGCGCGGCCTTCAACGTCGCGGCGGTGCTGGAGGCGGGCGAGGGCAAGCTGCCGGGCCTCGTCGTGGTGGGCGCGCACTATGACCACCTGGGCTTCGGTGGACGTGGCTCGCTGATGCCGGACCGGCACGAGGCGCATGGCGGCGCGGATGACAACGCCTCGGGCGTCGCGGCGCTGTTGGAGATTGCCCGCACGCTGAAGGAGCGCCGCGCGGAGCTGAAGCACGACGTGCTCTTCCTCGCGTTCTCGGGTGAGGAGACGGGCCTGCTCGGCTCCACGCACTTCACCCGGCAGCAGGGGGACGCGGGGATGAAGCAGGTCACCGCGATGCTGAACCTGGACATGGTGGGCCGGCTGCGGTCCGGTGGCCTGTCGGTGCTGGGCGCCGAGTCCGCCACCGAGTGGGGGCCGCTGCTCGCGCGCGCGTGCGACGAGGCTCGCGTCACCTGCAACCCGAGCGGTGACGGGTACGGCCCGAGCGACCACTCGCCCTTCTACGCGGCGGGCGTGCCGGTGCTGCACTTCTTCACGGGAGCGCACTCGGACTACCACAAGCCCACGGACACGGTGGAGGGCATCAACGCGGTGGGCACCGCGCAGGTGGCGCGCATCGTGTCGGCAGTGACGGTGGGCCTGGATGGGACGGCGGCGTTGACCTACCGCAAGGTCCCCTCCCCCACTCCGCGCGGAGACCTGCGCAGCTTCAACGCGTCGCTGGGCACGGTGCCTGACTATGCGGGCCCGCCCAACGGGCAGAAGGGCATGTTGCTCGCGGGAGTGCGCGCGGGAGGCGCGGCGGACCAGGCTGGAATGCTGCGGGGTGACATCCTCGTGCGACTGGGCAAGCACGTCATCGGCGGCGTGGAGGACCTGATGTTCGTGCTCAACTCCTCCAAGCCGGGTGAGACGGTGGAGGCGCGAGTGCTGCGCGAGGGCAAGGAAGTCCCGCTCGAGGTGACGTTCCAGGAGAGCAAGCGCCCTCGCTGAGCTGATTTGTATTGGGGCTCGAGTCGAGCCCCCGAAGGTGAATCACAGCGCGGGCCCGGATGGCGTTCCAGCAGGACGCCCCGGGCCCGTGGTGCTTCCGCTGCACCTGAGTCAGCGGGACTCAACCCCACGGACCAGGTCCGGGCCGAAGCTTGAAAGCAAGACAGTGGGAACGGACACGAGGTCGACAGCCAAAAGCCATCGTCTCTCGTTGGGTCGATCACCCCTTGACTGCCGTTCCTTGACGCCTCGCCTGGACGGGCAGTTGCAGATAGGAGGCGTGCTTGCCGCCGGTGTGGACGACGTGCTGTCCGCTGTTGGCAGGCGTGTACTCGCGGATTCCGGGCATCATCGTTCCCAGAAGGCTCCTGCCGCTGATGACGAAGCGGAGCTGTTCGCCGGAGTGGAACGCGAGGCCGATCGGGAGCAGATCGATTTCGACCTCGACGACCTCACCAGGTGAGAGCTTCTCGACCCTGTCGAAGCTGTGGGCGGGCACCGCATCTGTCGACAGCGTCTCGTCCAGGTGGCGCAGAGAGACACGCAGGCGTCCGTCCGAGCCCTTGTACCGGAGAATCGATGCGCCGCGCTCGGTGATGTCCTGCACCAGCGCGCTCTGGTTGGGCACAGTGAACTGCTGCAGGGGCGTGCCGTACGCATCGAGCTTCTGGACGAGGATGAAGAGGTCCATGTCGTCCGAGCCGCGTGCTTCGACCCAGAGGTACGCCTTCGGGTAGCCGACCAGGACGGTCTCCTTGTCGAAGCGCGTGATGAACGACACCGCATCGGGGTTGGAGCTCACGTCGTAGACCGCCGTCGCTTCAGCGCTCGGGGCTGTCGTGGTCAAGGCGCGCGAGCGGCCGTCGAGGTAGTACTTCGTCGGCGTGACGTCCTTCGGGGGGAACTCGCCCGCACCGACCGCGACCTGATCGCCGCCTTCGAGATCCAGGACGGAGTACCGGACGCGCGGCGTCTGCTCCCACCCGTTGTCCTCGCCCTTCAGGTAGCGGTCGAAGAAGCGGCGCAGCTCCTCCCTGTTCGCTTCGTCGTAGTAGTCGGGCCACTCCTGGGAGTTGTGGATGCGGAGCCACTTCTCCTTCGAGGCCATCCGGCGCCATGCGCGGAACGTGCCCGCCGTGTGCAGGGTGTTCGAGTAGCTGGCCACCACGTATGCCGGAACGGTGATCTGGTCGAAGCGCGGGATCTTGTTCTCCCACAGTTCGGTCATGAGGGGATACCGCTCGGCCTCCGCGAGGATGTCCTCTTTGCGCCCCTTGCCCCAGTAGCTGTTGTCCTGCAGCTGCCTCGCGAACCCCGTGTCAGGCATGCCGCCGCGCAGGACGAGGTCCCTGTAGACGTCACTGACGCCCTCCCAGGGGTTGATCGCCGCGAGGTGCGGGGGCTGTTCGGCGGCGGTGAACCACTGCGACACCGCGAGATAGGACGTCCCGCTCATCGCGACCTTACCGGTGCACCACTCCTGGACGGCCAGCCACTCGATCAGGTCGTAGCAGTCGCGTCCCTCCTGGCGATCCCAGATGACGCTGTCCCCGTCGGACTCGGCCACGCCCCGAATGTCGGGATTGCAGATCGCGTAGCCCCGCGCGCACCAGTACGCCGGGTCCGGCCCCTCGAACTTCTCCAGCCCCGACACAATCCCGTTGTCGAGCCCGACCATCTGGAAGATGCCCATCACGCTCGGGGAGGTCCCCTGGCCCTTCCCGTACGGGCTCCATGCCACGATGACCGGCACCTTCTGCGTTCCGGCGGGGCGAAGCACATCGACGTAGATCTTCACGCCGTCCCTCAAGGTGACGGCAACGTCCTTCTCGAGGACGATTTCGACCGGCACCGACTGGAACGGGGGCGCGATCTTGAATCCGGCCGGCAGGGTTCGCGTGCCTGGTTCGAACCCACTCAAGACGCCGTACCTGGCGCCCGGCTTCAGCGGCTGGGACGGTACGAACACCTTCTGGTCATCGCTCATGACGAACTCCTCGTGTCTCTTCAACCAGGGACCAGCCCCGTGCCGGTCCTCGCCCTTCGGGCCCCGGACATGGATATCCGCGCTCCCGACCTCCTCGACATAAAGAACGTTCATTCTGTTTGTCAAGTCGAACGGAGGTGTGACGAATCTGTCGTGAGTGGGATTAATCTTCCGTCATGCCCAAGCTGAGCGAAGGTTCGAGGCAGCGGCGGCGCGAGAGCATCGCGGCTGCAGCCATGCGCTGCTTTGCTCGTCAGGGCGTCACCAGCACCTCGATGGCGGACATCATCCGCGAGGCGGGCTCATCCGCCGGCTCGGTCTACTCGCACTTCTCGAGCAAGGCCGAGCTCTTGCGCTTCGCCGCCTCGATGGCGCTGAGCGAGCTGGTCGCGACGGTGAGTGACGAGCTGCCTGCGGAGCGCACTCCCGCCAGCGTCCTCGCGCACCTGCTGCGGTCGAGGAGCGACAAGGCGCACGCGCAGACCCTCCTTCAGATATGGGCGGACGTGCCTCGCGACGCGGAGATTGAAGAGATCGCTCGGGACAGTGTGATCGAGTTTCGCGCACTCGTGCGGTCAGCGTTGCTACCCTGGTGTCAGGCTCCCGCGCGAGCAAGAACGAGGAATCCGGACACTGCCGCGGACGAGATTTCCGACGCCGTCGTCACGGCCGTTCAAGGCTTCGTGGTCAGGGTCAGCATCGACCGTGACCTCGACAGTGAGCTCGTCGCAAGCCGCCTGGTCGCCTTCTTCGAGAAGGTCTGAGCCCATGTCCGAGGAGCGTGGGACCGCACCCGACGCCCGGGGCGTCCCGTTGACCGAGAGGCGCACTTTCCAAGGCTGCATGATTAACAGTGCGGGAGGAGTCCGCGTTGCGTGCGGCGGAACCGCTCAGGAGAGCGAGACATCATGGCCAAGAGCTGGTTCAAGATCCAAGTCAACACGGGCCACGAGAACAGGGTGAAGGACGCGCTCCTTGAACGGATGAAGGCCTATGACTTGCATTGCCAGACATGGATTCCCGCCGACGGAATGAACTCTCCAGGATACGTGCTCATCCAGCGAAGAGCCTGTCGCGGTATTCGTAGCGAGGGCTTGCCCGGCCGGGGATGAGGATGCTCAATGTTGGACCGGGCAGCCGCCCACCTCGAAGCGGTGCCCCGAAAGCTGAGCGCGGACGCAGGCTACTTCTCCGCGAAGAATGTCCACTGGCTGGAGTCAGTTGGCGTCGAGCCATCCATCGCTACCGGCCGCCAGAAGCATGGGGAAGCGCCACCGAAAGTCAGCGGCCGTCTGCCAGCGGGACGCACCCCGAAGGAGCGGATGGCCCGGAAGATGGCGGTGACCACGACGCCGTTGTCGTCGATCACGGGAAGCTGCCCGAACGGGTTCTTCGCGCGGAACTCCGGTGAGTCCAGGTCGTGGTTGGGGTGATCCATGCCCACGATCTCGTATGGCATTCCGATCTCTTCGAGCGCCCAGTTCACGCGCAGGTCACGCGTGATGCCGCGCGCCATCTTGTCGACTCGCGAAAAGCTGTCGATCTTGAGCATGCGCCCACCCTACTTCTCGCGGGCACCCCTCTCCAGCCTCCGCTCTCGAGCTCGCACGCATACCGAGGGGACACCCCCACCAAGCGTTCACCCTTCTTCGCGATGCCCGTGGTGAGCACAATCGGATTGCGGCGCGCTGCATGCCCGGTCCTACCGTATCCGGTTGCCCGTCAGCAGCTTTCAGGAGGCCGGCCGATTGCGGAGCTCCTCGAACAGGGGACTCTCACCCGGTGCGCCGCGCGCGAAACACGCGGCGCACCGATTCTCCTATCGAGACCGCGCTGAGATCAGGGCACACCGCCCCATTGCGGCATCGCGGACAGCTCCTCAGAGTCCGTTCGGGACCACGGTCACGGTGCCGGAGCCCCTGTTGGTCAGGATGAGATCGGCGTACCCATCCGCGTCCATGTCCGCGGTGGCGATGGCGTTGAGGCCAGGCGAGGCGCCGGTCGTGACGACGGCGCCCGCGGTGAAGCCTCCGTTGCCGTTGCCGGTCATCGGGCGGACGCCGCCCGAGGCCGCTGTCACGAGGATGTAGGCGTCGAGCTTGCCATCGCCATTGAAGTCATCGGCCACGACGCCCAGCGCCGAGTTGGCGGCCGTATTGGCCGCGGCGGTTGACTGAACGCCGCTCGCGAAGGTGCCATTGCCGTTCCCTCTGAAGAAGAAGAGGAACCGGCCGGCCGCGCCGTTCGAGAGGATGTCGAGCGTGCCGTCGCCGTTGGCGTCGCCGAAGGCGATGCCCGCCGTCTGGCCGCTGGCGGAATTGCTGTAGGCGACGGGTGCGGCGAACGAGCCGTCGCCCTGGTTGATGAGGATCGACAGGCGTGCGCTGGCGGGGCTCGTCACCACGATATCGGAGAAGCCATCGCTGTTCAGGTCACGGCAGGCGATGGTCGACTGCGCGCCGCCGGTGTTCGGGATGCCGATGAACGTCGGCGCGCCGAAGCTGCCCGCGCCGGTACCGAAGAGCACGCTCACCTGGCTCAGGGTCACGCTTGTCGTGGCGATGTCAGCCACCCCGTCGTGATTGAAGTCCCCGGTGCAGAGGTGGACGGAGCCCGGGGTGCCGGTGGTGAAACTCGTGGGCGCGCCGAAGGTCCCGGGCGCGCTCGGGCCCAGGTTCTTGTACACGCTGATGTTTCCGTTGATGAGGAGCAGGTTGGTCTGTCCGTTGACGGTGACGGCGTCGAGCCACCCGTCGCCGTCCACGTCCACGGCCACGACCGCGTTGCTGGAGAGCGAGGCGCTCCCGTAGTTGACCTCCGGCTGGACGCTGGCGTCGCCGTTCCCCAGGAAAACGGAAAGCGAGCCAGAGGGGAACAGGATCGACCCCGATTCGGCGTTGGCCACCAGGATGTCGAGCTTGCCGTCGCCATTCACATCGGCGACCGCCGGGGCCAGCGGGTTGTGGTTCGCGGGGGTGCTGACCGGCGTGCCGGGGACCTGGCCGGGGGGGGCGGCCTGGCAGGTGGCGTTCGAGCAGATCTGGCCCGTCGCGCACACGATGCCGCAGGCGCCACAGCTATCGGCGTCGCTCTGGAGATTCACCTCGCAGCCGTCGGACGAGTCCCCGTTGCAGTCCCCGAGGGTGCCGGAGCAATCCTGGCAGTTGGGCCCCTCGTAGGTAGGCGCGCACTCGCAGGTGTAGCTACCCACGCCGTCGATGCAGGTGCCGCCGTTCAGGCAGGGGCTTGCGGCGCACTCGTCGATGTTGGTGCAGGTCACGCCGTCGCCCTCGTAGCCCGCATTGCAGGCGCAGGTGAAGGAGCCCACGGTGTTGGTACAGGTGGCGTTTTCGCTACAGTTGTCGGTACCGGCGACGCACTCGTTGACGTCGACGCAGGTGCCGCTCTGGCACGTGAGGCCGTCGCAACAGGGGACCGTGGCGTCGCACGGCGCGTTCACGGACAGGCAGCCCTGGCCGCTGCACGTCGGGTCGTAGATCGGCGAGGTCGGGTCGAGGCTGGTGACGTAGTCGCCGTCGTGAGCGCTGTGCGCGTTGATACACGCCTGCTCGCTAACACGGACGATTGTGTAGGGATGAGTCGTCGAGCTGGTCTTGTGGCAGATATGGACTTTACCATTGACGTCGAAGTAATCGCACTGGTCGGCGGTGAGGGCGGAGTCGGCCGAACCGACGTACGCGTCATTGTCTTCGACGGAAATCGGGCTGCAACCGCCGATGAGGCCGAGCAAACCGGCCCCCGTGATCATGATGACGAGCGAAATTGATTTGTGTTTCATTGAGTTCCCCCCTGAAAGGACGCACCACGGCCTCGCGACGGCTTGCGCGGAGCTCGCGGGCACCAAGCTAGACTGACGTTGAACGCGGGCTGTTTTTATTCACCCGCAGTGAAATTCATAACGCCCCGACGGTGGCCTGTCAATTGCCAATTCATGACCGCGGTAAGATTCCTGCCGATTCGGCACAATGCCCGTAGCTTCGCACAGCCAAAACCATGCATGAGTCAGCACAAACCCATCACAGATTCGACGCTGAGTCGCCCGCAGGTGGGCAGCGCCCCGACGACGCAGACGTCCTTGGGCGTCTTGCCCGCACGTCCCTTCGTGTGGAGACGAAGGCGAAGAGGTGACGAGCCGCCTGATCGCCTTCTTCGAGAAGGTCTGATCTCATGCCCGAGGAGCGTGGGATCACACCCGACGTCCGGGGCGTCCCGTGGACCGAGCGGGATGACGAGAGGCGCTCTTTCTACAGATGCATGATCCGATGCCTCCTTCCTGCGACGCTGCTCCCAGGAGGAAGTCCATGCACATCGCACGTGTCGTCGTCCCGCTGTCCGCGCTCTTCCTGGTCTTCGTCGGATGTGGGGGTGAATCGTCACCGGAGCTGGAGCCCAAACAAGAGGCTCACTCGACATCGCACGCCCTCGCTGGCGTCTGCGACGGCGTCACCTGCAGCGGTCATGGCGTCTGTCGTGACGAGGCAGGCACCGCGCGCTGCATCTGTGACGAGGGCTTCACCGACGCCGCCTGCGCCACGCGCGGTGGCGACTACGGACGGCGCACACTGCTCGTCCCGGGGATGGCGGACCCCGACGTCTACAAGGAACACGATGACCTGTTCTTCCTGTCCGGCACCGGCAACGGGTGGCAGTTACCCATCTACGAGACGCGAGACCTGACGAGCTTCCAGCTCAAGCGCTCCTATGACCCGTCCGTGGCCGACCCCGTGTATGACTATTGCTTCCTCTGGGCCCCGGACCTCGGCAAATACGAAGGCGTGTACCAGCTGTACTTCTCGGCGCACCGGGTCCCCAACGGCGCCGCGTGTCCTCCGTCCGGCCAGGAGGTGACCACCTTCGTGGCCACCGCTCCCGACCTGAACCTCCAGTTCGGCGCGCCCCAGCCCATCAACGCCAACACCACCTGGCCTCGCACCTCCACCGGCACCGGGTGCCTGCCTCAGGGCTGCAACCGGAACATCCGCATCGACTCGGCCACGTTCAATGACACATCGGGCCGCTGGTTCTTCTATGTCTGGTTCGACCGGGGCAACAACATCTCCTCCTTCAACACCGCCGCCCCCGGCACCGTCTACAACCACGCGGGCCCGGCCATCTTCTCGACGCCCGCCTACGAGGAAGGCATCAACGAGGCCCCCGAGGTCTTCAAGCGCAACGGCCAGTACTACCTGCTCCTCAGCGGTGGTTGGTACAACAGCCAGTACGCCATGTATTATGTGATGGGAGACTCCATCCCCCAGCTCACGCGAGCACGGGCGGTGCGGCGACTCTCCCAGCCCCTGCGCAACACCGCTGGCAGGCTGGTGCAGAGCCACGGCCACAACGTCATCGTCGAGCGCCGGGGTGAGTATTTCAACATCTTCCACGTCGGCGCCTTCGACGCCTCGGGCAACCTCACCTCGCGCAGCACGTACAAACAACGCGTCGCCTTCAAGCCGGACGGCTCGCTGCACTCGCTCAACCAGGTGAACGTCCGGTGGAACAAGCTGACCGGGTACAGCTACTCGCTCGACGTCGTGCTGCGCGACGGCACGGTGGTTGGCCCGTGCCTCTCCGTGGCCGTCCTGGGACAGGCCAACAAGACCGTCTTCGACGGGGTGTGCCGCAGCGCTGGAGACCGCGTGGTGACCAAAGGCGACATCGCCGCCTTCCGCATCTTCTATTCGAACAACAACGTCTGGGGCCCCTTCGTCGAGCGGGCCTATGACGGCATCTCCGACGACGTCACCCTGGACCTGCCGGGTGGCTACACGCCCTTCGTGGACTTGAGCTGGAGCGAGGAGGAGACCACCGCTCAGTACTCCATCGACGTGCAGCGACGAGACACCGGCGCGTGGATTGGCCCCTGCATCGGCGTCACCTCCGTCAACAAGAGCCTCTCCTGGACCTACCTGGGGCGCTGCGACACGCCCGGCATCAACGTGCCCTCCTCCAACATCCAGGCCTTCCGCATCTGCTCCGCGGTGAATGGCGACTGGGCCCGTGCCCGCTGCGGCGCCACGCCATATGACGGGCGCGGCATGCACTCGCACATCGTCATCCCCTGAGCCGCCTGTAGCTCCCCTCCGGGTGCGCAGGCACGACGATGCCACCCGGAGGCCCATACATGCCTCCCCAGGACGGCCTCGCAACCCATGGACTTCCCAGGGAGGTGCTGGCTCCAGGAGGCACGCAGCAGGCGCCCCGACGGTGACTGCGGTCATGAGGAGAATGGCGCCAGATATCTCACCGGGGCGCTGTTCTCCTCGCCATGTGACGGTCCACCTCACTAGCGTCTGGTCCGAGGCGCGCCACGTTCGGCGCGGGAGTGGACAGCCATGGCGCGGGACGAGGTCGAGGAAGCAAGCTCCAACGAGCTCAGCGAGAGCACGCCGGAGGGCAAATCCAATCCGGAGTTCGAAGCCACCCTCCTCAAGGACCCGGACAACGTAGAAACGTACCTCGTCTATGGAGACTGGCTCCAGAGCCAGGGCGACCCACGCGGTGAACTCATCGCGCTCCAGCACGCGGCATCGAAGGCCGAAGGCGCGGAGGCCAGCGACCTCAAGCGCCGGGTAACGGCGCTCATCCAGAAGCACCAGGCGCTGCTGCTCGGCTCGCTGGCGACACCGTGGGCCGATGAGGAACTCTCGCTGGAGTGGCACCTGGGGTTCATCCGCGCCGCGAGAGTGGGTCGCAAGGAATTCAACTCCACGCTCGATGTATCGGAGACGGTGTCGACGCTGCTTGCCCACCCCTCCGCGCGATTCCTCAAGTCACTCACCGTCGGCATCGTGACGGCGGACGGGGGGAACGACTACGAAGACGTCACCCAGGCCATCATCCAGGCCAAAGGCTCATCGACGATTCAGAGCCTCTTCCTCGGCGACTTCGACTACCCCAGGGAATTGGAAATCTCCTGGACCTACCTGAACGGTGTCTCGGGGCTCTACGCGGCGCTGCCCCACCTGCGCTCGCTGCGGCTGCGCGGCGCGGCCCTGGACCTGGGCGAAATGGACCTGCCAGAGCTGCGCGACTTCACCCTCGAGACAGGGAGTCTGCCGTTGGCGGTCGTCAAGTCCATTGCCAGCCCTCAAGGCCCTGGGCTTGTGCAACGCGGAGTTCACGGACGAGCTGGCGAAGGCGTTGCCCACCGCGAAGGTGCTCCCCCAGCTCGAGAAGCTGGACCTGTCCATGGGCTGTCTGTCTGACCTGGGCGCGAAGGTGCTCGCGGACAATGCCGAGGCGTTCAAACACCTCAAGCACCTGGACGTGACGGAGAACACGCTCACCCCGGAGGGGGCGAAGCTGGCGGACACCGTGGCGGCGGGCAACCAGCGCAACTACGACGAGGATGAGCGCTACGTCGCGGTGGGCGAGTAGCGGCCAGGTCTCGTCAGGGACGAATTTTCAGCAATCGCGGAAGCACCTCGCACATCGACAAACCGTGAAAGGGATACGACCGAAGCCAAAGGCTGGCGGCGTATCCCCTTTGTCATCGAGTCGGGCCGGCCCCTCTCGGCGGCACACACGTCTTGAACGGAGAATCCCTGTGCGCGTTGCCTCGTTCCTTGCATTCATTCCTCGCTTGATCGCCCTGGGGTTGGGCCTCTTCGGTGCCCAGGCACTCGCGGGCTATGCGCCCTACGCTGACGGTCATGTCCTTCGCGCCTCCGACACCACGAACCGCTATGTGGTGGCGGGTGGCGCGAGATTCCTCATTCCCGCTGGGGAGTGGATCCACTACGTCTTCGCCCCCTCGGTGACGCAGCCCCAGGCCACCATCAACACCTATGAAGTGATTCCCAGAGACGGCACGCTGATCCGCGAGCTCAGCGAGACAGCCATCTACGTCGTGGTGGGCGCGAAGGACTGGTGGGTTCCGAATCCCACGGAGCTGGGCTTCTGGGATGACACCACGAGCGTCAACAACGTCCCGACCGGGTCGCGGGACGTCTTCCCCATGCTCGTGTACAGCGCGCTGATCCAGGACCGCACGTCGAGCGACATCTATCTCTTCGTCGCGGGCGCGGTGTTCCCCGTCACCACCCCCGCGGACCTCGCCTACTTCGGCGGCTCGTCCGCCGTGAAGGTCGTTCCCCTGGGCACGGTGGGTCAGTACACCAACGAGGTGTATTGCGGAACGCTCCTCCGCGAGCGCTCGAGCAGCACCGTGTACTACATGGGGTATCGCTCCAGCTCTCCCACCATGTGGAAGGGCGAAGTGACCGGAGTCACCGCGGATGGCGTCGTGCCGGATGGCGCGCTCTCCTCGTTCCCGCTGCTCCCCGGCATTCCGTCCTGCATCTGGTAGTGCGCTGACTCCGAGGGGGCCGGGAGTTCGCCGGCCCCCCCCTTCTCCGTGGAGCCACGCGGCCGCAGTTCGCAAGAAATTCACGTATTGCAACTCTCCCTTTCTTGGTAAACAAGTCAACGAAACAGTGAAACCGACTCAGAAAGGACCCAAGAGAATGCGCGCACTGAACAAGCTCTTCGTTGCGGCGGTGTTTGTCCTGATGTCTGGCGGCTGCGGAGTCACTGACACGGACCTGGGCGGCGACGATGCCGCCCGTCAGCTCGAGCAGGACTTCGGCGGCCCGAGCGGTCTCATGGAGTTCTTCGAGCACCACACGGAGGAGGAAATCCGGGAGGCGCTCAAGCAGTACGGCGTCGGCTACGTCATCCACGGGGAAGTCTCACAGGCAGCCATCCGCGACTGCCCGAAGTACTTCCCGTCGGCCGACCGGAACATCTGGCACAACTTCGACGGCGAGTACTACTTCATCGACACGGCGGGCCGGCCGAGCCGGGCGTACAAGAACCTGCCGCCCATCACCGCCGCGCCGCGCGTCGACTCCTGTCAGACGACCGTCGGGCAGTGGGGCGACGCGGAGAACTCCAGCAACGACTATGACGGGGGACACCTCATCGGCTCGCAGCTCGGGGGCTGGGGCGGGCGGGCGAACCTGGTGCCTCAGGATGCCAACTTCAACCGTGGCAACTGGGTGCAGCTCGAGAACAAGATGGCCAAGTGCGGGAGCCTCCCGAGCGGCCGTATCCGCTACACCATCGGCGCGAACTACCCGAACTCCACCACGCTCATCCCCAACAACATGACGATGGAACTCAGGAACCAGTCCTCGGGCGCCAGCGTGTCCCTGTCCTTTTCGAACACGGACGGCGGCGGTACGAGCGGCACGGCCACGCGGACCCGGGGCGTGGACTGGCTGACCAGCCAGGGCTGCAACTGAGCAGACCTTCGCAGTCGTACGCTATTCGCGCGCTTCACAACCGCGCGCAGGGAAGTCTGGTGTGCAGGCACCCTCCCGCGACACGCACGGGGGGTGCTCGGAGCGAACGCGGAGGGACGGACATCGGCGAGGGCCGTGAGGACTGACGCCGTGTCGAGCGCCACCCTCTGAGTGCCGGGCGAGGCGTGGACCCCTGGGGACGATGAGTCCGAGGGGGCCGCGCCACAGCCCGTGTTGCTCGGCGACAGCAGCGCGAGGCCCGTGAGGCAGAGGGAATACAGCGCGCAGTCGACGACGTGTCGCAGGAGATGCACCGAGGCAGGTCTTTCGCGAGAGGAACCGCGGCCCAGTGCAAGTGAAGCGCCACGCGGCCTCCCGTCAGGTGTCGTGCAGGCACGTCCTCGCGTCGCGTGCGCGAGGGACGCAGCGCGCAGGCAGGGCGTTCCTCCAGGACGCACACCTCCCGCGATGTGACAAAGCCGCCCTCTGACGGGAGCGGCCGGCCAGGACATGCGCCGGGCCACGCACGCCACAAGAACGACTCCCCGTACGGGTACCTGTCCCTGGCGGAAGTCCGCGACCGCGCCACGGCGCCGCTCGAAACGAGCGCCATGAAACCCCATTGACAGGTTACGGATTCTCGAACATACCTCCGTCCGTAACCTTCTTATCGGGTTACGGAGTTCATCCGACGCGGAGGCGCACCCATGCAGTTGGAAGGCAGGAAGGTGATTGTCGTTGGGGCTGGCTCAGGCATCGGCCGGGGCGTGGCCATCGTGGCATCCGAGGCAGGCGCCCACGTGGTGCTGGCGGGCCGCAAGCGCGAGACACTGGAGGCCACCTCGGAGTTGATGAAGGGCCCCCGTGAGGTCCGTGTCCTGGACGCCACGGTGGAAGCAGAGGTGGCGGCCTTCTGTGAAGGGGTGGGCTCCTTCGACCATCTGGTGAGCACCGTGAGCCAGGGCGCCGTCGGACCCCTCTCCGGACTGGGCGCCGCCGCCATCGAGCGAGCCTTCGCCGCGAAGCTCTGGGCTCCCCTCTTCCTGGTGAAACATGCCGCGCCGCGCATCTCCCCGGAGGGCTCCTTCACCTTCTTCTCCGGGTTCCGCGCCTGGAAGCCCGCGGTCGGTACCTCCATCACCAGCCTGGTCAATGGAGGGCTCGAAGCCTTCACCAAGGCCATGGCCGTGGAGCTGGCACCGGTGCGGCTCAACGCCATCTCTCCGGGCGTGGTGGACTCCGGCTCCTTCTGGGACCGGCTCGGCGCCGAGGCCCGCGAGCGGCTCTTCGCGGACTACGCCAGCAAGGCTCCTGCCCGCCGCGTGGGGAGGACGGAGGACCTGGCCGCCGCCACCCTCTTCGCCATGACCAACCCCTTCCTCACCGGCACCGTCCTCAGCGTGGACGGCGGCGGGGTGCTGATGTGAACGGACGAAACCCGATGACTCGAAGCCCATTGCGCGCCCTCCCCACCGTGTCCCTGCTGCTCCTGGCGGTGTTGCTCCCCTCACGCGAGGCGGACGCCGGGGAGAAGTCCTTCAAGGAGCAGCTCGTGGGGTCCTGGACGCTCGTCCTGGTCGACAACGTGCTCCCGGATGGGAAACGCGTGCAGCTCTACGGTGCCGAGCCCCAGGGCCTCCTCATGTTCGATGGCCAGGGGCGCTACTCCATCCAGATCCTCCGAGCGGGACGCGCCCGGTTCGCATCCAGCGACAAGAACCAGGGGACACCGGAGGAGAATCAAGCCACCGTGCGCGGGACCAACTCCCACTTCGGTCGGTACTCGGTGAACGAGGTGGAGCGCACCGTCACCTTCCACATCGACCACGCCTCGTTCCCGAACTGGGAGGGAACGCAGCAGCGGCGCACCTTCACGCTGACGGGCGACGAGCTGAAGTACATCGTCCCCGCGCCGACGACCGGTGGAACGGGCGCCGTCGGCGAAGTGAAGTGGAGACGCGCGAAGTAGCCGCGACGCCCGCGAGCACCCTCCCCTTTTCGTCCCGGGGGCCTGCCTCTGGACCAGCAGGTGGCGAGTTCCCGCCGATGAGGCGTGTCAGCCGACCAGGAGGCGAGGCTGATCGACGAGGTGCTCCGTGTTGGACTCGTTGCTCGACCGCTCCCGCCTCGCGTTGGGGCGGCGGGCCACGACAGGGGCGCTCCCGCCGAGCCAGTCCCACTTCTCTCCGTCCCAGAGCTGCTCGCGCCAGGTGAGCTGTGCCGCGGCCTCGCGCGCCTTGTCTCCGTGCGCGATGAGCGCCCAGCCCGCGCGTGACTGCTTGCACTCACCACTCTTGAACTTGAGCAGGCGGCGGTGCCCCTGGGCTTCCTCGCGGTCCGCGTCCCAGAGCGCCTGCTGCTTGCCGCCCGGCCCCTCGTAGTCCACGCCGTTCCACTCACACCAGGCGATGACGTCCTTGAGCCGGACCAGCTTCGCGCTCCTCGACAGCGAGAGTTCCGTCACGGCCGCCACGAGGAGGCCTGGGGAGATGACACGCATGGAAGAAGCCCCGTTGCAGGTCAGCGAGTGGAGCCAACCTACTGCGGCGGTCTAGGTGGAAGGTCCATGGCGACTCCATGCCTTTGTCATGGTTCTGTCATGGCGCACTGAGCACTTGACTCACGGCGTTGAAATCAGCGCGCGGCGTCATCGCACGACGCACTCCGACAGGGCCCGCGAGCCCCCACTGCCGGTGGCACCTGCGCGCAGCGAGGGTGAGGGCCGGACTGGTGGCACAGGCCGAACACACCTGGAGTCCACGAGCCATCCGCGGCCCCGGTCCTCTCGGAGTGGTGGCTGGAACCGACTCAAGCGGTGACGGGCTGTCTGCCAAAAGGCGTGCGCTCACGGGCTTCAATCGAAGACTGTGATTGCCCATCTCCCTGCCCTTCCTGGATACCCTCCGCATCCACTGACCGGGTCGGGCCCCTCTGGGGTGTTCTCATCCTCGGCACGAAGACGGTGAGGGCTGCCTGAGACGGTGGGTGAGTTCATGGGGGCTCGAAAGACTCGGACGGAGCCTCGGGGCGCACCCCCGCGAGAACGAGGGACTGTCACTTTCATGGAGTGCTAGCATCCGCCGCCGCCGCGCCGCCAAGGCTCGCACTCCCTCCCGCGTCGTGAGCTGGCGCTGGGAGGCAGGTGGGGTCCTGGCGCGCTTCGAGGGTGGGGACTGAATGAGCACAGGTCGTGTGATGGGATTCAAGGCGCGTTGCGCCCTGCTTGCGGTATGGGTCTGTGTCCTGGGGGTGTCGTGTGTGAAGCGCCCCGTGGACTACGCGCGGGAACATGCACAGACCCTCGCTCCAGCGAAGCTGGAGACTTCGTCGCAGTCCTCGGCGGGTCCGGTTCGGAAGGTTCGGGTCCGAGTCTACGCGGATGCGGACTACCGGGAACAGGTGATTCGCTGGCGAAGCAGCATCGTGTCCCAGTTGCAACGCGCGAGCGCGGTGGTGCGAGGGCCGCTGGGCGTTGTCTTCGAGCTCGAGTCGACGCGCGAGTGGGCGCATCGCGGCGTCGAGGGCGAGCTGGAGGGCTCCCTGGCCGCGCTGGAGCTGGCGGACCCGGGTGAGGACGTGGACCTGGTGGTGGGCTTCGTCTCCTCGCTCAAGTTCTTCTCCTCCGCGCAGCATGAGCTGGGCATGGCCCGGATGTTCGGGCGCCACTGTGTGCTGCGCGAGATGGGAAACCCGGAGGAGGTCCGCGCCATGATGGAAGCGCTGATCCACCTGCCGGCGGACGAACAGCAGACGCTCTACCAGCAGCGCAAGGCGCACAAGGAGACGTCCGTCTTCCTCCATGAGTGGGCGCACACGCTGGGGGCCTTCCACGTGCGCAGCTCGCACTGGATGATGTTCCCGAGCTACGCGCCGAATCAGGCGGCCTTCGCGTCGCAGACCCTGGCGTTGCTCGCCACCAGCCTTCGCCATGCGTCCGCGGGTCGTCGAGATGACGAAGCCGCGCGGGCCTGGGCGACCGAGCTGGGTGGGCAACTGGCCTCGACGACCTCGCCGGACTGGGAAGGTCCGGAGAAGCAGGCCGTGGTCGACTGGCTCGCGAAGGTCCGCGAAGGCAAGGCGCCGCTGGTCCAGCACGAGCCCAAGACGACCCTGTCGCCGGAGGACCGGCGTCGGCTCAACGAAATCCTCGCGCTCGAAAAAGAGGGGCGTGTCGAGGTCGCCGCCCAGCAGATGGAGCCCCTCGCTCGACGATACCCGGAGGACGCCCACCTCCAAGGTCTTGCCTGCTACCTGGACACGCGGGTCGCCCCCAAGCTGCCGGCGACCCGCGAGAAGTGCGAGTCCGCCGCCGAGAAGTTCCCCGACCAGGCCGCCGCCCTGCTTCAGCTCGCCGTCCTGGAGCTCCACCAGGAGCGGCACCTGGAGGCGCAAGGCCACCTCGTGCGCGCGCGGCAGCGGATGGAGGCAAACCCAGGAACGCCGCCAGAAGCCTGGGGAGACCTCGCGGCGCTCTTCAAGCAGTCCTCCGCGCTCACCTGGGCCGAGCAGGCCACCCAGAAGATGGGCAATGGGTCCCGGACCGAGCCGTTGCGGACGTGGGCCCTGCAGACGCGACGATGGATGGCGCTGCCGGTCGATGCGACCGTGAGCGGTGTCGCGGTGGAGCGGGAGGGAGAGCTCATCCGCGCGGTGAAGGACGTCGAGGTGTACCTGGACAAGGGGCCGGCGACGAAGGCGCAGGCGCGGCTCGCCTGGCTGAAGCGGGAGTTCCCGCGCGCGGCGGTGCAGCACGTACTCGACTGCGAGGTCCACATGCGCGCGGGCAGGTCGGGGCCCGCGCGAGCGGCATGTCGGCGGGCGGTGGCCGCGCACGAGGAGGCGGTGCAGGCGCACTTCATCCTCGGCTGGCTGGCCTCCACGTCCGGCCCTCGCGAGGAAGCACGGACACACCTGGAGCGCGTCGTGACGCTGGAGCCCCAGCACATGGAGGCGTGGCGACTCCTGGCGGACCAGTACCGTGCCGTGGGGATGACGGAAGCGCTGAAGTCGCTCCAGGGGCGGTATCGCGAGCGGTTCTCCCAGGAGCTGCGCTGACGCGCGACGCGCCGATAGAAAGCGGAAGCGGGCCCGGCTGGCGCTCCAACAGGACGCCCCGGGCCCGCGGTGTTTCCTGGCGCCAGCGCCGGGCTACGGAGTTCCGGGCACCGTGAAGGCGAAGCGGATGTACTGCGAGTTGGTGCTGGAGCTATGGGCGACGCAGCTCCGAGCCACGCTCGACGCGGGAATCGCGATGTTGAGCTGCTGCGTGTCGGAGTACGTCACCGTGGCGCTCACCGGCGAGCCATTGCAGACAATCTGCCCCACCGAGAATCCGTTGACGCAGCTGAGCGAGTTGAAGCTCGCCGTCCCGATGCTCGGGTTCGAGCTGGTGAAGTTGGAGTAGTAGAGCTCCAGGTAGTGCAGCCCTCCCGCCGCGCCCCGGTCCACCGCGCTCCCCACCGGAAGGGCGGCACAGGGACACCCCTGGGGACTGGTGTTGGACTGACACTGCGTCGCGTTGACCGTTCCCCCACCGCAGAAGCCGCAGCTCAGGTTGCAGACGAACGCGATGGCGGAGAAGCCCGCGGGGCACCCCAGCCCGCATTGCGTGATGGTTCCGCAGTTGGGCGTCACCGCGCACGTCGTCGCGTTCGAGTTGTTGAAGTTGCAGGCCAGCGCGCCACAGGCGAAGCGATCACAGTAATAGGCCGTGGGATGCTGCCCGGGCGGACAGCCAATGCCACAGATGGCCTGCTCGGAGCTCTCCTCGAAGGACGCCTCGTCCTCCAGGTTGGACTCGGTGCCGACACAGCCCACCAGGAGAGACGCCAACAGGACACAGCCAAGGGACTTGAACATGGGTGCCTTTCCGCGCGAACGCGAAGGACGCCCGTTCAGTCAATCCCAACCCGAGCGCCTGAATTCCATTTTATCATGAAATTCATGCATTCTCCGCCGGAAGGCATTTCCATCAAGTATTGCGCGGGAGCAGCTCATGGAGGGCCTCGGCGACGAGCCCCTTCGCGCCCCGCGCCGCCGCCGCCAGCGTGTCGCGGATGCGGCCGAGGGTGGCGGGCTCCACGCCCTCCAGCGCGCTGAGCGCGGCGCCGACCTTGTCCGGGTTCTCGGCGGACGCCAGTTGGGCTGCCAGGAGCGAGGCAGCCTCCTGGGGAGGCGCCCCGACGCGCAGCAGGGCCACGGCGGCGCAGGCAGCCACCGCGGGGCTCTCATCCTGGAGGCGCTTGCGCAGCGCGGCCACGGTGGACAGCGAGGACAGGCGCCCCAGGCCCAGCAGGGACACCGCCTCCAGGCGGACGGGCGGCTGGGGGTCCTCGGCCGTCTTCAGCAAGACGGGCTCCAGGGAGGCCAGCTCCGGAGCGGGCTTGCCCTCTCGGCGGCCCTCTTCCACCAGGCTCCGGAGCGAGGTCAGCGCCAGGTACTGCCGCGTCCCCTCCGCCCGGCTCACCTGGTCGAACAACGCGGGCAGGGCCACCTCCGGCGCGGCGGAGGCGAGCGAGCCCAGCGACTCCAGCGCGGCCCCCGCCACGGACTCCGAGTCGTCCAACACCGTGAGCAGGCGAGGAAGCAACGACACCGCCGCCTTGCCCACGCGGCCCACACAGCCCGCGGCGACTCGACGGACCGAGGCCTTCGCGTGGCCCAGGGCTCCCTCCAGCGCGCTCAGCGGCAACGGGGCTGCCCGGTAGAGGTTCGCGATGAGCAGCGCCGCTTCATCCAGCTCGGGCGCATCAACGTCGATTCGAGCCACCGCGGTCAGCACCGCCTCCAGCGCGGGCTCGGCCAGTTGCACCTGCGGCGGCCACCAGGACGTCTGGAGCAGGCGGAGGATGGGACCGTGGGCGGCCGAGCCAGCCCGGGCCAGCTCCTTCACCAGCAGTTGTGCCGCTCGCTCCCGGACCGCCTCATCGTCCGCGCAGAGCGCCTCGCCCAGCACTTCGAGTGCCGCCGCCACGTCCTTCGGGTTCGAGGTGGAAAGGCGGGATACCCACTCATCCAGGGGACGGACACGGTTCACCAAGGCTCCTCGAAGAGAATCACCCGGGTGGTACCACGGGCGAGTGCGCCGAGGGTGCCAACCGTTCCCTGGCGGCGGCGGGACTGTCCGTCAATCCCCTGCACGCGAGCGATAGGCTCGAGGCGAGACGCCGAACGCTCGCGTGAAGCTCGCCGTGAAGTGGGACAGGTCACCGAAGCCGGCCTCCAGGGCGACGTCAGTGACTCGAGCGCGCGTCATCCGCAGAGCCGTCGCCGCCGCTCGAAGCCGCGTGGCGATGACGAACTGTCGCGGCGTCTGCCCTGTCATCGCCCGGAACACGCGCAGGAAGTGGAAGCTCGCGAGCCCCGCGACGTGGGCCAGGGTCTCCAGGGAACAGTCCTCCGCGCTGTGGGTCTCGATGTAGCGCAGGCTCCGCGCAATCCGGCGCGCCTGCGGCTCCGAGACCGCCAGCGACGCCTCCCCCGGCTCACACCCCAGCGTCAGCGCCGTCCCCATCACCGTCAGCGCCGCCTCACGCAGGGCCTCTGGTTCTCCACTCGCCAGGGCGTGATGCGTGAGCAGGACGGCCTCCGCCGAGGCGACCGAAGCGGGGATGCAGACCCGCTCGAAGGGATGCTCGACATGCGCGTGGCGCCCCAGCGAACGCAACGCATCCTCCAACAGCGACTCCGAACAGTCGAACACGATGGAGCGGTCTCCCCCATCATCGACATGTCGGTACTCGTACGGGGCGGAGCGGTTTCCCAGCAGCAATGCTCCGGGACCCACCACGGCGGCCCCCTCGCGAGCACGGACGTGGAAGACGCCTGACAACACCACGCTGATCCGGACGCGAGGATGCTGACCGCCGAAGGCAGGGCTCCCCGCGCCCTCCTGACAGACACAGTCCCTGACGTCGAAGGCCTCACCCTGCCCGAGCAGGTGATAGCCACCAGGGCGCCCGGGCAGCGTGGACGGAGCCGACGCAAGATTCCCAAAGTTTCGCCTCATGCCCGGATGCTACCGCTGACCTCCCAACGACGGAATGCACGTCCAGGAGGGACTGACGATGACCGGAAGGCAGTGGATGCGAGGGGTTCTCGGAGTGCTGAGCCTCACGACGCTGGCATGTGGCGCCCATTCGGGAAGCATGGCGACGCCTCGCGCCGCCTGTACGCCCAAGCTCTACGGCGCGGGCCTCTTCACCACGGGCGCCTGGGACTTCTTCATGGCCTTCTCGCCAGACCAGCGCCGCGTCCTCTTCGGGAGGGCCGACGACAGCTTCGAGCGGTACACGATGTACGAGACGCGGCTCGGGGAGGACGGGGTCTGGTCACGACCCGTGCTCCCTCGCTTCGCGGACCAGTGGAGCAACGCGGATCCCCACCTGTCGCCCGATGGGCGCACCGTGTACTTCATCTCCAATCGACCCCAGCCCGGCGAGCCCGGTCCGCGCGCGTCGTATGACATCTGGGCCGCGTCCCTGGGCACGAACGGCGAATGGGAAGACGCACGAAGACTGCCCGCGCCCGTCAATGACGCGAGCCTCGACGAGTGGTCACCCGCGGTCGCCGCCAACGGCAATCTCTACTTCGGAGGCGAGCGCGTGGGCACCCTCGGAGGGAGCGATCTCTGGGTCTCCCGTTGGGTTGACGGCGCATACCAACCGCCAGAGAACCTGGGCGCGGCCATCAACTCCACGGTCCACGAGCTGGAGCCCTGGATTGCTCCGGACGAGAGCTATCTGCTCTTCAGCGCCCTGCGCCGCGCGGACGGGCTGGGAGGGTACGATTTGTTCCTCAGCCACCGGGTGAACGGCAACTGGGAGCCCGCGCGGCGCCTCTGTGAAGGGCTGAACACGCGCGCGAGTGAGTACAACCACAGCGTGTCTCCCGACGGGAAGTGGCTCTACTTCAGCAGCACCCGCCCCTTCATGGGGGACGTCGGCGAGCGCTTCGACACGCCTCGGGACGAGGGCTCGCTCAAAGGCATCGGGGGCGGCACCGGGGACATGTACCGCATCCCCATGAGCGAGCTGGGGCTGTAGGTCAGTCCTTCGAGCATGGGCCTGGGCGAAGCACTGACGAATGAGGCGGCCTCCTCGGAAGGAAGCCGCCTCGCAGCCATGCGCCGTATTCCTACGGCAACGCGCTCGCAGGCAGCTCGACCACGTACGAATCGATGTCCGTGTCGCTGCCGTTGCCCCAGTTGGAGTTGAAGAGCACCCGCGTGAAGTCACGGTTGACGCTGGCGACCGGCTCCGTCCAGTAGCCGTTCGAGGCGGTGCGGTGGTGCGCGAGCGTGTAGACCGTCGGATTGGCCTTGAGCTGCACGGCCATCACCTTGCGGTGCAGCCACTGCTGGGCGCCACCGTAGTCGGCATAGGTGCTGACCACCACCCAGCCGGGTTTGGCGAACGCCTTGCCGGAGATGTGCAACGCCGTCGCGGTGCCGCTCACGTACGTCGGGAACAACGCCGTGCGAACACCCGTGCGAATGTTCAGCATGAACACGTCGCCCGCGTTCGACTGGTAGTCGACGGCCACGAAGATGTCATCGCCATTGGCATCCAGCGCGATGTCCGAGTGCTCGGACTTCGAGAGAAGTTGGGTCTTCGCGCTGAAGTCGCGCGAGAACGCCGCCGTGCCCCGCGCACCGTCGCCAGACACCACGCAGTAGTTCCCGCTGGGGGACATGCTCACGTGGTCGGGACGCTCGCCCAGCGTGTCATACGTGCCCAGGATGGTGTTCGTGTCGCGGTCCCAGGTGAACACGCCGACACTGCTCCACTCGCTCGTGTCGACCATGAAGCACCAGTAGCGACCATCCGCGGAGGGAGAGCCCTCCGACTTCGTCCAGGCCGCGTTCGCCGTCGGCCAGCGGGCCTTCAACCGCGCGGCGAAGTCCCCCACGACGCGGGTGGCCCCGGTCGTGACGTTCAGCTCGTGGAGCTTCATGCCGACGCCGTTGGTGGGCAGGTAGTACAGCAGGTCCGGGCTCGTCGGGTGCCACTGCGGCTCCGCGTCCCCAGCCGGACCCGACAGCTGCTTCAGCCGCGCACGGGTGTTGGCGTCGTACACATGCCAGGCCCCGTCCAGGGCGTACACCAGCTGCTTCGTGTTGTTCGCGTTGAAGGCCTGACGGCGCGAGTAGTCGTTTCGGGCAAAGCCGGAGACGCCATCCGCGGCGTGGTCGGTGGTCCGTACGAGACACGTCTTGTACGTGGGCTCCGTCACCGCGACGCCCTTGGCGGGCTCCGCCAAGGTGGGAATCGGGTGGGCCTGACGAACGCTGGAGAGCGCGAACCCCGAGGGATAGAACGTGGCACACGCGGGGCTGAGCGCCGGCTCCGGCACCGGCTGAATCTTGCGCTGGCACGTCTTGAACCTGCCGGGCGCCGGGTCCGGATTGAAGAAACAATACACACTGCCCGCGGCCAGCTCCTTCGTCACCCAGGTCTCGCCGAGTCCAAACCTGACGGTCGACGGCTGGGTCAACGTGAACGACTGATACTGGTTCGCGACCGTCTCCCATCCCTCCGGGGCGAGCGTCGAGTCGACCGCCCCGGGGAGTGAGCCAGGAGGCACACCGCCCTCGTCCGCTCCGCCGCCGCAACCCATCAACGCCAGACACACCAATGCCATCACGTCATGCTTCAATGCAGGACTCATGTTGAACGCTCCTCGTTGAGTGGAGACCACGGCACCGCGCCACGCGCGGACACGCGTGGGCCAAGGGTTCGGACTGAAGAAGCGGGCCCCCTACCCGCTCGAGCGCGGGGGCCCCAAGTGCGCCG
This sequence comes from Myxococcus sp. CA051A, assembly GCF_013336705.1. Classification (NCBI taxonomy): domain Bacteria; kingdom Pseudomonadati; phylum Myxococcota; class Myxococcia; order Myxococcales; family Myxococcaceae; genus Myxococcus; species Myxococcus sp. CA051A. Next base: position 62,432 of record NZ_JABUMS010000018.1, on the reverse strand, counting down.
CGTCGTTACTGCAGCGCGTTCGCCGGCAGCTCGACCACGTACGTGTCGACGTCCGTATCGCTGCCGTTGCCCCAGTTGGAGTTGAAGACCACCCGCGTGAAGTCGCGGTTGACGCTGGCGACGGGCGTCGTCCAGTAGCCGTTCGGCGAGGAGCGGTGGTGCGCGAGCGTGTAGACCGTCGGATTGGCCTTGAGCTGCACGGCCAGCAGCTTGCGGTGCAGCCACTGCAGTGAGCCACCACCGTCGCTATAGGTGCTCACCACCACCCAGCCCGGCCTGGCGAACGCCTTGCCCGAGACGTGCAACGCCGTCGCGGTGCCGCTCAGGTAGGTCGCGAACAGCGCCGTGCGCACGCCCGTGCGCAGGTTCACCATGAACACGTCCCCCTCGTTGGAGCCATAGTCGATGGCCACGTAGACATCCTCGCCATTGACATCCAGCGCGAGGTCCGAATGCTGGGAGATGCCGAGCAACGGGGTCCTCGTGCTGAAGTCACGCGAGAACGCCGCCGTTCCCCCCGCCCCGTCGCCGGACACCACACAGTAGTTCCCGCTGGGGGACATGCTCACGTGGTCGGGCCGGTCGCCGTGGGTGTCGTACATGCCCAGGATGGTGTTGGTGTCGCGGTCCCAGGTGAACACGCCCGCGCTCACCCAGTCCGTCGCATCGACCATGAAGCACCAGTAGCGACCATCCGCCGAGGGGGAACCTTCCGCCTTCGTCCAGGCCGCCATCGCGGCCGGCCACCGGGCCTTCAGCCTCGCGGCGAAGTCACCCACGACGCGGGTCGCCCCGGTCGCGATGTTCAGCTCGTGGAGCTTCATCCCGATGCCGTTGGTGGGCAGGTAGTACAGCAGGTCCGGGTTTGTCGGGTGCCATTGCGGCTCCGCGTCCCCGGCCGGCCCCGACAGTTGCTTCAGGCGCGCGCGGGTGTTCGCGTCATACACATGCCAGTACCCGTCGAGGGCATACACGAGTTGCTTCGTACTGTTCGAGTTGAAGGCCTGACGGCGGGAGTAGTCGTTCCGGGCAAAGCCGGAGACGCCGTCAGCGGTATGGTCCGTGGCGCGTACGAGACACGTCTTGTAGGTCGGCTCCGAAACCGCGACACCCTTCGCGGGCTTCGCCAAGGCGGGAACCGCCGGGGCCTGACGAACGCTGGAGAGCGCGAAACCCGAGGGGTAGAACGTGGCACACGCGGGGCTGAGCGCCGGCTCCGGCACCGGGTTCTGCTGCGTCTTGCGCTGGCACGTCTTGAACTTGCCAGGCGCGGGGTCCGGATTGAAGAAACAATACACACTGCCCGCGGCCAGCTCCTTCGTCACCCAGGTCTCGCCGAGTCCGAACCGGACAGTCGAGGGCTGGGTCAGTGTGAACGACTGATACTGATTCGCGACCGTCTCCCATCCCTCCGGGGCGAGTGTCGAGTCGACCACTTCAGGGGGTGAGCCTGGAGGTGCGCCGCCCTCAGGCACCGCGTCTCCGCAGCCCATCAAGGCGAGACACACCAACGCCACCGCGTTGCACTTCGAATCAGGATTCACGTTGAGTTCTCCTCGTTGTTTCAACTTCGAAACTTCGACGAGACTATTCGTGAATAATCTGATCTTCAAGTCTTAGCTGTCTTTCTTGGATTATGAGATATGCGTTGTTTCACTCTGCGGAATGACTGTAATTGCCGCCGTGAGACGGGATGCCCGGCGCGACCCTCCGGTTGTGCAACCTGAATCGCAAAGCAAGCGTCAGACCAACCAGGGGGCGCAGCCCACCCCTGTGAAAACAGGTCGCTCATGCCCGGTGCGACAGGATCATGGGGTGGACTGCTCCCCCCAGACTGCCGGGTGGTCCCCTCATTCTCTGCCCCGGCGGCGACACCGGCACGCACGGAACCGCGAATTGCGTCTGACGCGATGTTTACAGCATGCGCATACCAACTGTTTCTGAGATGCATCTCGACAGGGATGACGCTCCAGCAGGCCGGTCCGCCACCAGAACCGTCCGGAGAGTGGGAGTGCCACCACGGGCCCGACTGGCCGGCTGGCGTTCTCCGCACCACCCTGGTCGGCACCCGCCTTCCAGGCGAGGCATGCGAAGCCGCCGGGTCCTGCAAGCGCGCTCGCGAATGAATATCGATTCCAGAGCCCATGTGGATCCAGATCGGAAAGAGCAACTCACCCGATTGCGAAGCCGCCGCCCATGAAGCCATCCAGGAGGCGCTTCGCGAAGGGGATGACGCGCGCTTCGCCCTCGTCCTGTGCACGGACCAGTACGACGCGGCGTCCCTGGCGTCCGCGGTTCAGCGGGAGCTGGGGGATATTCCCTGGGCCGGGTGCAGCGCGGCGGGCGTCTTCGCGGGAGCCGAGCTGTTGCTCCAAGGGCTGGTGGTCGCGCTCTTCCGCGGGAAGGACTTCCAGGTGGGCGTGGGAATGGGCGGGCCCGTCAGCGAGGCCCCCAGGCTGGCCGGACGCTCCGCGGTGGCGCAAGCCGTCGGAAAGCTGCCCCCCAAGCCCCCTGAACATCGGCGCGCGTTGATCATCCTCCCAGACGCGCTCAGCGGAAACCCCACCGAGGTCGTACGAGGGGCTCAGCAGGAAGCAGGCGCGGGCATCGGCTGGGTGGGTGGCGGCGCTGGCAACAACCTCCAGCTCGTCAAGGCGGCCCAGTTCACCGAGGGCCAGGCCTACCGGGACCAGGTGGTGGTGATTGCCCTCGACACCCTGGCCCCCATCGGCGTCGGGATTCAGCATGGGTGGCATCCGTACGGCCCACCCACCCAGGTCACGAAGGCCCGAGGAGCGACCGCTGTCGAGCTCGAGTACGAGTGCGCGTTCGAGGTCTACCGGCGCACCGCCGCGAGTCGAGGAGACGTGCTCGACGAAAAGGGCTTCGCGCGCTTCGCGATGACGCACCCGCTGGGGATTCCCCAGGCCAATGGGGAGTTCGTGATTCGAGACCCGCTCGCCGTCGAGCCCGACGGCGCTGTCCGCTGCGTCGCAGAGGTTCCGGACGGCTCGCTGGTCCGGGTGATGGAGGGCGAGCGCGCGGACCTGCTCGACGCCGCGGCCCGCGCCGCCACCCTGGCGCGGGAAGCCACCTCAGGCACGCTGGGCGGCGCGGTGGTGTTCGATTGCATCTCCCGGTACCACATCCTGGGCGAGGAGTTCCGCGACGAACTGGCGCGCTTCCAGGATGCACTCGGGGAGGACACCCCGGTCGTGGGCTGCCTCACGCTCGGCGAGGTGGGGGCCCTGGGGGGAGGCGTTCCACAGTTCCACAACAAGACGGCGGTGGTGCTCGCCCTTCCGGGGTGATGGACCCATGCGGGACATGGTGGACCACGAGGCGAACACGGACCAGAAGCTCACCGAGGAACGCCTCGCGCTCCTGAGTGTGCTCCAGGAGCTCACCGTCGCGGCGCTCGACCTGTTCGATCCGAACAAGTCCGCGGACACGTTCCTGGACCGTCTCGCGGAGCGCTTGAGCTGCACCGTGGCCCTCTGGCTCCAGGAGGATGCGCGGGGGCGGGTCCATCTGCTGGGCGCGAGCGGCCTCTCCGCCGCCTCCCGCCGCCTGCCGATTCCGGGGCCCCTGGAGCAGCCCCTGGCGCCATGCCCCGCCTCGGTGGACCTGCCCTACCCGGAGCTGACCTCGCCGGGACTCGCGTGCTGGTCCGTGCCCGTCATCCCCGGAACGACAGACGCGGGACGCGGAACCAGCGTGCTCCTGCTGTACTTCGACCAGGAGCCTCGGCTGCCGCGTCAGTACCGGGGCATGGTGGAGCGCCTCGGCGGCGTCCTCCGCACCGCGCTCGTCCACCGGCGACTCTTCGCGCGCACCCTGGACAGCGAGCGCGACCTCCACCAGCAGAAGACGCTGTGGGAGTCCCTGAGCGAAGCCTCCGTCGAGGGCATCCTGATCTCCTCCCCTGGCGGCGGGACGCTCACGCACAACCGCCGCTTCGCGCAGATGTGGGGACTGGAAGAAGACATCCAATCCGCCTCCCGCGAGGCCTTGCTCCGCGCGATGGCGGAGCGCGTGGAAGAGCCCGCACGGTTCACCGCGCGCTCCCGCGCCTTCTCCGAACACGAGAACGCGTCGGGACAGGACGAACTGCGGCTCAAGGATGGCCGGGTGTTCGAGCAGTACAACGCCCCGGTGGTGAGCGAGGACGGTGTCTATTATGGGAGGGCCGTCTACTTCCGGGACATCACCGCTCGACAGCGCACGGAGCGGGAGCTCCAACGTGAGCGCGACTTCAGCTCCACGGTCCTGGATACGGCCCGCGCGCTGGTGATTGTGCTGGATCCAGAAGGGCGCATCGTCCGCTTCAACCGGGCGTGCCAGGAGGTGACGGGCTTCTCCTTCGAGGAGCTCCGCGGTGCGTATTTCTGGAAGCGGCTCCAGCCTCCCGAGGAAGCCGCGCGCGTCGAGACGGACTTCGCCGTGCTGGCCTCGGGCATGGGGAACGAACAATACGAGAGCTTCTGGCTGACGCGGGACGGAGAGCGGCGCCTCATCTCCTGGGCCAGCAACGTGCTGCGTGGCGAGACGGGAGAGATTGAGTATGTCATTGGCACCGGCATCGACATCACCGAGCAGCGCCGGGCCGAGCAGGAGCGCGACCAGACGTTCCAACGCGAGCAGCAGGCACGCGCCAGGGCCGAGGAGCAGGAAGGGAGATCCGCGTTCCTGGCGACGGCCTCCGGAATGCTCGCCGGCTCGCTGGCCCCCGAGGACTCCTTGCGGAGCGTGGCGGAGCTGACCGTCCAGCGGTTCGCGGACTGGTGCGCGTTCGATCTCCTGGAGCCGGATCACACGGTCCGGCGAATCACGCAGGCCCAATCCGAAGCGCTTCTCGCCAGGTCTCCGGCGAAGGTCTATCCGCCACCACCCGACCTCAAGGCAGCGCAGGGCCCTGGCAAGGTGCTGCGCACCGGTGAGCCGGCGTTCTTCCCGATGGGAGACACCTCGGCGCCCTCGGGAGACGTCCCGTTCCAGTCCTGGATTTCAGTGCCGCTGCTCGCCCGGGGCCGGACGCTCGGCGCGCTCACGCTCGCCCGCGAGTGCGAGGGCTGCCAGTACGGCCCGGCGTCGCTGGTCCTCGCCCAGGAGCTTGCCCGCCGCGCGGCGATGGCCGTGGACAATGCCCGGCTCTATCAGCAGGCCCAGACGGCGATCGGCCTGCGCGATGAGTTCCTCTCCATTGCGTCCCACGAGCTGAAGACCCCGGTGACGTCCCTTCAACTGTCCGTGCAGGGCCTGCTGCGCCTCGCCCGGCTGGGGACGCTCCGGGCCGCGCCGATGGAAACCGTGGCCCACTCGCTCGAAACCATCGAGCGACAGGCGAAGCGGATGGCCAAGCTCGTCACCACGCTGCTTGATGTCTCACGCATCCATGCGGGGCGGCTCGACCTCGAACTCGAGGAGGTGGACCTCGCGGCGCTGGTCCGCGACATCGCGGCGCGCTTCGCCCCCGAGCTGGCCACCTCGGGAGCCCGGCTTCGAGTGCATGCCGACACGCCGATGCCTGGCGTGTGGGACCGCTCACGGCTCGATCAAATCGTCACCAACCTGCTCGCCAACGCCATCAAGTACGGCGAAGGAAGGCCCATCGACATCGCGGTCGAAGGCAACGCCGCGACAGCACTGCTGGAAGTGAGGGACCAGGGAATTGGAATCCCACCGGAGCGACAGACACGAATCTTCCGGGCTTTCGAGCGTGCGGTGTCGTCGCGACATTACGGAGGTCTGGGGTTGGGCCTCCACATCGTGAGCCAACTCGTCGAAAGGCTGGGCGGGTCGGTTCGGGTCGAGAGCGAGGCCGGACATGGGTCCACCTTCACGGTGGAGCTTCCGCGTCAAGGGCCCCCTGTCCCCCCGTTCACCGCGAGCCGTGGGGCGCCAGGTCATGTCTGACGGATGCAAGCGGCGTAAGTAGGAGAAGATGAGCGCCATCTGCACCATGGCAAGGTTGTTGACGGCGAGCTTGCCGTAGCGCGTGCCAGTGGTTTGCTTGTCCTTGAGGTGCCCGAAAGCGCGCTCGATGACATTGCGCTGGCGGTCGAGGCCCGGGTCGAATCGAGCACGGCACCGCGCCGCCGCTTGATGGCGAAACCTCGGGACGCCCTGCGGAACCGGGGCAACTTCAATCAAGCACGCGCGCATCTGCCCCGAAAAAGAATGTTGGAGGTCGGACGGAGTCGAGGTGGACGCGGCTGCACAATTGCAAGCGGTTGCGTCATCGTCTGCCAAAGCGCGGCCTCGGATCGGCGCGGGGGAGCCCATGAGTCTGAAGGCAGTGACGTGGATGGCGGTCCTGATGACCGCATGCGCATCCATGCCGGAGCAGGTCGGCGACGCAGCGTTGCTCGACAATGGCGTGGAGGACTCCTCGGATTCCTGCGCCAGGTCGGCAGCGTCCGGGGAGGAAGGCGGGTGCTATGCGCCCGCCTGTGGCGAGGAGGCGTGTGGACTGTTCCGATGCGAGGACCTCGCGTCGCCTCCGCTCGCGCTGCGGTTTCCACCCGCGCAGACTGGCGGCGCTACAGCCCGCATTCAGCGGTACTGGGGTGGCGCAGTGCCGTTACCAGGGCGGCAGCCCGTCTTCGTCATCCCATGGTACCAGCGCGAGGAGCTGCCGAGCGTCAAGGCGGCGCGGAAGGCCATCGCCGAGTGGACGAGGAGGCCGAAGGAACGTCACCACATCTTCCCCCGCGCCTTCGCTGGGTACTTCGAGTTCGTCGGCATCAACATCCACCAGTACACTCTGCTGGTCGCGGTCGATGAACACCATCGAGTCCACGCGGGCGAGAATGGTGGCCCGTGGAATCGGGACTGGAGGAAGTGGATTGATGCAAACAGGTTTACGGCCACGCGCGACGACCACTTCAAGCAGGGGGCGCGGATGATTTCAAAGTATGGGCTCATCGGAATGCCAATGACGTACTGGCAGACCCTGCGGCTGTACTCCGCCGGAGAATGAGTGATGCGGTACTACACACTGCAGGAACGCGAAACGGTGCGGTGGAGTGGGGGGTACGACATGGGCAGGCGCTGGCAGCTGCCCGGCGTTTCGTGCCCCACATGCGGCAACACGTGGGGAGGAGGAGGCTACGACTACCCAGCAGTGGATTTGTCGAAGCTCGGTGGGGGAGCAAAGGCCCTTGAGCGCCCACGGTGCGTCCCGTGGGCCGAATTCACGGCGCTGCGCGCGAGCGTGTTGCCGCTGGTGCCGCGCGGCGCGGTGGTGACGCCGGGGTCGGGCTTTGGCCCGTTGACGGGGCGGGCACAGGGACGGTTCGGTCCCGTGAGCGTCCACATGCCGTGGACACTGCTGGTGCGACCGGACGTCGTGCGGTGTCTCGACGGACTGACCGGAGCTGTTTCGGTGCCAGCGACTTTCCGGCGTGCTCGGAGCGACGGCGAACTGTTCGAGTTGCAGGTGATGCCGGGCGGCAAGCTGGTTGGCGAGGACCGCCACAAGCCGTGCACGACCTGTGGACGTGCCAGCTGGGTCCTTCCGCCGCCCGAGAGGCGGCGCCTGGCTGTTCCACCATCGACCGATTTCGCCCGAGCAACAGCGAGTGTAGTGGTTGTAAGCGAACGTGTTGTTGAGCAGCTTGAGCGGCAGTTGGAAGAGTCCGACGTCGTCGCGCTCGATGTGAGTGGCTCACCAGGGTACGCGAGGCGGTCCAACGTCGTCCCGCCCGCATGATGTCGGGGACTGAAACGGTGCCGCTGGTCTGGAAGGTGCCCGACCACTAACGACCACGTCCACCTCGGCATCCGTCGCGTGGGTTGAGTCCCACCTGCGCGCGACTCACGCGGACATGCCCAGGGACGGGAGCGACGTCGCGTCGCCCCTGCGCACGGCTCCGGGTGACACGCCCATGAAGCGCTTGAACGCGCGACTGAAGGCCGCTTCGGACTGATACCCCATGCGCTCCGCGAGCTCGGCCAGCCCGGGGCGCTCCTCCTTCAGCGCCGTATGCGCGACGTACATCCGCCACCGCGCGAGGTAGTGCATGGGCGGCTCGCCCACCATCCGCGTGAAGCGCGCCGAGAACGCCGAACGGGACATCGCGACCCGCGAGGCCAGCGAGGCCACCGTCCACGGACTCGTCGGCTCGCGGTGGATGAGCGCGAGCGCGCGCCCCAGTTCAGGGTCCTGCAGCGCCCCCAACCAGCCCGTGCGCGCGCCGGAACCCTGGGCCATCCACTCTCGGAGCGCCTGGACCACCAGCACGTCCGCGAGCCGGGTGATGACCGTCTCGCCTCCGGGCCTCAACTCCTTCGCCTCGTCGGCGATGAAGCGCAACGTGCTCTGGAGCCAGTCCATGCGGGGTGAGCCCGAAGGCTCCACGCGGATCACGCTCGGCAGCAGCGTGACGAGGTGCCGGGCGGCGGGATGGTCCAACCGCACGACCCCACAGATGAGCGTCGTGGGTGCCCCTCCTCCACCGTGCCGCAGGACGGAGTAGCGCTCGCTCACGAGTTCCTCGGGGAGCTCCTCCAGCTTCCGCGTCGGCCCCCCTCGCTCGCTCGACACACGATGCCCCTCCCCATGGGGCAAGAGCACGAACGTGCCCGGCTGGAGCAGTTGGTCTTCCACACCATCGACCTCGAGCCAGCACTGTCCCGACGTCACGACATGGAACATCAGGCTGCCCTTCATCACCGGCAGCGCGAGCCCCCACGGCGCCGTCAGCTCCGAGCGGCAATAGAACGTGCCGCTCATCCGCAGGAAGTGCAGGGCCTCGCCGAGCGAGTCCACCGAGGGCATCAGGTTCTTCATGTCCCGAGTATCCGCCCCCACCTTCCCCGTCGTCCACCCCAACCTGGACGAACGAGCATGAATCATCGACTTCGCATCATTGAGAGTCCTTTCCTGTGCCCCGATATTGGACTCCAGGCAAGCCAATGCCACGGGGCTCAAGGCCCCAGGGAGCACACATGTTGACGGTGATGGGAGCGACCGGGAACACCGGCAAGAAGGTGGTGGAGTTGCTGCTCGCGGCCGGGCAGGACGTCCGAGCATTGGGCCGCTCCGAGAGTCGACTGGCGGAGCTCGCCGCGCGCGGCGCGCAGGTGCTCGTGGGAGACCCGGGCGACGCCGCGTTCCTGGCGAAGGCGTTTGCCGGCGCTGAGGCCGTCTACACGCTGCTGCCGGCGGACCGGGAGTCGCCGGACTACCACGGGGACCAGCGGCGCAAGGGCGAGGCCATTGTCCAGGCCCTCCGGGACAGCGGCGTGCGACACGTCGTCGCCTTGAGCAGCCTGGGCGCGGAGCAACGGGAGGGGACGGGGCTGCTCGCCACGCTCCATGCGCAGGAGGAGCGCCTGAAGACGCTTGCGGACACGAACGTGCTGCTGCTGCGTCCGGTGTCCTTCTTCGAGAACTTCTTCGATGCGCTCGCCGTCATCGAGCACCAGGGCGTCAACGCGGACTCCGTCGAGCCGGACCTCGCCGTTCCGATGATTGCGACCCGGGACATCGCCGACGTCGCGGCGAAGGCGATGCTGCATCGGGACTGGAAGGGCCTCACCATTCGGGAGCTGCTGGGCCCCAGGGACCTCAGCTATCGCGAGGCCACCCACATACTCGGAGCGCGCCTGGGCAAGCCTGGGCTCGAGTATGTCCGGCTCGCCCCCGCGGAGATGACCCAGGCGCTCGTGCAGGCCGGAATGTCAGAGACGTTCGCCGGGCTCTATGTCGAGATGACCCTCGCCTTCAACGAAGGACGCGTCAGGCCTCGTGCGGGGCGGACCGCGCACAACACGACACCGACACGGTTCGAGGACTTCGTGGAAGAGCTCGCGCTCGCCGCCACGACGAAGTGAATGGAGACGGGACGGATGATGGAGACGGTGCTGCGAATCCTGACGTGGGTGTCCGTGCTCGGCTGCGGGCTGATGGCGGGCGTGTTCTTCGCCTTCTCGACGTTCGTGATGAACGGCCTGGCACGGTTGCCCGCGGCGCGGGGCATCGCCGCGATGCAGGCCATCAACGTCTCGGCGGTGTCGGGCCTGTTCATCGCGGCGTTCATCGGCACCGCGCTGACCTGCGCGGGATTGGTGCTGTCCTCGCCAGGCACCTGGAGTGACCCTCACTCGCGAGAGCGGCTCCTGGGAGGCGCCATCTTCCTCGTCGGCTGCTTCGGGGTGACCGCCGCGTTCAACGTGCCGCGCAACGACGCGCTGGCCGCGCTGAACCCGGACAGCGCGGACGCCGCGCTCCACTGGGCACGCTATGTGTCCAGCTGGACCGCGTGGAATCACGTGCGGACGGTGGCGTGCCTCGCGGCGACGGTGCTCCTGACGCGCGCGCTCCGCTGAAGACTCTCGACTCGCGCGCTGGCGACGTGGGAACCCCGCCCCGTCGCCAGCACCGTCAGTCGATCTTCGCCACGCGGCTGCGGTCGCCGAGGAACTCCTCGACACCGTGGGCAATCGCCTTGGCCACGTCCGTCTGGTAGGCGCTGGTGGCCAGGCGCTTCTCCTCGTCCAGGTTGGACAGGAACGCCGTCTCCACGAGGATGGCCGGCATCTTCACGCCGAGCAGCACGTAGAACAGGGCCTCCTTGTGGCCCAGCCCCTTGATGTCCGTGTATTTGGTCGACAGGGACGTCACCAGGCTGCGCTGCACCTGGTTGGCGAGCCGCGAGGACTCCTCGGTGTTCGCCTTCGTCGCCAGGTCCGCCAGGATGAACTGGAGGTCGCTGATGCCCTTCTCGGACGACGCGTTCTCCCGCGCGGCCAGCCGGATGGAGTACCGGTCCGCCGACGTGTTGAGCGTGTACGTCTCGATGCCGCGCAGCTTCCGGCTCGTCGCCGCGTTGCAGTGGACGGAGATGAACAAGTCACCCCGCTCCGTGTTGGCGAACTTCGCGCGGTCCTCCAGGCGGATGAAGCGATCATCCTCTCGCGTCAGGACGACTTCCAACCCGCGCTCGCGCAGCTCGTCCGCCAGCTTGAGGGAGATGGAGAGCGCCACGTCCTTCTCGCGCGTCCCCTCCTTGCCGATGGCGCCCGTGTCGTGACCGCCGTGTCCCGGATCAATGACCACGCGCCGCACCTTGAGGCCCAGCTGCTCCGCCAACGTCAGCTCCGCCCGGCGCGACTGCTTCGCCACCGCCTTGAGCCGCGCCTGCGCGACCTCGTCATCCACGGGACGGGTAATGGGCTTGGGCGGCTCGACCACCGCGGCGGCGGCGACCTCGATGCTCTTCGGCGCCACCTCGGCCTTCGGCTTCTCCGCGACGGTCGACATGGCCTGGACGGGCTCGGCCTCCGGGCGACGCTCCTGCGGACGCGGCGTGGAGACCTTCGACGAGGCCACCTCGACCGGAGCCACCACGGGCTTCGACGCCACGGCGACAGCGGGGGCCTTGGAGGACTGCTCCTTCGCGGCCAGCGCGGCGGCGACGGCTTCATCCAGCCCCTTGCCCTCACCGGACGACTCACCGCCCACGGGAGTGCTGGGGTCCAGGCGGGGAATCATCGGGGACGGCTCGCGGGCCAGCTTCTCGATGGCACCCACCAGCGCGGACGCCGGGCGCTCCGAAGGCGTCTCCACCCGAGCGACCGCCGTGGCCTTCTCCTCCTGCACGGGCGTCTTGTTCGGCGCCGGCGTGGCGGGCTTGCCGCGCGACGGAGCGGGAGCGACGGGAGCGCCCTTGGGCGTCGGCAACGAAGCCAGCAGCGTCTTCATCTCCTTCGCCTGGTCGCCCTTGCTGTTGATGGCGAGCATGTCCGCCAGGACGCGGCGCGCGTCCTCGGGCCGGTCCATCCGGTGGACGTGGATGCGTGCCAGCGCCAGCGCGGCGTCGTCCGCCAGCCGGTGCTTGGGGTAGTCGCGGCTCAGCTTGTCGTAGTCGGCGATGGCCGACTTCAGGTCCTCTTCGACGAAGGAGATGCGGCTGAGTTCCTGGAGCAGCTCGCCCGCGGTGAAGAGGGCGTCGGGCGCGCGCTCGGACTTGGGGTGGCTCTTCGCCACCGCCTCGAACTTGTGCACCACGTTGAGCCAGTGGTGGCGCAGCTTGCGCCGGGCCGCGTCGTCCTTCAGCGCGTAGTACGCGCGGCGAGCCCCCTGGTACGCGGCCTCCGCCTCATCCCGCTTCGCGGCCCCCACCGTGCCCGGGACGAGCAACAGCAGCATGGGCAGCGCGAGCAAAAGGCGTGGGCACATGAAGAACCTCCGGCGAACTGGGAGCTACAGGCGTGTGTCACACGGCCCCACGTCACCGGCAAATTTTCGGCCCTACCCGTCAGCTCAGCGCAGCCAGCCGAGCACGCCCGCCAGGTCCTGGTCGATGACCCGCGCCCAGCCGGGCTCCCGAGGCACCACCGCCGCGAGCACCTTCGTCCCGTTGCGCACCGGCGCCCGGCCCGGACGCACCCGCGCGCGGACCTCTAATTTGACGTCCTGCCGGAAGTAGTGGGCGGGGAAGACCACCTCGCCCCGAGCCTCCGGAAAGGGCGCATCCGGCGTGAGCCACACCAGCGCGCCCAGTCGCAGCGGCTCCACTTCCGAGCGCACCAGTCGCCGGGCCTCGCGGGTGAACATGGCCGCCGCCCCGAGCGCGCCCAGCCCCAGCCCAAACGGCAGCCACCCCATGCGGGAGGCACGGGTCCGCGCGAAGCCGGCTTCACGGGGACGGCCCGGCGCGGCCGGGTCCACCAGCAGCTTCACCACCGCGCCATGGCCCAGCCCCTCCGCGTACTCCGCGAAGGTGCGGACGTCCGACACGGAGTGCTCCACGTTCTGGAAGGTGTAGAGGACCTCGAGCAGGCCCTCGGCGCCGTCGCGCTTGTCCGTCGGGGGGAGCCGCGTGGCGACCAGCACCCCGTCCACTTCCTCCGCCCGCGCGTTGAAGCCGTGCTCCTCCACGAAGAAGCGGCCCGCCCAGGTGGCCCCGGCGCCGAGCAACGCCATGAAGGCCAGCCCGAGCACGGCATCTCGCGCGAGACGACCCACCGCGCCGGGAACCTGCGTCAGTCGCACCTTTCGAGGTGCATGAGGAATGGCCAGCTGCATTGGGCCGACAGCCTACACGTGATCCGCGTATCCGCGCGCTACTCGCCTCGGGCGCGCTTCTGGGCCTCCCCCACCATGTGGAAGATGCTGTTGGTACCGGTCTTGTAGTCCTGGCTCAACGTCGAGTGGCGCTTGAGCTGACGCAACTCATCCGCCTTGCCAGGCACCGTGGCGGGGGGATTCTTGTACTCCCCACACAGGCTGCCCCACACACGCCGGAAGTTGCCCTCGGCGACGAGGGTGATGCGCAGGCCCAGCGAGGCGCTCTCCTTGGACGGAAGGGTCACCTTGAAGACGTCCTTTTCGGGCGTCTGGATGGTGACCTCCGAGCCCTTCACCTTCGCCTCGATCTCCGCGTCCTCGCAATCCAGCTTCGAGCCGTACTGGACCCCTTTGGCGTCGACGGAGATGAGACATTCCGACTTCAAATGCCAGAAGCCCACGGCTTCGAGCCGAGGCTCCGTCGCGCCCTCCGGCTGGGAGACCAACACCTGCACCTGGCTGCGCGAGCGTGAGAAGAAATAGAGGGCCGGCTCCTTGAGGTCGAGAGAGCCGCCGCCCAGCATGGTGAGGCGCAGCGCGGGGGTGAGTTCACACGTCGCCTCCGGTGTGGCGGGGGTGAGTTCCTTGCGTTGCGCGAGCGCGGCCGACGAGACACAGACGCAGAGCAACGCCAGCAGACCAGAGACACGATTCACGGAGACTCCCCGGCGGAAAAGCGGTGATTCTCGCGACGCCGCCGTGGGCCCGTCAATGAGGGAGGACGCTCGTCAGCCCTGTTCCCCCGGGCGAACCCAGATGCCGCGGAAGCGCTTGCGCGCGGGGTCCTTGAGCTTCTTGCACGCCACGCCGTCGAGCGGCCTCGAGCCATCGTCACTGAGCAGCAGAATCTCCTCCGCGTCCTCGGGTGTGAAGAAGGCCTCCGGGTTGAAGCCCGCCAGGTCCACGTCGCTCGCCAGGACGGGCGCATCGTCTCCGCCAGCCCAGGTGAACAGGTGCGAGGTGCCCCCGCCATCCGTGCCCCCGCTGATGATGAGATAGCGCCCGCGCCACCAGGACATGGAGCGGACGCCCATTCCTCCCAGGTCCACCAGCCGAGGCTCACCCACGCGCGCGGAGGCGCCCTCCAGCACCATCTCCTTCGGATTGAGGAGCGGAACGAGCAGCGCCTTGCCTTGTGGCACGGGACTGCGGAAGCCGATGAGGATGGACGCGCCGTCAGCCATCGCCGTCATGCCCTCGATGTTGAGCCCACCTGGAGCCTTGGGGGCCAGGCCCTCGGCGTCCGCGAGCCGGAACGCGCCGAGCTGCGGCGCCGCGAGCAGGTCATCCAGCAGTTGCGTGTAGGGACGGCCCACGAGCTGGGGCAGGCCTTCCTTCTCCTCGGTGGCGAAGAAGCGCAGGCGGCTGGGCGCCTTCTTCCCGGAGCTGTTGCGGCCGTGGGACGTGAGCCAGAAGGAGTACGAGCCCAGGCCCGTGGCGGCCTCGATGTCCGCCTCCGGGGCCTTCTTCTTGTGGGCCGGCAGCTCCAACTCCGGTGACAGGTCCACGCTGCGCACCGGGGCGCCGCCGCGCCGGGCGTCATAGACGCGGAGGACGTTGTCCTCGTCGTCGCCCACCACGAACAACGAGCCACCCAGCGCCACCGCGCCCGATGCGTCGCACATGCCCTCGAACACGAGCACGTCGCGCCCTGAACCACCCTCGGCCGGAACGCTCTCCGGCCCTGCCTGGACGCCCCGGGCCGCGCAGCCCGCGATACCGATTCCGATGATGATGGAGGCCAGCCTCATAGACCCCCAGATCTCGTCACGCCTCCCGCATCCGGGAAGCCCCCCTGCTCTCGATGTGGGCCGCGAGACAGCCCTGAATGCCAACAAGGCCAAGCACCAGAAAGGCTCGATTTTACAGGAAGTCCAACTTTGCATTGTCAGGTTTTGATAGCTTGTCTTCATGAAGCGTCGAAACGCATCCGCCGCCCCCGCGGAGGTCGTCATCCTTCGCCCGTCCTCAGCCCTCTTTTCGACCCCTCACGTGGGACGCCTCACGGGCATGTCGGAGGAGGGCCTTCCGCTGGTGGACTTCGAGGGGAATCCCTCCGGCCCGGTGCCCGCTCGCGGGCGCGAGCACGACACACCTGGAGGAGGTGGCGCCTCAGACGGAGGTCCTCCTCACCTTCGAGGGAGGACTGCCCGGCCGCCCCATCCTCATGGGACTCCTGGAGCCGAGGAAGAACCTCCTGCGCTCGGTGGAAGCCAAGGTCCCCGCGCTGCCTGTCTCCGCCAGCGTGGATGGCCAGCGCATCGTCCTCGAAGGCCAGGACGAAATCTTGCTGCTCTGCGGCGAGGCCAGCATCACCCTGCGTCGGAATGGACGTGTCGTCATCCGAGGCACCCAGATTGAATCGCACGCGTCAGGCGTCCAGCGCATCAAGGGTGCCGCGGTGAAGGTGAATTGATGGCGGCTCCACGCCGATGCCCCGTCATGTGGGACATCATGGAGGAACACCTGGAGGAGGCTGCCTTTCTCGCGAGTCAATGGCAGCGGGCCCGCCATTCTCCTGACTATCGCTTGCACGAAGTGGCGCAGGGGCCCGAGGCCCGTTTGATGGCCCATCTGGACGGGCTGGCGTGCGCGGGCCCGGAAGCCCCCGAGCGACTCTTCATTCCCTGGCTGGAGAGCACCCGGCCCGAGGAGGTCTTCGTCGCGGCCCTCGCGCTGATGGCGACGGGCGCGCCGCTGGACTGGCTCCTCCCATTCTTCTCGGAGGCGCCAGGTCCGCGACAGACAGCCCTCTTCAAGGCGCTGCGCCTGGCACCCACCGCCGAGGTCTCGAAATTCCTGCGACGTCGTGAGCTTCAAGCGACACCAGGACTCCAGGCCGCGGCGGTGGGCCTCCTGAGTCTTCGTGGCGAAGCGCTGGGGGCCGAGGCCTTGTTGCCACTGCTGCGCAGCGAGTCCGCCGAAATCCAGACAGCGGCCCTGAGAGCGCTCCGTGAAGACCTTCCAGCGGCGCGCCCCCTGCTGGAATCAGCCCTCGGCGCGCAAAGCTCCGACGTGCGCATCGCCGCCGGTGAGACGGCGTTGGCCCTGGGATATCCCGCCGCGCTCCAGGCCCTCCGCAAGCCCGTCGCGAGCACGGCGCCCGAAGCCGCGCGGGTCCTCGCGGTGCTCGCGGCGGCGGGTCACGCCGAGGACGTGTCCCGGATGGCCGCCGCGCTGGACGTGCCCGCCTTGGAGTCAGCGGCCCTGTGGGCGCTGGGTCACTCCGGCTGGCGTCACGCCGCGGAGCTCTGTCTGGAGGCCATGAAGCACGACAGGACCGCTCGCCTCGCGGGCGAAGCCTTCTCTCGCGTGACGGGGCTGCGGCTGGAAGGCGACTTCGCACGGCCCGCCAAGGACGACGAGGAGAACGGCCTCCCGCCCCTCGAGGAGGACGACCTGGACGCGGACCTCGTCCCTTCCCCTGAAGCCACCCTGCCCCTCCCGGACGCGGCCGCCGTCGCCCGGTGGTGGGTGAAGGAGAAGGACCGCTTCTCCCCGAAGACGCGCTACCTGCGGGGCCAGCCCCTTTCCCCCGAGGTCGCGTGGAAGGCCCTCTCCACCGAGCCCATGCGCGGGCGCGAACAGCTCGCGCTCGACCTGGCGGTCCAGACCCAGGGCGCCGTGCGCTTCGACACGCGGACGTGGGCGAACCGGCAGACCGCGACCCTGGCCACGGGCCTGACAGCCGCCAGGATGGGCCGCCCGCGACTCACGACGCGATGAGCATGCCAGCCAGGGGAACACCGCCATGCTGCAACTCGAGAACACCACCCCCTTCGCGTCGGCGCTCTACCTGTTTCCAGACGAGAAGGGCGTGGACACGCTGTACGTGGTCCTCAAGGCGACCTTCGCCATGACCTCCAGTGGGCTCCACGTCGCCGAGACACAGCAGGCCGTCGCGCACGTGGACGAGCACTGGGGCCCTCCCGGAGAGACCAGCCTCAAGTACTCGGGCGAATCACACCTCATGAAGCGCGGCACGGACGTCGTCCTCGTCGGAGACGCCCACGCACCCAAGGGACGTCCGGCGTCGGACTTTGGCCTGTCCATGTCGGTGGGTACTCTCAAGAAGCTGGTGCAGGTCCACGGAGACAGGACCTGGAAGGCGGGCCTGCTGGGCGCATCAGCGACGACGCCCATTCCGACGACGCGGGTGCCCCTGACATGGGAGCGCGCCTACGGAGGCCGTCACCAGACGGGCCCTCACGGCTTCCTCGCGGAGATGCGAAACCCGGTGGGCGTGGGCTTTCGGGGACAGCGCGCCGTCAAGGAGATGAACGGCACGCCGCTGCCCAACCTCACGCACCCCGGCTTCCCCCTCACCAGCCTGTCCGACAAGACACCGCCACACGGCGTGGGTTTCGTCGCTCCGTCCTGGCAGCCGCGCATGGGGTTCGCGGGGACGTATGACGAAGCCTGGAAGAAGCATCGCGCGCCCTATCTCCCGCGAGACTTCGACACGCGTTTCTTCCAGGCCGCCCCCGAGGGACAGATCTACCCGACCTGGCTGAAGGGCGGCGAGCCCGTGGAGCTCATCAACGCGGCGCCCGAAGGCGTGCAGCGCTTCCATGTGCCCGAGGTGGACCTGGAAGCCTCCGTGCGCATCGCCGGCAAGGAGGAGAAGCCGCGCCTCCACATCGAGACCCTGCTCCTGGAGCCAGACCAGCACCGCTTCTCGTTGACGTGGCGCGGATGCGTTCCTTGCGACAAGCGCGCCTTGAAGGTCGAGCAGGTGACGCTCGCGGTGAAGCGCATGACGGGGGCGCGCTCGTGAGCGGCGCCATGCCTGGCGTGGAGGTCGTGGGGCTGGGAGCCACCACCCCGGTGGGGCTCGATGTGCCCACCACGGCGACGTCCGTCCGCGCGGGGCTCGTGCGGTTCGCGGAGGCGGGCCTCTTGAACCGTGCCCATGAACGGCAGGTGGTGTCGTTCCTCGCCGAGCACTACCTGCCGCCCCTGGAGGTCGACGGGACGCGCCTCTCCAACACCTGGATTCGCCTGTTGCGCCTGTCCACGTACGCGCTCGCCGAGGCCTGCGCGGGGCTCACGGGTGCGGCGCCCCTGCTCCTGGCCCTCCCCGAGGACCGGTGGGGGATTCAGCTCCCCTCCTCACGGGTGATGATGGAGCAGCTCGCCCGGCAATCGGGAGTGCGGCTCGATGTCGCCAGCAGCCGGGTGTACAGGCACGGCGGAGCGGGCGGCCTCCTGGCCCTGCGCGACGCGATGCGACTGCTGTCCACGGGACAGGCCTCCACCGTCATCGTCGGTGGGCTGGACACCTTCAACCATCCCCGGAGGCTGGCCGTGCTGGACTCGGAGGACAGACTGCGCCCCCGGGGCACGGACGGCTTCATTCCGGGAGAAGCCGCGAGCTTCCTGCTCCTGTCGACTCCTGGTGGCGCGCGACGCTCCGGCCTCGAGCCCGTGGCCCGCATCACCCACGTGGGAGTCGGCGCGGAGCAGGGGCACCGCTACTCCGAGGAGCCCTATCTTGGAGACGGTCTGGCCCACGCGGTTCAAGCGCTCTTCGCGGGGATGCCGGGCAACGCGCCCAAGGTGCAGTGCGTGTTCGCGGGCTTCAATGGCGAGAGCCTGCCCAGCAAGGAATGGGGCGTGGCCTACCTGCGAAACGCGGAGCGCTTCCAGGAGGCACATCGCATCGAACATCCCGCGGACTGCGTGGGCGACGCCGGCGCGGCGTTGGGACCTCTGATGCTGGTGCTCGCCGCGGAGCGCCTGCGCGCCGGGCACGTGAAGGGCCCCACCCTGGTCTGGAGCACCTCCGACCTTGAGGGCCGTGCGGCGGCGCTCCTGCAGCCCACCTGAACTGGAACTTGGAAGGAGGAGGACCATGGAGATCGGTGAAGAAGTGGCCGTCTCGGAATTCGTCTCGGAGGAGGTGCACAACGAGAAGACCTGCCCCTGGCACGAGCAAGGCGACGCGCACTCCCAGAAGATGTTGCTGCAGAACCCCGATGATGACGCCGTGGGAGGAATGGCGGCGACGGACGGCGGCGTGCTGGGCAGGAAGATGAAGGCAGCCAAGAACCTCGAGCCCGCAGCGGACAAGGTCTCCCTGCTGTTCAAGAAGGGGGAGGTCGTGACCTATGGAACGGTCAAACGCCCGAAGCTGATTCAGACCTACGCGGAGGACAAGGAGGAGGAGGAATACCCCCTCCAGTACGCACCCCATCACCTCATCCCGGGAAACGAGTCGCTCAAGGGGTCCTCCGTCGTTCCTTTCATGGGAGACGACAACTGCATCGCGGACTACCTCCCTGACAAGGGAGGGCCAGCCATGTCGAGCTACATCAAGAAGGGATATTCCATTGGCTACGACGTCAACGCCGCCGAGAATGGGGAATGGTTACCAAGCCCCTACGCTCTCTCCAACTGCAACGAATGGCCCGCGGACCTGGGACTCAAATACCTCAAGAAGCGCAAGGATGACGTGTTGGGCGAAGAGACAGAAGCATTCAAACCCGCCTACGTCGCGGCCGCCATCGAAGCCTCCGGTGGCAGGCAGTTCCACATGCGTCACAAACCATACTCGGACAAGGCAAGAGCGATTCTTCAGTCGATTGGCGAGCGCCTGGCGGTGATGGCCACCGAGTCGTGCTCCATCGCGATGGAGAGCAAGGCTGAGAACGAGGACAGGTTCGCGCCGCCCTTGGGACTCACCGCACGCCTGAATTCGCTCTCCGAGAGCCTCCGCGGACTCCTGACGAAGTCCGTCTGGCGCCCCCCACTTTATACGGACTCCCTCACTCAAGACTATGCGGATGAAATGGTAGGCATCGGGAAGTTCACCAGGTCCAAGGCCAAGGGCAGCGTCACCAGGATTCTCTGAGCCGTCACGATGCAAGCGATCCCGAAATATTACATTCTCGAGTCGAGCAGCCACGACATGATGCTCATCTATCCCGTGCCAAACCTGAGTCTTCGAGACCGATGGTGGGCCGGCAAACCCTTCCAGCGTCCGCCCTCACAACTCATCGTCGTCGGAATCATCCCTGGCAATGAGCAGGGAGAACTGCTGGACTACTTCAATACGGCCAACCTCATGAGCAATGCGTTCCATGCGGCGCTGCTCGAGGCAGGTGTGGACAGCCTCGACGTCTATGACGCCGTCATCCAGAGCGAGGATGGAACCGTCGTCCACCGGGGCTACAAGGTCTTCAATGTCATCGGGCTGGTGAGGGCCGCGAACCTCGCGGAGACCGTCTTCCACACTCCTGACAGCTCCCGCCTGATCGACGCGAGCATCGACCACCTGGCCATTGATGGTGACAAGCCCCGTGGCCTCAAGCTGTTTCGGCTCGCGGAGAACGTCAGCGCGGTCCTCGTCCACGAGGACGTCAAGCGCGTGCTGGAGTCAAAGGCCTTCCCCCATCTCCGCTTCCTGGAACCCCACGAATTCGTGAGCGCCTGACGGCTTACGACACTCGCGCCCCTTCGAGAAAGGACCTTTCCGTGCCCACCTTCGTCAACGGTCGAGGCGTCACCCATGGTGGAAGCAAGGGACAGAGCATCGTCCTGCCAGACGTCTGCAAGACCCCGTCTCCCGCCGGCCCGGTCCCCATCCCCTACCCGAACGTGGGTCGCTCCGCGGACGCGGCGGATGGCCCCAAGACAGTCACCATCGAAGGGCACATGCCCATGGTGAAGGGGGCCACCTACAGCGTCTCGTCAGGCAACGAGGCCGGCACCGCGGGCGGCGGCGTGGCCAGCAGCGCCACCAAGGGGCCTTGCGAGTTCATGATGTACTCCTTCGACGTGAAGTTCGAAGGCAAGAACGTGTGCCGCCTGGGCGACCCGCTCTTTCACAACAAGAAGAACATCATGGGCTGACCGCGCGTCGCTCAGCCCTCCAGTTCGCGCTGGAGCTTCGCCAGCAGGTTGAGCGCGTCCAGCGGCGTCAGCGTGTTGACGGACACCGCCTTGAGCGTCTCCAGCGCCTGCTGGTGCGAGGCAGGCAGCGCCGGGGCGGCCGGGGCTACGGGCGCCGGCTCTCCGAAGAGTCCGAGCTGCGCCGTGGACACCGCGCGCTTCGGGTTCTGCCGCACCGCCACTCGGGGACGTCCCGCCTCGTCCAGTTCGCCTGACTCCAGGTTCTGGAGCAGCTCCCGCGCCCGCCCCACGACCTCCGAGGGCAGGCCCGCGAGCTTCGCCACTTCGATGCCGTAGGAGCGGCTGGCCCCGCCGGGAATCAGCTTGCGCAGGAAGATGACCTTGCCGCCCTGCTCCTTCACGGCGATGCACAGGTTCTTCACCCGGGTCCGCTCGCGCGCCAGGTCCACCAGCTCGTGGTAGTGCGTGGCGAACAGCGTGCGCGCGCTCACGTGGTCATGCAGGTGCTCCGCCACCGCCCACGCAATCGAGAGCCCGTCGAACGTCGACGTCCCGCGTCCAATCTCATCCAGGATGATGAGGCTCTTGCGCGTGGCGTGGTGGAGGATGTGGCTGGTCTCCGTCATCTCCACCATGAAGGTGGACTGACCGCGCGCCAGGTTGTCCGCCGCGCCCACGCGCGTGAAAATCCGATCACACAGGCCGATGCGCGCCGCCTTCGCGGGGACGAACGAGCCTGCCTGCGCCATCAGCGCCGTGAGCGCCACCTGCCGCATCACCGTGCTCTTGCCGGCCATGTTCGGACCGGTGATGACCAACAGCTGCGCGTCCTCCGGGTCCATCCGCACGTCGTTGGGAACGAAGGACTCCCCCGCCCCCAGCATCCGCTCCACCACCGGATGCCGCCCGGCGGTGATGCTCAGCACCTCCGACGCGTCGACCTCCGGCCGCGTATAGCCATACTCGGAAGCACACCGCGCGAAGGACAGCAGCGCGTCCGCCGCCGCCACCGCCTCCGCCGCGGAACGGATGCGCGGCGCCGCCGACGCGACCTTCGCGCGAAGCTCCTCGAACAGCTGGAGCTCCAGCGCGCACCGCTTCTCCTCCGCGGTGAGCACCAGCTCCTCGTGCTCCTTCAGCTCCGGGGTGACGAAGCGCTCCGCCCCCACCGTGGTCTGCTTGCGGATGTAGTCCGCCGGCACCAGGTGCAGGTTCGACTTCGTCACCTCCAGGTAGTACCCGAAGACCTTGTTGTAGCGGATCTTCAGCGAGCCGATGCCGGTCCGCTCCTTCTCGCGCTGTTCGATCTTCAGCAGGATGTCCTTGCCGGACGTGGACAGCTCCACCAGCTTGTCCAGCTCCGCGTGGTAGCCCTGGCGGATGAGGCCGCCTTCCTTCAACACCACGGGAGGCTCGTCCACCACCGCGCGCGCCAGCAGGTCCGCCAGCTCCGGCAGCGCCGTCAGCGGCCCCGCGAGCGACTGGAGCAGCGCCGTCTGGCACCGAGCCAGGGCCTTGCCCAGCCGGGGAAGCTGCGCCAGCGACAATCCCAGCGCGCGCAAGTCTCGGGCGTTGCCCGCGCCCAGCGACAGCCGGCCCGTCAGCCGCTCCAGGTCCGCCACTTCCTTGAGGATGCCGGTCAGCTCCTCGCGCCACACGCTGCGCGCGGACAGCTCCTCCACCGCGTCCAGCCGCGCGTGGATCTCCGGCAGCGAGCCCAGGGGCGAGGCCAGCCAGCGCGCCAGCTTGCGCGCCCCCATGCTCGTCACCGTCCTATCCAACACGCCGAGCAGCGAGCCCTTGCGCCCCCCATCCCGCTGCGAGCGCAGCACCTCCAGGTTGGCGCGCGAGGACTCGTCCATCAGCAGGCTGCCGGAGCGCTCCTGGCGGCTGAGCCGGTCCACGTGGGCCGCGGGCGTCTTCTGCGTGTCCTTCAGGTAGCGCAGCGCCGCGCCCGCGGCGCTCGTGGCCAGGGGCGAGTCATCCAGGCCAAAGGCGGACAGCGACTGCACCGCGAAGTGCGTGCGCAGGAACCCCGCCGCGCGCGTGGGCTCGAACGCCGCGGCCTCGCTCTCCGCGATGGCGGGCATGCGAGGCAGCCGCGCGCACAGCTGCGCCACCTCCGCCGAGTCACGCTGCCCGCCAGGCACCAGCAGCTCCCGGGGCTCCACGCGCGACAGCGACTCCGCCAGCTCCGCCGCCGACGCCGCCTCCATGGCGAGGAACTCACCGGTGGACGCCTCCAGCAGCGCCCCCCCCCACCCGCGCTCGCTCCAGCACACGGCGGCCAGGAAGTTGCTGTCCCGAGGCTCCAGCACCTCCTCGTCCAGCACCATGCCGGGGGTGATGACCCGCGTCACCTCGCGGCGGACGATGCCGGGCCCGGTGCCGGCCTCCTCCACCTGCTCGCAGATGGCGACCTTCAGGCCCTCGCCAATGAGGCGCGCGATGTAGCGGCGCGACGAGTGGTAGGGGATGCCGCACATGGGCACCTTGTCGGCGCCCTTGGCCCTGGCGGTGAGGGTGATCTGGAGGATCTCCGAGGCCCGCACGGCGTCCTCGAAGAACATCTCGTAGAAGTCCCCGAGCCGGAAGAAGAGCACCGAGTCCGGGTGCAGCGCCTTCACCTCGAGGTACTGGCGCATCATCGGCGTCAGGGACGCGATCTCCCTCGCGCCCGAGCCGTCGCTCGCCTTCTCCCCTTCCGAGCCGACGTCCGGCGTCGGGTCCACGGGAAGCTCCACTGCTGCTGCCTTGGCTGCCTTCAACTGCTGCGTCACGGCCATCCCCGCCCTTCTCTCATGCCCCCGCCCCGTGGATCAACGAACGGCTCACCCTACCCGCCGAGTTCCCTAGCACGCATGGGTGACATTTCGGCGGGCCCTCGTCCGAAAACGGGTGCGCCCACGGGAAGGCGCGGGCATCTTGCCCCCCACCATGGAGACACCTTCGACCACGCCCTCTCCCCGGACCCGCGCACCGGCGCCCGTGCCCGCGCTCTTCCGGGTGGCCATCGCCCCACTCCAGGCCTTCTTCCGCCTCCAGGCCAGCAGCGGCATCCTCCTGGCACTGTGCTCGGTGGTCGCCATGGTGTGGGCCAACTCCCCGTGGGCCTCGTCCTACGTCGGCTTGTTCGACGCCCGCCTGGAGCTCGGGGTGGCGGGCACCCATGCGTCCTTCACCTTTCAGCAGCTCATCAACGACGGATTGATGACGCTGTTCTTCTTCCTCGTGGGCATGGAGGTGAAGCGCGAGCTGAGCGCGGGGGAGCTGCGCACGATGTCTCGCGCGATGTTGCCGCTCATCGCCGCGCTGGGCGGCATGGTGGTGCCCGCCGCGCTCTACGTCGCCATCAACGCGGGAACCCCGGCCATGGCGGGCTGGGCCATCCCCATGGCCACGGACATCGCGTTCGCCATCGGCTGCCTCACCCTGGTGAAGGCGCGCGTGGGACATGGGCTCATCGTCTTCCTCACGGCGCTCGCCATCTTCGACGACATTGGCGGCATCCTCGTCATCGCCCTGTTCTACGGCACGGGACTGCACGTCGAGTGGCTGCTCGCCGCCGCCGCGGTGGTTGCCCTGCTGATGGCGCTCAACCGCTTCTATGTCCGCAACGGCATCGTCTGGCTGCTGGGCGGCGTGGCGCTCTGGTACACGATGCACCATGGCGGCATCCACGCCACGCTGGCCGGCGTGGTGGTGGGCCTGTGCATCCCCTCGCGCCCCACCCGACCGGGCCGGAACGTGCTGGAGGAGCTCTCCACGTACATCCGCGATTGCACCCAGAACGCCGAGGATGAGTCGATGCGGAGCGCGCAGTTGCTCTACATCGAGGACCGGCTGGAGGAGCTGGAGCCGCCGCTCAACCGCTTCGAGCACCTGTGGCACGGGTGGGTGGCGTACGGCATCGTCCCGCTGTTCGCGCTGGCCAACTCGGGCATCTCCCTGGAGGGTATGGGGTGGAAGGACCTGCTCGCGCCCCTGCCGCTCGGCATCATCGCGGGCCTCTTCGTGGGCAAGCAGGTGGGCATCTTCCTCTTCACCCTGGCGGCGGTGAAGCTGCGGGTCTCCACCTTGCCTGGAGGCGCGGGACTCGGGCAGCTCCACGGCGTGTCGGTGGTGGCGGGCATCGGCTTCACGGTGGCCCTGTTCGTCGCGGGGCTGGCCTTCGCGGGGCAGCCAGACCTGTTGAACGAGGCCAAGCTGGGCATCCTCGTCGGCTCACTGCTGTCCGCGGTGGTGGGCTATGTCCTGTTGCGCTTCGTGGCGAAGCCGGTGGCACAGGCATAACGTCGTACCGTCGCAGCAAGGAGATAGAACCTCCCGTGATTCTCCAGGACCTCAACCGTGTGCGGCAGATCACCGTCATCGCGGCGCGGCATGGCTTTGGCGAGGTGCTCGAGCGCGCGGGCCTGTGGCGCATCCTGGGTCGCCAGGAGAAGGTGGAGGTCTCTCCCGAGGCCCAGCGCGCCTCCACCGCGCGCCGCTTCCGGATGTTGCTGAACGATTTGGGCCCCACCTTCGTGAAGCTGGGCCAGGTGTTGTCCACGCGCGCGGACCTGCTGCCGGCCGAGTTCGTCGAGGAGCTGGCCCTGCTCCAGGACAACGTGGAGCCGATTCCCCTGGAGCAGGTGCTCTCCCAGATTCGCGAGTCGCTGGGCAAGGAAGCCAGCGAGCTGTTCAAGCAGATCGACGAGACGCCGCTGGCGGCGGCGTCCATTGCCCAGGTGCACCGCGCGGTGACGCTGGAGGGAGAGGAAGTCGTGGTGAAGGTGCAGCGGCCGGGCATCGCCGCGAGCATCGACTCCGACCTCGGGGTGCTGCGCAGCCTGGCGCGGCTGCTGGAGGCCGTGGTGGAGGAGACGGGCATCTACACGCCCACGGGCATCGTCGACGAGTTCGACCGGGCCATCCACGAGGAGCTGGATTTCATCAACGAGGCGACGAACGTCCGCGCGTTCCTGGAGAACCACCGGGAGCGGACCTATCTCAAGATTCCGCGCGTGTACGCGTCCCTCTCCAGCCGCACGGTGCTGACGCTGGAGTTCATCCGGGGCGTGAAGATTGCTCCGGAGACGCTGGCCGAGGAGGACCGGAAGGCCATTGCCCAGAACATCCTGGAGGCGAGCTTCCGGCAGCTGTTCGACGACGGGCTGTTCCACGGCGACCCGCACCCGGGGAACCTCCTGCTCCTGGAGGGCAACCGGCTGGCGCTGCTGGACTTCGGCGTGGTGGGACGGCTGACGCGGCCGATGCAGGAGACGCTGGTGATGTTGTGTCTGGCCGTGGCGCTGAAGGACAGCGACTCGGTGGCGCGCATCCTCTACCGCGTGGGCGTGCCGGACGCGCGAGCCAACCTGGTGGGCTTCCGCAACGACATCGAGAGCATCCTCGGCTCGCACCTGCCCACCACGCTGGGCCAGGTGGATGCGCGCACGCTGCTGCGGGACTTGCTGGACCTGGCGGTGAAGTACCGCATCCGGATTCCCAAGGAGTACGCGCTGCTCAGCCGCGCCTCCATCTCCACCGAGGGAATGCTGCGCAGCCTCTACCCGGAGATGAACATCATCGAGGTGGCGCTGCCGTATGCGAAGGAGCTGCTGGCGGGGCGGTATGACCCGACGCAGCTGCAGGGCGGGCTGATGCGCACGCTCCTGCGGCTGCAGTCGATGGCTCAGGACCTGCCCACGCAGCTGTCGCAGATTCTTCTCGACATGGAGTCCGGCAAGTTCACCGTGACGGTGCGCGCGGACCAGTTCGAGAAGCTGAACGAGAACCTGCGCAGCGCGGCGGTGATTGCCTTCATGGGGCTGTGCGCGTGTGGCTTCATCGTGGGCGCGTTCATCTCCTTCGCGCCGAAGCCGTGGATGTATGGGAACATCCCGGTGCTCGGCGCGGTGGGCATCGCCCTGGCGGCGGGCCTCTTCGGCGCGGCCATCACCTGGTACCTGTTCGGCGGGCGCGGACTGGGCAAGGTGCGGTTGAGCCGGTTCTTGAAGAAGCAGCCCAGGAAGTAGCGCCGAGTGGCATTGCACGCCCTTTGGAGGGCGCCGGCACTCACCGCGTTGACCTCCGCTTCAGCACTGCGGGATGGTTGACGCCAAACGGGGAGGAACGTGCGCGCCCAGGACTCGAAGAACGGTGCTCGAATTGTCCACCCCTCCACTGCGAGTCCAAACGACCGTGACACCTCTGCACCCCAAAGAAGCACCGACGATTGCGTACCAAGCCTTCATGTACGGCTACCCGCTGGCTGGTTTCCAGATCATCGATGCATGCACCCATAACGTTGACTCCGCGACCCTAAACCCAATGCCGTTCACTTTAGGGAAGGCCGCGACGTAGGGGCCTGCGGGAGCGTGCTCGACGGACCGAGCGGGGACGCTTCCGAGGGCAGCTGCTCATCTTGAATTTCACCGCACGGGGACACCGTCTGTGGCTTCGCCGCAGCGGAAGGATGAAGCGTTCTACCTCTTCTCGCAGACGTCGCGGATGTTTGGGAATCGCTCCAGGGCGCGCGCCGGCCAGCCACAGCCACTCGTCGCGGATGAGACGCAGGGCCATGACGAAGCTGATTCAGGCACCGCAAGGAGGGCCTGACGCGAGCACGACGGAGGCTCAAGGCTCGCCGAGCGCATCCACCGCCAGGGGGAGCCATCCCCCAGTGAGAGGTCTCAAGAAATCTTGGGGCGGAGCAAGCTGGAGCTCCAGACTGAATAGATTCAGCGCCTGCACCGTCACTGCGGATCTCGAAGGGGCTCCATGGACCGGAACGTGGTCATAGAGTCAGCTCCCTGGCATCAACTCCACAGGAGGATGGGTCATGTTGGGATTGAAGTGTCGTGACTGGAGTCCATCACCGACGGCTCGCGTGCTGACCGCAGTCTCGTGGGGGCGTCATCAGGCGCGACTGCGACTGCTGCCTCTCCTTGTCGCGTCAAGCCCGCTGGCGGGGCTTGCCCAGACGCCGCCGACCATGGCTGCTGGCACGGGCGGCGGGGATGCGGGAACGGGCGCTGTCGTGGCGGCACCACCGAAGCCCTGGGGCTGTCCCCTGGAGCAGCAAGTCACGGTGTTGCCCAAGGCGTTGAAGAAGCAGCTGGGCGCCGCGACGCGGTCTGCCGAGGTGAAGAAGCTTCTCGAACCACTTCACCTCGAAACCAGGTGGGACATGTACTCCTCATGCGATGCGGACGACCCTGCATCCGTGGTGCTCGATGTCTTCCGTGCCCGCATCGTGTCTGCGGAAACTGAGGATGTCGTTCTCCAGGCTCGGGGAACGATGTGCGGCCAGGAGCAGTTCATCGCTGGAGCAGTGCTCCATCCTCTCGCGGAGAAGAACGCCTATTGTTCCATCAACATGCCGTTCTTGCCAGGAAAGCCAGAGTCGTCGATATCTTATGCGCCCACCAAGATTGTCTTTGCGTTCGAGAACCTCACCGACCCCGTGCGAAAGGTCATCAGGGTCGAGTTGGTAGCTTGTCCTCGTTTCTGCACCTCCGAGTTCTCCTACTGGGAGGCCCAGGACGGTTCCCTGAAGAAGATCTTCGGCATCGAGTGGGGTAGCGGCAGTGACTTTTCTGGTAGCACGAACTCCAACGTGAGCGTCAGCGCGGAGGGCAAGGAGTTCCCGCGAAAGCTCCGGGTGAAAGAGTCGGTCGAGAGCTGCGGGTCAACGGTCACGCTGCCGTCAGGAGAGATTGCGCATAGCTCGGCATGCGATGAGGCCTCGAGCGAGGCGATCTATTGCTATCAGCGCAATGAGCCTCAACTGACTGGCACATTCAACGAGTGTGGAAGAAGCTCCCCTGACGATTGAGGGCCTCAAGCGGCGCGTGAAATCCGGCCAAAGAGGAGCGGACCTGCTTGGATCCTCCAGCCCACGGATGACGAGAGCGGTTCCGACCGGGAGAGGTTGGGCTGCGGGTGGGGCTACAACCTCTACGAACAGTTCGGAAACGGCAGGTCGGGGTTCTCTCCGACGCGTGTTCAGCTGGGGTGAGGCGAGGTGAGGTGAGGCCTCGTGACGTCATGACGTCCGGTGTCTGGGAGCGGAGGCGTGGGCCTCCGCTCCCGGTGACCGCGCCGCATGGGTGCTGGACTACCGCAAGCGAAGGACGTTGGCCGGGAATTGCCCCATCATGTTTCCCGGAGGGCTATACAAACAAGCCATGGCCGTATAGCCATCTTTCGTCGCAACGCCACACCCCAGCTTTGTGCTGCTCTTCCAGACCACCGCCGTGAAGTGGCCGGTGTTCATGGAGAAACCAGGCTTCGTGAAGTCGTAATACCTGACTTCATCGTACCACATCTTGACACCCATGGCTGTGAAGTCGCCCGGGGACCACGAACCCGCGCCACCACTCAGGTTTTCACCCGCACCGTTCTTGAAAGGACATGTGTGGTCTATCGTCTTTTTCGCCGCATAGTAGTTCGCGCACTTCTCCGCGCTGGCAATCAGGGTGGCATCCGACTTCAAGGCGGGGCTGCCATGCTTCGCGCGGTACTGATTGTGGAGGGAGAGCGCGGCGTTCTGGTAGGGCTGTTGGCCGAATGCGTTGGCAACGACGAGAGGCTGTAGGATGAGCAAGCTGAACAAGGCTTGATGGTGACGCATGGCCTTTGACCCCTTCTGCGAATCGGGAATCCGCTATTTGACGTAGCACTGGCCTTGCCTGCAAGCGCCATACTGTGGCTTGGGGGGCGGCGTCACAATCATATATCTGACGCAGAATGAGCCATCCGGGAGATGGGTGCGCACATTCATATCGTTCGCGCATTCGCACTGGACATTGTCGCACTTCTCCACATCGACCACGGTCATATCAGGAATGACTTTTCTGGCGGAGGTCCTGTGTTGTCTCTGGCATGCCGCATGGCATGCGGGCATGGCTCCTTGCGCCCACCGGGGGTCATAGTCGCCACTGCCCGTTGCAGGGGGCGGGCTTGCCTTGGCCTTTGTCTCCGTGGCTTGAGGGGGCTTCTTTTGTTGCGGGCTCTTGCTGGGGGCTTTGGGGGCTTGTTGTGGAGCGGGGGGCGCTTGAGGGGTACTCGGCGCCGCCATCACAAGGGATGACAGCGCGAGTATCGATATGATTGCGAACGGCATGAATTTGCGGGCCATGTTGGTTTCCGATCGAGATGAAACTACAGGTATCGGCCACTTCCATGCCCGGTTCTTTTCAGGTCACGGTCCCCAGACCGGCCCGCTCGGCGTGACGGTCATCACCTGGACGCCAGCGCGCAGCGGCGACTGGGTGACCGCGCCCGTGGCGGCGAAGCCGAAGCTTCCGCCTGTACTCACGATTCCCTTCTCGAAGGTGACCACCGCGCTCCCCCGAGTTGGATGGACCAGCGTCACCGTGTACGCGGTGGACGTCTCGTTGAGCGTGAGCTGAAGGTTCGCACCACTGGCCGCATCCCTGGCCTGCACCACATGCAGGAAGTGGCTGACCACCTGCCCGCTGGTCTCGATTTCCCCACGGAACTGGCCGACGGGATACGGGTAGGTGCCGTTGGGGCGCACCGGACCGCGCTCGTCCACGATTCGCCGCGTCGGAGTGGCCGGAACCAGGGTGCTGACCCTCACCGACTGACCGCCACTGTTCGCCGACCATGTGTTGCCCGTGAGCACCGGGTTCTCCGGGAAGTGGATGACGAAGGTCTTGTCGACCGCGGCGTTGTCGCTCGCGCTCTCCAGCCGGTCGAACACAATCAAGGTGTCGAGCGGACGGACGAACAGCGTCTCCCGCACCACCCTGCCCGCGTACGGGTTGCCGACCTCGGCCTCGCGGTGGGCCCACTCGTCGTTCAAGTCGTACACACCGGTCAGGTCGACCGCGGCGTAGTTGACCACCGGCGTCGAGTGGAGCCGCAGCATCTGGGGCACGTGATGGTAGTAGCCGACCGTGCCCATCCCCTCGAACAGGAGGGTGTTGTGCGCGACGGGCGATTCGACGTCGACCGCGCCACCCCCGGCGTAGCCGACAATCGAGTTGGCGTAGCCGACTGTCTCCCGGGTCAGGAACTCGCCGGCCCGCCACAGTTGGAAGTTGCCGGCGTCACGGTGGGCATGGCCCGCGTTGGCCGTCATGCCGAACTGCAGGTTGATCATGGTCGCATCGGGCGCCCACGCCGTCTTCGCGTACACCATGCCCAGGCCAGGCGCGTGGTAGTCGAGCGGCAGCTCCGCGAGGTCCCTCGACGGCACCGCCGCCACGGTGGCGCTGTAGACATATCGAATCAGACGGTCGTCAATCGGGTGACCGGTGAGTTCGAGGAAGCGCTTGGCATAGCCGGCGATCGGCTGGGCTGACCACTCCTCGATGAGTGGGGCGAAGTAGCTGCCCAGCAGCGTCTGCGCGGTGTTGCTGGAGTCCCACCGGGTCAACCAGCGCTCGTCATCGTTGTACGGGAAGGTCTCGAACAGCTGGAACTGTCCCATCCGGCTGCGCCCCGGCGTGGTCGAGTAGATGGACCAGAAGACCGACTCCATGAAGTAGTTCGTCTGGTTCCACATGTCGTGCCCATACAGGCCGAGCGTGGTGAACGGCACCGTCATGTAGCCGAACGTCCGGCGGCCGTACGTCGAACCCTCGTGCGGCGCGCCGCCAGCGGCCGGGCCGTCCAGGTAGGGCCGGAGCGAGAAGTCCCAGCGCGAGCTCATCGCGTACTGCAGGAGGTTGTTGGCGTACGGCTGGTTCTCATGCCAGCTGGCAATCGCCCACAGGAGCGAGTTGCGGAAGTAGCCCGTGTAGTAGTTGTTGCCCTCCATGCCGATGCCGCCCCACGGGTTGTCGTTGAGCGCCTCGATCGCGAGGTTCCAGCGCGCAATCAAGGTCGTGCGCTCCGCCGGCAACAGGTGCGCGAAGCACCAGTCATAGGTGAGGATCACCGCCTCGCCGTACCAACGGGCCGGATCGCTCGACACCGTGTTCTCGCTGATGGGGATTTCGGTCTGCACCGCCCAGGTGATCGCGGAACGACACGACGCCGGAGTGCCGGTGATGAGCGAATGCATCGCCGCGTCGATGGCCTGCTCGGGGCCTTGCACGTTCGCCACCGGGGTGTACGGGTGCTGCGCGAAGTACGCCTGGGCGCGGGCCAGCCGGGACGCGGTGAACCAGACGCGAGGGTGCGCCACGGGAATGGCGAGGACTACCGGAGGCCCGTTGGCGATGGTGAGCGTGATGGGCGCGGAGGTCGTGAGGTTGCCGGCGCGATCCCGCGCCACCGCCGTCACCGGGAAGGTGCCATCGCCCACCTGCGTGGTGGTGACGTTGATCCAATACGGATAGCTGAGGTCCTCGCGGCCCACATTCTGGCCGTTCACCCTCAACTGCACGCCGGCGATCCTCACGTTGTCGTAGGCGTCGATCTTGATCTGGATGGTGCCGCCCACTGTCACGCCACTCGCGGGCGAGACGATCTGCACCTCGGGAGGAATGGTATCGGGCGGAGGCGCGCTCACGGTAATTGCGACCGGCGCCGAGCTGGCGACGTTGCCAGCGGCGTCGCGCGCCACCGCAGTCAACTGCCGAAGCCCATAGGGCTGGAGCGTCTCGGTGTCGAGCGTCACCGACCAGGGGGCGGCCACGTCCGCTTCACCGACCTGGGTGCCATCCAGCTCGACATGCACCCGGGTGACGCCAATGTCGTCGACCGCGCTCATCCGCACCGTGAAGGGCCCGCTCACCGTCTCACTCGCGACCGGCGCGGTGACCTGAACCTGCGGAGGACCCGTGTCGACGAGCTCGTTGTCGATGGTGATGCGCACGGAGGCCGAGGTGGTGAGGTTGCCAGCGGCATCTCGCGCGTGCGCGGTCAGCACGTGGTCGCCATTGCGGAACAAGCGGGTGTCGAGCTGCGATGAGGCGAGGTTGCGGCCGTCGATGCGCAGTTGCACGTTCGCCACGCCTACGTTGTCGCTCGCGGCCACGGTGATTGCGACCACGCCCTCCACCGTCGCGCCTCCCGCGGGCGAGGTGATTGCCACCGTCGGTGGCGTGGTGTCGCTGTTCGGCACGGGAGGGGTGTACTCGATGGTGAGGATCGGCCGGCGCTCCGGCTGGGTCGCCAGGCTGGTGAACAGCTTGGCCACCTTGCCAACCTTCGAGTTCGCCAGCATCACACCCTGGTTCGTCGAAGGGTCATCGACCCACGACTGCACCACCGCGACATCGAGCGGCACGTTGTGCACGCTCACCGTGCTCGGAAACGTGGTGACCTGGAACGAGGAGCCGGCGACGAGGTCCGTCCCCTGCCCCACCGCGCCCAGCCGGTCCCACGCCAGGTCCTCATCCCGGAACTGCCACCCCAGGTCTCCAGCCACCAGGTTCCAGGGCGCCTGCACATACGAGCCACGAATCGCGAAGTCGTCGGTATAGGTCTCCACGGCGAACCGGAGCGTCGCGCTCTGCACCACGGCCCGTTGCGGCACCCCGAGCTGAGGGAAGCGCAGCAGCGCCTCGACCTCGTAGTCCTCGGTCTGGAACACCCCGAGCAGCGCCTCGTTGCGGTGCGCCGAGCCGTTCTGCGTCATGCCCTGGCTGGTGATCGCCACCGCTTCCGACACGCTCACCGGTGACGTCGCGGCCTGCGACACGGTCCCCACGCGGCTCTCGCGCTCACCCTCCTTCGTACATCCGGTGAGCGCGATTGCGGCCAGCACTCCTGCCCATAAAACAGTCGCACTGCTTATTCTTGAGTTCATGGACTGACGGTTCCTAGCGAATCAATGCCGGGAAGTCCACCGCGCCCCTCCTCGGAGCGGCGCGGCCATCAGCCATTCACGACGCCTGCATGCTATGGCGCGGTGACCGGCGGCTTCTCGGGGAGAGCGCTCTCCTTGGTTTCACAGGTCTGACTGACGGCCAGGGTTCCGCCCATCTGCAAGGTGACGGACTCCGTGCGCTTCCAGTAGCCGTTCGCAGGATCGTACACGCTTCCCTTGAGCTCCTGGTCATACCAGCGCTCGGCCGTGGTCTTGTAGGTCGTGCCAGGGGGCAGTTGCCCCAGCTGCACCCACAGCGTCGCGTCGAAGATGCAGTAGGGGGGCACATTCAACTCAACCGTGACCACGAGCGTCGTTTTTTGCGTCTTGGTCAACGACGATTCATCAGTATGCGAATAGACAAAGCCGACGCTGAGTGTCCACTCCTTGGTCACCTCATTCGTTCCCTGGGTCTTCTTGGCCGAGAGCGAATAGCTCAACTGCATGCCCGCCGTGTACTGGTTGGTGGCCGTCACCGTTGTCGTCTGCTCGTCCGTGACGTCGACCGAGAGGGTCTGCTTCTGGACCGCGGAGGAGTCGTTTGGCCAATGCAGACTGTCCGACACCCTCTTCCCGACGGAGTCGGGGACCACGATGTCCACCGGTTTGACGAACGACTGCTTCGGGAGGAGGTTGTTCCAGGAGAAACTGGAGACGGCGTCGTTGAATCCGACCTCCTTGAGATTGCTCACCTCCGAGAAGCTGCCCCACGCCTTGATGTTCCCATAGGCCGCCCCCGAGCCGTCGTTGTTGTTGAACAACGAGGCCATCTGGGCGTCCACCAGCGCGGGCCAGCGCACGGAACTCGCGCGATCCTTGATGTACCAGCCATCCAGGGCGTAGGTCTTTCCCGCGCCCCACTCCGAGAGGAACAGGACGGTGCGGTTCCCCGCGAAGGCGGCGGATTCGTAGAGTTCGATGGCGCCGGCGCTCAGGTCGGGCGTGTGCCAGAAGAACGCCGAAATGCAATCGTTCAGGTTGATCTTCGTGAGATCCACGGCCTCGGTCTGGCCTGTTCCCACG
The DNA here is from genome assembly GCF_013336705.1 of Myxococcus sp. CA051A. Taxonomy (NCBI): domain Bacteria; kingdom Pseudomonadati; phylum Myxococcota; class Myxococcia; order Myxococcales; family Myxococcaceae; genus Myxococcus; species Myxococcus sp. CA051A. The sequence continues at coordinate 27,702 of NZ_JABUMS010000018.1, read as the reverse complement.
AGGTCGACCACCCTGCCGCAGTTGATGAGGTCATAGACATTGCCGTTGGCCGGGGCGACGTAGTTATCCGTCAGGGTCATGACGGTGCCTACCGGCAGATTGAACGCAATCCAGGTCGCTTCGTCGTGAAGGCTCGACCCGGCGATGGAATGGCGTGTGTCTTTGAGGTAATCACGGGTATTGACTGAGTAGGGCGAGCCCACCCAACCCGCGTCTTTGTAGAGCGTGACGGTACCGGAAGGTTGAGCCGGGGGCGGGGCAGCCGGAGCGGGCAGCTTCGAAACCACTGACATTTGGGACGATCCTTTGATGAGCCTTTGATGGCCTCGAGGCAGTGCGAGAAAAAGCACACTGTTCACTCCCAGTCAATTGCTCACTGGTGTCAATGGTTGCCCGCACTCTCGCCCGCACCTTGACAGCCATTCCGTCACTCAATCGTGGAGTTCGTGACGGCGATCGGCGTATCCGAGTGATTCGATATCTGGGGATACGTCACGTACCATGAGCCACCCCGGTTGTTCTGGATGACCGAGCGGTCGATGCGGATGTCGCCTGAATGGTCATTGCTGACAAAGAAGATGGCGCTTCCATGCGCGTTGACTTCGTTGTGCTCGATTCGCGTGCCACACAGGGACAGCGTCATCCTGTCGCCGTCGTTGTAGATGGCGCCGCCGCTGCCCCCTCCCGGGGTGCCTGGAGTGGCGGGATTCGCGCCGTTGCCGATGGCCCGGTTGTGGGAGAAGAGGCTGTTGATGACCGTCCACGACACACCGATGCTGCTGATGCCACCACCGTTGGAGCAGACTCCGCCGAAGCCCTGCTTGCCGCCGAAGGTCGTGTTCACCACGTAGACGGGCCGCCCTTCGTACTGGCTGAACACCCGGAGCGCGCCACCTCCAACGTCGGGCCCGACATCCGCGCACGCGTTGTTGAAGAAGCGGGAGTTGATGACCTTCACCCGCCCACCGCGCCCCCAGACCGCCCCGCCTCCGTCGAACTCCGACTCACTCTTGGAGCTGGCGTCCACGAACGTGAGGTTCTGGAGCGTCAGCCGTGGGTGGTCCTGGTTCTGGCAGTGAGAGGTCGTCCACACCTGCTTCTGGTCACAGGTGTTCATGTACAGGATGCGGTGCCTGCCCGCTCCGCTGAGCGTCACCAGCCCCTTGCCGTCGATGACGATCTCCGGCCCCTTGTCGTTGAAGACCTTCGCCGTCCTGTCGAGCGTGATCGTCACCGGCTCCGGGCCACAGTCGAAGGTGATGACCCCGCCCCGGGCCACGGCCTCGACAAAGGCGGCACTGGTACAGCTCGCGGGCGTTCCCGTGCCGACAACGGTGGTCGGCCTGGAGCTGTCAGCGAGCCCCGCTTCCGCGGGTACGGTGCAGGTGGCCTCCGCGTTCGGATTGCCGGCGGGCGGGCCATCCTTGGGGTTGGTCAGCGGGTTGGGCACGTCCACGCCCGGCGCATCCTCGCTCGAACAGCCCGCCACGCTGGCGAGCGCGAAGCCCGTGGCCAGCGAGAACACGGCGCTCACGGCCGACCGGTGAAGTCTCTTCAGGTGCATCGTTCCTCCAGGAGGGAGGCAGTGTAGAGCGACGACGCACCCGAGACGAGCGGGCCCGGCCCCGCGTGGCTCAGGGGTGGTGCCGACTCTGACCGAGGAAGCGGACCACTTCCGTGTGGAACCACTTCGCCGAGTCCAACATCAGCCAGTGACTGGCGTGCGGCGCCACGGTGCGTGACAGGTCGGCCCGCTGGCCCACCAGCGTCTCCGGCCCCGTGGCCGCCACCAGCGCGTGGGTGGGGCCCTTGAACTGCTCGAACGCCGCGTCCGGGTCATGCGCGAGCAGCGACTCCAGGTTCCCGGCGATGGCCTCGCGACGCGAGGTGCGCATCGTCTTCATCACCAACACGCGCGTGGAGTCCTTCGCGGCGAGGAGCTGGGGCGTGAGCCAGTGCTCGTGGAAGGCGCCGTACTTCGCGGCGCTGAAGTTGTCGAGCCAGGCCTCCGCCTCGGGCTTCGGCATGCGGCGCAGGTCTCCCGGCGCTTCGACATAGAGGAGCCCGGCCAGCCGCTCGGGGTAGTACGCGGCGAAGGCACCGGCCACCGCGGCTCCGAAGCCATGCCCCACCAGGACGAACTTCTCGGGGGACAGCGCGTCGGCGACCGCGACGACGTCCTCCACCGCCGCCTCCACGCCAAAGGGACCGTGGGAGCCGCTGCTCTCGCCCAGCCCGCGAAGGTCGAAGGCCACGCTGCGCGTCGCGAGCCCCGCTTGCGTCTCCGCCCAGTGAGACCGGTCCCCGGCGATGTCGTGCACGAAGATGGCGGGGATGCCGCCGTCGCCCTCGACTGTCGCCATCAACCGACCCGCGGGGCCGTTGACGGACACCATCCTGGCTTCCTTGTGCTTCATTGGCCTGACTCCCGGCCCCTGGTACGGGCGCTGCCCGTCCACCCACCGCGCCATCCGTGGCGCCGGGGCCATCACCCACCAAGTCTGCCCTACTTCCCTCCGGGACGCCCCATGCCCGCGCCCGCACTTGTCCACCACTGCATTTCCAGCGGAGCGACAGGCACGAGCAAGGACTGCCTTTGACACGGCAGGACTTGCCGGCCGGCGTTGCGCTCACGTGCCCCTGATTCCTCGCGCTTCCCTCTGAGAGCACGTGCGGCACGGCCATTGCTCATGGACCGGGAGCACGCCGACACGGTCCGCATGCGGTTTCGCGGCGCGCACTTGCATCCCACCCACAACAACATGAGCGGCGCCAGGCGCGTTGCTCGGGAGAAGTCCCATGAAGCGTATCGTCCCTGGAGTCATGATGATGGTCCTCGCCGCCGGCTGCGGCATCGAGGACGCCGCCACCACCACCGAGAAGACGGAGACGCCCGCGTCGGTGCTGGCGCGCGTGGAGCGCGACAACGGCAACGTGGTCGAGTTCCTCGAGCTGGCGGACGGCGAGGTGATGGTCATGGAGGCCGGCGTCTACCCGAACCCCCCGGCGGCCATCGACGGCATTGGCCCCGCCGCGGCGTGGAGCAAGCTGACCGGCCGCAGCGACGTGCCCCAGGCGCTCGGCATCGCCCAGCAGCGCTACGAGCTGATGCGCACGTCCCCCCGCGACGCCGAGGGTGCGACCGAGCGCGGTGAGTCGATCTTCAAGGACGGCCTGGCCGCCGGAAGCACGAGCGCCGCGGCCTACGGCCCGTGCGACATCACCTGGTTCCAGGACAACTTCTGCAACGCGGCCTACGACTGGAAGATGTGCCTGACCAACTGGGGCGGTGGCGCCTACGCCCAGCGCGGCGGAGTGGACTACCACAAGACCGCCGTGTGCCCGACCTCCGGCAACGTGACGCTCAACATCAGGGACCAGGTCATCCGCAACGTCGGCGCGGGCGGCTACCTCTGGTACTACCGCAGCGGCACCAACTTCGACTTCCGCGCGGACGTGGACAACGCGTCCGGTGACACGTTCCACTTCGCGGTCAACCTCAACTACTGAGCCCTGTCCGCTCCTGGCCTCGCGGCTCCGGGTTCATCCCGGCCGCGAGGCCGGTGTCGTTTCCGGAGTCGAAGGCCGAGCCGCCGCGCGGTTCAGCCCGCCGTGGCGAGGCCCTGGACGGCGCGCACCACCATGCGAACGTGGTGCTCCACGCGCAGTTCGTGGTGGAAGATGCCTCGGATGATGCCCCGCGCATCGATGACGAAGGTCACCCGCTGCACGCGCTTGAGCAGCGGCCACACCACGTCGTAGCCGCGCGCGATGCCCGCGCTCGGGTCGCCCACCATCGGATACTCGGCGCCCGTCGCCGCGGCGAAGTCGCACTGAACCTGGTGCGTGTCCGTGGACACGCCCACCACCTCGGCGCCAAGAGCCCGCAGCTGCGGAAGCGCCTCGCCAAAATGCTTCGCCTCCTGGGTACACACGGGCGTGAAGGCGGCCGGAAAGAAGAAGAGCACCACGGGGCGCCCTCGCAGCGCGGAGAGGCGCAGGCGCTGCCCCTGAGTGGTGAGGGCTTCGAAGTCGGGAGCCGGGGCGTCGAGGGTGACCATGGGCGCGGGGACGGACCATAGGTGCTCGGCAGGCAAGGGGTCACGAATGAACCAGGATTCCGGGCCCGTTTCACTCGCCGCCCCGGTTCTCCTTGCAAGTAGATTCTTTGCAGTCCAAAGACTGAGGGATGGCATGGGATCCTCGAGTGTTGAACCCCGACCCGAACGGGCGGGACCCCGCGGACGTCCTGCGTGAGCTGCAGAAGAGGCTGAGTCGCGGCCTCGGACGTCGGCTCCTGCTGGGCTCGATTGCGCTCGTCACGTTGGTGGGCCTGCTCACCAGCTACGCGCAGGTGGAGCCGGACGAGGTTGGCGTCATCCTCCGGCTCGGCCGCTTCGTGGGCACGGTGGAGCCGGGTCCCCACTTCCGGCTGCCGTTCTGGGTGGATCGCATCGTCAAGGTTCCGGTGCAGCGGCAGCTCAAGGCGGAGTTCGGCTTCCGCACCGAGTCCGTCAACTCGCGCGCCACGTCGTATTCGGCGAGCACGTCGGACCTGAAGCGCGAGTCCCTGATGCTCACCGGTGACCTCAACGTCGCCGTGGTCGAGTGGATCGTCCAGTACAAGATCAAGGACCCGTACAAGTACCTCTTCAAGGTGAAGAACGTGGAGGGGATGCTCCGCGATATCTCCGAGGCGTCGATGCGCGCGGTGGTCGGCGACCACTCCGTCAACGAGGTCCTCACCACGGGCCGCCAGACGGTGGCCACCCAGTCCAAGCTGCTGCTCCAGGACCTGGCGGACCGCTACGAGACGGGCGTGGACATCCAGCAGGTCGTCCTCCAGGACGTGAACCCGCCCGACCCCGTCAAGCCGTCCTTCAACGAGGTCAACCAGGCCATCCAGGAGAAGGAGCGCGCCATCAACGAGGCCTACGCCGAGCGCAACCGCGCCATCCCCCGCGCCAAGGGCGAGGCCGAGGAGGCGCTGCGCTCCGCGGAGGGCTACGCGATTGAACGCGTCAACCGCGCCAAGGGCGAGGCCGAGCGCTTCACCCGCGTCTACGAGGAGTACCGCAAGGCGCCAGAGGTCACCCGTCGCCGGATGTACCTGGAGACGGTGAGCCAGGTGCTCCAGGGCGCCGGGCAGAAGGTGGTCATGGATGAGAACCTCAAGGGCTTCACGCCCCTCTTGCGGATGGACGGGGCGGACTCCGTCTCCGCGGGTGCAGCGCAGCTGAAGGAGGCCCAGCAATGAGCCGCGTCGCACTGATTCTCGTCGTCGTCGCCGCGCTCGCCGTCGTGCTGGGCTTCTCCAGCACGTACACGTTGAGCGAGCACGAGCAGGCCGTCATCACCCGCTTCGGCCAGCCCCGGGGCCAGTCCATCACCGAGCCGGGACTGCATTTCAAGCAGCCCTTCGTCGACACGGTGAACCGCTTCGACAAGCGCTGGCTGGACTGGCGCGGGGACCCGAACCAGATCCCCACCAAGGACAAGAAGTACATCTGGGTGGACACCTTCGGCCGCTGGCGCATCGTGGACCCGCTGCGCTTCTTCCAGCGCCTGCGCGACGAGCGCAATGCCCAGTCCCGGCTCGACGACATCATCGACGGCGAGACGCGCAACACCATCGCCTCGTTCGCGCTGATTGAGGCGGTGCGCTCCACCAACCGGCCGTTCGAGGACGACGAGTACACCACCGAGGCCGAGCGCGGAGAGTCGCTGGAGCAGGTCTCCCAGGGACGCGACAAGCTCACCCGGCAGATTCGCGACCGCGCCGCGGAGATCGTCAAGGAGTTCGGCGTGGAGCTGGTGGACGTGCAGATCCGCCGCATCAACTACGTCGACGAGGTCCAGGTGAAGGTGTTCGAGCGCATGATCTCCGAGCGGCGCCGCACCGCCGAGCGCTCGCGCTCCGAGGGCATGGGCCGCGCGGCCGAAGTGCGCGGACAGCGGGAGCGGGACTTGAAGGAGATCCGCTCGGAGGCGTACCGCAAGGCGCAGGAGATCACCGGCACCGCCGACGCCGAGGCGACGAAGATCTACGCGGACGCCTTCGGGAGGGACCCGGAGTTCTACCAGTTCATGCGCACCCTGGAGGCCTACCCCCAGGTCGTGGACCGCTCCACGTCCCTCTTCCTGGGCAGCGACTCCGAGTTCTATCGCTACCTGCGCAGCAGCGCGAAGAAGTAGGGGCAAGGCTCCGCCCCGGGTTCGGGCCGCGCTTCACGCTGGAAACGACAGCGTGAAGCGTGCGCCCCCCAGCGCCGAGCCCAGGGCACGGACGCTCCCTCCATGCACCTCCGCGATGCGGTGCACGATGGCGAGCCCGAGCCCGAAGCCGTGGCGCTCGTCGTCGAGTCGATGGAACGGCTCGAAGATCCGCTCCCGCTCCGCGAGCGGAATCCCAGGCCCGTCGTCGTCGACATGGATGTGAATCGCGCGCCCTTCCCGGCTCAGGCTGACCTGGACCCGGGAGTTCGCATGGCGCAGGGCATTGAGAATCAGGTTCGACGTCGCGCGCTCGATGAGCCGGGCCTCGACACGAACGACGAGCGGCTCCTCGTCCGGCCCCGGGGCGGCCAGCACCGCCTTGTGTGGCAGCAGGGTCAGGGTCTCGCAGAGCGCGGCGAGGACAGGACGCACATCCACCCGGGCCTCCTTGCGCGCGCCGTGCGCCTTCAGGCGCGCATAGGTCAGCAGCTCGTCGATGAGCGCATCGAGCTCCGACAGGCTGCGCTCCACCCGGTCGAAGGCCTGTTCCCGCGCGTCGGGCTCTGACGCTTCTCTCGCGAGCGCGAGGCTGAAGTGCAGCCGCTGGCTCGGGGCCCGAAGCTCGTGGGAGGTGTTGTGGAGGAGCTCGTCTCGCAAGGTGATGGAGCGCTGGAGCTCCGCGCCCATGTGGTTCACCGCCGCCGAGAGGGCGCCGATGACGTCCCGTGAGCCGACCTGGGCTCGCGCGCCGAGCTCTCCCCTGCCGAGCGCCTCGGCGGTTCGCCGCAGGTCCAGGAGCTGACGGCGCACGGGGCGAAGGAGCGCGAAGATGCCCAGGGAGAGCCCGCCCACGAACAACAGGAGGAGCGCGCCGCCTCGCGCACCGCCCAGCGGGAACATGAGCGGCAGCGGCCCCACCTGGAGGACGTGGTTCGTCCCTTCGATGCGCGCATAGAGCATCGACGCGAACACCGGCCCCTCCCGGATGACCTGCCCGCGCGCGAGCCGCTCGGCTCCCTCGGCGTCGAGCGGGGTCCGTGCCTGGGGGATGAGCGCGACTGGCACGCCGAAGCGCTTGGAGGCCTCCTCGGCGGGACCTCCGAAGTCGCCGTGCTCGCGGTAGCGCGCCTCGAACAGCTCGGCCATCAGCCCGACGGGCACCGCCAGGGAGACTTCGAGGTTCCGCGCGAGCTGCGCGTTGATCCTCGGAATCACGAACGCCCTGGCGGCGAGTCCGGCGATGAGCACGCCCGCGAAGATGTGGAGATAGACGCGAAGGAAGAGTCGGTCCACGGGTCAGCTCACGGTGAAGAGGTAGCCGACCCCACGGACCGTCTTGATGACGTCCGCCTCGCCGGAGGCTTCGCGCAGCTTGTGACGCAGACGCGAGACGCGGAGATCCACGGAGCGGTCGATGTCATCCTGCTCCACGCCCCGAAGCCGCTGGTACATGAGCTGCCGGCTCACGACCTGCCCCGCATGCGTCATCAGCAGGAACAGCACGTCCAGTTCGCCCGAGGTCAGGTCGAGCGCCGCCCCCCGCAGATGGGCCGTTCTGCGAGCCGGGTCGACCGTGAGTTCGCCGACGCGAACGGGGCCAGGCTCCGTCGCGGGCGCCGTGCTCGTGCGGCGCAAGAGCGCCCGCAGCCGCGCCAGGAGCACGCGGGGGCTGACTGGCTTCGGCAGGTAGTCGTCGGCGCCGCTCTCCAGCCCCACGACTTCGTCCACCTCGGCGCCCCTCCCTGTCAGCATGAGGATGGGGCCTGGATAGGCCCCCCGAAGCTCCCGGCAGACGGTGAAGCCATCCTTGCCTGGGAGCATCACATCGAGCACCACCAGGTCGGGCCGCGCGGCGAGAATCCGTGGCACCGCCCGGTCACCGCTGACCTCACACTCCGCGGTGAAGCCATGCATCCGCAGGTAGTCGGCGACCATCGCCGTGAGCTGCGTATCGTCATCCACGATGAAGACACGCGGGGTCGACGTCTGACTTTTCAGTTCCATGAGAGTGCCCGTGCCAGGAATGCGTCCCCTGAAGCATACCCCTTCCGTTGCATCCGTTGGCGAGCGAGCCGCTTCGTCTCTCATTGTATCGCTTCGTATCAGTGGGCGGGCTGCCTCATGGCGTATGTCATCGTTCAGCGCACCCACAGGAGGATGCCGTGTCTGAGAAAGCCAGCCTTGAGTCCCCACGAATCGGTCCCATGAAGCCCCTCCCCGCTCCGGAGCTCATCCCCACCACCGACACACTCATCTATGGAGAGACCCTTTATCTTCAAGTGGGCGGCGCGAAGGACCGGTGGCTCACCGGCGGCCGGAGCGACGGCAACAAGCGGGTGTACACCCGCGATGGCGAGGGCGGCGACCTGGAGTCCAGCTACCGGTGGACCCTGATGAAGACCCGCGACACCGTGGGCAGCGGCCCCCTGCGCTACGGCGACATCGTCTATCTCAAGGTGGGCGGCGACAAGCCCCGCTGGCTGACGGGAGGACGCAGCGAGGGCCAGAGAGAGGTCTCCTCGCTCGACGGTGAGGGCGGCGACAAGGAGTCGAGCTACCAGTGGACGGTGATGCAGAGTCGCACGGCGGTGGGCAGCGGCGAGGTCAAACGAGGCCGGGCGGTCTACTTGAAGGTGGGCGGCGCGAAGGACCGGTGGCTCACCGGCGGCCGGAGCGACGACAACATCCAGGTGCTCACCCTGGACGGAGAGGGAGGCAAGACCGAGGAGACCTACCAGTGGACCTCCTCCCCGGTGAACTACTCGCGCGTGTTCGCCGTCTTCGCCGAGGACTCGCCAGACACGAAGACGCTGGAGCCCGGAATGAACACCCGGGTGTTCACCCGCGTGGAGTCGTGTTCGCCCGAGCGCTCCATCCGGCTGGACCTGGGGACCGGGGTCATCACGGTTCCCCCGGGGACGTACGACATCTCCGGCTACTCGAGCGTCGTCTACCTCACCGGACAGGAGGAGGACGGAATGGTGACGAACAAGTCACCCACCGCGAACGGTGGGTACTGCCGGCTGCGCCTCGCTGGGGGCGACTCGGAGACCATCCCGAATGACGACCCCCGGGTGCTCGTCGTCGGCAGCATCTGCACGGCCAACGCGATTCCCAGCATGGTGCGCGCCTGGTTCTCCACCACCGTGGAGGCCCGGCTCATCCTGGAGCACCAGAGTGGAGAATCCGCGGAGCGAATCGTCCAGAGGCACAAGTCGACGACCGCGCAGGGCGTCAGCTCCACCTGGCACTACTTCGCGCGACTCAGCGTCACCCGCGTATAGGCGGGGCGACACATCTCACGGCGGCGATTGACGGGCGCGGGGCCAAAGTAAGAGGCTCTGCGCCCATATGAGCCAGAACCTCTACGACATCCCGCTGAAGTCCATCGACGGCGCCGCCCTGACGCTGGGCCAGTTCAAGGGCAAGGTGCTGTTGGTGGTGAACGTCGCCTCCAAGTGCGGCCTCACCCCGCAGTACGAGGGCCTGGAGAAGCTCTACGAGAACAAGCACGCCCAGGGGCTGGAGGTGCTCGGCTTTCCCGCGAACAACTTCCTGGGCCAGGAGCCGGGCACCGAGGCGGAGATCAAGGACTTCTGCGACCTGACCTACGCCGTGAAGTTCCCCCTGTTCTCGAAGATCTCCGTCGTGGGCGAGAACAAGCACCCGCTGTACCGCGAGCTGACGAGCGCGGTCCCCGACGCGACGGGCGAAGGGCCGATGCGCCAGAAGCTCAAGGGCTACGGCATCGACGCGAATCCGATTCCGGAAGTGCAGTGGAACTTCGAGAAGTTCCTCATTGGCCGCGATGGTCGCGTCGCCGCGCGCTTCGCCCCGGACGTGACGGCGGAGGACCCGCGCCTGGTCCAGGCCATCGACGCGGCGCTCGCCAGGCCGGCCTGAAGACCGTGAGCCGCGCCGGGCTTCCTGGAGACGGGAAGCCCGGTACCGGCGACTCCGCTGGCTACACCGGCCGGCGGAAGCTGTCCGCGAGGTCCGCCGGGAGCTGGGAGGCCACCGCGGACACCTCGTCCTCCGGGATGCGGTCTCTCACCGCGGTGAACACCACCTTCATCACCCGGTCCGCCTGGTCCACCGGAATCTTCAGGTGGTCCGCCACGTCGGAGATGAACTCGTCGCGGTGCATGCGTCGCGCATGCGACGGGCCCCGGAGGATGGTGCACTCCCCGACGATGTCGCCGATGTCGGGGCCCAGCGCGCGCATCAGCTTCACGTCCTCGCCGTCGGACAGGCGGCGCGCCAGCGTGCAGAGCACCGCGTGCGCCGCGTCTCGCGCGTCCACCTTGTTGACGCTGACCTCGCGGCTGTTGCCGATTTCGTCGAGGAACGCCTGGAGGTCCAGCGACTCGTCGCGCTCCTTCACCGGGGTGATGGAGGGAGGAAGCTCGGTCTCGTGCGCCATGGGGTCATCTCCTTGCTCGCCGTGGACTCGCCTGCCCATCCACCGACGTACCCTTGACGATGTCCACGGTGCGCGCGTGCTTCAGCCAGACGCCGTGACGGCGCCTGCCCCCTCGCCAGCGCCTGGGTGAAAGAGGCTCGCGGCGTGAAACCGCGAGCCCCTGACCTCAGCCGTGCGCCGCCGGGCGAGGCTCCTCGCCCCCGGGCCGCGCCTGTGCCGTGGGACCGCCGACCTCGTCATCCGGACGCTTGCCCCGCCACGTGGCCAGCCGCGTCTTCATGCGGTCGGCGACCACGTAGAAGGCCGGCACCACGACGAGGCTGAGCACCGTGGAGACGGAGAGGCCACCCAGCACGGCGATGGACATGGGCGCGCGCGTCTCGCTGCCCGCTCCCAGCGCCAGCGCCGCCGGCACCGCCGCCATCATCGTCGCCGTGGACGTCATGAGAATCGGCCGCAGACGCACGGGGCCGGCGCGCAGCATCGACTCCACCGCGTCCAACCCCAGCTCCCGCTGCTGGAGCGCGTAGTCCACCAGGATGATGGAGTTCTTCTTCACGATGCCCATCAGCAGCAACAAGCCAATCATGCTGAAGATGTTCAGCGTGCTGCCCGTGCCCAGCAGCGCGAAGGACGCGCCGGCCACCGACAGTGGGAGAATCGTGAGCACCGTGACGGGGTGCAGGAACGAGTTGAACTGCGCTCCCAGCACCATGTACGCGACGCCAATCCCCAGGAAGAGCGCGAAGAACAGGCTGCTCATCGAGTCGCGGAACGCCACGCTCGCGCCGCCCGGCACCACGCGCACGCCTCCAGGCAGGTCCTTCGCGAGCCGCTCCACCGTGGCCAGCGCCTCTTCCTGACTGGAGCCCGGCGCCACGTTGGCGAAGATGCTGATGGCGCGCTCTCGGTCCCTGCGGGTGATGGCCTGCAGCGCCGGCCGCTCCTCCTGCGTCACCAGCGACGACAGGGGGACGAGCGCACCACTCGCCGTGCGCACCTTGAGCATCGCCAGGTCTTCCGGCCTGGAGCGCTGCCCGGCCAACAGGCGCATGCGCACGTCGATGCGCCGACCTCCGGTGCTGTACTTGCCCACGCGAACGCCGCCGACCAGCGCGTTGATGGTCGTCGCCACCGCTTGAATCGGCACGCCCAGGTCCGCCGCGCGCGCCCGGTCCGGGGTGATGCGCAGCTCCGGCATGCCCAACTGGTAGTCGGTGTCCACGTCCACCACCTTGCCGCTCGCCTGGACCTTCTCGCGCATCTCCTGGCTCGCCTTGACCAGCTGGTCCCAGTCCGAGCCGCGCACGCTGAACTCCACCGGGAACCCGCGCTGCGCGGTGAAGCCCGCCTGCGACAGGTCCTGCACCACCGCGCGCAGACCCGGGTAGCTGTTGAGTTCCTTGCGGAGGATCTGCTGGAACTCCGCCTGCGGCATGCGCTCGTCGGGTGGCTTCAGCGTCAGCATCATGAAGCCTCCGTTCGCGCTGGTGTTGCCACCGCCTCCGCCCACCACCGCGAAGACGCTGAGCACCTCCGGGCGCGACGAGGCGAAGGCCTCCGCCCGCTGGAAGATTTTATTCGACTCCTCCAGGCTGCTGCCCACCGCCGTCTGCAGGCGGACCATCAACCGGCTCTGGTCCTGCGACGGGACGAACTCGCCCGGCAGCGCGCGGAACGCGAACACGCTGGCGGCCAGAATCACCACCGCCCCGCCCAGCACCCGCCAGGGCCGCTTCAGCCCCCAGCCCAGCACCCGCCCATACGCGTGCTCCAGCTTGCTGAAGCCCTTGTCCACCCACACGCCCATCTTGCTGCGCCCCTCGCGGGACGTCTTCAAGAGCTGCGCGCAGCGCGCCGGCGCCAGGGTGATGGCCTCCACGTACGACAGCAGCACCGCCACGCAGAGCGTGACGCCGAACTGGAGGAAGAACCGGCCGATGATGCCCTTCATGAACACGACGGGCAGGAAGATGGCGATGACGGCCATCGTCGCCGCCAGCGCGGCGAAGGTGATCTCCGCGGTGCCCTCGCGCGCGGCGCGCACCCGGTCCTTCCCTTCCTCCGCGTGCCGGAAGATGTTCTCCAGCACCATGATGGCGTCGTCCACGACGATGCCTACCGCCAATGCCAGACCCAGCAGCGTGAAGGTGTTGAGCGTGAAGCCCAGGAAGTAGATGACGGCCACCGTCCCCAACAGCGACATGGGAATGGCCAGCACCACGTTCATCGTGCTCGACAGCGAGCCCAGGAACACCCAGCACACGAACGCGGTGAGGATGCAGGCCAGCAGCAGCTCGAACTCGATTTCGTGGACGCTCTCCTCGATGAACTGCGTCGAGTCGAAGCGCACCGCCACGTCCATCCCCTCCGGGGCCTCCTTCTGGATGCGCGCCAGTTCCGCGCGCACGCCCTGCGCCACCGACACCGCGTTGGCCCCGCGCTGCTTCTTGATGCCCAGGCCCTGCGCGGGGATGCCATTCACCCGCGCCATGCGCCGGATGTCCTCGAAGCCGTCCTCCACCAACGCCACGTCGTGCAGGTACACCGGCTGGCCGCCCTGCTCCCGGATGACGATGTTGCGCAGCGTCTCCAGGTCCAGCGCCTCGCCCAGCACGCGCACGTTGACTTCGCGGCCCGACGTCTCGATGCGACCCGCCGGCAGCTCCACGTGCTCCCGCTGGAGCGCGGCGGTGATGTCCATCACCGTAAGGCCGAGCGAGTCCAGCTTGCCGGAGTCCACCCAGATGCGGACGTTGCGCTCCAGCGAGCCGCCAATCTGGACTTCACCCACGCCCGGCACCGTCTGGAGCTTCTCCTTCACGCGGTAGCGCGCGAAGTCACTCACCACCTGCTGCGAGAAGGGCCCGGACACACCCACCTGGATGATGGGCTGGTCCTCCGGGTTCGTCTTGGTGACGATGGGCGGGTCGATGTCCTCGGGGAGCTGGCGCTGCGCCTGGCTCACCTTCGTCTGCACGTCCGCGAGCGCCGTATCGACGTTGCGCGACAGGTCCAGCTCCACCGTGATGTTGGCGCCGCCCTGCCGGGCGTTGGAGGTGATGCTGGTGACGCCTTCCACCTGCGTCACCGCCTCCTCGATGGCCTCGATGACGTCGCTCTCCACCGCTTCCGGGTTGGCGCCCTCCCACGTCACGCTGATGTTGATGGTGGGGAAGTCGACGTCCGGGAACTGGCTGATGCCGATGCGCTGCGACGCCACCACGCCGAAGACGATGGTCGCCGCCATGATCATCCAGGCGAGGACCGGCTTCTTGATGCAGGCTTCCGTCAGGCTCATCGCCCAGCTCCCTCGCCGCCGCCGGCGTCTTCGATGCGAGGCTCGGCCGTCAGCGCGGGCTTCTTCTCCTCGGCCACGCGAACCACCACGCCGTCGCGCAGGGCCTCGCCGCCGCGCACCACCAGTCGCTCCCCCGCCTTGAGGCCCTCACGGACCTCCACCCGGCCGTCCGCCGTGCGCATGCCCAATTCCAGGATGCGCTCGCGGGCCTTGTCACCCTCCACCACGAACGCCATGAAGCCGCGCTCGCTGGCGCGCACCGCCGTCTGCGGCACCACCGGGCTGCCACCGCGCGTCTCCACCGGCACCGCGACGGAGGCGAACACGCCCGGCCGCAACCGGTGCGCGTCCTCGGCGGACACCTCGGCCGTCACCGGCACCATGCGGCTGGCCTCGTCGGCGGCCTCCGCCACGTGGGTGATCTTCGCCATGTACGAGCCGCCCTCCGAGCGCACCGAGAACCGCGCGGGCAGGCCCGGCTTCAGCCGCGACACGTCCGCCTCCGGCACCGTGAAGCGCAAGAGCAGCGGGTCCTTGCGCAGGAGCGTCGCCATCACGATGCCGGGCTGCACGTACTGGCCCGTCTGCACGGTGCGAGTCTGGAGCACGCCGTCCATGGGCGCGCGCACGTATGCGTCGCGCTGGTTGAGCTGGGCCTGGTCCAACGCCGCCCGCGCCGAGGCGACGTCCGCCTCCGCCGTGCGCGCTCGCGCCTGGAAGGTGTCCAACTGCTCGGCGGGCAACAGGCCCGGGCTGGCCTCATTGACGGCGGTGCGACGGGCAGCGCCGGACTGGGCCTCCGCCAGCGAGGCACGCGCCTTGGCGAACGAGGCCTCGGCCGCGCGCACGGCGATGGCGTAGCGCGCGGGCTCGATCTCCGCGAGCACATCGCCCTTCTTCACCGTCTGCCCCTCCATGAAGAGGACGCGCTCCACGGCGCCGGGCACCCGCGCGGTGATCTGCACCCGCTCGAAGGCCTCCACGGAGCCCACCGCGTTGACGACGTACTCGACGTCGCGGGCCTCCACGGGAGCGACCTCGACGGGGAACTGGATGGGCCCACGGCCCCCCGGACCTCCGCCGCCGGGACGACCGCCCGCCTTCCCGGCCGGGGCCGCTTCCGCGCCCTTCGACGCCTCCGCGTCCTTCTTGCATGCACCCATGGCCAGCATGGCCACGGCCAGCGTCAGCGTTCCTGCGCGTCGCATCGCCTTCACGGTTCCTTCCCCAGGGGATCAAGTCCGACTGCCGCCCTCAGGCCCAGCAGGGCCACGCCCAGCGCATACCGGCTGCGCGCCAGGGCCACCTCCGCCTCGAACAACCGGAGGGAGGCATCCGCCAATGTCAACGCCGTGGACAATCCCTGGCGGTAGAGAATGCCCTGCTCCTCCGCGTTCTGCCGCGCCGCGCGGGTCGCCAGCTCGCTCTGGGTGAGCGCCGCCCGCGCGTTCTCCAGGGCCACGCGGGCCCGCTGGATGTCCACGTCCACGCGCCGCGTGCCCGCCTGCTGCTCCAGCTCCGCCGCGCGCGCCAGGGCCACCCGCTCACGGCGCTCCGCGTAGCGCTCACCGCCATCGAAGAGGTTCCAGACGAGGTCGGCCGACAGGAAGCCATCACCGGTGCGGCCCGTCAGGCCGCCTTCATTGGTGAGCCGGTACGTCGCGGCCACGCCCAGCGAGGGCAGCAGTCGCGCCAGCGGCTCCAGCGCATTCGCCTCCAGCGACTCCACCCGCAGACGCGAGGCGAGGATGTCCGGGCGGCGCTCCACCGCGCCAGGGATGATGGAGTCGTGGGTCGCGAGCGGCCGGGCCGCGTCGTCGAGCAGGGTCTGCGGCATGACGAGCGCGCCCTCCACCGACTCCACCAGCAGATAGCCGAGCTCCAGGCGGCTCGTCTGCGCCAGGTTGCGAGCGCTGATGAGCTCCACCTCCGCGGTGGCCACCTCCACCTCGGCGCGCGTCACGTCGTTGGTGCTCGCGAGCCCCCCCTTCGCCCGGGCCGACGCGTCCGCGTGCGACTGCTTCGCGAAGGCGATGCGCTGCTCGGCGGCCTGGAAGACCTGCTGCTCCTGGAGGGTGATGAGGAAGGCGTTGGCGGCCTCGAACGAAATCTGACGTCGGGCCTCCACGGCCTCCAGCCCCGCCGCCTCGCCGTCCAGGCGCGCGGCCCGGTACAGCGGGAAGCCGCGCGCGTCGAAGACCGTGACGCGGGCGACGATGTTGGCGCCGAAGGCGTTGTAGCGCTGGAGGACGACCTGCTGCCCGCCCACCTCGCGCGTCGACTGGTTGGAGCGGCGCGTATAGGTGCCCGTCGCCGTCAGCTCCGGGAAGAAGAACGCACGGGCGCGCGACAGGCGAGCGTCGGCGGCGGTGGCGCGCTGCTGGGCCGCGAGCGCGGACTCGTTGCGCTCGGCCGCCATCGACACCGCTCGCTCCAGCGTCAGCGGCGCGCTGTCCGCGGGAGGACTCGCGGGCGCCGCCGTGCCTGGCGCGACGGGTGCGGATTCCGCAGCGGGCCGTGCGGAATTCGCAGCCTCGGGTGCGGAATCCGCAGCGCCGCGCGAGGGAGTGGGTGCCACGGGTGCATCGCTCTGGGCCGCCTGGGACTCGGCTGGAGACAAGGCCAGCCAGGCACAGAGGGGCGCGAAGAGGGCGGTTCGAACAGGGGACATGAGCGAGGAGGCGGGGCTCGGGCCAGATGGGTGACGGGGTGGCGCGCGCTGGGGCCCGACGAGCGAAAGGATGCACCCTGCGACGGGGGCTTCTGGACGATGGCCAGCGCGGCGGTCTATGGGGGAGTTCCGGATGTCCTTGGGTTCTACGGCGGTACGTCACGACAGCGGGCGCCGCGACGCGGCGGGGAATGCACGGGCGATGCGTTTATTCCAGGTGGGTGTACTGCTGCTGACACTTGCGTTGTCGGGTTGCAAGACGGAGACCCCCGCCAGCGCGCCCGCGCTGAGGGTCTTCATCACGTATGCGACCTTCCGGCCAAAGTGCCTGACGCTCACGGTGGTGGACGTGCACGACGCGTCGCACACCGCATCGGGCGCGGTGCCAGTGGACGAGGAGCGACTCAGCGACACGCGCCTCGGCGTCATCCAGGATCATCCGGGATGGAGTCGTGACCTGCGAGTGACCGCCGTGGCGCACGAGGGCTCGTGTGCCGGGCCCGTCATCGCGAGCCAGTCCGCGGAGGCCCGGTTTCCGACCCGGGATGTCACCGACCTGGGCCTGGACCTGCGCGCGGAGGACCTGGACGGCGATGGAGCCTTCGCCGCGAAGCCGCCCTACCCTGGCACGGACTGCGACGACACAGACCCGGCCATCCACCCCGGGGCCACCGAACTGTGTGACGGTGTCGACAACAACTGTGTTGCAGGAGAGAACGACGCCCCGCGCGAGACTCCGTTCTGGCCGGACGCGGACGCGGATGGCTATGGCGATGACGGGGGCCCGCGGGTCCTTGCCTGCATCACACCCACGGGCTTCACGACGCGCGGTGGGGACTGTGACGACACGGCCGGCGACATCCACCCCGGGCAGGCGGAGTTTCGTTGCGACGGCAGGGACGACAACTGCGACGGCGTGGCGGACAGCGATGGGTTCTCCGTGGGCATGGCGTGCACGACGCCGCTGGGCTGCTCCGGGGTGCTGGCCTGCGCGGGGCCCTCCGCCTCCGCGTGCGCCAGCAGCGAGCAACCGGTGGCGTACTTCGCGGACGACGACGGAGATGGAGAGGCCGGACAGTCGGTGGGGCCCGGCTGTATGCCGCCCGAGCCGGGCGCGACGCGGGAGGACACCGACTGTGACGAGGGCTCCGCCCTGGCGCGACAGGGCCTCACCGAGCAGTGCGACCGCCTGGACAACGACTGCAATGGCCAGACAGATGACGGGGTGACGGGCTGTGCCTCGACGGCGTGGGATGCGCGGGAGGAGCTGGGTGACGCGAGCGCGCGGTTCGATGCGGTGGCCGTGTATTCGAGGAGGCACGGATGGCTGGCGGGCGTGGCGAGCCGTGTGCTTCACGTGGAAGACGACGCCGTCACGCCCGTGACGAACTGTGAGGGCGAGTGGAAGTCGGCGTGGGCCGCGAGCAATGGCCGCGTCTTCCTGGGCTCCCGCGCGGGTCGGTTCGCGACGCTGAGGCCCGGTGAAGAGGCCGAGCCGTGCGAAAGCTTCTCCAGTGGCCATGCCGGCGCCATCAACGGCCTGGTCGGCTTCGAGAGCCCCACGGACAACATCGTCACCCTGTATGCCGTCACCAGCCAGGGCCGCGTCCTGCGCTGGCGCTACGACGACGGAGGCGCGACGCAGGAGCAGCCCACGGTCCTCACGGAGGTGGCCTCCAACCTGAGGGCCATTCATGGCCTGGATGAGCGGACGCTGCTCGCGGTGGGCGCGGAGACGGTGGAGGGACAGCCCCGCCCCGTGGCCTTTCGTGCGCCGACGAGCGGGACGACGTGGACGAAGGAAGAGCTGGGCGTTTCGGATGCCACCGGCTTCCTGAACGATGTCCGGGTCCTGACGCCTCGGCTGGCGTATGTGGTGGGCGACGGCGCGCTGCTGTTGGAGCGCTCGCGAGACACCTGGACGCGACTGCCGTCACTGACGGTGACGGGCGGGGTCACGCCTGATCTCCGGGCCCTGGTGGCCTTCGGCCGCACCGCCCTCTACGCGGTGTCCTCGGAGGTGAACGACGTCCACTTCTTCAACGGGTCGACCTGGAGCACCGCCACGCAGTCGCCGGCGACGCTGAATGCGCTGGGTGGCTCGGGGCCCGGGGACGTGTGGGCCACGGGGCACCGCGGCACCCTGCTGCGCTGGACGCCGTGAGAGAGCGAGCCCATGGACCTGCGCGCTGAAGCCCTGACAGTGAGGCACGGCGCGCGGACGGTCCTCTCGGACGTGCGCTGTGCGCTGCCACCGGGGACCCAGGCGCTGCTGCTGGGGCGCTCTGGCGCGGGGAAGACGACGCTGCTGAAGTCGCTGGCGGGCCTGGTCCCCGCGTTTCGCGGGCAGGTGCTGTGGGATGGGCAGGACGTGGCGCGGCTGTCCTCCGCCGCGCGACGTGAGCGGCAGGCATCCTTCGGCATGGTGTTCCAGACGGACGCGCTGTTCGACTCGATGACGGTGCGGCAGAACGTGTTGCTTCCGCTCGTCCGGCGACATGTGCCGGAGCGCGAGGCCGAGGCGCGCGCGGACGAGGTGCTTCGCGCGGTGGGCTTGCAGGACGCGGCCGACACGCTACCGGAGCGACTGTCCGGTGGAATGAAGAAGCGCGCGGGCATCGGGCGGGCGCTGGCGGCGCGGCCCTCCGTGCTGCTCGCGGACGACCCCTTCGCGGGCCTGGACCCGGGGACGGCCCGGCAGGTGGCACGCGTGCTGTTGGAGGTCTCCCGGGGCGGCACGTTGATTGTCGCCGCACCCGAGGCGCCGCTGGACCTTCCCCTGCCCCGCTGGCTGTATCTCCGAGGTGGGCGGTTGGTGTACGACGGGCCTCCCGCGCCGGAGCTGGAGCGCGAACAGGACGAGGTGCTCCCGTGAGCCCACCGCCGCGCGTCGAGAGCCCCGGGCTGAAGACGGTGCGCGGCGCGGGGAGCCTGGGCCTGGGGGCAGTGCGAGGCATCGGAGCGCTGGCGCTGGTGGCGGCGCGCACGGTGCTCGGACTCCCGCGACTGGAGCGGCGCGAGCTGGCACGAGCGCTGGTGCAGTTCGGGTACGACTCCCTGCCCCTCGCGCTGGCCACGGCGGCGCTCGCGGGCGTCATCGTCGTGTTGCAGTCGGGGCTCTACATCCAGCGCTTCGGCGCGCGGGCGTTCCTCGGGTGGGCCGCGGGCTATGGAGTGCTGTGGGAGTTCGGTCCGCTGCTGCTGGGCCTCATCATGTCCGCGCGGATTGGCGCGAGGAACGCGGCGGAGCTGGCCACCATGCAGGTGAGTGGGCAGATAGAGGGCCTGCGCGGAATCGGCCTGGACCCCTTCGCCATCCTCGTGGCGCCGCGCGTGGTGGCGATGGAATTGAGCATGCTCGCGATGAGCACCTTCACGTTCCTGGTCGCCATCCTCTTCGAGTCCGTGGCGGCGCTCTTCACGCTGGGCCTGCCACTGCGAATCTTCTTCGGGACGTTCGCGCAGATGCTCAGTCCGCTCGACATCCTGGGAGGCGTGGTGAAGACGGGCGCCTTCGGACTGGCCATCTCGCTGGTGTCCACCACGGTGGGGCTGTCGGCGCGCGGGGGCGCCCAGGCGGTGGGACGCGCGGCGGCGAGCGCGGTGGTGCAAGGGTGCGCCGCCATCTTCGTCATCGACTTCGTGCTCACGCTGGTCCTCGCGGGGTGGATGGCATGAACCGGGTGCTGTCGTTCTTCGGAGCCCCGGTGGTGCTCTTCGCGCGCACGGTGCGGGCTGGGGCTCGCGAGGGCGTGTCCTGGCGCGAGTGCGCGGTGCAGCTCCACGAGTTGGGGGGGCGCAGCGTGTGGCTGGTGATGTCGGGCATGGCCTTCTTCGGCGCGGTGCTGGTGACCATCGCCAACAGCCAGGCGCGGCGGTTCGTGGGCAACGTGGCGGTGCTCGGACCGGCGTACTTCGAGCTGCTGATTCGAGAGCTGGGGCCGGTGGTGTCCGCGCTGCTGACGGCGTCGCGCGCGGGGGCGGGCCATGCGGCGGAGCTGTCCACCATGAGCGTGAACGAGCAGGTGGAGGCGCTGGAGATGTCCGCGGGGGACCCATATGCGGACCTGGTGGCGCCGCGCGTGGTGGCGGGGCTCCTGGGCGTTCCGCTGTTGAGCACCTTGGGGACGGTGGCCGCGACGCTGTCGGCGGCGCTGGTGGCAAGCCTCGTCTTCGGCGTGGACGGTCGGGCCTTCATGGACCCCAGGTATGTGGATGGCTGGGATTTGCTGGCGGCGGGCATGAAGGCCGTGGCGTGTGGGCTGTACATTCCCCTGGCGGCGGCGGTGGCGGGGCTGCGAGCCCGGGGTGGCGCGGAGGCGGTGGGAGAAGCCACGACGCAGGGCGTGGTGGCCGCGAGCCTGGGGTGTCTGTTGATTGACTTTGGTGTCTCCCTCGCATTCCAACTGCTACGCCTGTGAGCGCGAACGACTCCCCCACCCGCACCGAGGACACGCTGCGCTTCACGGACGTGTGCGTCGCGTTCGAGGGAGGTCGGCGCGTGCTGGACGGCGTGACGGCGGAGGTGTCGACGCGCGAGCTGACGTTCATCGCGGGGGCGAGCGGCTCGGGCAAGAGCGTGTTGTGTCGGATGGCGGTGGGCTTGTTGCAACCGGACTCCGGCAGCGTGGAGCTGTGGGGCGAGCGGGTGGACACGCAGCCGGAGCGGGAGCTGGTCCGGCTGCGGCGCCGCGCGCCCTATCTGGTGCAAGGCCCTGCCCTGCTCGACTGGCGGACCCTCCGTGAGAACGTGCGGCTGGCGGACCCGAAGGCCCCGGAGGACGCGGTGGAGTCGGCGCTGGCGCAGGTGGGGCTCTTGGAGTGGGCGGACCGGTTGCCGCCGGAGCTGGGGCCTGGGGCGAAGAAGCGCGCCGCCATCGCGAGGGCGCTGGTGTTGAAGCCGCGCTATCTCTTGCTGGACGAGCCGACCACCGGGTTGGACCGGCGAGCGGCCACGCAGGTGGAAGAGGTCATCGCGTCGCTGAAGACGCGGGGACTGGGAGGGCTGGTGGTGACACACGACTATCGACAGCTCAAGGGGCTGGCGGACCAGGTGTTGGTGGTGGCGGGAGGTCGGTGTGCGTACCTGGGGCCGCCGGAGGGCTTCCTGGAGTCCTCCGCGCCCGAGCTGCGGGTGTTGACGGCGCCGTTCATGGAGGGTGCGACGGATGGATGAGCGACGGTTGGAATTGAAGGTGGGCGCCCTGGTGCTGGCGGCGGTGGTGGGCGTGCTGGTGTTGCTGTGGTTGATGGGTGAGCTCAGCCTCGGGTCGTCCACGGTGCTCCCGGTGGACTTCGGGCACACGGGCAACGTGGTGGAGGGCGCGCCGGTGAAGCTGGGCGGCGTCCAGGTGGGCCGGGTGCAGGCGATTCGACTGCAGCCGGAGCGCAGGGATTCGAGCGGACAGCCCTTGCCCGTGCGCATGGAGCTGGCGGTGACACCGGAGTCGCTGGCGGCGCTGCGCTCGGATGCGCGGGTGACGGTGGCCTCGGTGGGCCTGCTGGGCGAGCCCTATCTGGAATTGAATCCAGGAACCCAGCCGGGAGGCAGGCCCGAGGGCGAGGCCTTGCGGGGAACGGATGCACCGCGTCTGGATTTGCTGGCGGAGCATCTCTCGAAGTTCGTGGAGACGATGTCTGGGATGCTGGAGAAGGACCCGGAGGCGGTGACGGGGTTGGTGACCAACATCTCGCGGCTTTCCAAGACGCTGGATGAGCTGCTCACGGAGAACAAGGGCGACGTGAAGGTGCTGGCCTCGGAGCTGGCGGCGGCGTCGAAGGACTTGAGGCAGCTGGCTCAGCTCGCGAGGGAGTCACTCCAGCCGGGGGGCAAGGCGGCACGGCTGCTGGACGACGCGGCGGCCTCGGCGGCGGTGCTGCGCAGCGAACTACCGGGACTGACGAAGTCCGCGGGGACGACGCTGGATGGACTGGCGGCCGTCACGGGCGAGCTGGGCCCGGAGGATGGGAAGCGCGTGAAACTGGCCTTGGAGAAGCTCACGGCCGCCGTGGGGCAATTGGACAGCATCGCGGCCCGGGCGGACCGCGTGCTGGCGAGGATAGAGGCTGGAGAAGGCACCGCTGGCGCCGTCCTCAAGGACCCGACGCTCTACAACGAGCTGCGCACCCTGGTGACGGACCTGCGCAAGCATCCGTGGAAGATGCTGTGGAAGGACTAGCGGACGCCAACCACGAGCCTCCGACAACCGCTCAGAGAGAGTGACTCAACATCCACGTGTAGATGTCATGACCCGCTGAACCGTTGTAGGTCTGGGACCACGAGTCGTGCCCCACGCCCTGATACAGCGTGAGCTGTGCGGGCGGGCTCGCCACCGGATTGCAGACGTTGTTCAGCTTGTTCACCGGGTCGATGGACCCCCACTGAGACACCGTCCCATCCGCCGTGCCATGGAAGGCCCACACCGGGACATTCCACATGTTGCAAATGGGAATCCCGTTGCCGTTCCCCGCGATAGGCACAATCGCCGCGAGCTTCTGCGGGAAGGCCACCGCGTAGGACCAGGTGACGATGGCCCCCGCCGAGAGCCCCGTCAGATAGATGCGGTTCGGGTCCACGCGATAGCGCGTCTTCGCGAACTCGAGGATGGCGTCAATCTCATTGTCGCCCCACCAGGCATTGAACCGCTGCGGCGAGATGAGGATGAACGGGAAGTGCCGGCCGTTCCGGATGAGCCGAGGCGGCGCCGTGACCGCCATCAGCTTCTCCAAGCCCGCCACCGAGGCCGTTCCATCCCCCTCCTGCCCCTGGCCCCCCAGGAAGATCACCAGCGGATAGCTCGCCCCTGCATTGTCGTCATAGCCCTGCGGCAGATACTCCCAGTAGCCGTAGCTGATGCCCGGCACCGTCGCCTGGGGTCGCGCGAGGATCTGCCCCTGCGCGGCCAACGCGCCCTGCGCGAAGAACAGGACACAGCCCAACAAGATGCGCTGCGATATCGACATGGCAACTCCTCTTCAACCTTGGGGGAGTCGATACTTTAGCCACCGAGTTGCACCACATCCAGCAATTTCTTGACTTGCTGCCTATGCCGATAAGCCAAGGTACACGCTCTACTGCCTGCGCAGCTCGATGGAATCCATGTGGATGAAGTTGGCGCCGTTCATCGCCGGGGCCTGGGTGTGGAAGCCCAGCTCCAGCGTGCCTCCGGTCACGGAGATGCTCGGCGTCTCCACCCGCGTCCAGGAGCCATACGTCCCGAGCGAGGTGAAGACCGGCTCGCACGAGACACACGTCTTCGCCTGGAGGCGCGCGAGCCCGAAGTCGCCGCCCTTTCGCACCCACGCGCTCACCTTGTAGCTGCCGGATGGAAGGCCGGTGATGACCTGGTACGTCCACGCCTCGTACGCCGCCGTGCCCCAGTGGGTCAGGTGATAGGCCCCGGACTGAGCCCCGTTGTACGTCTCGCTGAAGGCCGCCCACTCCGTGCCATTGGGAGACCACGTGGACCAGCCCGTCATGCCTGACTCGAAGCTGGGGTTGGTGAGCGGAACCGTCGTGGGCGTGGAGCCACCATTGAGGATGGCCTCCGCCTGGGCGACCTGGAGCGCGACGAGGTGCTGGAAGGCCTGGTCCAGTTCAGCCTGCCTCGCCGCGTTGCCGGCGTGCTGCTTGCGCTGCTGGTAGAGGGTGTTGATGAGCTCCAGCTCGCGCTGTGAATAGGGCACGCCCAGCCGCTGCTGGAGTGTGGTGAGGAAGCCGTAGCCGAATTCACGCGTTGGTTCGAGCATGGTGCCTTCGCCATAGTCGTTCCACGTCGCGAGTTGGATATGGCCGACACTGCTCCCGAGGGCCGCGTCCAGCGTCTGTTGGAACGAGCCCAGCCCGTTGTGGGGAATGCTCCAGGTGGGGCCATCCCAGCCGCCCGAGCTGTAGAACGTGTGGAAGCCCGGGTAGGCCACGCCCATCTTCAGGCCCAGGGGACGGTTGGCGTAGAAGTGATTCAGCCCCGCCATGAAGTCCGAGTAGATCCACGCGTACTCGCCGCTCGCGTTGGCGCCCGCCTCCTGGGACTCGTACCAGAGCGTGAGGAACGCCGGCTTGGGTGACAGCGAGGCGAAGAGGTTCGTCCAGTCCGACGGCGTCTGGAATGTCTGCGGACCGAAGTCGAGCAGCAGCGGTGCGTTGTTCACCCGGATGTAGTTGCCCTGGGGGAAGTAGTGGTCCCTCAGGTAGCCCATGTCCGCCCGCCCCGCAGCGAGCTTGTCGGTGATGATGCCCGCGTTCGCCGCGAGCTGGATGTTGTGGTCCTCGTAGACAATGGCGAAGTCCAGGCCCACCGCCGCGGTGCGGGCGATGAGGGCCTCGGAGTTCTGCTTGTTCTTCGGATAGTCCCAGGCATTCACCGTGCCGGGCCAGTCGATGAGGACGCCGTCCACACCGGCGTACTTCATCAGCAGCAACTGGTACTCGATGACGTCCTTGTCCCCGGAGGCATAGGGGCCAATCAGCGGGTAGTAGTGCGCGGCAATCTGCCGCCGGCCGGAGCCATCCACGTTGTTGGGGTTCTGGTTCGCCATCGTCCAGTGGATGCCCCAGGACCCATTGCCGGATGAGGCCTGGGTCTCGAACCACGGCATCAAGTGGGCGTAGACCTTCTTGCCCACCGACTTCGGCACACGCGCGGGCGCCAGGGCGAATACGGCCGAGGACTGCTCAATCCCTGACGATTGGACTTCTTCTGACTGCGTATCATTGCAGCCCGCCAGGACCAGGGCGACCAAGGCCACGCCAAGACCCAACCACTGACATCGCTTCATGGACAGTCTCCGGGGTGACGCGGGGGAGGCGGCACCCTACTGTCCTTGCTGTGTGGCCTTTCAAGCCCCTTGTCACGCTGGCGTTCAGGGCCCGTTGGTGTCCCTGTCCCTCAGCACGGCATAAGACGGTCGGATGCGGCCGGCGGTGTCATACCCCAGGGGGCTTCCATCCCAGGGCTCTGGCGCGATGATGCCCCGGTCCTGCATGGCGCAGTTGGCCGCCGTCGAGCACTGGTTCGCGGAGTTGTAATAGTAGATGCGGGTGATTCGCCCGCTCAGGTTCGGCAGTCGCAGGATGAACTTCGTGGTGTCTCGTTGGGACACGTCACCGAACACCTGCCCATCCGCGTTCCGGTAGAATGCGCCCACCTCTGTCAGCCAGATGTGCCCCACGTCCCAGCTCGCATCCAGCCCCCCGAGCCAGTTCACGAACGTCCGCGTCGTGCAGCCCTGGTCTCCCGGTACGCAGTGCGCACCGCTCGCCTGATAGCGATTGGCATCATGGTGCGGATGGATGCTCCACAGGTTGGGCCGGTGGCTCCGCAGGAAGATGCGATAGCGATCCCAGTACGGGTCGTTCGGCGTCGCGTCGAACTCCCCCGCCGCCACCGTGCAGTCCGGACAGATGCTCACGACGAGCCGGTAGTAGAACGCCGCCCTCAGCGGCCCGCAGTTCTCCAGGTCCTCACTGGCACACGTGGGCTGATCCAACGGGACTCCGCTCTGCAGGACGGAGTTCGGGAAGTTCGGCTCGTTCCAGGCTCCCACCAGGGTGATGGCCGGGTACGTCGCGTGGAATGACTCGAAGGCCGCGCGGAACTCCACGTCCGTGGGCGCCAGGAACTTCCCATTCGCCGCCTTGCGCAGATCGCTCGGTCCGAGCGTCACGTAGGGCTCCACGGCCTTCGCCGCCGTCGCCTGCAACCACGCCTCGAACTTCAGTCTCCGGGCGTCGTTCACAGGTCGCTGCGCCACGTCATAGGGCACGACGACTCGCGCCCGCTTCACGTTGAGCCCGCCCCAGGCCGGATGGGTGAACGTCTCCGCATCCGAATCCGAGATGCCCACCGCGAAGTCCACCAATGAGCGAGGGACTGTCCCCGCTTCCCCATGGACCTCCTTCTCGAACACCCCGTCTCCACAACGCATGACACTCGCCACGACGAGCGCCATCAACGGACGCCTCTTGCAACGCGATGGAATGGCCATGAATCCGAAGACCAACAAATCCCCACGCAAATCACAGACTCGTTGCCTCAGGCAATCAATTCCAATCCGCCTGCAATTCCATACGACAAATCCCAGGAAAGCGCGGCATCGGGAGTTCGAACCCCGGCCCCCACTCCAAAACCTCGACGCCCTCCATCGAAGGGCGCCACCACGGCTCAATCCCGGCATAATGGTTCCTCGGTCGACCGCTGGAGCCGTGAGTCGGTGAAGGCGGGCGACAGGCTGTCCTGGGAACCGCGCGCGCCATGTTCCGTCGTCTAGTGGTCGTCTTCGATGCCGGCTCGGAGTCCGAGGCGGTGCTCCACGCGGTTCGACGGCTGAGCGCCGCGCCCGAGGCCGTCTATCTGTACGGCCTGGTCCCCGAGCGCAGCGAGTTGGAGGCCCCTCCTCCCGCGAGCCTCACCGTCCTGGACCGGCTTCGACACGCCCTGCACGCCTGGAGCCCCACACTCCAGGTCAGTGGCGCACTCGAAACCCACCTCGATACCCGCTCACTCATCGAGGCCGCCACGAAGCACGGCGCCGAGCTCGTCGTCCTCGGTCCCCACCTCGACACGTCCCCTCGTGCCCGGGTCAGCGCCATGCTCACGCTCTCGCTGCGCGAGCACGTCCCCGTGCTCAACATCGGGAAGGCCCCCGCCACCGCGCCCAGGGCCCCGTCACGCATGGCCGTGGCCATCGCTCCAGATGGACGGGGACTCGGCTCGGTGGCGACCTTTCTCTCCCGCTGCGCCCTGCCCTCCGAGCTCATCGCCCTCACCACCGGCTCGGCGCCCGAGCAGACCTCGCACCTCCAGGCCCTTTCGCGCGCCCTGGGCATCACGCAGACGCTCCACGTCGAATCCCTCACCGAGAACCCCGCCGACAGCCGCGTGGAGGCCTTCGACGTCGCGGCGCTCCGCTCCGGAGCGGACCTCCTGGTCATCCCCGCCGACGCATTGGCCGACATGGAAGCCCTAAACCAACGATCTCGATTCCCGCACGACGTCAGGAGGCACGCCTGAGGTCGGCTCGACGCAGGGATGGACAGGCAGAGCGCTGTGCATTCCGCGCGTTGAGGTAGGCATGCACTCGCACCATGAG